>NZ_RXNR01000002.1 GCF_003966145.1 Lysinibacillus telephonicus
TACGAGTTCCATATTCAAATCACTAGATAGCTGGATTAAAAGAAGATTAAGGATGTGTCTATGGAAGAATTGGAAGAAACCTCAAACAAGAGTCAGAAATCTTACTCGGTTGAAAGTTCCTTATGGAAAAGCATACGAGTGGGGAAACACCCGAAAAGGGTACTGGCGCATTTCTAAAAGCCCCATATTACACAGAACCCTCGGCAATTCCTATTGGGAAAGCCAAGGGCTGAAAAGTCTGAAAGTTCGTTACGAAACTTTGCGTTATTCATCTTAATTGAACCGCCGTATACGGAACCGTACGTACGGTGGTGTGAGAGGTCGGGAGTTAATCACTCCCTCCTACTCGATTTTTATAAAAACAAATTCTTCATTTTCGCTAACAATTCATCCGCAGATAACAGCTTTTCCCCACCGCCTTGAATGATATTGTCATTTCCTCCACCCTTGCCATTTATAAGAGGAAGGATTGCGCTAGAGACATCCTTCATACTTTTTTCTATATTTGCTCCACGTGCTGCAATAAATTGAAGCTTATCATCGTTGTCTGCAACAAATAATGCAACTGCCATACTGTTTTGAGCAGTAATTGCTCGGCCAAGTTTTTGTAAATCCTGGATTGTTCGATCTTTATATGCAGCTGCAATGACTCCATCTTTACAATTTGCAGCAAGTTCTTTTGCTTCATATTCTAATAACTTATTTTGAGCATCTTCCAATGCCTTTTCAGTTGCTTTTACTCCGTTTAGCACTTTTAATAGCGCCTCTGCAGAATGTTCTTCAGGCACGCTTAATTGACGTGCTACATTCGATAGTACGTTTTTCCTCATTCCCAACTGATCTAATACTCGTTTCCCACATACAAACGAAACACGAGTGTTTTTCTTCATTTTTTCAGTTCCTAATATTTTAATGGCGCTTACTTGTCCAGTCGAATTAGGGTGAGTACCACCACAGCCGTTATAATCGTAGTCGGGAATAATGACTAAACGTATATCTTCATCAACTGAAACGTCCTTGCGTAATTGGTAATTTGAAAGCTCTTCTTTTGTAACCCACTTTGATTCAATTGGACGATTCTCTAGTATAATTTCATTTGCTCGTTTTTCTGCCAAAACAAGCTGCTCTTCTGAAACAATTTCTGTATCTAAATCAATCGTTACTAGCTCATTTCCTAAATGGAAGCTGACAGTAGCAAAATCAAAAAGTTCTACAAAGGCTGCAGTTAATATATGCTGCCCACAGTGCTGCTGCATATGGTCAAATCTGCGCTCCCAATCTAGAACGCCTACTATTTCACCATCTAAAGAACTTATATCTCCCTCTACATAATGCCGTATCTCCTCTTCAACTTTTTCAACATTAATTACACGAATATCATTAATAAATCCTGTATCATTTGGTTGCCCACCGCCTGTTGGGTAAAAAGCTGTATTCGAAAGTACGATAAATGGGCGATTATAATCTATTCCCGTACGTATTACTTGAGCAGTAAATTGTTTTATCATGGCATCTTGATAATAAAGTAAATCTTTCATAATTTTCCCCTTTCTGTTCAACGTAAGGATTCTGGAAGTAATTTAAAAGTACAATAAATTTTATATTAAGAGTTTGTAACTTCCCCCTATATTTTCACTAAATGCAGTATGATTGCTTTGAATCTAGCTCTACATATTGAATCACGTATTAAGTAGACTTTCACAAAACTCTTAGTAACATTTTGGCATAGAAGTGTATTACTGTCACGAAGGTAGTAAATAATCCGTAAGTCATTTTATTTTTAAATACTTAAATAGTATTGTAAAATACTTAAGTGCAAATTATGGTAATTTTTTGAACGTTTTACCTAAAAGTTGGCTCGAAAAAGGAGAAATGTAGATACTTAGGAGTGATTTTGGTGAAAAAATATGTGATTATATGTACCTATATCCTGTGTGTTTTTGTTCTTTCCGCTTGCTCAGGTACAGACGAAAACACGGAAGATGATCGAGTGAAAATTGGTATCATGTTATCTGATGCAGGTTTAGGAGATCAATCATTTTCTGATCTAGGATTTGCAGGTCTGGAAAAAGCACGTGATGAATTAGGAATTTCGTTTGATTATCGTGAACTGAAGGATACTAAGACTTATGAGCAAGGTCTTGAAGAGTTGGTCGAAGAGGGAAATGATTTAATAATAGGGCTTGGTTTCGCTATTCAGGAAGCAATGGAAACAGTGGCTGAAAAATACCCAGACACAGAATTTTTAATAATTGATTCCCAATCAGATTTACCAAATATTAATAATATTACATTCAAAGAAGAAGAAGGATCTTTTTTAATTGGTGTAGTAGCTGGGATGAAAACACAAAGTAATGTTGTTGGCTTTGTTGGAGGAGAAGATGCACCTCTTATACATAAATTTGAACAAGGGTTTATTAATGGAGTAAAAGCCGTTAACCCTGAGGCACAGATACTTTCCAAATATGCAGGCACTTTTGGAGACGATAAATTAGGTGAAAGTATTGCAAAAGAGATGATAACAGCCGGGGCTGATTATATTTATCCAGCTGCAGGCTTTACAGGAGTAGGGGTTTTACTTGAGTCACAGCGTGCAGGAACCTATTCCTTTGGAGTTGATAGTGACCAATTTTATCTAGCAGAGAAATCTGTTGTGTCTTCTATGGTTAAACAGGTTGATGTCGCTATTTACGATACGGTAAAAGAACTCGTTGAAACAGGGACTATTTCTGAAAAAAATAAAGTACTAGGATTCAAAGAAAACGGTGTAGTAATTGCCCCAATAAGGGTGATAAAGCTTTCAGAAACTGAACAAAAAACATTAGATCAGTTTACAGAAGGAATCTCAAACGGATCAATTACAATACTAGACTAAGAGGCGGAAAGTAAATGAAATTAAAATATAAAATATTACTTCTATCCATCGTTCCTCTGTTGCTTTCTGCGTGTATTATAGGATTTAATATAATTCAATTAATGACTTTAAAATCCTCAACAGAGGAAATTGTTGATTCACTTGTTACGGTTGAAGAATTAAATAGTGCATCTAAAAGTCTTCAAAAATCTTTAAGTGCTTACGCTCTAAATCTAACTGAAAGCAACAAAAATGATATTGAACAAGATTTAAATTCGATTCAAAACATTCATAAGCAATTAATGCCTACTTTAACTACTGTCGAGCAACAAGCATACGCTGAAAAAATATCGAATAAGTATGAAGAAATTCTTAGCCTTTCGACTCAAGCGATTAATGAGAACAACCAAGCAGAAATAAAAAGACAGTCATTAAGAACAAAGGGCTTAATAAATGATGTTATTGAGCTTAAAAGAAATATATCCTCTCAATATGCAAACATGCAAGCCGAACTGCAACATAATATCGATAGAATCATCTTTATATCCATTTTGTTAGTTGCTATTCTTTTAGCTGGAAGTATCTTCTTCGTATACTTCCTTACAAATCGGATTGTTAAAAGCATAAGCAAAGTAACGAAAAATGCAGAGGAAATTGCGAATGGAAATTTAGCAATCAATCTAGAAGAGGAAACATCAAAAGATGAAATTGGTTCTCTACAAAACTCATTTAAACACATGACAATGAATTTAAGAGAAATCCTATCACATGTATATGATAGTTCAAGTCAAGTGGCTGCTTCGGCAGAAGAGTTAATGGCGAGTGCTGATGAAACAATGAAGGGCGCAGAATTGATTTCTGCATCAATTCAACAAGTATCCAATGGTGCTGAGAAGCAGGCTGTTATGTCTGAAGAGTCTGCCCGCTCTGCACAACGAAGTATACTAGCTGTCAGTGAAATAACTGAAAACGCTAATTTGGCACAAAAATTATCAATATCTACTAGCGACAAAACAAAACAAGGCTCAAGTTATGTAAAGGAAACTGTCTCTCAAATGCAAAGAATTAATGAATCTGTAAAAGAGACAGACGCTGCATTGATTAAGTTAAATAATCAAACAAAAGAAATTGTACAAGTTTTAAGCCAAATAACGGAAGTAGCAGACCAAACGAATTTATTGTCACTTAATGCAGCGATTGAAGCTGCAAGAGCAGGAGAAGCAGGAAAAGGGTTTGCAGTTGTAGCCGATGAGGTAAGAAAACTAGCAGATCAAACAAGAAGTTTAGTTTCTAACATTACTGAAGTTGCAACCCAAATAGATATTGATACAGAGAAAACGGTTCATTCTATCAATGATGTAAAAGAACGTGTAAATTCAGGTTTGATAATTGCTTCTGATACACAAACTACATTTGAGGAAATTCTTACAGCAGTTGAACAAGTAAACATGCAAGTAAGCAATATAACAACAATATCAAATAAAATCCAATCAGAAGTGTCGAAAGTATCTACACATGCTTATGAGATGTCAAACGTATCTAAAGCTACTTCAGATAACTCTAATTCTGTAGCGGCTACATCAGAAGAACAGCTTGCATCTATGGGGGAAATTACGGGTGCGGCTGATTCATTGGCCAATCTCGCAGAGGAACTGCAAAAAAGGTTATCAAAATTTACAATTTAATAAATATTTGTGTATGATAAATGAGGCGTAAGGCCAAAATAGAATCTCTTAAAGTAATAAGAAGGGGCTTGTTTATGGAAATTACACAATTTTCGATTGAAGAAATAAAAGATCCAACCAACATTATTGAAGGAAAACGTTATGAATTTTTGCTAGATGTTGAAGTGGACGAAGAAGATGAACTATATTCTGCTGCAGGTATTGAAGTTCGTGTTTTAATAGGACAAAAGCCAGATGGGGAAACTTACATCTTAAACTATTTCATTATTGATAAAGCGGAAAATGAATACTTAGATTTTGCGCTTGAAGATGAAGAAGAGGTAATGATTTTAGGGTTCTGTCGAGAACAATTAACAAGTGAAGAAACAGAATAAGGATACCAAAAAGAGGCACAGCATTTTGTGCCTCTTTTTTATGTTAAATGATTGCGATTGAAATTCCAGTGTAGAATCACTCGTTTAAAACAGTGACAAAAATTAGCAGCGCAGCATTTAATATTTTTATCCCAAACTTAAATTATATTAAAATGTTATTTAAAGCCCATAGCCTAATTTCCATTATAAGGTTATATTTTAAGAGAAGTGTTTTTTTAGGGAGGGCTTGAAAATGCTTTTAAAACGTAGTAAGTGGTTAACATTTGTAGTCGCATTCGCCATTTGTTTAAGTCTATTTACTTTACAAGCAAAGGCAAAAATTGTTTCAAAGGAATTCACCGATGTGCCAAAAGACAAGCCATACGCAAGTGCTGTTTATGATCTTGCCGAGCGAAATATTATTGGCGGATATAAAGATGGTACTTTCAAACCAGAAGCAACTATCACGCGCGGTCAAGCAGCAGCAATTATAGCAAAACTATTAAACCTTGATACTAAAAATGTAAAAGATCCAGGATTTAAAGATGTGTCTTCAAAACTTTGGAGCTATGGAGCTATTGCTGCAGTATCTGAAAAAGAAATTTTCCGTGGATATGCAGATGGCAGATTTGGACCGAATGATCCCATTACTCGTGGGCAAATGGCATCTATTTTAATTAAAGCTTTTGAATTCCATTATTATAACGCTGATTATCAGGATTCCCCTTTTAAAGATATAGAGAGATTAGAGAGTCATAAAGATGCAGTATATACGCTTTATAAGTTAGGTATAACTTCTGGTACAACACCAACAACATTTAGTCCAAATAATCCGATTACTAGAGCACAAGCAGCAGTTCTAATTACAAAAACGGAAAGGGCTCGATCAGCAACAGTTACATTAAATGTAAAAGATTATGGCTGGTCCAAATTTAGAGAGTACGAAGATTATCATGATCGCTATAGACCTGAACAAAATGAAGAAGAAATTATTCAAGTAATACCAAGTAATACGAATGCTAGATTACTTCAAATCGTACCGGTAAAAGTTGGAACTCAAAAGCTTTCTATTGCTGGTCTGAAGGTGGATGCAACAGGTAGCGAGAGCAGGGTATATAAAAAATACTATGTCCACGTTACAAAAGATAGCAGTCAACTAAAAATTAATTTTGAAGAAACAGAAGATGTTTTACCGACAAATGTTGGATTAAATGCTAAGAAAGAATCTATAGAAAAAATTTCGCTCTCAACGATGAATGGAACGATTTTAAACGACAATATGGAGTTTAAAAACTGCAAATATATGGGTTCTGATGAAACTTGTATTACGTTAACTGAACCTGGTGAATATATTGCAACTGTTAAGTATGTGAATGGTACACAAGTTCGCTATGGCATACAAGCAACCGTAAATTCATCTAGTTTCTACTTCGGCACAAGGTTGCTTGAAGAAAATCAAACTGTTACGGTGGATTTAAGTGAAGATAAAGGTGACTTTAGTGAATATGAAATAAAAAATACTAATGGTAGCGATGTTATAAAATTCACTCGAGAAGGTAATTCTGATATTTTCCATATCGAAGGGGTGTCGGAAGGGAATGTTTATATAGATTTTCCTAAAAACGACGAGGGCAAGGAAGGATTGCTAGGTTTAAACATTAATGTTCAAAAAATTGGTTCAATTATTCATGTTGTAGTCAATCGCGATTACTATGATCCATACCATTAACAAACCAATAAGTATATTTCACAAGAAATAGACTTTAAAAAAGTAGATTAGTGTATGAGCAACGTTTATTAGAAATATTTAAATAACCCAGCTGCCATTAAGTCAGCTGGGTTATTTCACGTATAAGGGAGCTTTCCGCTATGTAACATAACAGGATTATAGCTCAAAGCAATCATACTGTATTTAATAGAAAAAAAGGGATGATTTACAATCTCTTAATATAATCTTTATTGTATCTTAAATTTTTTGAAAAATTCTTACATTACATTAATAATTTTAGCTTAATTACTCATATTTCTCTGACCTTCCCCATATAATTTTCAGATTATTTCTATATTATGATTCTTTTTATATAATTTTAGAAAAACAACTGTTATAATACTGTTGTAAGTAATATAATCTGTATTATCACAGGTTTTGAAGTAACATAGGTTTGTCATTTTTCTTTAAGGGGTACTCGTTTAGTTCATTAAAGGGGATGGGAATATGGCGATTTTAAAGGGGTTAAAAATACTTGATTTTACTTCAGTACTACCTGGTTCGTTAGCGACAATGATGTTTGCTGATTACGGGGCGGATGTGATTCATATAGAATCTTCTCGTCGGGTAGATTTAATGAGAATTATGCCGCCATATGATGAACATAAGGAGTCCTATATTCATCAATACTTAAACCGTTCAAAGAAATCGCTTTCATTAAATTTAAAAGAGCCTGAAGCGGTTGAAATTGTGAAGAACTTGATTCTTGAATATGACATCATAGTCGAAGGATTCCGTCCTGGAGTTATGCAGCGTTTAGGATTGGACTATGAATCGCTAAACTGTGTAAATCCAAGGCTTATTTACTGTTCCATCACTGGTTACGGTCAGACTGGTCCTTACCGAGAACGACCTGGGCATGATAATAATTATTTATCTATAGCAGGCGTGCTCGATCATTCGCGACTAAAAGGAAAAAAGCCAGTCGCGATGGGCATTCAAATTGCAGACATAGCAGGAGGGACATTGCACGCAGCGGTAGGGGTGCTTGCTGCGGCACTACATCGTGAACAAACAGGTGAAGGAAAGTATATCGATGTTTCTATGACTGATGCAGTATTTTCAATGAATGCATTATATGGACCTGCTTTTTTAGGAAGCGGCCATGTAGCTCAGCCTGAAGAAGAAATATTAAATGGCGGAACGTTTTATGATTATTATCAAACAAAGGATGGGCGGTATTTCTCAGTGGGAAGTCTTGAACCACAATTTCGCAAACTGCTTTGCGAGGCGTTGGAGATTCCCGAATTAATCCAAAGTACATTTAATGATTCAACATACACACAAAAACGATTTAAGGATGCAGTCAAAGACGCATTTCTATCTAAAACTTTTGTTGAATGGCTCAACATATTTAATAATGGTTTCCATGGTTGTGTAGAGCCTGTTTTGACTTTTGATGAAGCTTGTGAACATCCGCAAATACAAGCTCGCAATATGCTAGTAGATGTACCAGATCATAACGGAAATCTTCAAAAACAAATCGGAGCTGCAATTAAGTTTAACCAAGTAGAACCTACCTATAAATTCGTAGGAGCAAAACTTGGGCAACATACAGAAGAACTATTGCTAGAACGAGGATATTCAAAAGAAGAAATTGTTTCATTAAAGGATAGAGGGGTTTTACAATAAAAGAGTTTTAGGATCGTCTCATTTGAAATGGAGGCGATCCTTTTTACGTACTCAACTCATTTTTAACATAAACAGAAACAAAATCTCGTAAATTAATAAAATGCTCATCGATTTTAAAATACTTTTTATAAATTTCCATTAATTTTTCAAAAAGCTCATACTGCTCAGTTGCAAACAAAGATTTTAATATATTGCATACATGATTTGAAGTCATATTTGCAATTTCATAATATGGACTTCTCTCATCATAGTAATGCTCCAGCCATTCTTCTATGGATTGCAGCACATATTGAGGGGAATTATGAACAATATAAGCAATATCACGCTGCACAGTTGCTTCAATTCGATGAAGCAAGTCCTTATTAAACTGCTGAGCATTAAAGTATTCATAAATGCTGGTACAGGAAGCAATTTCATGTTGTTTAAGCAATTGAACGACTTCTGAAAATTGATTGCTTTGAACAAGTGCATCTATCAGTATATAAAAAACTTGCTCTAAATAGTTATTATCATACCTCTTTACAAGTGTGGTTGGTTCCGGTTTTAAATTCGGCAATACATCACTGTATTCTAATAGCAATTCGATTGCATGGTTAATAAGACGATCATTTTGAATTAACTGTTTTCCATATTTAATTATTTTTTCAGTATCGTTTTGAGTAGATGTTGTGATTGCCAAAATATATGTTAAAAGAGTTAATTCTTTTTCGGATAAAGCCCATTTGCCTTTTTCCCATGATTTAATTATGTCTTCAATTAATGAATTTAACTTTCGGAAATGTCTCTTTCCACCGTTATAATGTGATATGAGATTGAATAAATGAAGCTCTTTTAATTGAAAGGAACGAATATTTTCATTATCAATATATTTGATAAGTTGGTTAGTTATAATAACAGATTGGTTTAGTGTGTATTGTGTTTCTAATAAACCTTTAAATTGCTTCATAAGTTGTGTCGCATTTTGGATTGTATGTAAGGGTGTCTGCATAAAGATAGAATAGATTTTTTTAGTAAATAAAACATTCCAGAAATTAGAGTGCTCATTATAAATAATATGGACTAAATACTTTTTTCCAATTTGATATAAGTAAATTTGGTGTAGACCTCCGACTGCCTTTGAAAATTTAATCTCTTTTCCAAATACTAAGCCAATTAAGTTTTCAAATTTAAATGAATTATGTATAAGTAAATAGTCAAAAATAGTCTTTTTCGCTTGTGGTGATGAAAAAAAGGCTTTCAATCGGTCATTGGCATTTTCTAAATCGATTGATGTCCCTTGAATAGTTGCATGTAAAAATAAATTCACATCTCCCCAATAATTTTGAGCTGTAGAAAATATAAGTTTACTAGCTTTTTCTTTATTAACGAGAATAGAATTTGCGGGGAGGATTGCACCAAAAATATCGCTCCAATCCTCTGATAATCTACAGATAGCGTCCTCTAACGAGTGTCCTACTTTCCCTTTTGTTTCATTTAGTAGTTCATAATCTATTTTTAGCATAATGACACCTCTATCCATAAAAGAGAAATCTTACAAAAAATATATCAAAAATTTTTGAAAAATAAAATGTCCAGTCAGTGGATCCCCTCTTTACAGACATTTTAATTTAACTCTTCTTACTCATTAAAGTACTTGCAGCCAATAATGTTGCAATGTAAACAATAACTGTGAATATGATGCTTGAAGTTGGGAAACTGCCGGTATTCACGTAAGATTTTATTAAATTGATTGTAAAAAGTACTGATAAAAAAAGGCAAATATAAAAGTGTCTTTTATTTTTATTTCCTCTCATTTTTGCCACTCCATATTTATTATTTAATCCAATACTAACATCAGTAATGTGACAATAAAATTATTTTATTTTAAATAAATCATTTATGTAGGAAGTTACCAAAGTTCTGTTAAGTTAAAAATGATTTTATGCGGGCGGTTGAAAAAATTGTATTTTTTTCATATCTTTATCAATGGATAGTGGTTATTAACCGATATAATTCATATAGTGTGTTTTTTGGTAAAGATTCTATCACTTTAAATAGAAAATAACTTAAAGGAGGCTCTTAAAATGGAGAAAGGCAAGTTTAAGAAGCTGAATAAGGCAACTGTTGCTACCATTTTAGCTGCCAGTGGTGTCGCTGTAGTCGTTCCGCAGCCAACATTTGCGAATACATTTAAAGACTTAAACCCAAACGCCGATTATTATGGACCAGTTATGGAACTAACGAATCGTGGAATAATTAGTGGGTACTCAGATGGTACTTTCCGCCCTAATAGTATCGTTACACGTGGACAGGCAGCTAAGATGCTGGCTCTTGCATTAAAGTTGGATATAGAAAACGTAGTAAATCCAAACTTTAAAGACGTACCAACAAATTATCAATTTTACAAATATATTGCAGCATTAGTACAGGAAGGGTTAATTGATGGCTATTCAGATCAAACGTTTAGACCAGATGAGCCGATAACACGCGGTCAAATAGCTAAAATTCTAACATTAGGCTATCGTTTTAGTGTAGCAACAAAGCTAACTCATCACTTCGAGGATGTTCCAAGTAATAATAGTAATGCCTACTATATTCAAACATTAATTAACCTAAATATTACTAAGGGAGTCTCTCCAGTATCGTTTAAACCAAACGATCCTATTACACGTGGGCAGATGGCAACTTTCATTGTAAGAGCTGAAAATGCAGATGGTTCAGGAATGGCTGTAAATACAGTCGGAAAAATTGAAGGCAACAAAGTTTATATTAACTCTGTTCCATATTCAATTGATCCAAGTCTAACTTCAATCTTTAATGAAAGTAATGAAGCTATTCTAAAAGATGCATACGTAGAAGGTACGTTTAGTGGAAAGACAATCAAATCATTATCGAAGTTAACAATTAATGCTTCTGGTTCTGAAAATAGAAAGTTGCAATTTGATGGTAAAAACACAAGCTATAGTGGACAGCTTATAGTGAATGGCAACTATGTTGAATTTAAGAATTGGACATTATCGGGTACAGTAACGATAGGTGAAACACCTCGAAAATCATTAAGCTACTATACGAATAGATTACAAAATGTTCGTATTGCTAGTTTAAACGGGGTAGGATTTATTGATTGGACAAAACCAACAGAGCCAGAAGACAATGAGTTTTTAAATCCAGATGAAAATGAGCAGTTAAAAGATAAACCATCTAAAAATGGTTCATCAAAGGTAATTGATCGTATGCCGGTAATAGAAAGATATGTAGATTTTACAAACTGTACGGTAAATCGTTTAGTTATTGAACAAAATCGTACATATGTTACTGGTGATAAAAAGTTTGGCAGTATAACTGTGCAAAAAAACGTTGAACAGTTTGAACTTTATGCTGATGCAGAGACGATGTATATTGAAACAGACACTTCAGTTATCATGTATGGCTCTAGTGATATTGATAAAGTTTATAAAAATAGTTATTACGATGTATATTTCAATTCTGATAGCTACATCGACATATTAGCAGTAGACAATAGCTATGGTTGGATTGATATCGGTGACAATGCATATATTGATAAGGCAATATTGCCTGTAGGTAAAGGTGTTAACGATATTTTTGATGACTTTACCAATGACAGCGAAAACATCGGGGATATCGAAGACGAAAATGGTGACGATGTCGACAAAGACCCAGGTGATGATGAAGTAGCAGATAACACAAATCCAGAAATAATAGATTTAGACGTAATACCATCAGGTGATGGAGGAGAAGCTCAATTAACTGCCAATGAAAGTGGTACATATTACTATGTAGTGCGCAGTGCCGAAGATATAGAAAAAGGAATTCAATCGGCTCCATCAGTAAGAGAAATCATCGTTGGGGCAAGAGGTAGCGGTCAAGTTATTGAAGACCAAACTGCATTTTTTGAAATAACAGGACTTGAAGAAGAAAAGGAATATATTCTTTATGTAGTAGTAGTTGATGCTGCAGAAAATGTATCGAATGTAGAAAGTAAACCATTTACAACAACAGATGGAACGTTGCCTCAAGTAAATAATTTAACAGCTAGACCATTGCATGGTGGGCAGCGAATTGAGTTCAGCTTTAGACCTAGTGAGCCTGGGGAGTATTTCTATTACATCCGAATTAAATCGACTGCACCAGATCCGACAACAGAGGATATTATTCGAAATCCTTATGGAAGAGGAACGATTAATAGTCTGACAGATTTAGAAAATGGATTTGTTACAGATATCGCTTCCGGTTTAGCAAACAACACAGAGTATGAATTATATGTTGTGATGAGAGATAAGTGGGGGAATATTTCAAATGATCCACCACAGAAAGCAACTGTAAAAACAGGTGATTTAGATAATACACCACCATTTATAGTGGATGGAAAACTTAATGTATTAAATTATGAAGAAAATACGTTTTATTTTGAAGTAAGTGAAGAATTAGACCCGGAAACGGCACAAAATACTCAAAATTACCTCTTATCAGGAACGGGTATTATTAATACAAGTGGACAGGAAGAAATTTATCCTGAGAAAGTTGTTTACGATAAAACGAATAATCGAATCATTTTAACTATTCCTTCATTAACAGGTTTTGTAAATGGAGATAATTTAATTGTGACAGTGCTTCCGAGCGTAAAAGATATTGCCTACAATGACTTTGAAAATACAAGCAATGTCCATCCAACGGCAACGCCTAGAAACAGAGCGGAATATATTCATTCCGATACATTGCTTCCAGTGTTAACGTTAATAGGTGAACCGGAAGTGAATCCTTCTAAGACAGCGGCATTAGTAACGTATCGTGCCAATAAAGCTGGGACTTATCACTATGTAATTATGGAATCAGGCATCGACCCATCAGCTATTGATGGACGAGAAATGATTAAAGCAATTCAAGACAATGCAACAACCTTAAATGTGACGTCTGGTGATACTGTTGTAGGTATAGACATTGTTGGAAGCAACGGAAATAACCCGGCACAGCTCGGAGAACAGACAGTTAATATTCCATTCCCAAATAGAACGGCTTTAAATCCTTATAAGAGCTACGATTTATATATCGTATTACGAGACCGTTCTGGGAATATTTCGCAAGTACGATCTACACCTCTTATTGCCGATGAGCTGCCGCCAACGATTACTGGGGTAGATGTTAAAGTAAATGAAGGGGATCGTTCTGCTGTACTTTCCTTTACATCAACTGAGATGGGTGAGTATTACTATCTTGTTAGAAAAGAAGGAGAAGACCCGGCTTTACCAACAGATGAAGATGAATTAAAGGCTTATATTTTAGAAAATGGTAATAAACGAGAAATGCGAGAGTTAGGAAACAGTGTTTCTCTGAATGGGCTAGACCCACACGAAGACTATATGTTGTATTTAGCTGCAAAGGATGTATTTGGCAACGTTACAATATATAAAAACCATAGAGTAAATAATCAAGGTAAAGAATTACAACATGATGGCTTAATGGCGTACAAATTCTATACAGATGGAACTGCTCCAAAAATCGGTGAGGTAGTAAGAAAATTATCCCGAGCAGAATTTGAAGTAGTAAATAACCCGGCAAGCTTAAGTGGAACTGGTAACTTTGAATCTGTAACATATGAAGAGAATAAAACATTCTTAGTAACATTCTCTGAATCGATTATATTAGATGACCCAACACAGAGCTTCTTTGTTATCAGAGATGAAGATGGTAATCCAATTGATAAGACTAAATATACGTTTGTATTTGAAGACTACTATGATGAAACTAAACCGAATACGGTAAATTCTCCAAAAAATACTTGGAGTCCTAGAAGAATGATTATTAAATTCAATGAAGAAATGAAAAGTAGCTTTAGTGTCGTAATTGATGCGAACGCAGTAGATATTAACAAACCAGATGCATTTGGTGGAAATAATAAATTTGAAGGTAATACTCCACTTGGTAACAATGCAATAGGACACTATAAATATCCGACTACTACAGCGAATAATGAAATCCTTGCTGGAGCATTAACAGGAAATATTACATCAGTAGGTAATTATAAATACTCTAGTACAATGGATTTACTAGTTCAAATCAATACAACTTTAGATTGGAAGCAAACATATTACTTTGCTGTGGCAAATGTTAGTGCGCAAGATTTAACTGCGGATGATATTATTAGAGTTGTTGATAAGGGTACGACGATACAGGGTGTTACAGCAGGTGGTAAAGATGAACTGGATGTAAGTACAATTAGTGAGGGAAGCTTCGTACTTCACCTTAAAACACCAGTTTCAGGTCAAGTATTTACTACAGGACAAAAAATCTATCTGTTAACAGTTGACCAATACGGTAACGTTGTAATGGCTATGGATAGAGAAAATAATCAAAATAATTATATATTAATTACTGCACCATAATTTAAAGTAAGAAGGATGTCCAAAAGTAAAAAACTATGGAACATCCTTCTTTTATTGAATAAATTGGAGTGGTGATATAAAATTTCCATATGTAGTATAAAAAACTTAAATTTAGAGGAAAATACTATGACCTACTTATCTATGATTTTCTTCCAAATTGTCGCCCCAATCTTAGTGCTTTTAGTTATTGGAGCTGCTTTACAGAGAAAATTTCAATTTAATTTAAAGGCGATGTCACACTTAATTACATACTGTTTTATGCCGGTTACTGTATTACTAAACATATATGAAACGACTATTGAAATGAGTGTTTTAGGGCAGGTTGCAATATTTATTCTCCTATTAATTGGAAGTCAAATGCTTCTTAGTCATTTTATTGCAAAAATACTCGGTCTTAATCGCATGGAATCTGCAGTTTTCAAAAATAGTGTTGTTCTAATTAACTCTGGAAATTATGGAATTCCAGTTGCTCAAATGATATTTGCTACTCAGCCAATCGGTGTTGCCATTCAGGTAATTCTAGTGATCTTTCAAAACATAACTACATACACATATGGTTTATATAATCTAATTTCTGCAACAAAATCAGGTATTGAAATTTTAAAAGACTTTATTAAAATGCCAATTCTCCACGCACTTTTATTGGGTGTTATTTTGAATGTCTTGAACTTCGACATTCCTCAAACAATACGAATCCCACTCGATCATATTTCAGATGGATTTGTTGCCGTTGCATTAATTACACTTGGTGCACAGCTTTCTCAAATTGAAATAAAAACTATGTTAAATAAAACTATTTTAATCAGTTGTTTTACAAGATTAATAGTGGGGCCTTCTGTTGCCTTATTAATAATTTATATATTAGGACTTGATGGAGTAGTAGCACAATCACTTTTAATAGCAAGCTCATTTCCAACGTCTCGCAATAGCTCAAGCCTTGCACTTGAATATGATATTGAATCGAATACAGCTGCGCAAACTGTATTGTTCTCAACAATTGTTAGCTGCTTAACAGTAACGTTTGTAATTTACTTATCTACAATGCTCTTTGGATAATAATAAAAACGCTTCGTAATTCATATTGAATTACGAAGCGTTTTTTTGGATTGGATATCAATGAAAATAAATCGTTAATTATTGACCTACTTTAGTTAGGTATGGATTTGAAAGGTCCATTCCGTCTAAAGTTAAGCCCATAGCTTTTGCTACGCCTTCACCATATGCTGGATCAGCTAAGTAGCAGTGTAGGATATGGCGGCGTTTAATAAATTCTTCTACGCCTTCCATGTTTGCAGCAGTGTTTTCGAATAAACGTTGTTGTTCTTCTGCTGTCATTAAGTTAAATAACTTACCTGGCTGTTCGAAGAAGTTATTATCATCTTGGTTAAAGTCGTAAATATCAGCTGGACCATCTAAAGCAAGAGCTGGGTCTTTGTATTGTGGTTGAGCTTGTAACGCACCATAGCTGTTTGGATAGTATGATAAATCACTTCCGTTGTTGCCATCAACACGCATTGCGCCATCGCGGTGGTAAGCGATGAATGGACAACGTGGTTTGTTTACTGGAATTTGGTAATGGTTTACACCTAAACGGTAACGAGTTGCGTCTGCATAAGCAAATAAACGAGCTTGTAGCATACGGTCAGGTGAGAATGAAATACCAGGAACTACGTTGGATGGAGCAAATGCAGCTTGCTCAACGTCTGCGAAGTAGTTTTCTGGGTTTTTATTTAATTCGAATTCACCAACAGGAATTAATGGATATTCAGATTTGTACCATACTTTTGTTAAATCGAATGGGTTATCTTTGTGATTACGAGCTTGTTCTTCTGTCATCACTTGGATATACATTTTCCATTTAGGGAAATCGCCGCGCTCGATTGCTTCGAATAGGTCGCGTTGTGAAGATTCGCGGTCTTCACCGATTACTTTTGCAGCTTCATCGCTAGTTAAGTTTTTGATACCTTGTTCTGTACGGAAGTGGAATTTCACATATACGCGCTCACCAGCTTCGTTTATCATTGAGTATGTGTGAGAACCGAATCCGTGCATGTGACGGTAGCCATCAGGAATACCACGGTCGCTCATTACGATTGTTACTTGGTGTAATGCTTCCGGTAGACTAGTCCAGAAATCCCAGTTGCTATTAGCGTTGTGCATATTAGTTTTTGGGTCACGTTTAACAACGTGGTTTAAATCTGGGAAGTGTAATGGATCGCGGAAGAAGAATACAGGTGTGTTGTTACCAACTAAATCCCAGTTGCCTTCTTCAGTGTAGAATTTAAGAGCGAAACCACGGATATCGCGTTCAGCATCAGCTGCACCACGCTCACCAGCAACTGTTGAGAAACGAGCGAACATTTCAGTTTTCTTACCAACTTCAGAGAAGATTTTTGCTTTTGTATATTTCGTAATATCATGAGTTACAGTGAAAGTACCAAATGCACCCGAACCTTTTGCGTGCATACGACGTTCTGGAATAACTTCACGGTTAAAGTTAGCTAATTTTTCGATTAGGAAAACGTCTTGTAATAGAATTGGGCCGCGACGACCAGCTGTTAATACATCATCGTTGCTTACAACTGGAGCACCAGTAGTAGTAGTTAAACGTTGATTGTTTTTATTTGTCATATATGTACCTCCTAAAATTTAATTTTTAACCTCTTCGAAAGTCAGTATAACAAATCTAAATCATAATATCTACTAAATTATAATAATTCTTTTTAAGAAGTTTATATCCTTTACTAAATATTTTAAAAGTAATGCAGAATAGTAAAAAGATGTTTTTGCTTTTCTGGATAGTGTCTTTCTTATTAATAGGGAAAACGTTGTCTGATAATGATTTTGTCGAGGAGAGTCGAAATCTGATTGTAAATTTTTTGTTTAAAATTTTAAAGAGGTTTTTTTATAAATTTACATTTTCAATAAAAATATTAAATTCTTATTGAAAATTTATAGTTCTAATTGAAAATGAACCTTGTAGAAATACCAGGGTCATTAATATTAAATAAAAAACTAAAAGATTTATAACTTAAGCTCTATTGTTCAATTAATAACCTTTTAATTTTTTGAGAGGTCACCCAGCAAATTAATTATTATGAATAATCTATGTCATATATATAAAATACATCTTTTTTCAGTATTAAATATCATTGATATAAGGAAATTCAGTAATCTAAAATTGAGATAACGGGGGATTGATAATGAATATACAGGAGACATCTGAATTTCTAAAACAGTATAAAGAAGAATTGGGTCTTTCCGATGAATGGTATGAAAATAGAATGAAAGATATACGAAGTGACAGCGATTATTATCCAACAACTGAGGAATTAACATTCGGTGCAAGAGTTGCTTGGCGTAATAGTAATCGATGTATTGGAAGACTCTTTTGGAAGTCATTATATGTATTTGATGAACGCGAATTACAGACAGAAGAAGAAATATATATGGCACTTCTTCGCCATATAAACTTCGCAACTAATAATGGAAAAATAAGGCCGACAATAACTGTTTTTAAGTCAAATGCAGTGCGTATATGGAACTGCCAATTAATTCGATATGCAGGATATGAAACGGAAGGTGGCGTTTTAGGAGATCCACATTCAATTGAATTCACAAAAATTTGCCAACAATTAGGTTGGCAAGGAGAAGGAACAGGGTTTGATATACTGCCTCTTGTAATTCAAATAGCAGAAAATGATCCGAAAATTTTTGACATACCAAAAGAATACATATTAGAAGTACCAATTCGCCACCCTCATTATGAAAAAATGACGGATTTGAATTTGAAGTGGTATGCAGTACCAATAGTATCAAATATGAAATTAAGCTGCGGCGGCATCGAGTTTCATGCAGCCCCGTTTAACGGATGGTATATGGGTACTGAAATTGGGGCTCGAAACTTTGCTGATATTGACCGTTATAATTTACTGCCCAAAGTAGCTGAAATAATCGGACTTGATACTAACTCTAATATATCGCTTTGGAAGGATAGGGCGCTTGTTGAATTAAATGTTGCTGTCCTGCATTCATTTAAAGAAGCCGGCGTAAGTATTGTAGATCACCATACGGCTGCTCAACAATTTAAATTATTTGAACAACAGGAAGAAGATAATAATCGTCAAGTTACGGGTAATTGGTCTTGGTTAATTCCACCAATGTCTCCAGCAGCAACACACATTTTCCATAAGCCGATTGCAAATATTATTAAAAAGCCTAATTATTTTTATCAAAAAAGGCCTTATTAAAAAAGCTATTTAAAAGTAATAAAGAACTTTTAAATAGCTTTAGTTTTTATTTTTTATTTAAGATCATATCAATTAATTCATCTCGATCAATTAAATAAACGTCATTTGTCATAGCTAATTTTTCTGCTTGTTTTGTAAAATAGCTATTTGTTGCAACCCAAGCCTGCGTAGCATCATACATTTTTAATGCACCGACAATTTCTTGAACAGCTTTTACCCCAACAGAACCAGAGTACCTCTTTGCTTGTACGACGATAATTTCTTCTCGGTCCTCTAATATTAAATCTGCGCCATAATCGCCGGAAGCCTTTGTGTACGATACTTTAAACCCACGCTTTTTAAAAAGATGGCCTAAATATTGCTCAAATTCTTCCCCAGACATTGCATCGATTTCTTTAATTCCTGCTTTTCTTAATCTTGCATAGCCTCTCGTTTTACGCCAAATTTTAAAGCTAATAACAAAGAGAATGAATAAAACAATAGCGGCAATAATACCATTTATTGAATTTGTATAATACCAACCACCGTATCCGACTACGGAAATTATTAATAAAGGAAAAAAACGAATTCGCTTTTTCTTTTTTTCTTTGCGTTTTCGCAAACTGCTTAACCCCTTTTATTTTTACTCATATATCCCTATTTAACGTGAAGCAAGGCCGACACCTTAAAATGCCTTACCGTCAAAGCGGGACTGTTTCACTAACAATCAGTAGAGGATGAAGAGGTCCCCCTTGATTGAAGTTTTACTTTATTTTATTGTAACATAAAAAGGGTACATATGTTTGTGTTATAGATATCGATTTTTCGCACTAATATAGGCTGAAACAAACAGTATCATTGATGCAATAATAAATATTATATTTGATGTGTTCCAGCTTCCTGTTACATCATGTAAATATCCGAATAAAACTGGTCCAACTGCTGCAAGTAGGTAGCCAATAGATTGGGCGAAACCTGAAATTTGCGCAGCTTCATATGCTGTTTTTGTTCGTAAAGTAAACAGCATTACAACAACACCAAATGATGCGCCTCCACTAACCCCTAAACAAATCATCCAAACAACTGTTAAGTCTGTCCATTTAAAAAAGAGTCCAGTTAATCCAATTAAATAGAACAATGTGAAAAAGATGACGATTGGCCGCTGCGATTTCAATTTCTCTGCAATAATTGGAATAAGAAAAGTCATTGGGATTTGTGACATTTGCATAATTGAAGCCATCCAGCCAGCCTTTTGCGCACTCATTCCTTGTGAAATTAATATTTCAGGTAACCACGCAGTGAAACTATAAAAAAGTAGTGACTGCAATCCCATTGAAATTGCAATTGCCCATGCTAACGGCGTTTTCCAAAGCTTCTTCTCCGCCGGTTTTGTACTATCGCCGGAAATGGCAGTTAAATCAACTTTTTGTCCCCGCAGAAGCGGAATCCAAGCAATCAGTGTAATTGCTGTTAGAATAATTGAAAAAGAGAGGGCACCTTGCCAGCCAAAAGAAGTACTAGAAGCTATTGGATTGCTGATTCCTAACGCTATACTAGCTGATATATTCATTGAAACTGTGTAAATTCCTGTTAAAAGACCTACGTGAAGTGGATATTTAAGCTTAAAAAGACTAGGTACTAACACATTTCCAAAAGAAATGCCAATACCTATCAGAACAGTGCCTAAAATTAAAAAAGAAGTAGTGCCTAGTGAACGTAAAATAATGCCTAACGTTAGTAAAATAACTGCATAAAATAATGTTTGCTCCATTCCGAATTTACGTGAAATTCGAGGAGCTAGTGGTGAAAATACTGCGAACGCCAATAACGGAATGGTCGTTAAAAACCCGGCAAGTACATTTGAAATGTTAAGTTCATCACGTATAATTGAGATTATTGGTCCAACTCCCGTTAAAGGAGTTCTAAGCGTAGTAGCTAGAAAAATAATTGCAATGACAAAGAAGACCGTTGTTGAGCTTATATTTATTTTTTTATTTTGATGAGTTGTTGTTTTAACAGTAGACATATGTTGCCTCCAAATGTATCAAGTAAATAGTAAATAAACTCATTCCATGATAAACTATGAAACGAACCAATCTTAATCATACAACTTCAAACTGATTTGGGATAGTGTTAATAATCATTAAAAATACCATCTTAAGTTAGATGGTTTTTATTTTTTACTGATTAGTAAAATTTAAAAATTTTTAATAATGTCTAGCTCCAGCGCCCAGCCCCTTGAGGTCGCGGTCTGCCCTCGGTCGAAAGCTGGAAAGATGCTTTCGATTTGGGCCCTCCGACGTACAGGGATGTACAAGTGCCGACAATGCAACAGGACGTGGCGTTCTTGTCGGCCAGCGCTTGTCGGGGCTAAACAAATTTATTCTGCATCGAAAGCGATAGCGACAGATGCAGGGCGCTTGCGCTTTTCTAAGTTAGTGTACTTCAAAGGAGATTTCAACATGAATGACACAAATAATAAAAAACAAGAGCAAGGTCTAAAAAGGGGATTAAAAAGTCGCCATATTACAATGATTTCACTAGGCGGGACAATTGGGACAGGCCTATTTTTGGCTAGTGGTGCTTCGATTGCACAAGCCGGTCCTGGCGGTGCTCTTGTTGCTTATGCATTAATTGGTATTATGGTGTACTTTTTAATGACAAGTTTAGGAGAAATGGCAGCTTATATGCCAACGTCGGGTTCTTTTAGTACGTATGCAACAAAATTCGTCGACCCTGCATTTGGCTTTGCGATGGGGTGGAATTACTGGTACAACTGGGCAATTACAATTGCAGCAGAGATTTCAGCAGTTACACTCATTATGAAATATTGGTTTCCAAATAGTTCTTCTGTACTTTGGACAGTACTATTTATCGTTGTTATTTTAACATTCAACCTATTATCTGTAAGAGCCTATGGGGAAAGTGAATATTGGTTTGCCATGATAAAAGTCGCAACGGTCATTGTATTTATCATCGTTTCATTTTTAATGATTTTTGGGATTTTAAGTGGCCATGATCGAATTGGCTTTGAAAACTTCTTTGTTGGAGATGCGCCATTTAATGGTGGGTTCTTAACGATTTTTGGAATTTTCTTAGCTGCAGGTTTTTCATTCCAAGGTACCGAGCTTTTAGGGATAACAGCAGGTGAAACAGACGATCCAAAGAGAAATATTCCAAAGGCTGTTCGATCAGTGTTTTGGAGAATATTGCTTTTTTATATTTTAGCTATTTTAGCAATTGGCTTATTAATTCCCTATACTGATTCAAGACTATTATCTGAAGATATTGCCGTATCTCCATTTACAATAGTATTTGATAAATTAGGAGTTGCCTTTGCTGCTTCAGTAATGAATGCGATTATTTTAACGGCAATGTTATCAGCAGGTAATTCAGGACTATATGCATCTTCAAGAATGCTATGGCAGCTAGCTGTAGACGGCAAAGCTCCAAAAATATTTGCTAAACTAAGTAAGCGTGGCATACCGGTTTATGCATTACTTGCTACATTAGCTGTAGGGTGTTTAGCATTCTTGTCCTCCTTCTTTGGAGATGGCCTCGTTTACATGTGGCTTCTAAATGCTTCCGGCTTGTCGGGCTTTATTGCTTGGATTGGAATTGCTATTAGCCATTATCGATTCCGTAAAGCGTACGTAGCACAGGGTCTTGATATTAGCCAGCTGCCTTATAAAGCACCGTTAGCTCCATTCGGATCACTATTTGCATTTGTTGTGTGTATGATTGTTATTATTGGACAAAACTACACTGCGTTTATAGGAGATTCAATTGATTGGTATGGCGTAGCTGTTTCTTATATCGGTATTCCGCTGTTTTTAGCACTTTGGCTAGGATATAAAATAAAATATAAAACAAAAATTGTTCCACTAGAAGAATGTGATTTAGAACATCACTAAAAAATCTCGACAAAATTCGAAATTAGAATTTTGTCGTTTTTTTATTTAAGAAATAGGTAAAATGATATCAATTATTAAATCAATACTTGGTATAATGGGGATAATAGTCTGCAGTCAATAAGATTGATAGGTAAAGGATGTCGAGAATATGACAGTTTCAATGGGATTTTATAAAGTAATTAAACAATGGGTAATAGATAGTGAAACCGGGAACATAACATTTCAACCTTTTCAAGCTGACGGGAATCCTTATAAATCAAATGTCTTTTTAGTTGGTGCAAGCCCAGAGGTGAATTTGGAAATTGCTATGAATAACTTAAAGCTATATGTTGATTCTTTAGTAGATGGAAAGCTATTTCAAGAAACTTTTACACAGGAACTGCAAGGTGCAAGCCGTGAATATAAAGGCAGTTTGAACTTCGTTTCTTGGATGAAAGAACGATATAACGAAAATGTCGTCTTAACAAATGTGAATTGCCTTTCTACTGAGAATGCTCAAATGTTAAAGCAAATGAAAAAACAGGAACATCCATTATACAAAAGAGGATTGCAAATTTTTGAAGAAGTGCTAAATGAATTTGCTCCAGAAATTGTTATTTTGCAAGGATCTTCTGCATATAAAGCTTTTATTGAACATTTTGGAGATCGGTTAATCGATTTTGTAAGTACAAACGATACAGTTCAGCAACTAGAACAAAAGGGTGTACTCGCCAAGTTTCCGTTAAAGAATGGAAAAAATATAAATATTATTGTAAGTAGGAGTATGAGTTATTTTGGAAAAGAAGGTAACTCTTTTGGAAAATTTAAAGCTACTATCAACCGAATATTACAGTGAAATATTTCCTGAATCATATTAATTTTACGTGAAAAGCGAACAATTTTATTAAAAGATACACGTTTTGCTCCTAATTTCCGAATAATTTGAATCGTTTTATTATTTAATATGTTATTGCAATCGACAAAATCCGTGTTTATAATGGGAACATTCTTAACAAAATATTTAAATTAAACAGCTTTAGTTTTACATTAGCTGGTAAAATATCACTCATATAATGGCGGGAATATGGCTCGCAAGTTTCTACCGACTTACCGTAAATAAGTCGACTATGAGAGAAAAAGTTTAGATGGCGGATGTCCTATTATTGTTTTTGGACGATTTGTTTTCTATTTACTTTCGAACATACACTCGAAAGACTTGTTCTACTCATAGAGGTGGAATAAGTTTTTCGAGTTTTTTATTGCCAAAAAGGATTTTCTGAAAGGAAGGGCTTCAACCTATGAAATTGTTAAAAGATAAAATCATACAAGAAGGAAAAGTATTATCAGATACGGTGTTAAAAGTGGATACTTTTTTAAATCATCAAATTGATCCACAACTGATGAAGGAAATTGGAGAAGAGTTTGCAAACCGATACTCAGATGAGGTAATAACAAAAATATTAACGATTGAATCGTCTGGTATTGCTCCAGCTACGATGTTAGGTTTAGTCATCGGTGCACCAGTTGTTTTTGCTCGTAAGCGTAAATCATTAACATTAGCAAACAATCTTTATTCATCAACTGTTCATTCTTTTACAAAAAAGGAAACAAATGAGATTTCCGTTTCAAGAGATTTTTTAACAGCTGACGATAATGTATTAATTGTCGATGACTTCTTAGCAAATGGAGAGGCAGTAAAAGGGTTGTTAGATATTGCAAAGCAATCAGGTGCAAAGGTAGTCGGTGTAGGAATTGTCATTGAAAAAGGATTTCAACGAGGTGGACAATTACTTCGAGAGCAAGGTATTCGAGTTGAATCATTAGCAAGAATTAAGTCTTTAGATAATGGACAAGTAGAATTTTTAGATTAATTAACTAGATTGATAGCCTAAATTAGGAGGATTTTTTGTGAAAAACGCAAAATCATTTACGCTTGGTATTCAACATTTACTTGCAATGTATGCGGGAGCTATTTTAGTACCTATTATTATCGGTGGATCGTTAGGCTTTAACTCTGAACAAATGACATATTTAGTTGCGATTGATATTTTAATGTGTGGTATTGCAACATTGTTACAAGTTATGAGAGGGAAAATATTTGGGATTGGACTACCTGTCGTACTAGGCTGTACTTTTACTGCTGTAAGTCCGATTATTGCCATTGGGACGGATAAGGGCGTCGGAGCAGTTTACGGAGCAATTATTGCTTCAGGTTTAATCGTTGTATTAATTTCAGGCTTTTTTGGTAAATTGGTTAAGTTTTTCCCACCTATCGTAACGGGTTCTGTTGTAACAATTATCGGGATTTCTTTAATTCCTGTTGCGATAAATAATATGGGTGGTGGACAAGGGGCAGCAGATTTTGGTTCAGCTCTTAATATTACTCTAGCATTACTTACGTTAGTATTTATCCTAATTGTTTATCGTTTTACAACTGGATTTGTTCGTTCGATTTCTATTTTATTAGGTCTTGTTTTTGGAACAGTAATTGCTGCTTTTCTTGGAAAAGTAGATTTTACACCAGTTGAAGAAGCATCTTTGCTTCATATGGTTCAACCGTTTTACTTTGGTACACCAACATTTGACATTAGTGCGATTATTACGATGACGTTAGTAGCAATGGTTTCATTAGTTGAATCATCTGGTGTTTATTTTGCATTAAGTGATATTACAAAAACTCCTGTTGAATCGAAGGATTTATCTCGTGGTTATCGTTCAGAAGGTTTGGCATCTATTATTGGCGGTATTTTTAATGCATTCCCATACACTACTTTTTCTCAAAACGTAGGGTTAATTAAAATGACAGGGGTAAAGGAACGCAAAGTTATTTTTATCACTGGAATTATGCTGGTAGCGCTTGGTTTCTTACCTAAAGTAGCAGCTTTAACAACAATTATTCCAACTGCAGTGCTTGGCGGTGCGATGCTTGCGATGTTTGGTATGGTTGTAACGCAGGGGATTACAATGTTAGCTCCTGAAATTATGCGTTCGCCGGAAAATGCAATGATTGCGGCAATTGCAGTTGGTTTAGGTGGAGGCGTTGTTATGGTGCCTAATATTTTCGAGGTATTGCCTGCAAGTCTTTCTGTTTTAACATCAAACGGGATTGTATGTGGTTCATTAACAGCAATTTTATTAAACATTGTATTTAATATGATTGGACCAAAAAAAGAAGATCCAATGCATACACAAACTATTCAGGCTGAATAAACTTTTCTAAGACTGTCTTGTAAGCAACATTACAAGATAGTCTTTTCTTTTGTATACTAAACTCTTTGTAACGTTCTGTAAAATCCATTCGTCTACTTTGTATCAGGGGTATTTTTATAAGTAAGAATGGGGTGTATAGCAATTAAAAGGCAAATTTGTCTTGTTACTTTTGTTTTGATTGTGATAATAAACATTTTAACAAGCTGTAGTCATCAAGTAGATGAACTAGATAGTAAACCTATAACTTCAAGTATTAAAAGCCCAGATTTTACGCTGCAAGTGACAGCACCAATGAACGTAAAAGCAAAAGAAGAATTTAAAGTGTTTGTGAAGTTTACTTATGAAGGTAAAAAAACAAAACTCCTTCAATATTCAGGAGACAAAATAAACTTTATTCTTTATAACGAAGAAATGGAAGTATATTATGAGTCGGGTTATCCGGATATAGCGAATTTAGAAAATGTTCAACCTGGAGACATTTCTCAATTGGAAGAAAGCTTCATATTAGAAAAGGGAAAATATTATTTAGCTGTAAGAACATCAAGTTTGTCTTTAGATGGAATTAGTATTAAGGGCGTTGGAAATGAAGATTATATAACAGAGGATGTGTCACCTCTCAAACTACGAATGGAGGAAAGTAAAATTACTCTTGGACCAATTGTTATTGAAGCTTATTAAAGGAGAAAAACGAGTTGTTTTTCTCCTAAAAAACTAACGTGATAAAACCTCTTCCAAAGAAGGTATCGCTTCGATTGCACCCATTTTTTCACAAACCATTGCCCCGACTTTGTTGCTGAAATGAATGATGGTTTTCCAGTCTGTGAATGAAATGGACTTTGGATGTTCAAGTTTGCTTAATTGATGTAATGTCGCTCCAACAAAAGCATCTCCTGCTCCTGTTGTATCTATTGCTTTAATAGGGATGCTACTAATGGTACTTGATTCGCCGCTATATGATAGGAAAGTTCCATCCTTCCCGAGAGTAACTGCAATACAGTTAGCCCCCAATCGATGCAATATAGAAACAGCCTTCTGTATGTTGTCTTCTTTCGTTAATAAAAATAATTCCTCGTCACTTACCTTTAAAAAATCACAATGTGGTAGATAGTTAAGAATAATTTTTATAAATTCCTCCTCCCGCCCTTGCCATAAATCAGTTCGAAAATTTGGATCAAAGGAAATAAAGCAGCGATTATTTTTTGCATAAGTAAATATTTCTTTATATGTTTGATTAAAAGGGGGGGTTAATAGAGCCGTTGCTGAACCAAAATGTATTATTTTCATTGCACCCACGATTTCTAAAGGAACATCATCCAATGTTAAATTGGCATCCGCTCCTCGATTGAAAACAAAATCTCTTTGCCCATCTTCTCCTAATGACACGAACGCCAATGTTGTAGGAGATGAAGAATCTTTTACTAGCAGATTTGTATGTACACCCACAGATTGCAATGTTTCTTCAAGAAAATCCCCAAATGGATCGGCCCCGACTTTACCTAAAAAAATAGCTTCTCCACCTAATTTTGAAATTGCTGCACAAACATTAGCGGGAGCACCACCAGCTTTTTTTATAAAAGTTTGGCTTTTCTTAAGGCTGACATTTGCCTCATGAGAAAAAAAGTCGATTAAACATTCCCCAACACATAAAATTGATTGATTCATATTGCAAGTCCTTTCAAAAGGTTATTTAAACCATAAAGTTCTATTCCTTAAAATAAAATTCCTCTAAAAAAGTTTTCGACATTCTTACTATATGAAAATAGGTGAAAGAAGTAAAACTAAACAAAATAATTAGTGTAGTAGGTGTTTTTGAACGTTAAAAATTATTTTAAAACATTATTTTTCAAATAAAGAAAAAACCACTTGCTCTCCTATTTTAGAGGAAGCAAGTGGTTTTTAATAATGAACGAATAGAATAGGAATTATTAATGATGGTTGCCTTTATTAATCTAGGTTAGGAACCTATGATTATATTTACTATAACTTTAATTAGAATCAAATTTTATATTAGTTTGAACACGTGAAAAAACAAAATGTGTTACAGTCTGTGCAAAGGGACTGACTTTATCAATAAACTCTTCTGCTTTAGCAAGAGTTTCAAATTGCATTTTCAGCATATAACAGGCATTTCCTGCGATTCTATAACAAAACTCTACATTCGGAAGTTTCTCTATATAATTTCTAAAAGAATTATATTCTCCGTTTTTAATCGTTGCCTCTATTATGCATTGTATCGGCAAACCTAATTTTTCGTAATCAACATCTAAGGTATATTTTTTTATTAATCCAAATGACTCCATTTGTCTTACTCTTTCTGTTACGGATGGAGAAGATAAATTTACCCTTCTTCCTAGTTCACTCATGGATAAACGACTATTATTTAGTAATTCATCCAGTATTCTCTTATCAATATCATCTATTTTCATTTTTAATGTAAATCCTCCTGTATTCGTTAATTTCATAAAGAACTAATTTAATATTTGTTTTGAATTAAATGTGATTATATATTTTGCTTTATTATAATTAAATCATATTAAATATAACAGGGAGGTACCTTATATGACAAGGATTATTGAATCTAAATTTAGAGAAACTCCTTTTCAAAGGCTTTTAGGATATAACAAAGAAGTGATGGCAAGGTGGTCGCAGTTAGGAGATGTTCTAGAAAAGGATGGACTGCTCTCTGCTGAATTAAAAGAACAAGTTAGAAGGACATTAGCCCAAAGTAATGGCTGTGAATATTTCACAGCAAAAGGAAAACCAGATCCTTCTATGTTTGATGAAAAAACATTGATTGCAGTAACATTTGCAGAAGCTTTTTTAAAACATAGAAGTGATATATCCGATTCACATTTTAATATTTTAAAGGAATATTTTACTGAAGAAGAAATAAGTGAACTATGTGCATTTATTACTTTTACTACGGCTCAGCAATATTTTGGTGCAATAATGAAATTAGAAACTATTGAAAAAATTACTTTCAATAAGTTGCTTTTTCAAATTTTGGATGGAAGGCAAATGAAATAAACAAGTCTATTATCATGTAAATGGAACTACGTTTAATAGAATGATGGAGTGCCTAAGAAATCGAAATAAAGTTCCTTATTAAAGAGAGCTGTCCTAAAAGTTATTATTTCGAACTTTTGGATAGCTCTCATTATTTAAAAGTTCTTTATTAATTCTTAACATCCAATCTACAAGGTTAAAAATTTGTTTGCAGTAATATTATTTTTCCTGTTTGCAACTAAATTAATACAGTGAGCAAGTCGTTCCACGCCAAGTTTAATTTTACTCTCTTCCACTTGTGAAATGCTAAGTCGAAGTTGGTTTTCCTTTTTGAATTCTGGTAAAAAAAATCTAGATGCATCATCAACATAAATATGCTGCTCGTTAAGCATATGAACTATCTGTTTTGCTGTCACATTCCCTGGCAAACTAATGGAAAGATAAAATCCTGAAGTTGGTTTAGAATAATAAGCATTATCTGGCAGCAATAATTCACAAGCATCTAGAAGGATTTGCATTTTAGTACGGTATACCTCTTTTATTTTTTTAAGATGACTATTAAACATCCCGCTTTTTAAATAAATTTCCAGAGCACCTTGCGAAAGAGCTGAGCTATTAAAATCAGAACTGAATTTATATCGTAAAAAATTGTTAATCATTAATGGCGGGAGAACGACAGTAGCAATCCTTAATCCCGGGAGGAAAATTTTCGAAAAGCTTTTAATGTAAATCACTCTCCCAGAAGGGTTAAAAGCAAAAAAGGGGTCCGATTTTGTATCTGGATCAAGGTCACCTAAAAAATCATCTTCCACAATATAAACATCGTATTTTTCTGCTAGTTCCACGATTTTTTTCTTTTCACTATTCGTGTAACAATGTCCAAGTGGATTGTGAAATCTCGGGATAATATAGAAAAACTTTATATCATTATTTCGAAAAATGTATTCCAGACGATCAAGATCGATTCCATTCATCGATAACTCAATTCCAAAGGTATTGGCTTGGTGAAGGGAGATGGATTCAATAAATCCAAAATAAGTAGGCTGTTCTATCAAAATATTTCTTTTTCCGTTTGGAAATGGCATGGAAACTAATAAATTAAGAGCTTGCTGCGAGCCGGATACAACGATTAATCTTTCAGGGTTAGTGAACACCTGTAAATCCTGCAAATATTTCACTAACTGTACACGTAATGAATAAGAACCTTGTTGATCAGAGTATGTAAAAAGCTCTTCTTTATATTGTTCAATTGCTTGATTTATACAATGTTGAAATTCAAGATAAGGCATAACATTTTTATCCGGACCGGCAGATAAGAAATCAATGACCTCATTTTCATTCGATGCATTTTGATATTCATTCACAACGTAGTAGCCGCTTTTAGAAATAGAATAAATTAAATGCTCTTTTTCTAGTTCGGTATATGCTTTTATAACTGTATTTTTGCTGCATGAAAAATGCTCAGATAGCTGACGAACAGAAGGGAGTTTACTCCCTGCAATAAGTGATCCATTTGCAAGCCTAAGCTTAATTTCCCCCATTATTTTCAAATATTTTGAGCTCATTTATCGCCCCTCCTATGTGTACCAGTACAGATGTGTGAAAATAGAATGTTTTTATTGTTTGTACCCCGTTATTATGTTAATTATATCAAAACTGTTTTTCGTAAAGGAAGGAAATGGTACAGATATGATAAAGATTAATATGGGGGTAGGGTAAGGATGCAGAGAGAAAAATTTGGATTACTCTTGGGATTGCTAGGTGTTATTTGCTTTAGCTTAACGCTCCCTTCTACGAGTATTGCAGTAGAGTATTTTGGGACCACTGTCGTTGGTTTAGGTAGAACAGTCGTAGCCGCCATTTTAGTAGCTTTGGTATTGATTGTTCGAAAAGAAAAACTTCCTTCTCTTCGCCAATTCAAAAGCCTAGCGATTGTTGCTTTAGGAGCAGTTTTAGGATTTCCTCTCCTCACTTCTTGGGCAATGGAATCTTTGCCTGTTTCCCATGGAGCGGTTGAATTAGCCTTGTTGCCATTAGCAACAGCTGGATTTGCTATGTTTAGAGCAGGTGAAGTGCCGTCTATTAAATTCTGGATTTCAAGTGTCATCGGTTCCCTAGCTGTTATTATGTATGCACTTCATCTTGGATTTGGACAATTGCAATTTGCGGATTTAGCTTTACTTGCAGCAGTTATTATACTAGGACTTAGTTACGCGGAAGGTGGAAGATTAGCAAAAGAGCTGGGAAGCTGGCAGGTGATTGCTTGGGCCATTATGATCGGTGCTCCATTTTTCATTATTCCGGTTGGGCTTAATCTGACAACAGAAATGATCAACGCACCTTTTCAAGCTTGGATTAGCTTTATTTATCTTGCAGTAGTTAGTCAATTTTTAGCATATGTTGCTTGGTATAGCGGAATGGCTATGGGTGGAATAGCAAGAGTAAGTCAAATTCAGTACTTACAGCCATTTTTAATGATTTTATTTGCGACAGTATTTCTAGGTGAATCTATCACATTTTTCACTATTGTTATAGCATTGATTGTTGTTATTTCAGTTATTTTAGGCAAAAATGCTCCTGTATCAAAAAAAGGTGATGCATTAGAGGAAAACCCTGTTAAAAGAGCGTAAGGGTTAAACTACTAGGAAAAACATAACTATCTTTTCACTTTCTAACGGGGAATTTAGATTCATGGTTTATTGGATGATGTTGGTGAAGAACAATAAGTAGATTATTTGAAAGAATTCATTAGAATCGGATAACTTATGAAAATTGATTGGAGTGAAGGGTGGAAGCGTAACGGAATGGATTAATTTTCTTCATGTAAAAAACGTCATTTTTTATCAAGAAAAATGACGTTTTTTAACATTGCCCTGTTCTATTTCTACTTAATAGGCTTTGATCTAGTAATCTTCAACAATCACATATGTCATTTGAACAGGGCCATGAACACCAACAACTAGGTTCATTTCAATATCTGCCGAGTTGCTCGGACCTGTAATGAAGTTAATGCATGAAGATACTGGTCCGTCAATGCTTCTTAAAAACTGAGCAGCCTGAGTAAAGCGTGGAACAATTGAACTTTTTGGCACGATGGCAATCGAGTTTGTTGGTAAGAAAGAAATTACACGACCTTTCTTTTCGTTTGTTTGCAACATAATCGTACCTGACTCAGCAAGTGTAACATCGCTAATGACTATACCAATATTCGCTTGATCTGCAATTGTTATGTTTTGCTCCAATAATTCTGGTTGCCACTTGAAGCTTTCGGGCTGGGATTGCAAGAAAGAATCAATTCGCAGCTCACTAAAACGATTGTCGTCAGTGTATATAATCGAGCCGTTGCCATATTGATCAAAAATTATTTTTAAGGTTTCAGCTAAAGATGCACTATCACAAAGGTGAACGGAAGTATGGATGTTTTGACATTGCTCTATTAATATTTGAACCAATTCATCCTTTGATGTGTTTTTTAACACTTCATGCTGAGGCAGATGATTCCAACGGATTTCAGGTTTTTTGGTAAGAGGTGCAGTACGTCCTAATTTTTCGGATATCGTTTGTAAAAAAGAATCTCGGTTTTGAATCGTCATGATGGATTACCTCCTTTGTTCCGTTTTTCGAACCAATCACGGAACCGTTCCTTTTCAGGAGAAGGGAAGTCGCGTATTTCGGTCCAGTTTTTTAACGGTCCAGGTCCTTTTTTTATTTTCTCTTCATTAACAAAAGGCTTCATAACAGTAGAGGCCACTTTCGATCCTAATTTATAGACAGTGCTTGAGCCAGTTCCAAAACCAAATGCCTGCATTAAGGCAGTTTCACTTAGTGGTGCGCGCCCCTCTTTTTCAACGATAACTTCCCTATGTTTATGAAGCAATTGATGAAGCGGAATTTTCACCGGGCACACCTCTGTGCATGCACCACATAAAGTAGATGCATAAGGCAATTCTTTATAATCATCATAGCCGCCAAGAAGAGGGGAGAGAACTGCTCCAATCGGGCCAGAATAAATGGAGCCGTATGCGTGGCCTCCAATATGACGATAAACTGGACAAGCATTAACACATGCTGCACAACGGATGCATTGTAAAATTGATTGGAATTCTCCGCCTAAAATAGAAGAACGTCCGTTATCGACTATGACGAGATGAAATTCTTCCGGTCCATCTACTTCAAAAGGTTGTTTTGCTCCTGTTAAAACTGTAATATAGCTAGTTAGCTTTTGACCGACAGCACTTCTAGTTAACATGCTGACAAGTACTTCCATTTCTTCAAACGTTGGCACTAAACGTTCCATTCCCATTACCGTAATTTGCGTTTTTGGCAATGCGGATACTAGATCAGCGTTGCCTTCATTTGTTACTAAACAGATGGAACCTGTCTCTGCAACAGCAAAATTACAGCCAGTAATGCCGATATCTGCAGATAAAAATTCTTCCCTTAATACTTTACGAGCATGCAATGCTAGCTCTTCAGGTTTCGAAGTATTTGTGTATTCGATTTTGTCGGCAAAAACTTCTCGAATTTGATCCTTATTTTTGTGAAGAGCAGGTGCTACAATATGTGACGGTGGATCGTGGTCGTCAAGCTGCAAAATGTATTCGCCTAAATCTGTTTCAACAACGGAACAGCCGATTTCATCTAAATGTTGATTTAAATTTATTTCTTCCGTGACCATCGATTTTGATTTTACGATTTTCTTTGCTTCTTTTTGTTTTGCGATGGAAACGATATAATTTGAAGCTTCTTCAGCAGTTTGAGCAAAAAATACGTGCCCACCACGTTTTGACACATTTTCGCTTAACTCATACAAGTAGTAGTCAAGATTTTGTAAAACATGTTGACGAATTTCTTCACCATGATTTCGCCATTCTTCCCAATTTCCTAAACTTTCCGCTGCCAGGCTTCGTCTGGATTGCAACCTCTCTTGAGCAGAAGCAACAGCATTTCTCATAAAGTCATTTTTTAAATTTGTTTCTAATCTATCAGTAAATTTATCATTCGATATTTTCATTGCCATAGAAAAGGCCCCCTAAAAGATTAATGAACTAATGACAATTTAAAACTTCTGCAATATGCAAGGTTTGTATATTTAAATCTTTCCGGTCAATTCGACCACCGATATTCATTAAACACCCAGCATCAGAACCGATTAAATAATGTACATCTGTTTCTTGCACCGACGATACTTTTTCATCTACCATCTTTTCGGAGATTTTCCCCATTTTGACGGAAAAAGTCCCACCAAATCCACAGCAATTTTCTTTTAGAGGCAATTCAATTAATTCTAGTCCTTTAACATGCTTAAGGAGTGTTAATGGAGCATTTTTTACTTGCAACAACCTTGTCATATGACAAGATGGATGATATGTTGCTCTTCCATTAAGCTTTGCTCCTACATCTTCTACTTTAAGAACGTCTACAATAAATTGAGTTAACTCAAAAGTTTTACTAGCAATCTCTTTTGCACGACCCTGCCATTCAGAGTCTCCTTGAAAGATGTGCTCATAATCCTTAATCATATTGGCACACGAGCCGGAAGGGCAGACAATGTATTCAGACTTTTCAAATGCTCGAATCGTATTTTTCATTGCTTCTTTTGATACTTTTACATACCCGCTATTATAGGCAGGCTGCCCACAGCAAGTTTGTTCCTTTGGAAATTCTACTTCGCAATTTAATCTCTCTAAAAGTTCAACGGTGCTTTTGCCAATGTTGCTTTGAAACATATCGACTAAGCAGGTTGCAAATAATGAAACTTTCATAAAATCCCCCCTATTAAGAACACTTTACAATTTATGTTATTTATAGTCAACAGCTCATATGATGACTATAGAATAAAAGTTTAAAATAGAATAAATTTATCTATTTTAAGGGATTATTTGTTTTCTAAGTGATTAAACAAAAGACTTTCCACATGCAGTAAATGTTTTTTCATTACATTGCTAGCTTGCTGTGAATCTTGTTCTTGAAGCGCTTTAAATATATCAACATGTTCTTGATGAAGCTGCAGCAATGCTCCTCGTTCCGAATAGGATAGTAGTTCTCGAGTTTGAATAATTTGTTGTGCTATCGTACTTGAAACATTTTGCAGCATCGTAACTAGCAAAGGATTATTTGCCGCTTCTGATATTGTATGGTGAAATAAAATATCAGCTTCTCCACTGGTGTTTGCATCAAAGACTGATTTCTCCATAATTTGTAAAGTGTTGCGTAATACTTCAAGGTGTTCTTCAGTCCGGAACTTTGCGGCATTTTCAATTAAACCAAGCTCAAGTATTTTTCGAATTTCAAAAATGTTTTTAATTTGTTCCTTATCAAAAATAAGTGAACTAGGTATAAGTAGTTGAATATCTTCAGCCCCCAATTTACGTACAAATGTACCTTCTCCATGTCGAATCTCAACAATCCCTTTCGCTTGCAATGATGTGAGCGCTTCTCTAATAGCAGAGCGGCCAACCTCGAAATGTTTTGCCAGTTGCTCCACTGAGTCAAGCTTTTCCCCAGGGAGTATTTCCTTGTTTAAAATTTGTTGTTCAATGATGTCTGCAACTTGCTCATATAATTTTTTAGGTTTTATTTTTTTATATTGCATTTGATTAATACCTTCCCATGTTTCTTTCTTATTATTGATTATATTTTATTCAATGGCCTGTTTCTATAGAATAAAAAACCGCCCGTAATACGGACGGTTTAGGGTAAAGAGATTATTCTGCGTTTGGATAAATCATTTTCTTTGGATCAATGTATTCATCAAATTGTTCTTCCGTTAGAAGACCTAATGAAATAGCAGCCTCTTTTAAAGTTGATCCTTCTTTATGAGCTTTTTTCGCGATTTTTGCAGCATTTTCATACCCGATATATGGGTTTAATGCAGTTACTAGCATTAAAGAATTTTCAAGGTTTTTCTCAAGCACTTCCATATTCGGCTCGATACCAACTGCACAGTTATCATTGAAAGATTTCATTGCATCTGCAAGAAGGCGTGCAGATTGCAGGAAGTTGTAGATAATAACAGGCTTGAATACATTTAATTCGAAATTACCTTGTGAAGCCGCGAATGCAATTGTTGCGTCATTTCCAACTACTTGTGTAACAACCATTGTCATTGCTTCACTTTGTGTAGGGTTTACTTTACCTGGCATGATGGAGCTTCCTGGTTCATTTTCCGGAATTGTAATTTCACCAATTCCACTACGAGGACCACTTGCTAACCATCGAACATCATTTGCTATCTTCATTAAATCAACAGCAAGTGCTTTTAGTGCACCGTGAGCAGAGACGATTTCATCATGACTTGTTAAAGCATGGAATTTATTTTCGGAAGAGGCGAAAGACTTTCCTGTTAATGTACTAATTTCTTCTGCTACCATGTCACCGAAGCGTGGGTGTGCATTAATGCCTGTACCAACAGCAGTACCACCAATAGCAAGATCCTTTAGAAATTCAGTGTTTACTTTAATCATCTTTTCTGATTTTACGAGCATGTGGTGCCAGCCGCTAATTTCTTGGCCTAAAGTTAAAGGAGTTGCATCTTGTAAATGTGTTCGGCCGATTTTAATAATATCATTAAATGCTTCTGACTTTTCTTTTAACGTTTCCTTTAACAGTTGAAGCCGCGGCATTAAGTAGTTTTCAACAATTTGTACAGCTGCGATATGCAATGCAGTAGGGAAAGTATCATTTGAACTTTGTGATTTATTAACGTCATCATTTGGATGTACATGTTCAGTAATGCCTTGCTCTTCTAACAATTGATTAGCACGGTAGGCAATAACCTCATTCACATTCATATTAGACTGTGTCCCACTACCTGTTTGCCATACAACAAGAGGGAAATGGTCATCCCATTTGCCTGCTAAAATTTCATCGGCAGTCGTTACAATTGCATCTGCTTTAGCTGGCGATAATTTGCCTAGTTTTTTATTTGCAATAGCAGCTGCTTTTTTTAATGTTGCAAATGCGCGAATAATTTCAATCGGCATTTTTTCTTCACCGATTTGGAAATTTTCTTTACTTCTTTGTGTTTGAGCTCCCCAAATTTTATCAGCAGGCACTTGAATCTCACCAATTGTGTCTTTTTCAATACGATAATCCATTCTACCAACTCCCTTTGTATAGTTATATGTAAGTTATACCCAGTAATAGAAGTAATAATAGAAAAAGGCAAACCCAAGATAGATTTGCCATTTTTCATAAAAATTATTCGAGAATTCTGAGGGGGGTATCTCGAAAATAAGAAGCAACAATATACGATAATGATAATCATTATCACTAGGGTTGTCAATTAATATTTTCCAAAAAATTATAAAAAGGGAATAGAAGGAAATATATCAGAATGAAACTAGTAATTATAATAATTTCTAGAAAATTAATAGGAATTATGTACTATTGAAATTTGAGTCGCATACAATGTATTATATTCATATTGTTTTACTAAGAATTAAAGGAGCTGATTTTATGGCTTATATGATAATAACAGGATTAATTTGCGGCGCATTGCTTGGCTTCGTAATGCAAAGAGGCCGTTTTTGTTTAACAGGTGGATTCCGCGATATGTATTTAGCTAAAAACAATCGCATGTTTTATGCATTGTTAGTAGCTATTGCTGTACAAAGTGTTGGAGTCTTTTTACTAATAGATATGGGAGTATTTGAATACTCTGCAGGAACATTGCCAATTGTTGCTGTAATTGTCGGGTCGTTTATTTTTGGTATCGGAATTATTTTAGCTGGGGGCTGTGCAACTGGTACTTGGTATCGTGCAGGTGAAGGGCTTATCGGCAGCTGGATTGCATTAGCAGGTTATATGTTGATGAGTACTATTATGAAATCAGGCGTACTAGCACCAATTAATCAGCAAATTCAAGGAAGTTCAGTCTTACCAACAAACTCAATTGCAGATACTTTTGGAATAAATCATTGGTTTATTATCATTCCATTTGTAGCAATTGTTGCGTTTATCTTATTTAAACAATTAACAAAGCCTAAAGTTGCAATTCCAGCGTTGAAAGCAAAACGTACAGGTTTAGCTCATATTTTATTTGAAAAACGTTGGAATCCGTTTGTTACGGCGGCTTTAATTGGGGTTATTGCATTAATTGCATGGCCATTAAGTGCGGCAACAGGCCGTGTATTTGGTCTTGGAATTACTACACCATCAGCAAATATTCTTCAATATTTAACAACTGGCGATAGCACGTTTATTAACTGGGGTGTATTTTTAGTATTAGGTATTTTCGCGGGCTCATTTATTGCAGCAAAAGGAAGCAAAGAATTTCGTTTTAGAATGCCTGATGTTAAAACAGGAATAAACAGTTTTGTTGGCGGTAATTTAATGGGAATTGGCGCTAGTCTTGCTGGTGGTTGTTCAATAGGGAATGGTTTGGTTATGACAGCCGCAATGACTTGGCAAGGTTGGATTGGTCTAATCTTTATGATTTTAGGCACTTGGACAGCATCTTATTTTGTTTATGTTCGTCCACGTCAAAAAGCCAAAGCTGCAAAATTAAAAGAGCAAGTAGCTGCAGTTTAATTTTAGGAGGAGATTCTTATGCAAAAAAGATTAGAAGTATTAGGAATGGTTTGTCCATTTCCGTTAATTGAGGCGCAACAAGCTATTGAAGAACTTAATTCAGGTGATGAATTAGTTGTGGATTTTGATTGTACTCAAGGTACTGAATCTATTCCTCGCTGGGCAGCAGAAGCAGGGCACACAGTAACGAATTTTGAGCAGACTGATGAAGCTGCATGGACAATTACAATTCAAAAGAAATAATTTATAAATTTAAACACCGCTTGTTTGAAAAGCTTACTTAGCTTTACGAACAGGCGGTGTTTTTAATTGGTATTCACTTTGATTATCACCTCGAAATTAAATAATTTTAACATAAAAATCTTTCCCGTTATTAATTCCATTGACTTCAATGTCCTTCTTGTTTTGATAGTAGTTTACAATGGATCTTGCAAGGCCGGAATGTCCATTTAAGTAGGTTCCAGGTGTAATGGCTTTCCCAGGATTATGAAAATCAAAATAGATTCTTGTGTCATGGGACATGCTCTCTAATATTTCAACAAAGTCTTCGTGTGGAATATGAAATCCTCTTGTGTAACAGCATTCTCTTCTATAAGTATCATGAGATATATTAATAGGTTTAGGTTCAATGACCATTTTGAAATCTTCCATAGATTCAGCTCCTTTTCTTGTACAAAATATTTCTAATAAGTATAACAAAAAAAAGGTTTGAGGTGTCAGAATATTTAATAAATAAGGGGTGAATGTTTTATGAAACTATGGTTCACCATTCCTCCCTCTGCATTTCCTCTGCGATGACTTGAAGGTCGTATGCATTAATCTCTATTATTTTATAGTTATGAAGGTCTGCATACTTTTGTGCTAGGCTCTTAACGTATTTCGGTGATGCTTCGTTTTCTTCATCGTATACAAGAAGTAGGCCATCAGTATTGGAAATAATAAACTTATCTTTTTCGATAAATTGCCAGGGTGCCTCATAGGTGCGTTTTGTTACACTTGTAACAAAATCTGCTTTACCTACTATGAAATGAAACTTCTGTTGTTTTTGTTCATTCCAATTTTTTTCTTGTTCTAAAAATGGGGTAATAACAGAATATTTTAAATTAGGATATTCATTTTTTAATTCTATTATGACTTCTGCTGTCCATGTTTCGACACCTGGTTGGCCGCTAATAACAACCCATTCTAAGCCATTGTCCAATAATACTCTTAATTCATTTTCTATTGCCTTTTTAATAATAGGGATACCAGGGTGATTATCATTAAATATTCCAAGTTCATGTGGACGATAGCCAGAAACGTAGATTGTTTTCATAATTAACTCCTTAAAAATTAATATCTTCACCATTATTTTAACGAAAAAAAAGGCTATTCGATAATATTTCGAATAACCGCTTTAAATGGCGCACTATTATGAGAATTGCTTGCGCACGAGATCTATTGCCCAATCGATTTCTTCCTTCGTAATAATTAATGGAGGGGCAAAACGGATTACGTAATCATGTGTTTCTTTACATAATAATCCTAATCCCATTAATTTTTCACAGTAAGGACGAGCTGGTTCTGTTAGTTCAACTCCGATAAATAGGCCTTTTCCTCGAACTTCTTTTACAGCCGGGTGTTTAATTGCTCGTAGTTGTTCAACGAAGTATTTGCCAAGTTCAAGTGAGCGATCTAGTAGTTTTTCCTCTTCAATCACTTCAAGAGATGCAAGTGAAACGGCGCAGGCAAGCGGGTTTCCACCGAAAGTAGATCCATGTGAACCGGGATTTAATACGCCAAGAATGTCACTATTTGCAACAACAGCAGAAATTGGCATTACGCCGCCCCCAAGTGCTTTTCCGAGGATAATTACATCCGGGGTTACATCATCCCATTGGTGAGCAAACATTCTTCCTGTACGAGCTAATCCTGTTTGGATTTCATCTGCAATAAATAATACATTGTTTTCTTTGCATATCTGTTCAGCTGCTTTTAAGAAGCCTTTTGGAGGTATGATGATACCAGCTTCGCCTTGAATTGGCTCAACAATAAATGCAGCAGTGTTTGGTGTGATTGCCTTTTTAAGGGCATCAGCATCACCATAAGGAATTAATTTAAATCCAGGCAACATCGGTCCGAATCCACGTTTATACTCTTGTTCAGAAGATAGCGAAACAGCACCGATTGTACGGCCGTGGAAGTTCCCGTTGCAGCCAATTATTTCTGCTTTGTTGTCTTCCACACCTTTTACTTCATATGCCCAGCGACGAGCAACTTTAATTGCAGATTCTACAGCTTCTGCACCTGTATTCATTGGTAATACCATGTTTTTCGCTGTTATTTCACAAACTTTTTCATACCAAGGGCCAAGCTTGTCATTGTGGAACGCACGCGATGTAAGTGTTACGCGATTCGCTTGGTCGATTAATGCCTGAATAATTTTCGGGTGGCGATGGCCTTGATTTAATGCAGAATAAGCGGAAAGCATATCCATATATTTATTGCCTTCAGGGTCTTTTACCCAAACCCCTTCAGCTTCTGAAATTACAATTGGTAGTGGATGATAATTGTTTGCACCAAAGTTTTCAGTTTGTTTAATTAAACTTGTTGATTTCATAGTCAAATGAAGTTCCCCCTTTATGATGGTGATTGAAAAGAAGCATATACATGGTGAAATTACACGCAATGAAAGATGCTAGTAATCATCATTACAGTATATTTTCTAATCGCAATCTAATTCTCTCTTTTGTAATATGCTGTCATATTTCATCCAAATCTTTTTATTCGATATAGAGAGTGTAAAAACCTTCTAATGATGTTACATTCGGTAGCTATTCATAGTATGAAAAATACTTCATAAAACGTTTTTATCTAACAAAAAAATTAAAAATGTGTTCTAAAATTTAGCTTAGATTCAATGTCATTTGTCGTTTTTACAGGTCAAAGGAAGCTTTTTAATTTCAAGTTATTTACATTTTGTTTCCTCAATGTAATAATATGGTAAAATCAAAGAGGTCGAGGAAATGGAAATAAAAAAATTTATTGTTAGCTTCTTAGTAATTATATTATTTAGTATCATCTCATTTAATAATATTAGTGCTAAAGCAAATATCATTGAATTAGATAATGCAAAAATAATAGCTGAAAAATTTAAAGCAAATAGTATATACACCGAAACATGGAAATATGGAGAGTTGGTTTTTGAAAACTTAATTTACGATGTCGATGATAGTCTATTAGGTTATCACTTTATAATCAATGAGAAAGGGCAAAATATAGGGTATATTGTAGTCTCAGCTTCTGAAAATGTAGAAACTATATTTTCATTTGGAACAGGTTCTTTTATGAATGAAGATGTTGAGCAAAATTCAGGAGAGAAGATTTATTTTATAAATCCTGTGTCAATTGTCACAGCAAAGAATACTATTGAATTAAACGAAACATTTGAAAAAAATAAAACGGAACTAATTGATAAGTTGAAGGATGAAATGACATTGAATAATCTTTCGGACGAAGACTCTACCGACTCGATTAGAGAGGAAATTGAATTAATTGAAAACTTGGAGTTAAAAACAGTTAGTGAAAGAAATTTGGAAAATAATATTACAGACTCTGAATCAGCAATTCAAAATAGTAATCCTTCAGTTATAACGCCACTAGCCTCAAATCCTTTACCAGTTAGAAGAGTATACCAGAGATCTTCAGGTGTATTACAACCAGGGAAATCATGTGGACCAGCAGTTGGGGTAATGATGTCAAACTATTATTATTCAATAGGGTATGAGTCTATTAATAATAGCGGATATTATGGTGGAGATGCTAAATTTATAAATCACCTAGCGAGTTCAGGTTACATGAAAACAGGTACTGTTGGTACTTCATTAGCTAATTTTGAAGATGGGCTTAGAAAACATTTAAACTTAAATTTAACTTCAAACTTATTTGATGTGGCTCGTACCTCTGCTACAAATAAATATAGTACGTATAAAAATTTAATTAATTCAGGCCATCCAGTGGCAATTAGATTTACAAATATATGGGAGGCTATCTTTGGGTCATCAGCTTATTCCTGGCACTATGTTTTAGGAACTGGGTATTCTGGTTCAAATGTGATAATGTTAGATCCAGATGGTTCAAGTTCTGGAACTAAAACTTTCAACTATACTACTTATCAGTCAGATATGAATTTAATTTGGATTATCCCTTGATGGTCTCGTTATTAATTTATTTTTAATTAAAAAATATATAGTAGGTGGTATAATGAAACCTTTCTATCTAATTTTGGTTAGCTCAATTCCTTTTATTGTGAGTTTGTTACTGGGGGTTATATCTTGGATATTCCTTTATCAAAGAACTATACCGAATGATATTTTGTTTGCTGTTATTTTTTACATTATACCTCCTTATGTATTTATTATTTTGCCTTTTTATTTCGGAATAAAATATGTCATTGAGAGGATTTTTAATTCACTTCGAGGTGGAGTATTTATAGCTAGCTGTGTTTTAGTAGCCTTTTTACAAGCCTATCTTTTAGTACTAGTTTTAGGTGGAAGTCTTTTTGATAAAAATGGTGCATTAGTAATCGGCTTGCCATTTTTATTACTAGGATTTAGTTTTGCTTTACTTGTTTTATTTTTTGAAAGAAAGCCAAAGGAAAAAATTTAAATAATTAAAATGAATCTAATCTTCTTTCCGCTATCTAAAAGGAGCATATTTTCCTTTACAAATCAGTACTGTATTCACGGTAATGAACATTGCCCTTGATTGCTATGTACCACAAAGCTATTCTGATTACTATAAAATTTAATTTGAAAAAACCAAAATAAATACTTGCATTATTGCTGAGATAGGAATATTATAATGACCGGATGACCAAAATGGTTTTGCGGTCATTTTTTGTGCGGTATGCTGTACATAACTTAACTAGAAAGGATGTTGGGAATGGATCGTAGGCAGGAAATTCTTGAAGCAGCTACAAAATCTTTTACATTGTTTGGCTATAAGGCGACAACAATGGAACAAGTAGCGAAAATTGCGAATGTCGGTAAAGGAACCATTTATACATTCTTTGCGAATAAAGAAATTCTATTTCAAGAAATAGTCATGTCTCTTATACGGGAAATGCAAGCCGAAGCGGATGCTGTTTTAGATGCATCAGCTAGCTTTATGGACAATGCGCACAATGCTTTAATGAAAATGCTGCAGTTCCGTGAAAAACATCTTTTATTTGCGAAGTTGATAGAGGAGGAAAAGGAATTACGGACGCCGGCGGTTAAACAAGTGCTTATTCGTATCGAAAGTGAAATTTTATCGTATGTGGCAAAGTTAATTCAGCGGCGCATCGATAAAGGGGAAATTAAAGATTGTGATACCCAGTTAGTAAGCTACTTGTTGTTCAAGGCGTATCTGGCATTTGTTGTTGATTGGCATGATTTGCACGGTGACAGCATACCAGAAGAAAAGATTTTAAATCTTTTCAAGGAAACCATTTTCCGGGGACTAGTTTTAACATGAAAAGGCATCACCTACACTATAGAGGATGCCGATTCGTGATTCATTGTAGTCTGTGGAACGTGTGATATTTTTTTAACTATAATTGACTGAATGACGTTTTTGGTCAGAGTGTATAGGAGTGAGAAAAAACATGATTAAAGCGGAATGGCTGAAAATTTTAAAAACAAGGAAAATGCTTATCCCAATCATCGCTGTCTTATTTATCCCAGTCATGTATGCTGGCATGTTTTTATGGGCATTTTGGGATCCATATGCAGGCCTTCCTAACTTACCGGTAGCTATTGTCAATGAGGATAAAGGCGCTGAAATGGACGGGGAAAAATTAGATTTAGGAAACACCTTGGTTGATAAGCTTGTCGATAGCGAGCAATTTAATTTTATTGAAGTCTCAAAGGAACAAGCTGAAAAGGGCTTAAACAATCGAGACTATTATATGATCTTAGAAATTCCAACAAATTTCTCTGAGCATGCAACAACAATATTAGATGATAAACCATCTAAATTAGTCATGAATTATATTCCGAATGAAGGATTAAACTTCCTCGGTGCACAAATTGGCGAAACAGCAATGAATCGTGTGCAGGCGGAAGTGAATGCACAAATTACGTCAACGTTTGCGGAAAAATTATTTGATTCCATTACAACGCTTGGCGATGGCTTTTCAGAGGCTGCTGACGGCTCCTTGAAACTGGATGAGGGTGCTCAAAAAGTAGCTAATGGGGCAAAAGATTTAAAAGGGTATCTAGAACAATTAGCATCAAGTACGATTGAATTGTCAGATGGCACAGATAAAATCACACAGGGTGCCAGTGAAGCTGCAAAGGGTGCGAATAATTTATCAACTGGTTTAGTGAAGCTGCAGGATGGTACTGTACAATTGCAGCAAGGTGCACAACAGGCAGCAAATGGAGCTGAGAGCCTTGAGCAAGGCTTATCCCAATATACACAGGGGGTTGCTAAGGTTGAATCAGGCTTAGCTACGCTGAACGATAAACAACAACAAATCAGTACTGGTGCAGCTTCGCTTGCAGATAGTGCAGGTACATTAAATGGAGCAGCTGGCGAGTTAACTGATGGTTCTGCAAAGGTAGAAACAGGCATCTCTGCTTTATCACAGCAATTACAAGAAGTGTTGGCGTCTCTTCCTGAAGAGCAATCAACAGCCATAAAGCAAACATTGGCAGAGCTGCAAGCAGGCAGTTCAAGCGTGCATAATGGTTTAGTATCTTTATCAGATGGTACAGAAAAGCTGCAGGCTGGTGCAAACCAAGTGAAATCCGGTGCAACGCAAATTGCTGAAGGCCAAGCGGAAGTGTTGGCAGGTGCAAATGAGTTAACAGCAAAAAGCAGTGCCTTACTAGAAGGTGTACACGGTTTGCAGGAAGGTAATGCAACACTAGCTGAAAAATTAGGTGAATTAAATGCTGGTGCAGAAACTGCTGTTGCAGGTTCCAAATCATTAGTTTCAGGCTTAAATGAATTGGCGAGTGGCTCAAAAACGTTAAATGAAGGTACAACAACGCTTGCTTCAAAATCTGGTGAGTTGGCTCAAGGCTCTGCAACACTAGCCGATGGTTCAACCGAGGTTGCAGATGGTACAGCAACTTTATCCAGCAAGTTAGACGATGCAAGTGAGAAGGTAAACGAAGTTCATGCAAATGAAGACACTTATGATATGATAGGCAGTCCAGTTGAGGTAGACAAAGAATCAGTCAACCATGTGCCTAACTATGGTACAGGTTTTGCACCATATTTCATTTCCCTTGGGTTATTCGTAGGGGCTTTATTAATCTCAATTGTGTTCCCCCTTGTAGAGCCGGCTATCCGACCAAAAAGTGGAGCTGCTTGGTTTACAAGTAAAGTGACTGTATTAGCATTTGTTGGATTGATTCAAACATTATTGACTGTAGTAATTGTAAAATGGGGCTTAGGTCTTGAGGTGCAAAACTTTGGATATTTCGTACTAACTGCATTAATTACAAGCTACGTATTCCTTGCTTTAATTCAAATGCTTGTATCGATTTTAGGCGATCCAGGTCGCTTTATAGCAATTGTTGTATTAATTTTACAACTTACAACAAGTGCTGGTACATTCCCGTTAGAGTTAATCCCGTCACCATTACAAGTATTTAATAAGCTATTGCCGATGACATATACTGTTCAAGCGTTTAAATCAAGTATTTCTACTGGCGATAAATCATTCTTAATGCAAAACTACGGTGTATTGATTGGATTCATGATTGCTTTCTTAGTGATTACATTTGGATATTTCAAACTGTTATATACAAAGCGTTACTCAAAAATAGCAGAAGAAAACTAAGTAAATTAGTACAATAGCTGTACGTAAAAAGGATAAATAGGGAAAACGGCTCCTAATCGGTATTATATTACCGATTTAGGAGCCGTTTTTTAATTATAGAGAGTTTTAGGCTTTTTCCAAAACATCGAAATTATGATTCCGATGATTAGTACTAGAGTTGCAAAATAATATGGGAAGTTAAAGTTTATATCAAATAAAACGCCGCCGATAATCGGTCCAATAATATTACCGAGGCTCGTAAACATAGAGTTCATGCCGCCCATAAATCCTTGCTCATTGGCTGCAATATTTGATAAATAAGAAGTAATTGCAGGACGAATTAAATCAAACCCAATAAATACAATGCATGATGTAATCATAACGGACCAATATGAATTAACGACGGTCATTGCATATACTAAAAGTGCGGATACTATTAAGCAATAGCGTACAAGTCCGATTTCTCCAACCTTTTTTATCAATGGGTCAAATAATAAAACTTGTGCTACAGCTCCGACAAGTCCTCCACCTGTTACTAAAATAGCAATATCGGTAGGTGTAAAACTAAATTTATGGTCTACAAATAAACTAAATAATGATTCAAACGAGGCTAAACTAAAGGAACTAACAAAAAGTGAAATGAATGCAAAAAAGTATATAGGAACAAGAAATTGCCGGAAGCCTTTTTTCTCTTTTACATTGTTTACAGTTTCTTTTTCTCTTCTGTCAGGTTCTTTCAAAAATATAAACGATAGAATAAAAGCAAGCATTGCTAATATGGCTGCAGCAAAAAATGGAGCGCGCACACCAAATTCTGTTAATAAACCACCAATCCCAGGTCCAATAATAAATCCTGTATTAATTGCTGCGGACATATAGCCAAGTGCTTTTGGACGGTAGCTTTCCGTCGTAATATCTGCAATAAATGCTGTTACAGCCGGCATTATAAAAGCGCCGCTTATACCACCAAGTACTCGAGATATAAATAATATTTCCACTGTATTTCCTAAACCAAATAACAGCTCAGAAAGGCTAAAAATAACTAAACCAATTAGTATCATAATTTTACGGCCAAATTTATCTGCCCATTTACCTGCAAACGGGGAGAATACTAACTGAGCGATGGCAAAAGCAGACACCATATAGCCCATAATAGAACCATTTAGCGACATTTCATTCATAATCGTTGGCATTACTGGAATAACAAGTCCAATGCCAATAAAAGAGATAAATAAATTACTTAATAAAATTACTAGGGTAATTTTTGAGGTTTCGGGATTCATAGTTGGATCTCCTCACGAAAACAAAAGTGTTAAAAATTTACTACTTGAATCAAACTAAACTTTATTATATGTATCGACATTATGGAGTCAATGAATACGCTCTATTAAAATACTAAAAAAGAATGCCTATTGTAGAAGGAAATAGGCATAAAAGTTTATCGGTGAATAGGTTGTGGATGTAATTTAAATCCTATGAATTAAGAAAGGCGTTTTTTGCGTACTTTCTTTAGCGGCAATTGTCCATAGTAGAATTCCTTTTTGTCGTAACAATTCCAATCAAAATCATTTTCAAAAAAATGATAGAGAAACTCTTCATCAAAAGATTCCTCAGAGAAATCCATATTCCCTTCAGCAGCTATTGTAGCGAATAATACATCTAAATTTAACATTCCTTTTTTATTAAGAAGTGATAAAAGATCTGATAGCCAAATGCTTTCTGGCATATCTCTCCTTTTTTTATGAGGCTTTAGATAGAATTCGGATTCCATCTCCTCGGCAGTAGAGAATGTACATTTGCATTGATGCTTACTTTTGCGCGGCTTAGAGTTGGGACGCTCAGTAATGCAGGAATCATTGTCTACCCACACAGACAATTTTCGAGCATTTTGTTTATTTGGTTTCTCAGCAACTTTAATGTGCTTTTTACATTTGCAAGGATCGCAGCAATGACATTTCTTACGTTTCTCATTAACTTCTTCAATAATAGATTCTAGGATATATGGAATTATACATTTACACATTTTATGATGTGGATTTAATTTCCTTCCAGGAGAAGAATGCGTACATTTTTTACAATGCCTATGATGTTCAAATGAATCAAAGTGAGATTTAACTTCTTCAATATATTGTAGTTCTGCATTGTTTTCTTCACTTACAGAATCCAGCAATTGTTTCATAAGTTGGTCTAGTTCTGACAGTTGATCATCCTCTCTTTCTTCTATCTCATGCTTTTTATGAGAATGATTAGGATAGTGATTGTTATGGCGGCAATTGCATTTCATTCCTTCACCTCCTTTCAGTACATAGTATTCGAATAATAGAGTAAATGAATGGACAGATAGCCATAACAACAAAAAATATATGAATGTTTACTAGGAATTTGTGAGGTTATTTTAACTGCAGAAGAAAGTTATAGGTAGGAGTCCCGAAAGAAGAAAATAGGTGTTTATGTGATTTCTCGTATAACTGACAAAGATACTTTTCGTGAAACTATAATTCACTGTACATGCCATGAATTGCTAAAGAACTAATCAAATATATAAATAAAAAATAAACTGCCCCTCCACTAGTAGAATTAAAACTAATAAGTGAAAGTGCAGTTTAATTTAATTTTAACTTTATAATTAGGTAAGGTTAGGTGGTTGTTTACGGTTGCTGAAGAATTTTCCAAAAACTAAAATTACAAGTGCAAATGTTACGATTGATCCTGCAAATGTAAGGGGTGCTTTAAAACTATTAAAATAGGCTTCAACGCTACTTGCTAATATTGGCCCGGCAATTTGACCAAGAGCATAGGCCGTTGTAAGTGCAGAAACAACAGCACCACTTTGTTTCGGAAATAATTCGCGTGCATAAGCAGTTGAAAGTGACACAATTCCAACAAACGTAAAGCCAAATAAAAAGGCGGACAAAAGAACACTCCAAGCTGTTTGAGAAATTACTGGGAGTAAGATCCCGATAACTTGTAATATGTAAGCTGTTGATAATACTTTAACAGTAGAAAATTTTGAAATCATCGCCATCCATATTGGTGCTGCTGGAGCTGCAGCAATTCCAGCAATGACCCAGCTAAAACTAGCAAACGCTCTTAAACTCTCAATATTGTATATAATATCTACTAAAAAAGTTCCAGTTATAATATATCCTAGCCCTTCTAGTCCATAGGCAACAATCAGCCAGGGCATAAATCCTTTAAATATTTTAGTATCACTTGTTTTTTGCAATTTTTCTCCATCGTGAATGGTAATGTGTCGCCATAAGAAAAGAGTCATTGTGAAAAATAGAGTAGATATAATGCCAAGCCAAATCCAAGTTCCTTCCCATGCAAATACTTGTTCAATAATAGGGACAATTAATCCTGAGATAGCTATGCCTAACCCAATGCCGGTAAACAAGTAGCCAGACCAACGTGAGAGTAAATGTGAAGCTAAATAATCCATAATAATGCTAGAAGTTAAAACAAAAATATATCCACCAGTTGCACCGGCAATAAAACGTAATAATAACCATAACCAAAACGAATGGGTTAAACCCATCATTAAGATAGAGGCAACATTTATAAATACATTAAGAAGTAAAAAGTTCTTTTTATTTCGATATATAAAACCTGCACCTAGAGCACCAACGAAATAACCAATATAATTGCTAGATGCTAAATAACCACCTTCTTCAAATGAAAGTCCTTCATCAATTCGCATGAACGGTAGAATAGGTGTAAATGCAAAACGACTAATACCCATCGCAATAACTAATAACAACACTCCCCCAAGCAGCACCCCAATACGTTGTCGCGTCATACTATAACCCCTTTATTTACAACTAGTTAAATTTCCAACGTTTGTACTCATTAAACTTTTCTAAATTGTAACATTCTAAAATTTGGAATCAAGTTTTTTATAGTAAAATAAAAGTTTTAGCCTATACACCTTTAGAAGAGGGAATAACTTATTTATTATTCCTTAATTAACAAAAGGTAAAGTTGGTGGTTGAAGTAATGAGGACTATCATTTTCGAAAAAGTTTTTGGGGGAGTACTTTTACCAGTACATCAACTTTAACAGATATTAAAAATGGTAGTATTATGAAAGGTGCTTAAATTGCTGATTTAGCTATTGTCACAAGAACATATATGAAAAGTAGGAAAGTTATCTTGTTAAAAATAGTTATCATTAAAAAAGAAGAGAGGATTCTAAAATGAAAATAGAAGAAATTACAGTTCGTCATTTAAAAATGAAATTAAAAAACCCGTTCTCTACAAGCTTTGGTACGTTTGTCGAAAAAGAATTTTTATTATTAGAAGCAAAAGATGAACAAGGAACAATTGGTTGGGGAGAATCCGTAGCTTTTGATGCTCCTTGGTACAATGAAGAGACGATGAAAACCAATTGGCATATGCTTGAGGATTTTTTAATACCAATAATTTTGAATAAAGAAATTAAACATCCCGATGAGGTAAGTGAGCTATTTAAAGGGGTACGAAAAAATAATATGGCGAAGTCAACAGTAGAAGGTGCTATTTGGGATATTTACGCTCAAGAGACAAATCAATCGTTGGCATCTGCAATTGGCGGCAACAAGGAAAAAATTGAGGTAGGCATTAGTATTGGAATTCAAAGTTCGATTGAAAAACAAATTGAGGTTGTAGGAAATGCAGTAAAAGATGGCTATAAACGTATTAAGGTAAAAATTAAGCCTGATTGGGATGTTGAAGTAATACGAATACTTCGCGAAAACTTTCCTGATGTGTCGATTATGGCCGATGCAAATTCTGCTTACTCTTTAAGTGATGTAGATCTACTAAAACAATTAGATAAATTTAATCTAACAATGATTGAACAACCATTAGCTTCAGATGACATTATTGATCATGCAGTTTTACAAAAACAAATTAAAACCCCAATTTGCTTAGATGAGAGTATCCATTCACTTGAAGATGCTCGTAAAGCAATTGAGCTTGGCAGCTGTGGAATCATAAATATTAAAATCGGGAGAGTAGGCGGAATTTCAGAGGCCAAAAAAATTCATGACTACTGCCAAGAAAAGGGTATTCCTGTTTGGTGCGGAGGCATGCTTGAATCGGGTATTGGCCGTGCTCATAATATCGCACTAACAACATTATCAAACTTCATATTGCCGGGAGATACTGCTGGTTCAAGCCACTACTGGGAGCAAGATATAATTGAACCTGAAGTAGTAGTAGAAGATGGCTATATAACTGTTCCACAAAAGGTAGGTATTGGTTATAAGCCGAATAAGGAAGCGATTAACAAATATACAGTTAAGAGTAAAACATATAAATAAGAGTCGAATTTTGAAGTACATTAGAATGTATTTATACAAAAAGAAATCATATTTATATAAAAAGAGCTTGTATTATCTTCATTCAGTAAATTTGAGTATGCCTATTGAATTAGAGGAACCACGAAAAAGCATACCTTCCTTTTGGATGGCCAACTTCGTGTTGGACAAGAATAATCATAAATCAAATGCATATCGTTGCAACCAAAACTTTAACGGAAGGTGTAAATACTTCTAGCCCGAAATTGTAATCGGATGGTTCAAAGTTTTCTCCGAAGACCACTGTGATCGTGTGCAAAGAATATGTTAAGACGTTCCAATTTTAGAAATGAGGGAATTGGTGAAAAAGAGTTTCCAAATTGGCGGTGCATTTGTTGGCTTAGTTGTTGGTGGTGGCTTTGCTTCAGGACAAGAAATTATGCAATTTTTTACAGGTTTTGGTTTGTATGGTATTGTAGGGGCTATCGTTGCAGCATTTGGATTTGCTTTTTTAGGAGCGAATATTGCCCAACTAGGGTATGAATTACAAACCACTTCACATAAAGAAGTTGTCTATCATATTGCGGGTCGCTTTTTTGGTTCAATCTTGGACATTTTGATAACATTCTTTTTATTCGGTATATTGGTGGCCATGTTTGCCGGAGCAGCCTCCACATTTCAACAAATGTTAGGAATCGATCCTTATTTAGGTAGTTTGTTTATGGTAGTAATAACGGTTTTTACACTTATGCTAAACGTGAAAAGTATAATTAATGTTATTGCTGTAGCAACACCATATTTATTGGCTATAATGCTTGTTATAGCAATTTATTCTATCTTGACGATGGACTTGTCATTTGTTGAACAAAATATTTTAGCTCAACATCAGCGAACAGCTGCACCTAATTGGGTTATGGGTGCTATCCTTTATGTCTCGTATAATATTGCATCTAGTGTCGCAATGCTTACAGTTATTGGGAGTGCAGCTGCCAGCAGAAGGTCAGCGGGCATGGGCGGCATTGTAGGCGGCGTAATGCTTGGTGTACTTATTTTGCTTATCAATGTTGCCATGTTTGTGAAAATAGATGTTGTTTCTGGAACAGATATGCCAGTTCTTGAGATTGCAAAAACAATACACCCAATTGTAGGTATTCTAATGGCTATTGCACTATTAGGAATGATATATAATACAGCGGTTGGCCTTTTTTACTCTTTTATTGTCCGTTTTATTTCTCCAAAAGATCCATCATATAAGCCAGCAGTAATTCTAATTGGTGCAATTGGATTCATGGCAAGTTTTATTGGTTTTACTACATTAGTTGGAAAAGTGTATTCCATAATGGGATACTTAGGTTTTGCAATTATAATTGCGATTATTACTGCGAGAATTAATAATCGATAAATTTTATTATCTCCGAAATATCGGGGATTTTTTTATTTTTAGGCACCTTTCCTACTAAATGAACATTAACTATGAAAGAATTACGAATCTTTCTCGGCTGATGAACTTTTTAAAAGGAGGATAATCATGAATGACTTTTACTGGAGAAGAATAGTTTCACCGTCCCCGACACATTCTATTGTTGCTAGTAAGGTTGCTGATGTTACTGGTGACGGCTTTCCTGATTGGGTCTACCTTACAGCAGTTAAACAACCTGATAGCCCTTACTTAACAAATATTACCCTTGTTATTAGAAATGGTCGAACACATCAGAGTGAAACGTATTCGCTCACCGAGAACTCGGGCTATTATCCAACATTATGGTTGGGCGATTTTACGGGAAATGGCATCAATGACATTCTAATTGTGATTGATTCAGGGGGAAGCGGTGGAATTGTATATGCATATATTTACTCAACTTTACAAGATAGAATGACTAAAATTTTTGATTCTATTCAGTTTAATGAGCAGCATCAATATCAAGTTCAATATGCAAATCAGTATAAGGTAAATATTATAAGTGACAATCCTAGAAAAATTTACACATTGGATCTACATTATAAAGGTCCAGAATATTTAAATGAAATTTATAACCCAGATGGCACATTAAAACAACCAATAGAAGGCTGGGTAGATCCTGTAGGAGGCATTTATCCAATAGATTTATCTAGAAATAACAAATACTATTTGCTTATTATGCAACAAATAGCTGGAAGATATCATGCAGATGGTTTGGGTTATGTTGAAAATCTACTATCTTGGAACGGACATCAGTTTGAAATTGTGCGTCAAACCGTTGCTACTTATGGTAAAAATATTGATTAAAAATCGTATAACCTCCAATAAACTACACAGACTATATTCATAAAATGTTTAGGAGGTTTTTTGATGAAAAAATTATTGTTATTACCTTTTGCATTCCTTTTAGCAGGTTCGTTGGCAGCATGTGCAGATAACGCGAATGACAACGAAAATGGGGATGTGCTTGATGAGAATGTAGATGATACACAAACAGGCAACCAAGAGGACACAGATATACTAGATAATGATACAAACAACGGTACTGACACTGGCAACAATGGTGCTGTTGAAACAGAAGATGGTATGGGAACTAATAATAATGGCAATACAAATGGAACAATGAATGAAGAAGGCACAAATGATGCAGGCACAAATGAAAATGGTACAACTGATAACGGGACAGAAACTGAAACAGAATTACGTGATGAAGAAAAAGAAGAACAATAATTAAAATCTTTGAAATAAAACCGATTTCTAGCAAAGAAATCGGTTTTATTTTTTAAAGTAATCTTAATTAAAGGAAAATTTCATATACTTAATAGTAGGATATATTTTTAAGGAAAAGAGGAGAGTCTTTGATTACATATCCAAGTTTGAAAACGCCTGTAAAAGTCGGGGTTGCGGCACCATCAGCAGGGCTACATATTAAACAGCATTTTTATCTTGAACAGGCTATCTATCGTTTACAAGCAAAAGGATATGAAGTTATTGTTGGCAATACATGTTGGACCCAATATAAAGCAAAGTCAGCCCCAGCAAAAACTCGAGCAGAAGAATTAAATTTAATGCTTACTGACGATACAATCCAATTAATTTTTCCACCCTGGGGAGGAGAACTATTAATTGAAATTCTGGAATATATAGATTTTGAAAAAATAAAACCAAAATGGGTATTAGGTTACTCTGATACAAGTGTTTTGCTGCTTGCAATGACCTTAACTAAAGGTATTGCAACTGCGCATGGTCCAAATCTAATAGAACTTCGTGGGGAAGTTTCAGATTCAACTACAGCTATGTGGGAAGAGGTGTTGTTTACTAACCAAGGGGAAGAAGTAATGCAATATCCTTCCGAAAAATATCAAGAATATTGGCAGCATGATTATGAGACTGAATATGTTTTCCATCTAACGGAACAAACAAAGTGGAAGACGATATCCAACGAGCCAATATATGTGAAGGGACGATTTTTGGGAGGATGCATTGATGTAATTCGTCACTTAATTGGGACACCATATGGAGATGTATTGCAATTTCAGAAAAAATTTATAAACAATGAGCCGATTATTTGGTATTTTGAAAACTGCCAGATGAACGTAACTGATTTACGTAGATCGTTATTACAAATGAAATTAGCAGGGTGGTTTACAAATTGTAATGGAATCCTTTTTGGAAGAAGCGCGGCAAACGAGCCTGTTGATGATTATAATATAATAGATGTATATATGGAGCTGGTAGAAGAATTAAATGTACCTATTGCTTATGATATCGATTGCGGACATATGCCCCCTCAGCTTACTTTTATAAATGGTGCCTATGGCGAAGTAAGAATTTATAATAGCGGTAGTGCGGTAAAGCAAAAGTTTATATAGAGTATCTTAATTTATAACTAGTGATTGTACATATGACTTATTGTTTAACCTTACGATAAAAGTAAACTGCTTTTCTTCTCAAAAGGGAATTTGATTACTAACTAAAAAATCACCACATCATTAAAAACTATAATGGTGAGGTGATTTTAATTATGAAAATTAATGCTTTTTAGTAAAAAAGGGATGTAATAAAAACCTATTTTACTATTAATGCCGGGCAATTCACCCGCTTCATTACTTTATGGCTGACACTGCCTAATACCATTTCTTGCAAGCCATTTAACCCGCGGCTGCCTATAACAACTAACTCGACCTGTTGTTCGTTTGCATATTTCACAATTTCAGGGCCAGGAGTGCCATGTAGAATTTTTACCTTATAGGAAATGTTTGACTCACGAAGCAGTTGTTCTATCTTTGATATTTTTTGACGACGTTCAAGGTTTAAAGCCTCACTTGAAGTTGAATGTAACACTTCTGATTTGGCTTTTTCAAAATCCGCAACATAAATTACTTCAATCACTGCCTCTTTATTACAAGAAGCAATTTTTATTGCTTCTTTTGCAGCACGTAAAGCATTTTCAGAACCATCTGCAGCTAACAAAATGTGTTTATACATAAGAATCCCCCTTAATGAGATGATGACATTCCTTGTAATTTCGAAATGATTTTTTTACTTGGGGCATCTAATTCGATAACTTCTACTTGAATTCCTTTTTCACGTAATAGATCCTCAACTTTTACTAATGCCCCAACAGCAGAATCATCCCAAATGCGGCTATTTGAAAAATCTATTTGAATGCTGCTGTCTTTTATATCTGCTGATTTAAAGTAGTCTACAAACGCATCAGTAGAGGCAAAGAATAGCTGACCCTCTACAATAAAACGATTATTATCTTGGTGAATCTTTACTGTTGCAATTTTTACTACGAAAAATATTGCACTCAAAATAACACCTGTGATGACACCCTTTGATAAATCGTGTGTCCATACGACAATAACTACAGTTGTTAACATAACGATTACATCTGTACGAGGGGCTTTTACTAAATACTTGAATGAACTCCAATCAAATGTCCCTACACTAACCATTATCATAATTCCTACCAGAACAGGCATTGGAATTTTTACAACTAAATCACCAAGTACCATAATTAAAAAGATTAAAAACAATCCTGCGATTAGCGTTGATAAGCGTCCCCGTCCACCAGATTTTACGTTAATAACTGACTGGCCAATCATTGCACAACCCGCCATTCCTCCAAAAAAGCCTGTTACAATATTGGCTATACCTTGACCTCGAGCTTCTCTATTTTTATTACTTTCTGTTCCTGTCATATCATCAACAATTTGTGAGGTTAATAAAGACTCGACCAACCCTACAATAGCTAGGGATATAGAAAACGGGAAAATAATTTTTAATGTTTCAAAATTAAATGGTACATCGGGAATTAAGAAGGATGGCAAGGATTGCGTTATTGATCCTAAATCACCGATTGTTCTAAGGTCAACGCCACTATAAATAGCAATTGAAGTTAATACAACAATTGCAATAAGTGGAGCTGGAATGGCTTTTATAAAACGTGGTAGTGTATAGACAAGAAGAAGAGTTATACCAACGAATATATATGTCATTGTTGAAATGCCAATGAAATGTGGTACTTGAGCCATAAAGATTAATATAGCTAATGAATTGACGAATCCAATCATTACAGCGTTTGGAATAAACTTCATTAACTTTGCGATTTTAAGGACACCAAAAAGAATTTGAATAATACCTGTTAAAATTGTTGCGGCAAATAAGTACTGTAATCCATAATCACGTACTAAGGGAACCATTACAAGTGCCATAGCGCCAGTTGCTGCAGAAATCATTCCAGGTCTGCCACCTGCAAATGCGATAATAATAGCCATTGTAAATGATGCATATAATCCTACCATTGGATCAACGCCAGCAATAATAGAAAAAGCGATTGCTTCTGGTATGAGCGCCAGTGCTACGACAATCCCAGATAAAATATCGCCACGCACGTTGCCAAACCATTGTTGTTTTAAACTTTGCATGGTACTCTCCTTTACATAACATCTTTATCGAATATAAATAAAGACAAATAAATTAAAAAAGCTTCAATAATAATAACATCTACCTTCCTAAAAAGGAACCCTTTTGGGAAGGTTTAGGAGTGATAAAATGATTTATGGTTATATTAGACCTCTATATAATGATGAACAATGCGATAATCAACTAAAGTTGCTCAAGGACTGCAAAGAGATTTTTCGGGAATCACACGGTTCTCAAAAGAAGCGGGCTGAACTTGAACAGATGCTTATGGTGCTGCAAAAAGGAGATATCATCAAGGTTGAAAGAATGTTTGTGCTTGCAGATACAACAAGACATCTAATGGAGCTATTAAAAATATGTGAAAAAGATGGAGTAACAATACAATTCTTAAACGAAGGGATTAACAGTAATGAGGTGCTAAATTTTTCTTTACAAGAAATGATGGAGCATATGTTGAACTTTCAATCGGATATTGTAAAACAGTCGACGTCCATAGGACTAGCACATGCTAAAGAACAGGGCAAAGCTATTGGCCGTCCAAAAAAATCAGATGAAAATATTAAAAGAGCTATTGCTATGTATCATTCAGGAGATTATACACTACTTGATATTAAAAATGAAACAGGGATAAGTAAATCAACCCTTTATAGATATTTGGAATCTGTAGGAGATGAGTGAATTTATAGAAGAAGGTTTTAATTTAAACTAAACAGGGGCAGAGCTAAAACCTTATAAAAATAATAAACCGCGTGAAATCAAAGAATCTTGATTTCATGCGGTTTTATTTTCACGATTTAATTCTAAATTTAATAAGTTTTCAACTTATGTCCCGACCTCTGGTATTAATTAATTTAAATTAATAAGCTGTCCAACCTGCGTCAGCGGCAATAACTTGACCATTGATGAAGCTAGATTCATCAGAGCCTAAGAATAATGCAAGTTGTGCAATTTCTTCCGGTTTACCGCTGCGAGGCATTGTTGTCATACCAGTTTGTTGACGACCCATACCGAATTGTGAAAGATTTGTCATAGAAGCACCGATATTTGTTTCTACGCCACCTGGTGCGATGCCGTTGCAACGAATCCCTGAATTAGCATACATGTAAGCAGTATTTTTTGTTAAACCCGTTACAGCATGTTTTGATGCTGTGTATGCTGCACCAGCCCGAGCGCCGCGTAATCCCCCAGCTGAAATATTATTAACAATAACTCCATGTCCTTGCTCCAAGAAGATATTTGTTGCGATACGCATTGCACGCATAACACCAGTAGTATTTACTGCAAATACGCGATCCCATCTTTCGTCAGAAATTTCGCCAACAGGCTCCATACCGTCCATAATCCCAGCGTTGTTCACTAAAATGTCCAATTTACCGAATGCTGCTTTCGTTTCAGCAAATAGGTTTTCTAAATCAGCCAACTCAGCAACGTTTGTGCGGTTAGCAATTGCCTCTCCACCAGCAGCTTTAATGCCTTCTGCCACACTTTTCGCACCTTCGAAATTGTAGTCAGATACAACTACTTTTGCCCCTTCTTTTGCATAAAGTTCCGCAATTGCTTTCCCCATACCAGAAGCAGCACCTGTGACAATAGCAACTTTACCTTGTAATCTCATATATAAAACCTCCCGATAATTTATTGAACAACTGTATAATAAATATTATAGATGAAGAAAGTAACCGCTTTCAATAAGCGGAAAAAAGCGATATGTATAGTAATGAACACATACTAATAATTATGTTCAATAAGAAGGTGAAAAATGTGAAAATTGATTTACGGATAATAAAAACTAAAGAAGCTTTGCATGAAGCATTGCTAACTATACTAAAAGAAAAACCACTCGAATCCATTTCAATTTCGGAAATTTGTAGAAAGGCAAAGGTAAATCGAGGAACGTTTTATTTACATTATAACCAAATTGGTGATTTGTTTGAGGAGTACTTCAAAGAAATAATGGCAGATTTAGCAAACTCTTATCATGAGCCATACCGTCACGTTGAAAAACTGAAAACGGAAGAACTTGATCCTTCAACGATTAGAATTTTCCATCATATTGAAAAATATAAAGCGTTTTATAGAATTGTGTTCTCAAAAAAAGTTCCTCTAGTGTATTATTATTTGCTATTTAATGAAGTTAAGAAGCTGTTAATAAATGAGGTTATTCATCAAAATGAAATTGAGCCAGGTTTTTATTCCTCCTATCAAGCGAATGCAATTCTTGGTATGATTATTCAATGGTATATGGATGACTTTCAACAAAGTGCAAATTTTCTAAATGAACAACTAGTTAAAATACTAAATACGAAAGATAAGGGAAAATAAGTATAAGCTTTTACACTGTTTTTAAGATAAAATTATGAAATAATACAGTTTAAATCATACAGGAAGGAGACGCACATGCTTTCAAAATTTTTTTCTTATTATAAGCCACATAAAAGGCTATTTATTATAGACTTTTCAAGTGCTATCATCGTAGCAATTTTAGAGCTGGCTTTCCCAATTGCAGTACAATGGTTTATTGATAAACTACTTCCGACAAATGAGTGGGATTCAATTGTAAAAGTAAGTATTCTTCTATTACTTGTTTACATTTTAAGTACATTTTTAAACTTTATCGTGAACTATTTAGGGCATAAGCTAGGGATAAATATTGAAACGGATATGAGGCAAGATTTATTTAACCATCTTCAAAAACAATCGTTTCGTTTCTTCGATAACAATAAAACCGGTCATTTGATGAGTCGAATTACAAATGATTTATTTGATATTGGAGAATTTGCTCACCATGGACCTGAAGATTTCTTTATTGCGGTCATGACATTTATTGGTGCGTTTGCTATTATGTTTAACGTAAATTCGACATTAGCATTTGTAGCACTTATAGCAGTGCCATTTTTAATTTGGATTGTCACGTTTAGCAACAGCAAAATGAACTCTGCATGGAAAACGATGTACGGTAAAATTGCAGATGTAAATGGACGGGTGGAAGATAGTGTTGCAGGGATTCGCGTCGTACAATCATTTACAAACGAATCGTTTGAAATGGAACGTTTCCGCGAGCAAAATGGCTTCTTTAGAAGTGCAAAGCTTTATGCATATAAAGTAATGGCAGGTACACATTCAGGGATGTATATGATGACAAGGCTATTAACATTAGTAGTGTTAGTAGTTGGTGCTTGGCTCAGCTACAATGGGCAACTTACGAATGGCGAGCTGGTAAGTTTTGTACTTTACACGAATGTGTTAATCAAACCGATTGATAAAATAAGTGCGTTACTCGAGTTATATCCAAAAGGGATGGCAGGTTTTAAACGATTCCAGGAGTTGTTAGCTCAACAACCAGAGGTGCAGGACCGAATTGGAGCAGTTGATGTCCCATATTTACATGGAGATATTAAATTTGAAAATGTGAATTTTAGTTATGAAAACGATAAACCGATACTAAAAGATGTTTCTTTTGAATTAAAGGCAGGACAAATGACAGCATTTGTTGGTCCTTCGGGTGCAGGGAAAACTACAATTTGTTCATTAATACCACGATTTTATGATGTCGAAAGTGGGGCTATTAAAATTGATGGCATCGATGTGCGTGATATGACAAGACGTTCGTTGCGCAATCAAATAGGGATAGTTCAGCAAGATGTATTTTTATTTACAGGTACTATTCGTGAAAATATTGCTTATGGAAAACTGGATGCAACAGAAGAGGAAATTAGAGAGGCTTTGGCGAAAGCACATCTCGAGGAATTTGTTGATGGTTTATCCGAGGGGCTTGATACACAAATTGGTGAGCGTGGTCTAAAGCTATCGGGTGGACAAAAGCAGCGATTAGCTATTGCACGAATGTTTTTAAAAAATCCACCTATTTTAATTTTAGACGAAGCTACATCCGCTCTTGATACTGAAACCGAAAAAATAATACAGGAGTCTCTTGCAGAGCTTGCTGAAAATCGCACAACTCTAGTCATTGCGCACCGTCTTGCAACAATTAAAGATGCTGATCGCGTCCTTGTTGTTACTCAAAACGGGATTGAAGAGGATGGATCGTATAATGAACTAGTTGCTGAGAATGGAATATTTGCACGACTGCATCAGCATCAATATAGTTGAGTGGAAAGGGGGGTGTCCTACAAAGGGATGCCCCCCAATTTTTATGGGGAATTTTTCCTTGTATAAACTCACATAATTTATACAGATAATACCCTGCGCGAAGTTGTTGTTGAATTATATAATCCATATGCTGAAGTGCATCTGAAGCAATTTTTTTCGCATGTGAAATACTATGCTGGTCTATCTCATCTAAAACTTCGCCAACTACTTCCAACGAATAGACGGCAGAGCGGAGTGTGCGGATAATTAAAAGTCTACGTAAATCGGCTCTATTATATTGTCGATAACCATTTTCCAAATTGCGTGAAGGTTCAACGAGCCCTTCTTTTTCCCAATGACGAATTGTCGTTTGGGGAACATCGATTTCTTTTGCTACTTCCCCAATTGAATACCATTCTTTTTTATGCAAAGTAGAGAATCGCTCAAGCTCCTCTACATCGAGAGCTTGAATCGTATTATCGGCTCTAACTTTTTCTTTGTACATATTTGCTTGAGCTTCATTAACAATCCATAATGCCTGAGTAATGTTTCCCTGTTGAATGAGGGGCATTACTTGTTTAACTAATCTCATTCCAAAACCAGCATTCATAGCACGAATACATTCAAAATATGCTAAATGTTCTTCCGTGTACATTCGGTAGCCATTAGGTTGTCGTTTCGGAGGAGGAACAATTCCCCACTCTTCATAATGGCGCAAAGCACTCGTACTAATATTAAGTCTTCGAGCAATTTCAATGGGCTTTATCATTAACTTCCCCCTAGCGAAAAACATTATAAGAAAAGATTAAAGTACCATGACGGCTTTCTGCTGAGAATTGTACAGTAAATCAAGTAGCATTACCACAAAGTTTAGGAATTGCATTAATGTTGTATGATGATAAAGAATACAAGAAATGTTGGGAGGAAACAAAATGATACACACTATCGATATCCAAGGTGCTCGTGAAAATAACTTAAAAAATATTTCTCTATCGATTCCAAAACAAAAACTTGTCGTACTAACTGGACCTTCTGGATCAGGGAAATCTACATTAGCAATGGATACCCTGCAAAGAGAATGTCAACGACAATATATGGAATCGATGGGGATGCCGACAGATGGGGTAAGCAAACCAAAAGTAGATTCTATTATTGGTCTTTTTCCCTCGATTAGTGTGGGGCAACATGTGACGAATCGAAATCCGCGTTCAACAGTGGGAACCGTAACCGATATGTATACGTATTTACGCCTTATCTACGAAAAATTAGGTGAACGTAAATGTCCAAGCTGCCATAAAATGATTCCTCCTACATTGAATGGAGAAATGAATGAAGAGACGGGTTATAAGCAATTTATATATTGTCCACATTGTCAGGAACGACTGGAAAAATTAACACGTTCACATTTTTCATTTAATACAATTGAAGGGGCATGTCCAACATGCGATGGAATGGGGAAGGTAGTCGATATTGATTTAAATGCTGTCTTTAATGAAGACTTAAGTTTAGTAGGTGGATGTGTATCAATTGCGATGTGGGCTGGAACTTATGGTGAATATCAGAAAGGGATAGTAAAAGCAGCTGCCAAGCATTATGGCATTCCATTTGATGAACATTTACCATTAAAAGATTATTCAATCGAGTTAAAAGACTTACTGTATTACGGTGTAGAAAGTGAACAATTTACTGCACATTTTCCTAATGTCAAACCGCCGAAAGCAGTGGGGAAAGGTAAATTTGAAGGTATTCTTACAGGAATGTGGAGAAGATATAAGGAAAAAGGCGGCAACTCGGGAGAAGCCGATTATTTTTACTCACATCAATGCCCTAACTGTGAAGGGAAAAAGTTGAAAAGGGAAAGTCGAGAAGTATACGTTAATGGGCAATCTATAACGGATATATCTAGTGGTTCGTTAGAGGATATACATGAATGGTTAAAAAATCTACAGGAATCATTAACTGATGAAAATTCACAGCTAATAGAAACCTTTTTACATGACTTAATAACGAAAGTAACGAGAATTATAGATGTTGGTTTGGGTTATTTGTCAATGGATCGGCAAACGGTTACTTTATCTGGAGGAGAAGCACAACGATTACGGTTAGCATCTATTCTTGGTTCAGGGTTAACAGGTGTGCTGTACATTTTAGACGAACCCACTTCTGGTCTACATCCAAAGGACACTAAAGGTTTAGTAAAGGTAATGAAACAGCTAAGAGATTTAGGTAATACAGTACTTGTCATAGAGCATGATATAGAAGTAATGAAAGAAGCTGATCACATTATAGATATTGGTCCAGGGGCTGGTATTTTTGGTGGGACAGTTGTTGGAGAGGGAACCTTACAAGAACTGATAGTGCAAAAGGATTCCGTTACAGGAGCTTATTTAAGAGAAAATGAGCCGTTTGAGTCAAAAACTCGCAAAGGTATAGGGGACTATTTAATAATTCATAATGCAACTAAACATAACTTGAGAAGTGTTACAACAAAAATCCCACTTGGCTGCTTCGTATCTGTTACAGGTGTTTCGGGATCAGGTAAATCTTCTTTAGTATTCGATGTTCTTGCAAACAGTATAAATGGTACAAGTGAAGGATGTGAAAAAATCGAGGGCTTAGACAAAGTGCAAAAAGTAATTTCAGTAAATCAATCCCCGTTAGGTCGTATGCAACGTTCAAATATTGCAACTTATACGGATATTTTTACGTCGATGAGAAATCTATTTGCCAGTTTACCTGAAGCAAAAGAAAACAGATTACAACCTAAAGATTTTTCATTTAATACGCCAGGTGGAAGATGTGAAAACTGCCAAGGACTAGGTTTTATAACATTGGAGATGAGTTTCCTACCTGATTTAGAAGTGCAATGTCCAGTTTGTCATGGTAACAGGTTTAAAGAAGAAATTTTAAATGTCACCTATAAAGAATATACAATTTCAAGTTTGTTGGATTTATCAGTTGAAGAAAGCTTGCCTCTTTTTGAAGATAATAAAAAAATGGTTCCAATGATTCGTTTATTAAGTGAAATTGGTCTTGGCTATTTAAAATGGGGACAGTCTCTTACAACATTATCTGGCGGCGAAGGACAACGCTTGAAATTATCAAAGGAGTTAATTAAACAATCAAAAGATCATACTTTATATTTATTGGATGAGCCTTCTACGGGGTTACACCCAAGTGATATTAAACAATTGCTTCTACTTTTAAATCGATTAGTTGATGCCGGCAATACTGTTATTGTAGTTGAACATAATAGCGAAATTATTCGTCAGTCCGATTGGATTATCGACCTTGGTCCAGAAGGTGGCAAAGCAGGCGGGATGATTATAGCAGAAGGAACACCGGAAGAAGTCTCAAAAAACTCTTTGTCTTATACGGGGGCATTTTTATAGAAGCGCTGATCAGAGCTGACTAAAAATTATTATTAGATGATTTTTAGTCAGCTCTTTTTATTGTGTGAGAGAAACCCTTTTTTATTCTATTTACTCGTTAAGATAGTGAGTGATTTTTTCTATTAATTTAGGATAGTTAAACTATTTAATTCATATAATTTAATAGAAAGCTTATTAATGGGGGAATGGAAATGGAGTATGTAAAACCTAGAATTGGAATCTATACGGTCGGACTTCATGCCTACTGGGAACAGTTTAACGGGTTAAAGGAAAGAATAGTTTCATATAATCGTTTTATTGAAGAAAAACTAAGCGAAGATGCCGAGGTTTATAATTTTGGTTTAGTAGATAGTGTTGAATTAGGACGACAAGCAGGTGAGTATTTTAACAAAAATAATGTGGATTTGATTTTTTTGCACTCCGGAACGTATGCGACAAGTTCAATTGTTTTGCCAGTCCATCAGCGATGCCAAGCTCGAACTATAATTTTAAGCTTACAACCAACGCCACAAATTGAATATGATCAAACAGATACGGGAGAATGGTTAGCTCAATGTGTAGCATGTCCAGTACCGGAATTTACTAATGCGTTTAATCGCTCGAAAATTCCTTTTACAGTGATTAGTGGTCTATTAGGATTGGAAACTCAAGGGACTAGTGCTATATGCAATGAGATTACAAACGAAAGACCGGAAGCTAAACGTGCATGGAATGAAATAAATGAATGGATTCTTGCTGCGAAAGTGAAACGAAATATACAAAATTCTACATTCGGATTTTTAGGAAATACGTATAATGGCATGCTTGATATGTATTCTGATTTTACGATGGTTCAAGCTCAAACAGGTATTCATATTGAAGTGTTGGAAATGTGCGATCTTGCAGCTTTTTTAGAAACGGTTACATCTACTGAAATAGGAGAAAAATATAAACAGCTACAAGAAATGTTTATTATTAGTGAGGATTCGCCAACAGATAAATTAGCTAGAAAGCCTACTGAAGAGCAGCTGCTATGGGCATGTAAAGTTGCGGCTGCACAGCAAAAATTAGTAGAGAACTTGGACGCTCTTGTTTATTATTATCATGGTGCACATGGCAACGAATATGAAGCATTGCAAAGTGGATTTATTTTTGGACATTTTCTTTTAACTGCTAATCACATACCATGCGCAGGTGAGGGAGACTTAAAAACAGCTATAGCTATGAAAATATGCGATATTTTAGAAGTAGGTGGAAGTTATAGTGAAATTGTAGCCGCAGATTACAATTTTGGCACAATTTTATTCGGACATGATGGACCGTTTCATTTACAAATTGCAGATGGCAAGCCTATATTACGTGGTATGGGATTGTATCACGGTAAACAGGGCAGCGGTGTTTCTGTTGAAGCAAAGGTACGTACTGGCGAAATAACGGCTCTTGGTGTCACTCAAACAAATGAAGGGATATTGAAGTTGATAATAAGTGAAGGAAATTCAATAGATGGACCCATCATGAAAATTGGAAACACACAAACACATGTAAAATTTAATAAGCAGCCTGATTTATATATGGAACGTTGGTTTAATGAAGCCCCGACACATCATTGTGCAATTTCAATAGGCCATAATGCAAGTGTACTAGAGAAAACTGCTAACTTATTAAATATTTCGTATAGTACATTATAATCTATAAAATTTTAAGCAGTCTAAAACCGAAATATAAAAAGGTCTAATCCATAGTACTGATGGAATAGACCTTATATTTTTATAGACTAACAGTTTTTACATTAACACCAATTTCCTCTGCTTGTAATTTGAAATTTTTATCAATTTTATCATCACATATAATTGTGTGAATAAATGAGAGGGGGGCGATATGTGAAAATGAATGCGCATTAACTTTACTATTATCTACCATCAAAATCGCCTCTTCACAATGTGCAATCATTTGACGTTTAAGTAATGCCTGTAATTCACTAGAATCCCTGACTCCATTTGTTATATGAACGCCCTTACAGGAAATAAAGGCTTTGTGCACATGGTAATTATCTAAAGAACGCTCTGACAGTGGACCGATAAATGAATGGGATTTCGCCGAGTATCGTCCACCAATACAAATTACCTCAATACGGTCCTTCTCCATTAACTCATTAACAACCTGTACAGAATTAGTAATGACTGTAATAGATATATTAGGAAGGCAGCGGGCTAAGCACCATGCTGTTGTACTTGCATCTAGGATGATTTTATCTCCTTCAGAAATGAGTTTTGCAGCTTCGGCGGCAATTGCTCTTTTTTCTTCAACATGTAAGATTTCTCGCTCAGTAAAATGAACCTCACTATCATTGCTGGAAACTTTAACAGCTCCTCCATGTAGGCGTTTAATTTTATTTTCTTTTTCAAGTTTTTCAAGATCTCGACGTATAGTTTCTTCTGTAACTGAAAATAAATTGCTAAGATCTGCTACTTTAACAGATGTTTGCTCATCTACTAGTTCGTATATTTTTTTTCTGCGTTCTGCTGCTAACATGAAAGTCGCTCCTTTCTTAGCAACATCTTATCAAATAGTAAAAATATTGTATCATCTTTTTGATAAAATGTCTTTTTCATAGATTTGAACCTCTTGAAGCCACTTTTCACGAATAGGAACGTTTGAGATTTCACAGTAATGATCCCATATTGCACCAAAAGGATAGGTTTTAAACTCCTCTATCAGCGCTAGCCGTTCTGTAAAGTTTCCTTGTTCTTGAAGCTCTTTTAAATAATTGTGAGGAATCAATAAAGCATATAACAATGCTTTAATCATATTGCGTGTACCGATAATCCAAGCAGCAATACGATTTATACTTGCATCGAAAAAGTCCAGCCCGATTAATACACGCTCAATGGCATTATTTCTAACAATTTCTAATGCTATCTCTTTAAGTTCATCATCTAAAATAACAACGTGATCACTATCCCAACGAACAGGACGTGAAACATGAAGAGCGACTTTTTCATTAAAAAGAAGCATTGTAGAAATTTTATTAGAAATGGTTTCGGTAGGATGGAAATGGCCTGTATCAAGTAAACATAGCTTATTGTTTTGTTGAGCATAGCTTAAATAAAATTCATGTGATCCTACAACATAAGATTCAGAACCAAGTCCAAATAGCTTGCTTTCCACAGCGTCTATATTATATTTTTCATCTGTTTTATACTCGAATATAGTATCCAATGACTCTTTTAAACGAACTCTAGGAGTAAGCCGATCGCTAGGAATATCCTTGTAGCCATCTGGAATCCAAATATTTGTTAAACAAGGAGTACCTAGTTCTTTCCCAAAGTATTCACCAATTTTGCGGGAGGCGATGCAATGGTCAATCCAAAATTGACGTATATGCTCATCGGGATGGGATAGAGTCAAACCATCATTTGCCTTTTCGTGTGAAAATAGAGTGGGATTAAAATCTAAGCCGAGTCCATTTTGTTTTGCCCAGTCTACCCATTTTGCAAAATGTTCGGGTAAAATCTCATCGCGATCAACAAATTGTCCATTTGTTTCTGCGTAAATAGCATGTAGATTTACACGGTGTTTGCCAGGAATTAAACTTAATGCTTTTTCTAAATCGCTTCGTAATTCATCCCCGTTTCTTGCCTTGCCGGGATAATTCCCTGTAACATCAATACCTCCAGAAAGTTCACTTTTTATAGTTTCAAAACCAGAGATATCATCACCTTGCCAGCAATGAATAGAAATTGGAATTTGATTTAGTTGCTTCAAAGCTAAATCAACATTTACACCCCATTGTTCATAATAAGCTTTTGCTTGCTCGTAGCTAATTGTTGTTGTCATTTTTTATCCCCCTTATTGTGGCAGATAAGAAAACATCCTATCTCCATAAGTTTAATCATAAAAATACCGGCAATGTGCTGTTTTCTAACTTTTTGAAAGGTGAAATACTTCTTTTAAATCGATGGAAACAGGGCTGTTGTCATCGTTCGTTTCCATTAAAGGAGCCATGTATTCCCACCATTTTTTACAAATATCTGTATTAGCTAATGCGTCCCATTTATCCTCATTTTCCACTTCAAGGTATGCAAAAAGCTGTCCAGTATTAGGATTTAGGAAAATGGAGTATGAGGCAGCACCGTGCTGAAGAATTGCTTCTTCCATTTCAGACCACAAATTGTCATGCCTTCTTTTATACTCGTCATAATATTCTGAATAAACTTGCATCAAAAATGCCTTTCTAATCAAGAAACATCACTCCTAATTAAGTTGGTAGCTTCAATAAACTGCTCAAATAATGCATCTTTATTAAATGGTTTAGGATCAAACCGGCTTAATGGAAACGATTCCTGGACAATCTTACGTCCTTCCTGAATAGTTGAAATCGAGCCTGAATATAAGAACTGAATTAATAAATTTCCGATGGCAGTTGCCTCTGAAGGGCCAGCCAATACAGTGCGTTGACTATATGTTGAAATGCACTGGTTTAGGAATGCATTGTTTGAACCTCCACCGACAATATGAACAATTTCAATTGGTCTTCCGATAATACGTTCAATATGATCGATATGGAATGCAGTAATAATACCTAGATTATGATATATTGCAGCAGCAATCTCGGGAATCGTTTCAGGAATTGGTTGATTCAATTCGCGGCAATATTCCTTTATTTCTTCAATCATATTTTTAGGATTTAAGAAACGATCATCATTAAAATTAATAAACTGTTTGAAAGGGGTTACACTTTGTGCTTCGCTAACAAGTTCAGCAAAGTCTAAATCATTCGGAAGCAAGCGTTTTACTTCTTGAATCACCCAGAGACCCATTATATTTTTTAAAAACCGATATGTTTGAAATGCCCCATATTCATTCGTATAATTTTCTTCTAATGATTCATTTGTTACAACCGGATGCTCTAGTTCAACACCAAGTAAGGACCAGGTTCCAGAGCTTAGATAAGCCCAATTTCCTTCTGTAGCGGGTACACCCAATACGGCAGAAGCTGTATCATGCGAACCGACAGCTATCACTGTGCAATCAGGCAGATTGTAGCTAGGGAATTTATCTTTTAGTAACGGCCCAATTATAGTACCAGGTTCCACAAGGTTCGGGAATTGGTCTCGATGTATGCCTATTAAATCAAGCAATTCAGAGTCATAATTACGAGTTTTAATATTTAAAAGTTGGGTAGTTGAAGCATTTGTAATTTCAGCTGTTAGTTTATTTGTTAGGCAATAATTTAAATAATCCGGTACCAGTAATATTTTATCTGTTTTGCCTAATAGATTTTTATTCTCTACAAACAGCTGAAATAGTGTATTAAATGACAAAAACTGTAAACAGGTCTTTTTATAAATATCTTCTTTACTTATTACTTTAAAAACCTTCTCCATTATCCCGTCTGTGCGATGGTCACGATAGGAAATAATATCTTGAAGCAAGTTGCCATCTGCATCAATAAGGGCATAATCAACAGCCCAAGTATCGATTCCAACTGTACAAGATGATATTCCTTTTTGTTTGGCGATTTGTAAACCAGTTAAAATTTCTTTTAGTAAATAGTGAATATCCCAACAAGCATATTTCTCTTTTTGATTGAACTTGTTTGGAAATCTGTGAATTTCATTTAATATTATTTTTCCATCATCGACAGTTCCTTCTATTAAGCGACCACTAGATGCTCCTATATCAATTGCAATATGGACCAAAACAATACACCCCTTAAAAAATACTTTGCAAAAGGGATTGCAAAGTATTTTAATTGTTTTCTGAGTAAAATAAAATTTTTAAAGTTGTTTAAGGGCAAACCACCTGTCCCTCGGCCGGTGTTTTCACCGAAGGACAGCTAGAGAATGCTTGTGCTACTCCTATTATCTTGTAAAGGCAGCTGGTACTCCGCCGTCTACTGTAATCATGGAGCCGGTTGTTTTACTGGATTTTGAAGATGCAAAGAATAAAATGGCATCTGCAATATCTTCTGGGAATATATTTACCAGCAAAGTTGTTCGTTTTCGGTAGTGTTCTTCAAGTTGGTCAGGGTGGATATTATATGCGGCAGCACGTTCCTCACGCCAACGTGAGCCCCATATTGCGGACCCTTGCAATACGGCATCGGGTAAAACAGAGTTCACACGAATCCCATACTGTCCACCCTCGCTAGCGATACATCTTGCTAGATGAACTTCAAGGGCTTTAACAGAACTATATGCAGCTGCATTTTTCCCCGCATAAATTGAATTTTTAGAACCAACGAAAACCATATTGCCGCCCAGTCCCTGTGCTTGCATAAGCTTGAATGCTTCACGAGCTACAAGGAAGTAGCCAGTGCCAAGTACATTCATATTCAATTCCCATTCTTGAAGTGTTGTTTCTTCAAATGGAGAGGAGGTTGCTAATCCAGCATTATTAACAATAATGTCGATTCCACCGAAAGTTAAGATTGCATGTTCTATGGCTTTGGATACTTCTTCTTCTTTTGTAACGTCCATCTTTACAGCAGCAGCAACAAATGCATTAGCTTTTTGATTTAATTCGTCTGCGACTTTTTGTGCTCCTTCTAAATTTATATCTGCAACAACAACATGAGCCCCATCTGCAACAAATTTCTTTGCTGTTGCACTGCCGATTCCTCCTGCCCCTCCAGTAATGAATGCCACTTGGCGAGAGAATTCAGCTTCTTTTGGTGCTAAAGATAATTTATAAAGTTCAAGTGGCCAATATTCAATGTTATAAGATTCGTTTTCATTTAAAGAAACAAAATCTCCCAAACTAGTAGAACCTTTCATTACCGCGATTGCACGGTGATACAAGGAACCGCTTATATCAGCCATTGCTAAAGTTTTTCCAGTACTAATCATTCCAATTCCTGGGATTAAAATTACTCGTGGGGCTGGCTCGAACATAACATCTCCATTATTTTTATTACGTTCGAAGTATTCTCTGTATTCTAATTTATATTGAGAAATTAAATTTGGTAAAATTTCTTTTAAATCTTCCAATGATTGAGTAGATGGATCCCATTCAACATAAAGAGGCACTCGTTTTGTGTGTACTAAATGGTCAGGACATGCAGCGCCAATACTAGAAAGTTCTTTTGCTCTCACACTATTAACAAATTGCAAGATATCATCAGCACTATCAGCTTTTAATAACATTTTTTTGTCATCACTCACTGAACCACGGATAATAGGTAGAATTTGAGATAAAAATTGAGTGCGAATTGAGTCATCTAAAGAGATATATTTTTGGCCGCCGAATACGTAATCTTCTTCAATTTTAGAGGTAATGTATGCTTCTGCTTGTTCTATTACCTCAATTGTTTTGTTATAACACTCTTCAGCTGTATACCCCCAAGTTACAAGTCCATGCTTTTCCATTAAAACTAATTCAGCTCCGGGATTTTCTTTGACACTTTCTGCAATTAACTTTGATAACTTAAATCCAGGTCGCAAATATGGTACCCAAACAAAGCGATCTCCAAAAATTTCTTCTGCTATTTTCTTACCGTTATGTGCGCAGCATAAACTAATAATGGCATCTGGATGTGTATGATCTATATGAGGAAACGGTAAAAAAGCGTGTAATAAGGTTTCTATGGAAGCTCTAGGATGTTTTGAATCAATCATACACTTTTCTAGGTATGCAACCATTTCTTCATCTGACATATCATCGTATTCAAATAGCGGCAATATGTCCTGCAAGTTCAATCCGGTAAAGTTCTCAGGCTTAATTGTTGCTAAATCAGAGCCGCTTCCTTTAACCCAAAGAACGTCAATTTCATCACCTTTAAAGTTAATTTCTTTGGATTTTACTGAAGTGTTGCCGCCCCCCCAATTACAAACGGTTCTATCAGATCCAATCAAATTTGAACGATAAGCCAACATTTCTAAATCGGTAGTCAATTTTTTTGATTCCAAAACATTCCAAACATTTTTCATCATAAAAACCTCCGTTTTTTCTTTGTTTTCTATTATACATTTTTTCTCTTTTTTTGAAATAGTTAAATTAAATAATTTTTTATTTTTTTGCAAAATTTCTAATTGTAAACGTTTACCTTATGCTTTATTATAATATTTAACATTGAAGAATGAAAATTCCGATAAATTTGATTTTTGTTGGATTATTTGGTTTTTTATTTAAAATTGAAAGTATTTAGGCGAGGGGTGTTGGAATGTCTGAATATGTTTTGGAATTAAAAGGAATAACAAAGGAATTTCCCGGAGTAAAAGCTTTAGATAACGTTCACTTTAAATTAAAAAAAGGTGAAATCCATGCGCTTATGGGAGAAAACGGAGCTGGTAAGTCTACGTTTATCAAAATAATTACAGGGGTTCATTCTCCAAACAAAGGAGAAATGTATTTGTACGGTGAGAAAGTAGAGTTTAATAATCCCAAAGATGCCCAAGTAAAAGGGATTGCAGCAATTTATCAGCATGTTACGAATTTCCCTGACTTAACTGTCACAGAAAATATTTTTATGGGACATGAAAAAGTGAGTCCAATTACTAGGCGTTTGCTTTGGAAAGAGATGCATTATGAAGCTCGAAGCCTTTTACGTCAGCTTGGTTCAACAATTGACCCTAAAGTAGAGATGGGTTCTCTAAGTGTTGCTCAGCAACAAATTGTAGAAATTGCAAAAGCAATATCAACGAAGGCCAAAATTATTATTATGGATGAGCCTACTGCAGCATTGACTGCCCGTGAAAGTGAAGAGTTATATAAAATTGCAGAAAAGTTAAGAGATGATGGCGTATCAATTATTTTTATCTCTCACCGCTTTGAGGATATGTATCGATTAGCAACTCAAGTTACTGTCTTGCGAGATGCGAAATACATGGGGAGCTGGGGAGTTGATGAAATTTCAAATGAACAGTTAATTGTTCAAATGGTCGGTAGGGAAATATCACAAGTGTTTCCAAATAAACATAATGAGATTAAAGAATCAATCTTAGAAATTAAAAACCTAGGGAAGATTGGTTATTTTGCTGACATATCCTTTAATGTTCGCAAAGGAGAGATTGTCGGATTGACAGGGTTGGTTGGAGCAGGAAGAACAGAAGTTTGTCAGGCAATTTGCGGTATTGCTCCGGCAGATAAAGGTGAAATTTTTATAAAAGGGAAAAAAGTAAAAATAAAAAAACCAAAGGACGCAATGAATTTTGGTATTGGCTACTTACCTGAAGACCGACAGTTACAAGGCCTAATTTTATCTTGGGATATAGGTAGAAATATTACTTTGCCTTCTATGAAAAAGTATTCGCAAAAGGGATGGCTAAATCCAAAAAGAGAGGCAACTGTAGCTAAAGAATTGGCTGAAAAGGTAAGTGTTAAAGCGAATTCGATTTTCGATTTAGTCAGTTCATTATCTGGAGGCAATCAACAAAAGGTATCTGTGGCAAAACTATTAACTGCCGATGTAGAAGTAATAATCCTTGATGAACCGACAAAGGGTGTAGATGTTGGGGCAAAGTCTGCAATCTATGAAATTATTAATGATCTTGCTGCACAAGGGTATGGCGTCTTATTAGTTTCCTCTGAAATGCCTGAAATACTCGGCCTAAGTGATCGGATAATCGTGATGAAGGAAGGGCGCATTGCTACTACTTTAAGCAAAGAAGAGGCTACTCAAGAACGAATTTTAGAGGCAGCGATGGGAAGTGAACCAACAAATAATCGAGAAGTAGTAGTCGAAGTGTAATAAGAAGGATATGGAGGTAAAACATGAACGAACATGTTATACAGCAGACCGATAATATCGAAAAACATACACTTTCAAATAAATTATTAGCAAATATATCGAAATTTCGAGAACTCGGTTTAATTGTATTTATTGTAATACTCTGTGCATTTATTCAATGGCGAAATTCGAGTTTTTTAACGATTGAGAATATAAACGATATGATTACAAATGCTGCCATTCTTAGTATTTTGGCAGTGGGGATGATGCTTGTACTAGTAACTCGTGGAATCGATTTATCAATAGGAGCAATTATTGCTCTATCAGGTATGATTTGCGCACAGCTTGTTAGTCAGTTTAGCTTAAATCCATTATTAATTATTTTAATTGGAATCGTAATAGGTATTGTATGCGGAGTGTTAAATGGAGTACTTATAGCGAAAATTGGAATACTCCCAATCATTGCAACGTTGGCGCTAATGAATGTCTTTAGGGGATTGACATATCGCATTAGTAATGGAGAATGGGTTAGCTCATATCAGATGACAGATAGTTTTTTATCGATTGCCACAGGAAAAGTTTTTGGAATAAATAACTTAATCGTAATTGCCATTGTCATTTATATTATTTTTTATTATGTCATAAATCATACGGTAATCGGAAGGCAAATTTATGCCGTAGGGAGCAATCCGGAATCAGCAAAGGTAAGTGGAATTAATGAGAATAAAATTTTAATTCTCGTTTATTCAACACTTGGTGGATTATCGGGTTTAGCAGGAGTTTTATGGGTTTCAAAATTTGCCTCTGCACAGGGAGATACTGCAACGGGCTATGAATTAACGGTCATTGCTGTATGTATTCTTGGAGGAGTAAGCATAGCTGGTGGGGCAGGGAAAGTTTCAGGTGTACTTTTAGGTGCATTGCTTCTAGGAATATTGCAAAATGCCCTCCCATTATTAAATGTTTCACCTTTTTGGCAAACAGGGATTCAAGGGGCGATTATTCTAATTGCTGTTATTTTAAATACTCTAGTAAAACGAAGCGTGGATAGAAATAATTTAGTAAGGAGGAAGATTTAATGAATAATAAATCGCTTGCTGAAGAAAATTATCTTCCAAATAATTTAGCAAATAAAAAAGAGTTTTCATTAAAGTCTTTCTTTTTACAATGGGAATGGCTATTAATTTTAATTCTATTTTTAGTATTTATTATTAACTCAATACTTTCACCTTACTTTTTAGATGCTAATAGTTTGCTAGGAGCAACTTCTACTTTTTTGGATAAAGCATTTATTGTTTTTCCAATGGCGCTCATTATGATTATGCGCGATATTGATATATCCGTTGGTTCAACTGTTGCTTTATCGGGTGTAGTAATGGCAACTGTTTATAATTCGTTTGGTTTCCCTATGGAAATTGCTATTTTAGTTTGTTTAGCCGTAGGAGCATTATGCGGATTAATAAATGGCCTATTGATTGTTAAATTTAAGGAACTATCTGCTGTAATTGTCACTTTAGGAACAATGATTTTGTTTCGAGGGATTGCGTATATCATTTTAGAGGATCAAGCTTCAGGAAATTTCCCTGATTGGTTTAATTATTTTGGATGGGGAACTGCAGGGAATATTCCATTTATTTTAATAGCTTTTATTATTGTAGCGATTGTTTTTACATTACTTTTGCATAAAACAACTTTCGGGCGCAATGTTTATGCAATCGGAAGCAACCCAACAGCAAGCCGTTTCTCAGGGGTTAGTGTAGATAAAATTAGAGTTATTGTTTTCGTATTAGCAGGGGTGATGGCTGCTGTAACTGCTATATTCCTAGCATCACGTATGGGCAGTACTCGACCTAATGTGGCATCAGGCTATGAATTAGAGGTAATTACAATGGCTGCCTTAGGCGGTATAAGTACTGTTGGCGGAAAGGGGCGGATGTTAGGAACGATTTTAGCTGTTTTCATAATCGGCTTCTTACAATATGGTCTCGGTTTAATTAATATTCCATCACAAACTTTATTGATAATTATTGGTGCATTGTTAATTTTGGCAGTAGCAACGCCAAAATTAAAACTACCGAAGTTTTTGTTGCGTAAATAAGGTTTTAATTAGGAATCGTTTTGGTTCTTATTAAAATAACAATTTAAAACATTGGGGGTAAAGATATGGGGAAATTTAAAAACGTACTAATGCTCCTTTTGATGTTGTTGCTACTAGCAGCGTGTGGAAATACTTCAACAGAGGCTCCAGCGACAGAATCGGAAGGAGAGGGAGAAGCAGGAACAGCAGGCGATGCTGGAGAAGGCGGTACAGCGAAATATGCCTTCGTATTTAAAAATACAGGGAATCCATATGGGGAAAAGATGTATGAAGGATTTGAAAAGGCAATTAATGAAGCTGGGGGAGAAGTCATTTACCGTTCACCTGATCAACCAACAGCAGAAGGTCAAATTCAAATTATTGAGCAGTTAATCACTCAAAAAGTGAGTGCTATTGCGATTGCAGGTAACGACAACGATGCGTTGGAACCGGTATTAAAAAAGGCGATGGAAAATGGTATAAAAGTTCTTTCTGTTGACTCAGCTGTAAACTCAAATAGTCGTATGCTTCATGTAAATCAAGCGAACCCAGAACGTATTGGACGTGTTCAGATTCAAGCGATAGGTGAAATGATAAATTATGAAGGGCAAATTGCAATTTTAAGTGCTACTTCTCAAGCAACAAATCAGAATTTATGGATAGAATGGATGCAAGAAGAGCTAAAAGATCCTAAATATGCAAATATGGAATTAGTTAAAGTAGCATATGGGGATGATTTGCGTGATAAGAGTGTTTCTGAAACTGAAGCATTATTAAAATCATACCCAGATCTAAAAGGGATTATTGCTCCAACAACTGTTGGTATTGCTGCTGCGGGTAAAGTATTGACGGATAAAGGGTTAGCGGGGGAAGTTGCTTTAACAGGCCTTGGTTTACCTAGTGAGATGGCAAGTTATATTGAAAATGGTGTATCCCCATGGATGTATTTATGGAATCCAATTGATGTAGGTTATGCAGCAGGCTATGCCTCTGTAGAACTTGTTAATGGAAAAACAGGTGCATTGGGCGAAACGTTTGAAATAGGTGAACTAGGTTCCTTTGAGGTTGTAGAAGATGGGGATGGAACGCAAATTATGCTTGGGGATCCATTTAAATTTGATTCTTCAAATATTAGCGAATGGAAAGATGTATATTAATTAAAAGATAATGTGTGGTAAAAATCTCTGTTTTCTTAAAAGCTTACTACACTAATAATATGAAATAGTCAATAAGAACCTGCTCATTTTTACCTTTGAAAATGAGCAGCTTTTTCTTTATTATAGGTAGAAATTTTTACTATTTATTTGGGGACGTTTGGGGATAACTCTAATTTATAGCTTGAGAGAACGCATAGGAATTGCATACTTTTTCATTTTAGGATTAGTCATCATTTACAAAAAAATTCATTTGATAGCGCTGTACTGCAGTGCAGTATTAAGATTTCCATTTTTCTATATTTTTTAAAAAATAGATAATTATTCTTTTTATTATAATTGTAATATGATATTTTTAATTCATACTATTATTTTACAACTAAATAGGTTATTAAGTGCTCGATTTTTCGAGGTAAAAGGGAAACCAGTGCAAATCTGGTACAGCCCCCGCTACTGTAATTGCTGATGAAATCACAATGCCACCATAAATTTGGGAAGGTGTGAGAGTAAAACGAAGCTTAAGTCAGGAAACCTGCTTGATAACGTTTAATCAAACTTTTCGGAGGGAGAAGTTTAGGTAAAGTAGTATACTATACTATTTTTGTTTGTTCTTATATGAATGATCAGGCCTTTACTCCCTTCCGAGAGTAAAGGCCTTTTTCTATTAAGATACCTTCTTTAAGAGATGGTAAAGAGACGTATTTAATATATGGATTTTAAGGAGGAATCATATTGCAAAAAGGGAAAATTTTCGTTGTTGGTTTTGGTCCAGGGGATTATGAACATATTACAAAACGGGCAATAGACGCTTTGCAGCAAAGTGAATTTATCATCGGCTACAAAACATATGTCGAGCTTATTGAACATCTTGTTACAGCTAAATCAATTATTAGCACCGGAATGACTGAAGAGGTTTCTCGGGCACAGGAAGCAGTTAAACAAGCAGAAGCCGGAAAAATCGTATCTGTTATTTCCAGCGGTGATGCAGGCGTATATGGAATGGCAGGGCTTGTGTATGAAGTTTTAATTGAGCTTGGATGGACAGAAAAGGAAGGGATTGAGGTTGAAATTGTTCCTGGAATTTCAGCTATTAATTCCTGTGCTAGTTTACTAGGTGCACCAATTATGCATGACTCTTGCACGATAAGTCTAAGCGATCATTTAACACCTTGGAAATTGATTGAAAAAAGAATTGAAGCCGCTGCCATGGCTGATTTTGTTATTGCATTTTACAACCCGAAAAGTGGTAGAAGAACAAGACAAATAGTTGAAGCGCAGAGAATTTTACTAGAGTATCGATCTCCTGATACACCTGTTGGACTAGTAAAAAGTGCTTATCGCGACCGTCAAAATATTGTTATAACAACGTTGGCAGAAATGTTGGATCATGATATCGGCATGTTAACTACAGTTATTGTTGGAAATTCAACAACCTTCTTTTATGACAATAAAATGATTACTCCTCGGGGCTACCAAAGAAAATATACACTGGGTGAGGAAAAGCAGGCATTGCGCCCACATCAACGCTTGAAAAAAGAGGCAGAGCCTTGGGCAATGGATCAGGAAACAGGAGAGGCACCATCGGGGTATGAGCGTATTGAAAGGAAGCCTAAAGAAAAATCAATTCAGCAACCGAAAAAATCTTCACTGGAAATGGCTCAATTAGCAGTTTCACTCTTAACAAAAGGTAGTTCATCGACAGCAGTACAGGAGAAAAAAATTGTACAACAGGCGATTGAGTCGATTTTTGAAGTTGCAGTAAGTCCAGGAGTAGCAAATAAATTCTTTACCCCGGAACAGATGCGAACACTCGCTGATATTGTTGGTGAAGAAGGGACAATGGAGTATACACCTGAACATCAAATTCACCTAAAAATTCCTACTACTGATCCGACAGCGATTACCGATAAGCTGCAATCAGTTGGGTTTTTAATTGCTCCAATAGGAGATGTTGCAAACATTAAAGCGTGTGATTTCTGCTACGGAGAAAAGGCCGATTCAATTCCATATGCAGAGGCGCTTCAAGAAAAATTTGGCGGCATGAATCTACCAAAACAATTAAACATTGGCTTTAATGGTTGTGGGATGGCCTGTTACCGTGCAGTTTTCGATGATATCGGAATTGTATATCGAAAAAACAAGTTTGATATTTTCCTAGGAGCTAAACCAGTTGGACGGACTGCACACGCTGCACAGCCTGTTGTAGAGGGGTTGGAACCAGAACAATTATTACCGCTAATTACAGACATTATTAATGAATATAAACAAAATGCCCATCCTAACGAACGATTATTTAAATATTTTAAACGGGTGAAGAAGATTTTGAACTTCGAATACCAAGAGATGGGTAGCAAGATAAAAATTGAGCCGGCTCCATGCGGTGATTAGGAGGTTAGCGATGATCTTATTTTTAGCAGGTACAAGTGATGCAAGGGCACTCGCTGTTCTCTTGCAAAGTAAAGGTTACTCGTTGTTAGCGACGGTAGTTACACAATCAGCTGCGGATAGTCTTGCAGAAGAAAACATTCCACATCACATCGGAAGGTTGACTGCAGAAGAGATGCAAGCTTTATGTGTAAAAAATAACTGTTCTTGTATTTTAGATGCAAGCCACCCTTTTGCAGAAGAAGCATCAAAACAAGCAATGGCGGCAGCTCAAGCTCTTAACATTCCATATATTCGGTTCGAACGAAAGCAAGAGCATTATCAACACTCTCTAATTACTGAAGTAGCTAGTTATCAGCAGGCGGCGCAATTAGCGTTGCAAAAAAGCGGAACAATCATGCTTACAACAGGTAGTAAAACGCTAAAGACATTCACAGATGTACTTAATGGACAAGAAGGAATTCGAGTAATTGCCCGTATGCTGCCAAATACTGAAAATATGGAAAAATGTCAAGAGCTAGGAATAGCACAAAAAGATATTGTAGCAATTCAAGGGCCATTCACTAAAGAATTAAACACAGCACTTTACAAGCAGTACGGAGTAACAGTGATGGTTACAAAGGAAAGTGGAAAAGTGGGCTCCGTAGATGAAAAGATTGAAGCAGCATTAGAATGTGGTATCGAAATTGTTTTAATAAAACGTCCACAAATTAAATATGGACAACAATATGAAACTTTCGAAGAAGTAGAAGAAGCACTAAAACAGTTGGGAGGAATTTAAGTTGAATTTCAATACAGACTTTACACCATTAACAGTTGACCCGGATAAAATTTATGACTATAGCTTTTCTATTATTGAAGAAGAAATGGGAGAGCACTCGTTTACGGATGACCAGTGGAAAGTAGTTAGACGAGTTATCCATGCATCTGCTGATTTTGAATTAGGACGCAGTGTAATGTTTACTCCAGATGCAATCGAGGCAGGGATTCAATCTATTTTAGCAGGTCGTCATGTTATCGCCGATGTACAAATGATAGAAAGTGGATCAGGACGTAAACGATTCCAAAAACATGGGGGAGATTTACATTGTTATATTGCCGATCCAGATGTAGCGAAAGAAGCGAAGGAACAAAATACTACTCGAGCTATTATTTCGATGCAAAAAGCAGTTCGAGAAAATGAAGGGGGTATTTATGCAATTGGAAATGCACCAACTGCATTATTAGAACTAATCCGCCTCATTAAAGAAGGAGTTGCGAAGCCTGATTTAATTATTGGAATGCCTGTTGGATTTGTTTCAGCTGCTGAGTCAAAAGCAGAACTTGCAAAATTAGAGGGTATTCCATTTATTACAAATGTAGGTCGAAAGGGTGGAAGCACAGTTACAGTTGCTGCATTAAATGCTATTTCTATATTAGCGGATGAACGAGCGAAAAAATAATTATGGTTAGTAGCGATAAAAAAGATCCAAAAAAAATGCGTAATGGATTTACAACTGGAGCATGTGCGACCGCTGTTACAAAGGCAGCATTAATGGCCCTATTAACAAATGAAGTACAAAAAAAAGCAACCATTCACCTGCCAATTGGACAGGATGCAACATTTACGATTGAATCATGCACATTTGAAGAAGGTAAAGTTACTTGCGAAACAATCAAAGATGCTGGAGATGATCCAGATGCAACACATCAGGCAAGGATATTAAGTACTGTACGATTTGTTGAAACCCCAGGAATCCATTTAGATGGAGGCATTGGGGTTGGACGCGTAACAAAACCAGGGTTGCCAGTTGAAGTAGGACAGGCAGCTATTAATCCAGTACCACGTAAAATGATTCTTTCAACGGTGCAGCAGATAATTGATGAATACGGAGTGAAATGCGGAGTTGAGGTAATTATTTCAGTGCCTGATGGAGAAGAAATTGCAAAAAAGACTCTCAATGGACGTCTTGGGATTATTGGCGGCATTTCAATTTTAGGGACAAGGGGCATCGTTGTTCCTTTTTCAAGTTCAGCCTATATGGCTAGTATAGTTCAAGCAATCAGTGTTGCAAAGGCAGCAGGCTGCGACCACCTTGTAATCACAACAGGTGGTCGAAGTGAGAAATTTGCTATGGCACAATACCCACATTTGCCAGAAGAAGCCTTTATCGAAATGGGGGACTTTGTAGGTTTTACTTTAAAGCATTGTAAAAAGCAAAGTATTCCGCAAGTATCTCTAGTTGGTATGATGGGGAAATTCTCAAAGGTAGCGCAGGGAGTAATGATGGTTCATTCCAAAAGTGCACCGATAAATTTTGAGTTTTTAGCAAAATTAGCTCAAATTTCTGGTGCTTCAGATGAAATAGTTGAACAGGTATTAACAGCAAACACTGCATCACAAGTAGGAGATTTGATGTTAGAGAAAGGTTACACCCGTTTTTTTGACCTCCTTTGTAAATCATGCTGCTATGAGTCATTAAACCATATTAAAGAGGGCATGACGATTTCAACATCAATCTATTCAATGAAAGGTGAGTTATTAGGGAGGGCTGAGAATATTGCAACAATCGATCAAGATGATTGGAATTGGAGATAACGGTACAACAGGGCTATTGCCACAATATAAACAATGGATAGAGGACAGTGAGGTGCTTGTTGGTGGTGAACGGGTGCTTGAATTTTTTCCTTATTATAAAGGAGAAAAAATAACGATTAAAGGCGGACTTTCAAAGCTTGTTGAAACACTTCAACAGGAAACAAGGTCGACAGTTATTTTAGCTTCAGGCGATCCACTATTTTATGGTATAGGCGGGTTTCTAGCAAAAAAGCTGCCGCTGGAAATCTATCCAACAATGAGTTCTATACAGTTAGCATTTTCACGAATGAAAGAAAGCTGGCAAGATGCTTTTTTAACAAGCTTACATGGTCGTTCCATCAAAGGATTCGCACAGCGGATTGATGGAAGGGAAAAAGTAGCAATACTCACCGACGAAGTGAATAATCCAAACGCTATCGCCAGTTATTTAAAGCATTTTGGCATGAATGAATATAAAGCATTTGTTGCTGAAAATTTAGATGGTTCGGAAGAAAAGGTGGGTTGGTATTCACTTGATGAAATGGAGACACAATCCTTTTCCCCCCTAAATGTTGTCATTTTAAAGGCAATGACTAAACCAAAGCAGTATCCACTGGGCATCGATGATGAGGAGTTTTCCCAAAGAAAGCCGGATAAAGGACTCATTACAAAGAAAGAAATTCGTGTACTAAGCTTACAAGCAATGGAGCTTCATTCATCTAGCATTGTTTGGGATATCGGCACATGTACAGGGTCAATAGCGATTGAAGCAGGGAAAATAGCAAGGGAAGGGCAAATTTTTGCTATAGAAAAGAATGCCCCTGATTTAGAAAACTGTATGCTTAATCAGCAAAAATTCCGTGTTGACTTAACAACGGTTCATGCAAAGGCTCCTGAGGGTTTAGAAACCTTCCCTGATCCTGATGCAATCTTCATCGGCGGTTCTGGTGGAGAAATGGAGGAGCTTTTACAGGTTTGTACAAAACGATTAAAGAAAAATGGAAAACTAGTAATGAATGCTGCGACAATTGAAAATTTATATAAAGCGGTAACCACGTTAAAAGAAAATGGCTGTGTAGTTTCTATTTTACAAGCACAACTAGCACGTAGTAAGCCAATTTTAGATATGACTCGTTTTGTACCGCTAAATCCGATTTATATAATTACAGCGTATCGAGAGGATAAAGAAAATGACTAATTTGGGCACTTTATATGGGTTAGGTGTTGGACCAGGAGATCCAGAACTTATTACAGTAAAAGCATTTCGAATTATACAAGAATCTCCGGTAATTGCTTACCCAAAAAAACTAAGGGGAAGTAAAAGTTATGCACATCGTATTGTAGATGTATATATCAATCCACAAGAAAAGGACATGCTTGGACTTGTTTTTCCAATGACGAAAGACGAAGAGATCTTAGCACGTGAATGGTCAAAATCTGTTGAGCTAGTTTACGAAAAACTTAGTGAGGGAAAAGACGTTGCTTTTGTAACGGAAGGGGATCCTCTTTTATATAGTACGTTTATTCATATGATGAAACTAATGCAAGAAAAACATCCAGATGTATCGATTCAAGTAGTACCTGGAATCTCTTCAATTAATGGAACTTCGGCTAGACTCGGTATTGCTTTGGCGGATGGGGATGATCATTTAGCAATCATACCTGCAGTAGATGACTATGACGCGATGCGAAATGCTATAGAAAGTAACGATGCTGTTGTCTTCCTTAAAGTAGCGAAAGTTATTGATTTAATGCTGCAAGTTTTGCGTGATTTAAATTTAGTAAAGAACGCTGCTGTCGTAACAAAAGTAACTTCAGAAGAAGAAGTTGTTTGGAATGTAGATGAGCTTGATGGAGTAGATTTAGAATACTTAACACTAATGGTGGTGCGTAAATAATGGATAAAATTTGGATTGTTGGAGCGGGTCCCGGTGATCCAGACTTAATTACGGTAAAAGGGCTGGAAATCTTGCAAAAAGCAGATGTCGTCATGTATACAGACTCCTTGGTGAATGAGGAACTGATTGCAAAAGCCAAGCCGGGCGCAGAAATAATTCGAACAGCTGGAATGCATTTAGAGGAAATGGTCGATATCATGGTTGACCGGGTGAAAAATGGAAAAATGATTGCACGAATGCATACCGGAGATCCTGCGATGTATGGTGCAATTATGGAACAAGTTGCATTACTCAAAACCCACGGCATTGGTTATGAAGTTATTCCCGGGGTTAGTTCTGTATTTGCTTCTGCAGCTGCTATTGGAGCAGAACTTACAATACCAGATTTAACACAAACACTTATCTTAACACGTGCAGAAGGACGGACACCCGTACCGGAGTTTGAGAAATTGCGTTTGCTTGCTAGCCACCATTGTACAATTGCACTATTTTTAAGCGCTACTTTAACAAAGAAAATAGTCAAAGAGCTGCAGGAAGCAGGGTGGGCAGATAATACGCCTGTTGCTGTTATTCAGCGTGCTACTTGGCCAGACCAAAAAATTGTTCGCACAACATTAAGTGAATTAGATGAAGCAATGCGTGTTAATGGCATTCGTAAACATGCAATGATTTTAGCGGGTTGGGCCCTTGATCCAGATATACACGATAAAAAAGAATATCGTTCAAAACTATATGATGCAAGCTTTACACATAGCTTTAGAAAAGGCGTGAAAGTAAATGATTGAGTTACAGGAAGGTATTCTACCAGACATCCATGTTCGACATCCATATGCAATTGTAGCCATTACAAAACATGGTGTCCAAATGGGGCGTGAATTACAACAATCCTTTGCGAGTGCGGACCTTTATTATATGGGGAAATTTACAAAAGGTGATGAAGAGGAACGCAACATTCAGTTATTTAACGGATCAGTACGTTTATTGTTGCCGGCTCTTTTTAAACAATACAAAGGTTTAATTTTAATAATCTCACTAGGTGCTGTTGTGAGAATGATTGCACCAATTTTAGTAGATAAAAAGAAAGATCCGGCAGTAGTAGTCATTGATGACCGCGGTGAACATGTAATTAGTGTTTTATCAGGGCATCTAGGCGGTGCAAATGCTTTGACCCATGAAATTGCGAACGTAATGGGAGCAAAAGCTGTTATTACAACTGCATCAGATGTACAAAAAACGATACCTGTTGATTTATTCGGCGCTCGTTTTGGCTGGGTGTGGGATAGCGAGGAAAAACTTACCCCTGTCAGTGCTTCAGTAGTAAATGAGGAGCATGTAGCAATTGTCCAGGAGACAGGTGAAAAAAATTGGTGGATGCATGAAACACCTATGCCGAAAGAAATCATTATCTACCCAACCATAAAAGATGCGATTCAAGCAGAGCCCCAAGCCTCTCTAATTATTACAGATCGACTCCTTCAGCCGAGTGAAGAAATTTTGCTAGAAAACGGAGTCGTATATCGTCCGAAATCGCTTGTACTAGGCATGGGATGCAATCGAGGCACCTCTCTTGATGAAGTCGAGGCTGTAATTGATGAAACATTAATAGAGTTGCAGCTTTCGAAGAAGAGTGTAAAGGCGCTTTGTACGATTGACTTAAAAAAAGATGAATCTTGTTTTTTAGCAATAACTGAAAAGTATGGCTGGGAATTTGTAACTTACACACCTGCCGAGTTAAATGAAATGCCTCTTCCAAATCCTTCAGAAACGGTATTTAAATTTACAGGTGCTTACGGTGTCAGCGAGCCTGCAGCTATGCGTTATGCAAAAACTTCTGATTTATTGCTGCAGAAAAAGAAAAGCGGCAACGTAACGATTAGCGTTGCACGTTTATCATTTTAGGAGGGAGTCTTTTGACGAACCGTTTTGTGATTGGTGGAACAGGAAGTGGCGTTGGAAAAACAACCTTTACAATAGGTTTAATGTATGCCTTAAAGCAAAAAGGTCTTGAAGTACAAGGGTTTAAATGTGGGCCAGACTATATTGATCCAACTTACCATACAGCTGTAACGGGCCGAATTTCACGCAATATTGATAGTTGGATGTTAAATCATGAGACAGTCATTGATATTGTAAGCCGCGCTAGTAGACATGCGGATGTATCAATTATCGAAGGTGTCATGGGATTTTACGACGGAAAAAGTCCTTTAGAAGATACGGGGTCAACTGCAGAGATTAGCGTAATTACAAAAAGTCCTGTTGTATTAATTGTAAATACAGCAAGTATGGCAAGAAGTGTTGCTGCAGTTGTTAAGGGATTTCAAACATTATCAGAAAAACCTAATATTGTTGCGGTCATTGCTAATCAAGTCGGAAGCATTGGGCATTTCGAACTGGTGAAAGCGGCAATAGAGCAGGAATGTAAAGTACCTGTTATTGGTTATTTAAAAAAGGATCCAACTTTATCGATACCAAGTCGCCATTTAGGTCTTATCCCAACAATTGAGCGCGGCGAGTTGGATTCATTTTTCGAGAAATTAGGATCACTTATTGCTGAAACCGTTGATTTAGAACAATTGCTAGAATTAACAAAGGCTGAAGTTTTAAACGAGGCAGGACAGCTATTTAAGCAACAAGAGAATACAGGACTAACAATTGCGGTTGCAAAAGATCAAGCTTTTAATTTTTATTACGAAGAAAACTTAGAGTTGATGCGTGCTAAGGGTGTAAATCTCGTATTTTTCTCACCGCTTCAAAATGAACCTGTTCCAACAAATGCTGATGGTCTATATATTGGTGGAGGTTTTCCAGAGGAGTATGCGGTGCAGCTAGAGTCGAATACAATTGCCAAAGAATCAATTCGGAAAGCAATAAACAAAGGGCTTCCAACGTTAGCGGAATGTGGTGGCTATATGTATTTAACAGAGGCAATTACAACTACATCGGGTGAGCGCCGCGAGATGGTTGGTGTTATTCCAGGAGAGGTAGTAATGCAGGATAAACTTGCTGCATTAGGATACCGAGAAATTACTGGGGTTGCTGGAAACTTTTTAATAAGCGAAGAAGAAAGTGCAAAAGGCCATGAATTCCATTACTCGAAATACGTTGGGAAGCATGATGCACCTGCCTATAAAACAAAGGGACGCTTTGGCATGAAAGACGAGGGCTATCAAAGGGCGTGTCTAGTTGCAGGGTATACACATTTCCATTTTGCATCCAATCCTAAGCTTATTGATAATTGGATTGATGCATGTAAGAAGGTGAAAGTATGACAAATCTATTTCCAGTATTATTAAATCTCGATTATAAAAAAGTGGTTATTGTAGGTGGTGGTCATGTAGCTTATCAGAAACTAATGGCACTTCTTCCAACAAAGGCAAACATTATTGTCGTTAGTCCAGAAGTTCAAGATAGTATTGTTCCATTGCTAGAAAAGCCAAATATCACATGGCGCCAAAAGGTATTCGAGCCGAAAGATTTAGATGACGCTTCTCTAATTTTTGCAGCAACAAATAGTGAAGCAATCAACGATGCAGTTGAAGAAGCTACACAGCATTGGCAGCTGTTAAGCCGTGCTGATGCACAAAGTCGTATAGATTTTATTAATCCGGCTGTAGTTCGGCGTGGAGATTTTGTTGTTGCAGTTTCCACCTCGGGAGCAAGTCCAAGTCTAACGCGCAAAATTAAAAAGGAACTAGAAGTACAGTTCGACGAAAGTTACGCCCAATATGTAGATTTTTTAAAGCAGGCGCGTGACATTGTAAAAAGCGCCATCACAGACAGAGAGGAACGTAAAACGGTGTTGCAACAACTATTAGATTCGAGACTTCATGAATGGATACAACAAGGTAACATTGAGCGTTGCCATCAATATTTACAACAACTTTTAAGCGGAGAAAAAACATCATGATAGGAAAAGTTTATATTGTTGGCGCTGGGCCAGGCGATCCGAAGCTTATTACAGTTTACGGGCTTGAATGTATTCAACAGGCAGACGTTATAGCCTATGACCGTTTAGTTAATACACAGTTGCTAAATCAAGCAAAACCCCTTGCAGAATTGATTTATTGCGGAAAAGAACCAGGCAAGCATGGCCTTATTCAAGAAGAGATTCATAGTTTACTTGTACGGGAGGCATCCGCTGGAAAGACCGTTGTACGCTTAAAGGGCGGCGATCCATTTGTGTTTGGACGTGGTGCAGAGGAGGCAGCGGTATTAGCGGAAGCGGGAATACCCTATGAAATTGTACCAGGTATTACTGCAGGAATTGCTGCACCGGCTTATGCGGGCATCCCAGTAACTCACCGTGATTATGCTACTAGCTTTGCTATTGTAACCGGACATGGCCGAGAAGAAAAAGGGAATGACTTTTTAGATTGGAATGCTTTGGCGAATGGAATTGACACAATCGCCTTTTATATGAGTATAGGCAATATTGAACATATCTCTGCTCAATTAATCAAACATGGTCGTCCTCATACAACCCCAGTAGCTGTTATTGAATGGGGTACGACTAAAGAACAGCGTACTTTAACAGGGACACTAGAAACAATCACAGCCCAAATAAAACAATCAGGATACAAAAATCCTTCGATGATTATCGTTGGCGAAGTCGTTAAGGTGAGAGAAGAAATTGCTTGGTTTGAGGAACAATTTCAGAAACAACAGGAGGCGTTGAAATGAGCGTAATCGAGGCATTAAAACGAAGACGAGCGGTTCGTAATTATACGGATAAACCTGTAGAAAAAGAAAAGATTGAGCAATTATTAAAGGTTGCAACATATGCGCCAAATGATCGTTTACGAGAGCCTTGGCATTTTTATGTCTTGCAGGGAGAATCCCTTAAACGGTACGAAGAAGTAGCAAAGGAATATTTACTTGAGCGCTTCCCAACAAAGCCTAATCTTGTTGAAAGCTCTTTAAAAGTAATTCAGACAACCCCAGTTGTTATTGTTGTAACTGCAGATCAAGTAGAAGGTGATGAAGACGCTACAAAGGATAATATCTTTGCTGTTTGTAGTGCGATTATGTCTATGTGGCTAGCTGCTGAGGAGTTAGGTTTAGGATTTGTTTGGCGTACTCGCGGTGTCGGCTTAGTACATGATCAAAGATTACATGATTTTATTGGTGCACCCTCTCATCAACAGGTAGTAGGTACTATTTTTATAGGTTATCCAGCAGAAAAACCAACTGAAGAAAAGAAGCGTACGGATTATAATGAAAAAACTACCTGGTTATAAGGGGGAATAGCTGTGGCACGTAAAGGTTTATTACTAGTTTATACAGGAGATGGCAAAGGAAAAACCACTGCTGCATTAGGTGTGTCTTTAAGGGCTATAGGTCGTGGTTTAAATGTGCGATTTATGCAATTTATTAAATCTCCAGAACGTACATATGGAGAAAAAATTGCACTTGCTAAATTAGGTGTTGAAACAGAGCAGCTTGGAACAGGCTTTACATGGACCAAAACACCAGAGGAGCACCGAGCAGCTCTTAAAATCGCATGGGAAAAGGTAAAAGAAGCGTTAGCAGATGAATCAATTGATTTGCTTGTACTCGATGAATTGAATAACGCACTTGCCATTGATAGATTCCCTATTGATGATGTTTTGCCAAGGGAAGAGGTAATCGAGGCAATTAATAATCGGCCAGCAACTATGCATTTAGTGATAACTGGAAGAGACGCACATCCATCAATAATAGAAATAGCTGATTTAGTTTCTACAATTGAGCCAACTAAACATTATTATGATGAGGGAATTCCAGCGGTAAAGGGGCTTGAATTTTAGTGCAAAAAGCGAAAGCAATTATGATACAGGGAACTTCTTCGGATGTTGGGAAAAGTGTAATTTGCACGGCGTTATGCAGAATTTTTTCGAATGATGGCTACCGTGTAGCACCATTTAAGTCTCAGAATATGGCGTTAAATTCCTATATTACTAGCGATGGCGGTGAAATTGGACGTGCCCAAGGTGTACAGGCAGAGGCAGCACGTATAAAAGCAACAACTGATATGAATCCAATTTTGCTAAAGCCAAAGCAAGACATGGTGTCTGAGGTTGTAGTACACGGCAAGCATTATATAGATATGGATGCTAAAACGTATCGTAATGATTTTGTTGAACAGGTAATGCCAATTGTCCGCGAATCTGTTGAAAGATTACAGCAAAGCTATGACATTATTGTATTAGAAGGTGCGGGCAGTCCTGCAGAAATAAATTTAAAAAAACGAGATATTGCCAATATGAGAATGGCACATCTAACAGATGCAGCCGTTATTTTAGTCGCAGATATTGATCGCGGTGGAGTATTCGCATCAATTGTTGGGACATTAGCGCTCCTAGATGAAGAGGAACGTAAACGAGTTAAAGGACTTTTAATTAATAAGTTTCGTGGAATGAAGGAATTACTTGATGACGGCTTAACATGGGTTGAGGAAGAAACTGGAATTCCGGTGCTAGGTGTTATTCCATATATCGATGTTCATATAGAGGCGGAAGATTCTCTTGCTTTATCCTCTCTAAAGCTGAAGAAGCCGAAGCAGGGTGAATTTGCTGTAGATGTTGCAATGATTCGATTGCCACGTATTTCAAACTTTACTGATATTGATCCGTTTTTCGAAGAGCCTGAAGTTGGTGTAAGGATTATTTCGAAGGTTGAGGAATTAGGCGCACCAGATTTACTTATAATACCTGGTACGAAAAACACAATGGACGACTTAGTTTGGTTAAAAGAAAGAGGCTTTGATACAGCAATACAAAAATTGCATGCCCGTGGAACGAAAATTTTCGGAATTTGCGGAGGCTATCAGATGCTTGGAGAAGTATTGATAGATGAAGATAGTATTGAAGGTTCAGGGAGCACCGAGGATGGGTTGCAACTTCTGCCAATTCAAACAATTTTCACTCCTAATAAAAAGACCGTTCAAGTTAAAGGGAAAATTACGGCTTTGGAGTTAGATGTAGAAGGATACGAAATACATCTAGGCCGAACAACACTTAGCAATGATGCGAAGCCATTTTTGCAGTTGGAAGACGGTAGGATAGATGGAGCGATAAGCCAAGATGGACAAGTAATTGGAACGTATTTACATGGAATATTCCACAATAGACTTTATACGAGAACTCTTGTAAATGAGCTGCGCGGTAAAAAGAATCTTCAGCTGCTTCCTTCTAATGTTAAAAGCGACTTACAAATGCGTGAAGAAGCTTATGAGCTATTAGCAAGCCATGTACGGGAGCATATAGATATGGACAAGTTATACAGCATTTTGCAGCAAACAGGGCAATGATTTATTGAGTATTTTTTATACAGCAGGAGGGATAAAGGTGACAACTTGGGATTTAGACGGTATGCAAAGACATTTATTAATTTGTAATGGAAGTACTTGTATGAGGGCCGGTGCTGAGGAAGTAACGCAGGAAATTCGCCGGGAAATTGCGAAAAATCAACTTGATGCGAAAATACATACTTCAAGAACTAGATGTAATGGTCGCTGCAAAGATAAATGTATCGTTATTTCGTATCCGGATGCGACGTGGTACCGAGTGCCAGATATAGATGTTGCAAAACAAGTAGTTCATGAAGAGGTTGCCACAGAAAATGTAATTTATCGTCTTGGACAGCAAGGCTTAGTGAAAAATCCAGACAGCAAATCAGTAAAGGGCATTTCTAAGGATAAGGCGGCGAACCGAAAAAAAGGTGAAGGAGATCATAAAGTGAAAAAAGCTATTCTTTTTGTTGGTCATGGAAGCAAACTAGAGGCAGGTAATGATGAAGTACGCGAATTTGTTAATCGAACAACCTATATGATTGAACCAGGTATTATAGTGGAAACTTGCTTTTTAGAATTCGCTTCACCAAATATAGAAGAAGGCATCGAGCTATGCATTGAAAAAGGTGCAGAGGAAATTCATGTTGTTCCTATAATCCTATTAAATGCAGGTCACTCAAAACTCCACATTCCTGCTGAAATTGAGCATGCAAGAGGGCATTTCCCGCACATCACTTTCACTTATGGTGAAACGATTGGTATCCATGAAGAAGTTTTTGAAATTTTAAAAACTCGATTAGCAGAAATAGGGTTCGATTCAGATGTACAGCATGAAGAAACGGCTATCTTGTTAATTGCACGTGGCAGCAGTGATGCTGAGGCAAATGGAGACTTTTACAAAATTTCTAGGTTGTTATGGGAAAGGCTTGACGTAAAGTGGGTTGAGTGTGCCTTTATGGGAGTTACAACTCCAACTGTTGAAGAAGGAATTGAACGCTGCGTAAACCTAGGTGCTAAGCGCATTATTATGCTCCCATATTTCTTATTTACAGGAATTTTAATGGAGCGAATGAAGAGAATGCAGGAAAAGGCTGCAGCGCAATACTCTGGAACCAGTATTGAAATAGCCGAATATTTCGGTTATCATCCAAAACTGCAAAGCGTCTTAGTCGAGCGTGCTGAGCAAGCTATGAATGGTACTTCAAAGGGAATGAAGGTTTTAGAAGATTATCGTGTATATGCTAAGGAACATGGCCATGTACATCATCACCATCATCACCATTGATAATAAAATTTCTTTAAGTACGAAGGGGGCATAAATGTGTTTGCAATAATATGTCTCCTTGCGCTTTTTATTGATAGAATAATTGGAGACCCAGAGTGGCTGCCACATCCAGTTCGCTGGATAGGAAGGCTTATAAGTCTATTAGAAAATAAATATAATAGGAATACTGGGAGAGTGTGGAAGGGTGCCGTTTTAAGCCTAGCAATTATTTTAATTGTCTATACGATCACTTTTGCTATTGTATGGGGAAGTTATCAAATTCATTATGCTTTAGGAGTGTTCGTTGAAGTAATATTAATTGCAGTCGCACTGGCACAAAAAAGTTTAAAAGATGCAGCGATGGTTGTATACAATAGATTAAAGCTAAATGATTTAAAAGAGGCTCGTGTAAAACTTGGCTGGATTGTCGGACGAGATACACATAATCTAGAAGAAGATGAAATTGTTCGCGGCGTTGTTGAAACAGTATCGGAAAATACAAGTGATGGAGTCACGGCCCCATTATTTTACGCTTTATTATTCGGTGCCCCTGGAATCTGGGTTTACAAAACGATTAATACTTTAGATTCTATGATTGGATATAAAAACGAGCGATTTAATGAATTTGGTCGTTTTGCTGCAAGACTGGACGATATAGTTAACTTTATTCCAAGTCGAATTACTGGTTTACTTATATTATTTTCTACAAGAAATCAAGGTAAGTACTCTCTCAAAAAAAGAATTTTGCTATGGTATAGAGATGCAAAAAAACATCCAAGCCCGAATAGCGGATATTTAGAAGCTGCAACCGCATATCAGTTAGGTATTAGGTTGGGGGGCTTTAATTCATATGGGGGTAAACAAACTTTTAGAGCTTATATGGGAGAACCAATAGAGATTCTTCAAAAGAAGCATATCCTTGCATCAATACAGCACATATACACGGTAAGTCTGTTCTTTACGTTAATAGTAGGAGGAGTAATATATGCAATATCCCTCGCATGGCGCTAATTCAGAGGCACTATATAAAAGGTTTGGAATCGATATGCCTGACAAAGTTTGGGACTTAAGTGAGAATGTTAATTTTCATGGCTATCCTAATAGTTTCCATCAATTATGGCCAAGTCTTTTGGAGAAAGTTTCACAGTATCCAGATGAAACAGCAGAGCCCCTCCGAAGTTTATTAGCAAAAGAACATCATATACCTGTGGAAAATATCGTTGTTGGGAATGGAGCTTCGGAGTTGCTAATGTGTTTAGCTCGCTTATATGAGCGGAAAAAAGTTTTGGTAATTCATCCATCCTTTTCAGAATATGAGCGTACACTTAAACAAAGTCATGTTGAAACAATTTCAATCGTAGTAGAAGATATCATTACATATCAATTGCCGGTTGAAAAAATTAAAGCTCAGATGGAAAAAGCAACAGCTGTTTATTTATGCAGCCCAAATAATCCGACTGGAGTTGTTATTCCAAAGCATATTCTTAAAGAATTGATTATACATGGGATGGCAACTGATTGTGATGTTGTCGTTGACGAAGCATTTATGGATTGGACGGACGAAAACGAATCGATTGTTTCATTAACAAGTCAATTTCCCAATTTAATTGTATTGCGTTCAATGACGAAGATGTATGCATTAGCGGGAATTCGATTAGGATATTTAATTGGGCAAAAAGCAAATGAAATTAAACGATATTTACCTCACTGGAATGTTAATCAATTAGCCGTTGAATTAGGCATTATGTGCTTAAAAGAACATGAGTTTAAAGAGATGTCAAAGCAATCTATTATTCCAATAAGGGAAGAATTGAAACGATTTTTAATCGTACATGATTGCATCGTTACTAATAGTCAGGTTAATTTTCTATCTTTTCAACTGCCTAAGTCATGGGATGCAAAATCATTTTATTTTGATTTAATTCGAAAAGGAATTGTATTAAGACATACTGAAAACTTTAAAGGAATGGACGGCAGTTGGCTTAGAATTGCAATTAAGGATCAACAAACAATGGAAATGTTTAAAAAAGGATTTAGACAATATGCAAAAGACAACCATTTATTTAGTTCGTCATGGGGAGACTGAGTGGAATAAAAAAGGAATATTACAGGGCTGGCTTGACTCCCCGTTGACGCAAGAGGGAGTTAAACATGCTAGGATGTTAAATCAAGCATTACATATAAAAAATATTGAATCAGTTTATTCAAGTGATCTAAATCGAGCAATTCAAACTGCTACAATTCTAGCCCCTTCCAAATCAATTATAAAAGATGCAAGATTACGAGAAATTTATCTAGGTGAGTGGCAAGGTCAAAAAATTAGTAATTTAAATAGTTTACCTGATTATATTACATACTGTAATGAGCCGCACCTTTTCCAAGGGGCAACTCAGGAAAGATTTGAGGAAATAAGTAGAAGAATGATGGAGTGTTTACAATACATCCATCAGCACACAACTGGTAATGTACTTGTTGTTTCTCATGGTGTTGCGATTTTATGTTGTTTAATGTATATCTTGAAAACTCCAATTGAAAAGCTATGGGAAATCGCCAATATACAAGGAACAAGTGTAACTACTTTAGAGTGTATTAATGGTCATTTTAATGTGAAGACAATTGGAGAGATTAATCACTTAAATGGTAAATGAAAAATAGTAAGGGTATTATCAAGTGAAAAGAATTTTCTCCTTTTATCTTCAAAGGGACCTTACCAAATGTTGTTTTGGCAGGGTCCCTTTTCAGCTGATTCTACCGATAATGCAGCTAATGCCTCTTCAGCACTTGAAAAAGCTGGACGAATTAGAAGAAGGCGTTCGATATAATTTTCTACTTCAGGAGGCAACTGTAACTCTTCCTGCCAGCTTCTTTCCTTTCTTTCACTTGGTGTAAAGTTTGAATAAAGTAAGAAAAGTAGGAAGTGTCCTATGAAATATAAATCACTAATATGATTTTCTAATTTCTTTGGGTTATCAATTTTTTCTAAATCAACGTTCTCTTTTATATAAGCTGCTAAGCCGAAGTCTATGATATGAAGGGCATCTTCTTTTAGTAAAATATTTGGAATTCGCAAATCACGGTGGACAATTCCTTTTTTGTGAAAATCTACAACAATTTCAAGAAGTTCTTTTGTAATATTAAGAGATTGTTCGACAGAAAATGATTTTCCGGTTCTAAAAATTGCCTGTTCGAAAGTCTGCCCATCAATATAATCCATTATATAAAAGGGTGTATCATACAATTCACCATGAGAAATTACAGAAGGTACTCTAGGGAGGCCCATTTCCTTTAACATTGTAATTTCTTGCTGAAATTTATGGCGTAATTTTTTGTTGTTGCGATGTTTTAATTTCATACGTTTTAAAACATATTTTTTTTGAGACTTTGATTCCTCTATTAAATAGGCTATACCATAAGATCCGACTCCTAGTTGTTCAATAAAATGATAATCTGTTTCGTTCTCAATATAGGACTTTACAATCTTATGGTATTTGAATTCGAAAAAATTGTGAATCATTTTTAGCTGCTAAAAAAGCTGCGAGAGCTGAAGAAACTTTTTGAGCTGCGTTTATAGCCTCTTTTATAATGCTTATGGCCATAATAATTATGTTTATGTGAATATTTTCTGCGGCTGCTTGAATAACGATGTCCTCCGCCTAATAATCCCTTGATGATTTTATCGAACATAAGATCAATCCTCCATAATTTTTTTAAAGTCGTTGATATATAATTATACGAATAAATAACTGAGAAGTTTCATTTGTATTTGATATTTAAACAAACTGAAATGTACTGAAAATTGCCGGAAAGTAGACGCTCATTTTTAACAATTTTGTGTACTTTCTTTTTTGTTTTTTTAAGAGAATGCCCATGTACGGTGCTTTTAATTAAATCGGAATCGCTTGTGTAACTAGTACTAATAATAGAAAAGTACAAGTTTAATAGTAAAAGATGCGTTATATGTGTTATAATTTCCATATATCCCGTTGATTGGAATTAACTGAAAGGAGATTGAGATGAAGAAAAGTAGAATTATTACAGGATTATTAGCGTTGCTTTTAGTTTTAGCGTTCCCTCTTCAAAAAGCTGATGCAGCATTAGCTTTTAAGGATGTTGGAGATGCATATTCAAAAGTTATTAATGAATTTGTTGATTTAGGAATTGTTGGTGGTTATGAGGATCAAACATTCCGCCCAAATAACAACGTAACTCGTGGACAAGCTGCGACAATGTTAGCACGTGCTTTAAAGTTGGATACTAACAAAGTTGATGCGGTTGAATATAAGGATATTGATAAAGATTACCCATCTTACAAGGAAATAGCTGCTGTTACAAATGCAGGTATTATGTCGGGAAATATTGGTAAGTTCGAACCGAATAAGCCTCTTACTCGTGTTCAAATGGCTACTATTTTAGCAAATGCATTTGATTTAAAAGGTAATGGTTCAGCATCCTTTAAAGATGTACCAAAAGATCACTATGGATATGAAGCAATTGATGCATTATATGCAAACAACATTACAACAGGTTATGAAAATAAAACGTTTAAGCCTTCTAAACCATTAACACGCGCTCACTTTGTAGTATTCCTATCAAGAGCGTTAGATGGTGGAGAGCAAGATTCGACTGAATCTGTTACTGAATTATTAAAAGAAGTTTATGCTAATGAAGCAAACCTAAATACTTACGACTTTGAAGGTAGTATGAATTTAGGACTTCTTTTACCTGAAGTAGAAGACATGACACCAGAAGTACAAGCAATCTTCGAAGTATTAAAAGATGTACAAATCGATATCTCAGGTGCATACCAAAAGGACCCAATGCAATTTGAGGCTAATATCGACCTTACTTTAAAAGGTGATGTTCAAGCAACATTTAGTATACCAATGGTAATGACTGAAGAAAAAATGTGGATTAAACTTCCAGACTCTCCACTATTGCCTTTACCGGAAGAAGTTAAAGGGAAATTTATTGAGTATGATTTAGCAGAGATGGCTGAGATTTCAGGACAACCTCTTGAATCATTAGATATGGAAGTACAAACGAAACTAGGAATTGACATAATTAACCTATTTGTTGATTTACTAGGAAAAGATTTTTATAAAGAAATAGATTTAAGTACGGTAACGATTCCAGAAGGTGTTGATGCGAATAAAGTTATTAAATTCGAATTAACAAATGAATCATTAAAACCGTTTATAGAAATCGTGTTCAACGATATGCTTCCTCAATTATTAGAACTAGTTGATAACCCAGAGTATGCAAAGGCTTTAGGGCTAACTGCTGAAGATATCGCTTTAGCGAAAGAATCATTAGCAAGTGGAGAAATAAATATTGATGAAGTAGTTTCAGAGATTAATAAATTTTTGAAAATTAATCAATTAGATGAGTTGATTGTGATAAGCCAAGACAACTATATTAGCTATGATGCTGGAACGGTTGATATTACAGTAACTGTTGAGGAAGAAGCTTTTGGCTTTAAATTGACATATGATCAATCGAAAACGAATGTAAATGGAAATATCAAGTTTACAATTGGAATTCCAAAAGGGGATAATGTCATTCCTTTCGAACAACTTTTGGAATTAGAAGAAGAAGCTTTAGCAGAGGATAGTTTATAAAAAAACGTCTCTATGGCGGAAACCCCTTAGTAATTATAATTTGAGGGTAACCCATGACTAAGAAAAGTAGCATTAGAAAATAAATCTAATGCTACTTTTTTGGTATAAAAACAAAAGGAAGAGTATTAGCAAAAATTAAGTTTAAAAGGTAATCTTTATCAACCCATTTCCAATTTTTCCTTAGTTGTATATTTTCAAAAACATTGCTAGCTAAATTAAAATCAAAATCAATTAATATAAAAAGCCAAGCAACTCACGAGTAAAATTGCGTGAATGCTAGGCTTTTTATTTTAATCTTCCATAAATACTTCGCCGTTTTTATATGTCATTTGTTCTGGATAACGGAGATTGATAACGGCATCTTGAATTTCCTGTGATGGTGGCTTAGTTGCAAGTGAAACGATGATATTTGCTGCAAATGCTGCTGCTGCACCAAATACACCCGCACCAGTATCAATAATTCCTAAGATTGTAAATCCACCATATTTTGCTGCAAAGATATATGCTAAGGTTACTGCTAAACCAACAAGTAGACCTGCGATTAATCCTTTTGAATTCGAACGCTTCCACCATACCCCCAGTACAAGTGCTGGGAAGAAGGTACCTGTTGCAAGAGCGAACGCCCAAGCAACAATTTGTGTAATAGCACCTGGAGGATTTAAAGCGACAATACCTGCTAAAAGTGTTGCAACAACAATAGTAATACGTCCAACAGTTAAACGTTGCTTATCCGTTGCAGTTGGTTTTAAAATACGATAGTAAATATCGTGGGCAAATGCAGATGAAATCGCAATTAACAATCCACCTGCAGTTGATAGTGCAGCAGCCATCGCACCAGCTGCTACCAGACCGATTACAAAGATACCTAAGTTTGCAATCTCAGGAGTTGCCATTACGACAATATCGTTGGCGATGATTAATTCATTCCATTGTAGAATACCATCACCACTTGTGTCCGCAACTTGTAGCAATCCAGTGTCAACCCATGTTTTTGTCCATGCAGGAAGCTCAGCTATTTTACTTCCTGCCACTTGAGTCATTAGAATGAAACGAGAGAATGCTGCATAAGCCGGTGCAGAAAAGTATAGTAATCCAATAAATAATAGCGCCCAAGCACCCGACCAACGAGCGGCCTTCATTGTTGATACTGTATAGAAACGAGCAATAACGTGGGGAAGTCCAGCTGTACCAGCCATCAAAGTAAACATAAGAGCAAGGAACTGCCATTTTGTGCCCTTTTCAAATGGAGCGAAATATTCGGATAGTCCAAGTTGTTTATCAAGCTCACCCAACTCACTAACGATGTTTCCATATGTTAGCCAAGGAAGGGGATTTCCCGTAATTTGAAGCGACATGAAAATAACTGGAACAAGGTATGCAATAATTAAAACTAAATATTGTGCCACCTGTGTCCATGTAATCCCTTTCATTCCTCCGAATGCTGCATAAATAGCGATTAAAACTACCCCAATCATCGTACCAAGCTTCGCATCAATTTCGAATAGACGACCAATAACTACGCCTGAACCAGATAATTGGCCAATTGAATAAGTGAAGCTAATAATCATCGTACAAATTGCGGCAATGATAAGAGCTGTATTACTTTTAAAGCGATCTCCAATAAATTCTGGAACTGTATAACAACCAGATTTTCGCAATTGTGGTGCAAGCAAGAATGTTAATAGTAAATAACCACCAGTCCACCCCATAATATAAGCTAGCCCATCGTAGCCGAGCATCATTATCGTACCGGCCATACCGATAAAGGAAGCGGCACTCATCCAGTCTGCCCCAATAGCCATCCCATTCCAAATAGGAGGTACACCTCGACCAGCAACATAGAAATCTGAAGTTTCCTTTGCTTTATTATAAACTGCTATAAAAATGTACAAAGCAAATGTTGCTAAAATAATCGCCAACGAAACAATAAATTGTGAATCCAATAACTATCCCCCTTTTAATTCAAAATGTCTTTAGTGCTCAGAGACACTTGTTTTACCTATTTCTTCATTTCTTTTTTCATCAATGCCATACTTTTTATCAATTTTATCTCCTACAATTGCATTAACAAACAGCAGTATTATGAAAACTGCTAAAGCCCCCTGTGCACCCATATAATAATGGAATGGGAATCCATTAAAATATACATCACTTAATGGCTCCGCGATTAAGACAACTCCATAAGAAACAAGCGCCCAAATTATAAAATAAATAATCATATACGTATTTTTCTCACGGAAATATGCATCTGCTTTACTTTTATCAATTTTTCTCACCATATCACCCCTAGTTCATAAATTCCTCAATCTTTAACGATAGGATGTCGGTTAACAGAAAGTTAAAATATCGTGGTCACTTTCACTCCTTTTTGTTTAAAAATTTATATTTTTGCCTTGTCTTTAAGTAAAGGACAAAGAAAAAAATAAGTATCTGATTTAATTGCATTTTAAAAGACTTAGGGAGGTTGCCTCTAGAAGTAAGAGATAGGTTTTAAAAGATTTTTTGTATGTTTTTTTAGGGGAAAGCTACTGAAGACTAAAAATAAATTTTACTGTATCTAGAAGTGGTGCAGGGACCAGTATGATTTCAACTATCATAAAGAGCACAATTGCTAATACAGGAACTAGTAATAACCCAAATCGTTTTTTTCTTAATGCGGCAAATAAACAGATTACTACTAATAAAAGAAATATATAAAATATCTCCATTACCTCCCTTGTCTGGAATCGTATTTTTTATTTAAAAACTTATGTGAAAAATCGTCTCAATATTATCGAATTTGGAATAAAAAATTAAGGTTAAAGGTAAAAAAATAATATTGCTTTTTGTTAATTGCATGAAAAGAGTCTCTATTGTACTCGTTTATTTTAGGACTTTCATAATTGAAATTTTTTTAATGGCCTTTTTTAGGAGAGATTTAGGGATGTTTATGTTGCAGCCAGAGGTACAATGATTTGAAGAATATATTAGGAAAGGGCTGTCCAGAAACTCTTATTTCTTAACAACCCCGATGTATGTTGGAAAATTTATATAATATATTCTAAGAAATATTCAGCCATTTGTACCTTAGACAGTTGCAGCTTTCGCATAAGTGCAACACAGCTTGATAAAATAATATCCAAGCCTTCAGATTGTTCAAATTGGACCCCATAATTAGATTGTAGTAATTCGGCGAATTCCCATTTCGCAACTGAATTACGATTTTCCCCACGGTAATAGCTATCCATTTCTTTATAAAGGTCTTCAAAAAAATGCTCGAAAAGTTCACTTCTTTTTAATAAGTATTGATAATTGCTATTATTCTTCGGTACCTTCGGAGCATAAATATCTTTTGATACAATTTGAATAATCTCTTCAGCATTTATATACTCACAGGATGTTTCATCAATTTCCCAAATAGCAGATTGAAATAATGGATGGGACTCTATAGGTATAACATTGTCTAAGTTTTTTCGATTGAATTTTTTTAATTTAATAGCTTCTTCCGTTACATAAAGTACTTCGTAATAAAACGTTGTATTAGGATTCCACTTATTAAATTCTTCTAAGATTGCGTAGCTTTCCCCAAAAAGCACTTCCGTTTGCAAAAAGGTAGGCATAAAATCGTGGTAAGTAGAACCTTCAATTAAGTGGCCGTAATACTTTAAATATACACTTTGAACATCTTTTTTTCCGGCATTCACAAGGCAAAGACTATATTTTTCTTTCGGAATGACGAATTTGAGCAAATGAAGTCAACCCCTTCTAAGTTGTTAAATCAATGGGATATTAACAATTAATTAGTATCAAAAGAAACGGTCGTTTAAACATATTCATGAAATTGGATAATATTCATAAAGGTGTATTCAGAAAAAAATGCACAATATTTTTCGAACTAGGGATAAATAAACTATACGGGCTTTTCTTTTCTACATAAATTGAGGGTAGTTTATTTAGAGAGGAGGAATGTGTTTTGTATCCTTTTAATTTTGATGATGACTTTTTAGTTCAATTTGATGGTAATCAGCCTAGTTTCCCAGGTGGAGGGTTCCCACAGCCACCACCATTCGGGGGAGGAGGGCAGCCTAGTTTTCCAGGAGGAGGGTTCCCGTCGCCGCCATTTGGGGGAGGAGGACAGCTTCAGGCGCCAACTGCTCCACCGCCAAGTTTTACGCCGCAAATGTCTACATTCCAACAACAAGAGTTCACACGTAGAGGTGGAGTAGGTGGAATAAGACGTTGTATGTTCCGTAATACGTTTATTTGGCTGAGAAATGGCAACAGTTTCTGGTTCTTCCCAATGTTTATATTCAGAAACCAAATTATTGGCTTCCGTTGGAGAGGAACGAGAGGCTGGGTATATGACTCCATTAACCGAAATAATATTTTATTCTTCCAATGCTACTAAAACTTAAATAGAATAATCCCTTCACACCTTCTAAAAATTGATTATTATACAAAAAAGTGAGAAGCAGTTTTTGCTCTCACTTTTATTTTGCCCCCATACTTAAAATAGACTTTTTTGTTCTACTACTCTTTAATTAAGAATATGAGGTATTAGGAGGGGGAATGTTCATGTTAGAAAAAAATTCAAAGATACGCGAAGAGATTTGGGATAGCGTAAAGGGACTATCAGATGAGCAATTAAATAAAGTGGTTGTGGAAGGTCAATGGTCAATTGCTCAGGTATTGGAACATCTAAGGCTGATGGAGGAAAATGCAGTTCGAGGTATACGTGAAGTACTTTCAAAAGACGAATACAATCCAACTGATCCAAAACCAATGCATTTAATTGCAGATAGAACGATAAAACGAGATGCACCAGATTATTTAATACCTTCTAATGAATTCCAAACATTAGAGGAGTTGAGAGCAAAACTTGCAAGTTCTAGAGAAGCCTTAGAGAATAGTATTCAAGGAGTTAGCGAAGAGGATTTAAATAATAAATCATTTCCTCACCGTCGCTTTGGTCTACTATCGGTAACTCAATGGATTAGTTTACTTGGATTTCATGAACAACGTCACATAGGACAAATTGAAGAGATTAAACAATCGCTTTAGTAAATAATAATTGCTACGATGGTGGTGTAATATATTGAAAAACAATATAAAAGTGCGTGAACAGATTTGGCAATGCGTAAGTGAAATATCTGATAGTCAATTGAATAAAGTTGTTGAAGAGGGACAATGGTCAATAGCACAAGTGCTTGAACATCTTTACTTAATAGAGAAGCTGGCTGTTGAAGGGATTCAGGAAGCTCTGGCAAGTAGTGAAGCAAATCCGGTAAAATTGCGAAGAATTCATCTTGCAGCAGATCGCTCCCATAAAGTACAAGCTCCTGAAATGTTGAGGCCATCAGCTGAATATCAAACTCTCAAACAATTAAAAAATAAATTGGATAACTCGAGAGAAACTTTACTTAAATGTATAGAGGGAGTTAGTGTAGAAACATTAGATGAAAAATCGATGCCGCACCCAGTTTATGGGGCACTGTCACTAAGTCAATGGATTTCATTTATTGGTTATCACGAACAACGTCATCTAGGGCAAATTGAGGATATTAAAGAATTATTGGTTTTGTAATGAGTAAGAGGGGGTGTTCAGAAAGAAATTTCTGAACAGCCCCCTACTTTGTTTATATAGTAGTTGTTGGAATCAAAGTAAGAGAAAAGCGCAGATTGCTATTTTATATTGGATAATTTTAATTATTTACTGATAATGAGTCAAATATGTATACTTTGAAAAAAGGGACGAGTACAATTCACAATTTGTGGGTAAAAAATAAAAAGACAATATTTTATCTAGAGAGGCGTATAACATGCTTAATATTTTATTAATTTTATTATTACAACTCGTATATGTACCGCTATTAACTTTAAGAACAATTTTTTTAGTAAAAAATTTAACAGTTTTTGCAGCTATTTTCGGAATATTGGAAATGCTTATTTATGTATTTGGTTTATCGCTTGTCTTCAATGGTGACCAAAGCTTGCTCGCGATGGTCGTATATGCTGTTGGATTTGGTATTGGAATGTTTTTAGGAACAAAAATCGAAAACAAATTGGCAATAGGCTATGTCTATGTAACCATCAATACGCAAAATAAAAACCAAGAGCTTATTGATACATTAAGAACACAGGGTTTTGCTATTACAACATATGTCGGTGAAGGGCGCGATAGTGACCGCTATAAGTATGAGATTTTGGCAAAACGAAATCGAGAGCAGGAGCTATTCAAACTCGTAGAATCCATTGAACCAAAAGCATTCATTATTTCGTATGAACCAAAATCTTTTAAAGGCGGCTTCTTGGTAGACCGAATGAAGAAACAAGCGAAATTATTAAAAAATCCATTCGGCAAATAATAAAAATGTAAAATTCATAGTCTTTAAATTAGAAAAGGGGCAGTTAGAAAGTGAAATTTTTCTAACTGCCCCCGCTATTTTCCATTAAAATTACTTAAAAACAGTGCTTCGGACAAAATATTTATTTAAGGCTTCCAATTCTCACTACAAGTTGCTTATCTCTCAGAGAAACTATTTTTCCATTATCTTATATTTGTTAAATACTTTGAATAAACGTATCCTTTAGTTCTTCCATATTGGATATAGGACCAAGAATCTTTTCTATTTAATACTATGACTGCTTCGTTCTTTTGGAGTATATCCAATGATTTTGAAGCTGTTGTAGCATTTTGTCTAATCTTTATGTTGGAACCTTTTACTTTTCCGTAAGTAAGTTTAGAGTCTTTAGTTGATTCTATTTGTGTAATAGGTTGTTTTATGGGCTCTATTGGTAATGGGCTTGATGTTTTAGGTAATGGATTATATAACTTTGCGATGGAAATGTTTGTATAATAAAATTTTAAGATTTCCTCATAAGTTTTTCCTGCATCAGCCATATATTTCGCCCCCCATTGGCTCATACCTACACCATGTCCATCTCCACGTCCTTTTACAAGAGTAATTTTTGTATCATTGTTGACCTCATCAATTAAATAACTCAACATCGTACGATTTCCAACCATTGCACGCAATTTAGATGCACTTACATCAGAGAAGGATATATGTTGTGGAATTAATTTCCCAGTAGAATCCGTCAAATCCTTTACTATAAAGTCAACAGTGATATCCCCCTTTTTCACACGTCCGCCTGAGCCACGATCATAAAGGGAAAACGTAGGGATAGCAATAATTTTAATCTCTTTATTAGCATAACCATTATTGTTTAGCCACATTTTAATATTATTGGCTATCGCGGGATCGGTCTCTTTAGTTGAAGTCCACCATTCAGATGGTTTAGATAAATTCTTTGTTGCTAAGTCAATTTGTGTTTTATGGAATGAAAAACTCCAAACCGTTTTTGGATCATAGTTATCTTCTTTGATTGTTAAATAGGGAACTGCTGTATTTCCCCAAGCATTTGAATTGCTTTCTGTCATCCCACCGTTGCTAGCAGAATAAACTGCATCAATTAAGCGGCCATTATATTGAAGGACTTGTCCTTTAGTTTCATCAACTGCTTTTGTTGAATTAGGCGTCCAAACATAGCCGCCGTATACTTGGTAGGAGATTGTATCATTTATAATTCCTCTATTAAGGTAACTCATGGCATATGTTCTTGCCGCAACAGCTTGGGTCTTAAGGGCTTCTATATTCCAAGCAGGATACATTTCTATTGGAACGACACCTTTTAAATAATCTTCCATGTAAACCGAGTTAATCGGACGAACATAAAGATTGTTTTCTACTATAAAATCAAAGCTCCCTAAATATAAACGATTATTAATAGAGAGCTGTGATTTTGATTCGATGGGTTGTACGGAAAAGGTTTGAAAGGAATTTAGTAGATTTCCATTTTTATATAATGATAGATTGCCGTTTACTTGCTTTAATATATAAGTCTCATTTGACTTTAAAATTAAGTTTTCATCGCTTGTTAAATAATCGCTATTTGGTTTGATTGTAATTTCTGATTTATTCCCTAAGTAATTTACAAGCTTAACTTTAACAATAGGTTCTGTATCTTGTGCTTGAAATCTACTATTTGGAAGCAATGATATGAACAATATGAAAACAATAAATTGAAAGTAAGACGTGTTTCATTGATTACCTCCGAAACTACTATATTCGATGCTTAGGCAAGCATATATTAATAGTTCGGTATAAACAATGATATATTTTTTCCAAAAAAATTATATAAAAACTGTGTTAAATCAATAGGTATGGGATATGTATGGAGAGGTATTTCTTCTAGGTTTTGAATTTTAATATTTGGAGTTTAAGATAAAGAACTAGGAGGAGATTAGTTGATGTTAATCTACCGGAATTATAGTAGATGGAAATTATAAAAATATTCAAATTGGAGGGTACATCCAAAAAAAAGGATATTGGGACGTACCCTTTAAAAAGCATAAGTAAAGAGGAAATCAATTAAGTTATACATTTTAAAAGATTTGATAAGGGATTTATACTATTCGGATAGATATATAAAAGGTTAATGAGCTCTTCAACTTGCTCAAGAATTTTACTTTGTAGCTGTTGGGATTCGACTAACTTCTGAATTGTAAGAAGGGGATTAATTATTCTTTCCCAATTAAAAGAGGTTCAATTTCATCTTTAAATGCTCGAATTAGTTGCTCGAGTCTTACGTTGTTTGCAGGGCCTTTTGGATTAGGGTGGTAGTATTCATTTTCCTTTGATAATATCCCGAAATATGGGATTTGGCTCATTAAAATTAAATCAAGCCATTTCTTTTTTTCTAGCTCATAATAGCTAGAATTTTTTCCTCTCTCTACACCCCAACCAATTAATATCCATGGATGTCTTTGAATTTCACTTAGTGAGGGGCGTGTAATTGTAGGATAATTACCTGTTGATTTTAAGGATTCAAATAATGCAATCGCTTCCTTGCCAATTGTATTTTTTACATAGAATAAGTTGTAAATGTATAATCTTCCTTGTAATTTAACATGAGTTCTTTTCATGAATTTTACTAACTGTTTCATCGTTTTATCCAATGCCACTTCATCTGTATGTGCCCCAGTTTGAATTAGCTTAATTTTTGCTTCTCCTTTTAAACTTGCAGATCCTGGATTTAACATGACCGCAGCACCAAGAGATTGGCTTGAGGTCCCAAATTGAATAAACGTATTTGTTCGGTAAACTTCCTCACCAATTTGCTGAAATGTAGCAAATGCTTTTACATTATCCAACCGACTAACCCCCATGTAAATGTAGTGTTATTCATCATATTCCTTGATGTTGGGAAATATTAACTTGTTATTTAACAATATTTTTCTTGATTTGTTAGGAAGGATGAACAGCTGAAGATGGACTCAGCAGTAAAATCAAGACGTTCATATCATTTTATTAGTAATCAACCTATTATTTCAGATGAAAAAATTGAAGAAATTGTTAATTTAGCAGTATTACATTCACCATCAGCTTTTAATTCTCAAAGCGATCGGGCTGTAATTTTATTAAGTGAGAATCATAGAAAACTTTGGGAAATTACAGAAGAGACTTTAAGGAAAAGGGTTTCCGCTGAGAAATTTAGTGTGCTACAGAGGAGCGTTTAAATGCTTTCGGTAAAGGATATGGAACAGTTCTATTTTTTGAAGATACAGCTATTATCGAATCGCTTCAGCAAAATTTTGAATCATACAAAGACAATTTTCCATTATGGTCGCAGCAATCATCTGCTATGCTTCAATATATAGTATGGACAGCATTAGAAACAGAAGGATATGGAGTATCGATTCAACACTATAATCCACTTATTGACGAGGCGGTAAAAAAGGAATGGAATCTTCCAAGCAATTGGAAGTTAATTGCACAAATGCCATTTGGGAAGCCGATTGCACCTCCCAAAGAAAAGCATTATGAGCCAATCGAAGATCGTGTAAAAGTATTTAAATAGCAAGAAAAAAGCGGCGTCCAATAATCGGGACGCCTTTTTTATTTGAGAATGGAGTGGACTTTTAAGTGGATTGGTAAAGAATAGAAGTATAACAATAAAGGAAATTATTATTATTTCTTGACACTAGCTAAACGTTTTGTTAAATTGTTTATCATATAATACAAACATTTTTATAATGTGTTTATAAAAATAATAAACAGAATGCAAAATAATGTTGAAAGAGGTTTTAACATGAGCCAATCTGATGTTTTTTGGAGCGCATCATTAGAAGAAATAAAACAAGGTTATAAAGAAGAAGCAAATTATTATGTGTGTCTTTTATGTGGTGAGCAAATTGAAAAAGGTGTGATTTATCCACATGAAGAAGTTCTGTATGAAGCGAAACGTTATATTCGATTGCATATTGAAAACACTCATGATTCAGTATTTAACTATTTATTAAATCTTGATAAAAAATTAACAGGTTTAACGGAGCATCAAACGACTTTACTTAAACATTTTTATGCAGGGAAGAGCGATAAGGAAGTTCAACAAGAAATGGAAATTGGGAGCAGCTCTACTATTCGTCATCATCGTTTTGTACTTAAGGAGAAGGAACGTCAGGCTAAAACATTGCTAGCGATTATGGAGCTTCTAAAGGAGAAGGACCAGTATGCGCCTGCTTTTGTTGCACCGCATAAACATGCCACTATGTTAGATGATCGGTATGCAGTTACTGCTGAGGAACAAACGAAAATTTTAAATAAATATTTTATTGAAGGATTAACAGGTCCTCTAAATAAATTTCCTCCAAATGAAAAACAGCGTCTTGTAGTGCTGCGTGCAATAGCCGGACGCCTAGATGCAAATGCCAAATATAATGAGAAGGATTTAAACGCGATTTTAAAGGAAATTTATAACGACTATGTATTAATCAGAAGATATTTAATTGAATATGGTTTTCTTGATCGTAAAGCAAACGGCAGCGCTTATTGGCTGAAAAAATAATAGGAAGGGAGCATTCCCCGTGGAAAGAAAAAAGGAATTAAAACATCAATACCGAGAAATCGAAATTATTGCAGGTGTTTATCAAATAAAAAATAATATTACAGGCAAAGTATTTATTGATAGTACACGGAATTTGAAAACAATCAACGGTGTTAAATTTAGTTTAGAAAATCAAACATTTCATAACAAGGAACTTCAATCAGATTGGTCAAAGTACGGTAAAGATGCTTTTTTGGTTGATATATTAGAGAAGTTGAAGAAGGAGGATAGTCCTTACTTTAATGAAAAAGAAGCATTAAAGGAACTTGAAAATAAATGGCTTGAACAGCTGCAGCCATTTAGGGAGCGCGGCTATCATTAAAAATAAATTAATCATGGAGAACATGAAATGAAAAGCATTTTACAACAGTCAAATCAGACAACTCTACAGAAAACGATGATTCTTTTTCTAATCCCAATCGTTTTCTCAAGTGTCGTCCAGTCTTTAGGGCAAATTATAACCGCCATAGTAGTAGGCCAAACGCTTGGTGAAGAATCACTTGCTGCGATTTCGGCCTTCTTCCCTCTGCTTTTCTTTCTCATTTCTTTTGCAATTGGCATTGGATCAGGGAGTTCGATATTAGTTGGTCAAACCTATGGAGCAGGAAATATTTCAAAAATGAAAGAAGTTGTTGGTGTTACAATTGCAATAACACTGATGCTTTCAATTGTTGTTGCTATCATCGGGGGACTTTTTACAGAAGATATTTTAAGATGGATGGGGACACCAGAAAATATATTAATTGAAAGTGCAAATTATGCAGAAATTATATTTGTCACTCTACCTATTACTTTTTTGTATATGAGTTATACAACTTTTATAAGAGGGGCAGGGGATTCCAAAACACCGTTATTATTTTTAATCATCAGTATCATTATCAATATTCTATTGCTGCCAATTTTAATGTTTGGCTGGTTTGGGCTGCCGGCTATAGCTTTGAATGGAGCAGCTTATGCATCGGTGCTGGCAAATTTATTTACATTTATACTATTACTGATTTATTTGCACAAAAAAGATCATGCAATAAAATTAGACAAAATTATATTAAAAAACATCCACTTTAGGGGAAATATCGTTAAAACTCTTTTAAAGCTCGCTATTCCTTCAAGTATTAGTTTAGTGTCGATTGCGATGGCGGAAATTGCAGTTTTGACATTTGTAAATAGCTATGGTTCTAACGCAACGGCAGCTTATGGCATTGTAAACCAAATCGCAAGCTACATCCAAATTCCAGGTCTTTCTGTGTCTATTGCTATATCTGTATTCGTAGCACAGGCAATTGGTGCAGGAAATCAAGAAAACTTAAAAGAGATTACAAAGTTGGGATTAAAGTTAATTTACTTATTCGGTGGTGCATTAATTATCATCGTTTACTTGTTAGCTGAGCCTATATTGAGAATATTTTTATCCAATCCAGATATAATTGCCATTTCAAAGGGTTTAATAATAATTTCCTTCTGGAGTTATTTACTATTAGGGCATACACAAGCAATTTCAGCAACAATGCGTGCAACAGGCACCGTTTTATGGCCAACGGTATTTCTAATCGGAAGCATTTGGTTTGTAGAAGTACCAGCTGCATATCTATTATCAAATTTCACGAGCCTTGGAATCAATGGCGTATGGTTGGCTTATCCGATTGCATTCATTATAAATTTAACAGCACAATATAGTTATTATCGACTCGTTTGGAAAAAGAAAACGATACAGGCTTTAGTAAATGAATAGTATAAAGAAACGCCGCTTGGACAATTTGCTTATCCAGGCGTTTTCTTTTTTAACTTTAAAGTATTTACAATGATTGATTACATACTTGTTTAATTTATATAGAAATTAAGCATTTCCGGTCCCTCGTATCATAAAAAATGTTGGGTAAATTGTAGTAATTTATTGACAATATATTTTTAATTTCATTCATTTCTTATTTGAATCTCTAGTAAAATATAGAGACATTATATGGAAGGAAGGAGAGTACGGCCTTTGAATTTTCTCCGCTTTCTCTTTTTATCCTTTGTTGTGCTATTAGTTGGTTGCAGGGAGTCTGTAGAAAAGAACATATTAGAAGCGGAAGAAGTTGCGGCAAGTGAGGTAGTAAGTTCTGAGGTTGATGCATTAACGCAAATTGACAATGCTAGCGAGGAAATCGAACTGCTGGATTGGTGTTATGAAAATGAGGTTTATATTGAAGAGGAAGAAATTTGTGCATTAATAATCAACTGTATTGATTATGATTCCTGCGTTGCTTGGGGGAATGCTGTTATAGCTGAGCTTGAAGAGACGTTTGGATCTCTAGTGTTAGAAGAATCCGTCGCAACAGGTGATGAGGGTATAACCGTACTCACTACATATGATGTCGATAACAAAGATGAGGCTATTTATACTAATGCCAACATTTCAAAAGAGGAAATGGATTACCATGCTAACTTATGGTTTAGCTTTAGCTGGCTTATTCCAGAAAAATATAGAGACGATATTAATAGATTCGAAGTATTTGAAAGTGGAGATACCCTTGCATATGTATCTCTTCATGATAAATACGGTAAGTATTGGACTTTAGGTATGAACAATAAAAATATCGAGCTTGCTTCAGAAACTCTCGTCACGTACTTGCATGAATATGCACATTTTTTATCCCTTAATCAAATACAGATTGACTATTGGGAAGATGAAAAAGGGTGCAAATCATTGTACTTGCAAGATTCAGGGTGCTTTTATAAAGATGCTTACTTAAATGATTTTTATAAGAGGTTTTGGGAATCGGGAGGCAATGGAGAGCTTGAGGACTTTTACGTATCAAAATATGCAATGACATCTCCTGAAGAGGATTTTGCCGAGTCATTCGCACACTTTGTTTTAACACAAACTCCAAATGGAGATACAGTGAAGGAACAAAAACTATTATTTTTCTATCAATTTGAAGAACTAGTTAAGCTGCGTACAGAAATATTGTCCCGAGCTTCGACTTGGATCGTGAGAAGTGTGGAAGAAAATAAGAAACAAAAATAAACTTGTGCGAGAGCACAAGTTTATTTTTGTTGTTTCAATACGTCCTCTATCATAAATGCCATATTAAGGTTTGTTCTCGTAAAAGGGTGATTTAAATCTACATCTAATATCCCTTCTATTTTATGAATCTTGTAACTCACTGTATTACGGTGTAAAAATAGCCTTTTACTAATTTTAATAATACTGCCGTTTTCCTCAAGGAATGTTCGCAAAAAGTAAACAAAATCGGTATTGTGCAACTGGTCGTATGAGTATAGGGGGTCCAACATATCATGATGAAATTGCTGAATAATTGATTGGTCTTGTACACCCATAATAATTTTGTAAGCACCTATTTCTTTATACTTATAAATAAAAGGATTTTGATGCTGCTGTACTAAATGAATAACAGTTAATGATTCATTATAGCTTCTTGCAAGATGCTTCAAAGAAGTATAAAAATTTCCCATTCCAATGATTAAATGAACGTCCCCATCTCTTTCTCTAATTTTCTCGTATATTTTTTCTACAGTTTTTGAAAAAGGAATTGAATCCTTCTCTACTTCCGCACGATTAATTAAAAAAAGCAGCTGGTTATGATGCTTTAATGACAAATAATGATTATAACGATGATGAAATTCATAATGAATAATAGAAGAAAATTTAGAAATAGAGTGGTTAGAATTCTTTGTTGTACAAGTAATAATTCCTAATTCTGCACCTTTTGGAAATCCTCTCTGCTGTATTTGTTCCTCGAGGGAAGGGGCGTTTATATTATTGAAATGAAAGAGTAATTGACTAAAAAGTTGTTGATCATTTTGTTGATGGTGCAGAGAATGTTGAGACATTGTAATAAATTCAAAAGTACATTTTAATAAATCGGCAACACGGTATTGCCAATCCATTAATAATAGAGGAAAGCTATTATCATTGGAGAATTGAATGATAGATGCTGGTATTTCGGGTATATATGGGCCGACATTAATAATAAAACCTGCGACTCTTTTTGTATACAAGTGACGGATTAACTCTTCTAGTTGTTTTATATCATTCTTCATTTGAATGCCGGTTGTAACAATTAACTCATTTGGACGGCAAAATGGTATTAAATCGGGACTTTCAATTACATTTATTCCAGATAATTTTCTATTCAATCCATTTTCTCCTGCTACTAACTTTAAAATTTTAAACTCAGGTTCTAAGAGCAATGAATGTATAGTTGTCATTACATAACTCCTTTCGACATTTTTTGGTAAGAAAGTTGACGTTATGACTGTGCAATTGCACAAAAATTTTTAGAATAATAACCATTTGCTGTAAATCCATTTTACATTAAACTAATCCTTATATCCATATGTTAATAATTCTAACATTTTAAATGGAGGGGTGCTTCGTGTACAAATGTAATGAATCTCGATTAAAAGATTCAATTATTATGTTTAGTCGTATTGGTGCAACAGCCAAGGGAGGAGTCACAAGACTTTCTTTATCGCAAGAAGATGTAGAAGCTCGTGATCTCTTTTATGAGTGCTGCAGAGAGTTAGGAATGACTATTCAAGTAGATGATATGGCAAATATGTACGCAACCTTACCTGGCAAAAGCAATCTGCCTCCTATTGTAATGGGGTCGCACTTAGACTCAGTTGTAAAGGGTGGCCGTTTTGATGGAGTTTTAGGAGTATTAACCGCATTAGAAGCAGTAAGAACAATTGTGGACAACAATATTGAACTAGACATCCCATTAACAATTGTAAATTTCACAAATGAAGAAGGTGCCCGATTTGAACCTTCGATGATGAGCTCGGGTGTTTTATCAAATAAATTCGATAAAACAAAAATGCTTCAGTCTACTGATAAGGATGGTATTACATTTGAACATGCATTAAAAGAAAGCGGTTATGAAGGCAGTGAAGAAAACCGTTTAAAAGAAGCATTAGCCTACCTGGAGCTTCATATAGAACAAGGTCCGGTTTTGGAGGCAGAACGACTAGATATTGGTGTAGTTGAGGGTGTTCTTGGAATGGTTTGTTATGAAATTACTGTTACCGGTGAATCGAACCATGCAGGAACAACACCGATGAAAATGAGGAATGATCCTTTATTTCTAGCAACAAAGCTAATAAATAACTTAATAGAGGCACTCGGTAGTGTAGATGAAGAATTGGTTTACACAATTGGCAGAATGAATGTCACTCCAAATATTCATACCGTTATTCCTAATAAAGTTGTGTTTACACTAGAAGCTAGACATAAAGATCCTATCAAGATTAATAGAGTAGAAGAGATACTTCATTCATTGCCACTGCAGCAAGAGGGTTGTCATATCAAGAAAGAAAAGCTTTGGGGTCGTGATACCGTTGTATTTGAGGCATCATTATGCGATCAAATTGAACAAGCCTGTAAGGGATATGGTTATTCATATAAGCGTTTATACAGTGGTGCAGGTCATGATGCACAGTTTATTGCAAGCTACATTCCATCAGCGATGATTTTTGTTCCAAGCATAAATGGAAAAAGCCACTGTGAGGAAGAAGAAACAACTTATGAGGCTTGTGTAAAAGGAGCAGATGTATTGCTTGAAACAGTTTTAAATCTGCAAGCGAAATTTTCCATTCAGGAAGCACTCATTTAATTTTTAATTATGAAATTTGCATGTAGGAAGGAGAATGTAAATGAAAAAGAAGATTATCACTGGAGGAACGATAGCAACTGCAACGGATGTATTTAAAGCGGATATTTTAATCGAAGGTGAAAAAATTGTTCAAATTGGAGTAAATCTTGATGCATTAGAAGCAGAAGTAATCGATGCTACAGGAAAATACGTTTTCCCAGGAGGAATTGATCCACATACCCATTTAGACATGCCATTTAATAATACTGTTACAGACGACGATTGGGAATCTGGCACAGTCGCAGCAGCATTCGGAGGCACAACAACAATTTTAGATTTTTGTTTAACGGCAGGAGAAACAAAATTATCAGATGCTGTTGAGAAGTGGCATAAAAAAGCAGAAGGTAAGGCGGTAATTGATTACGGGTTCCATTTAATGATTAGCGATTTAAATGAAGAAACAGAAAAGGAATTGCCGCTTTTATTAGAACAAGAGGGAATAACATCTGTCAAAGTATTCATGGCATATGCAAAGGAATTCCAAGCAACAGATCGCACATTATTTAAAGCGTTTAAAATCGGTAAAGAAACTGGCGCAATAGTAATGGTGCACTGTGAAAACGGTTCAGTTATCGATGAACTAGTTGAGGAAGCTATTGCTAAAGGAAATACTGCACCAATTTATCATGCATTAACAAGACCGCCAGAAGTAGAAGGCGAAGCAACAAAACGTGCAATAGAACTAGCGCATGTAGCAGGTGCGACATTGTATGTTGTTCATGTTACATGTAAAGAAGCTGTAGATGAAATTATTAAGGCACGTGAAAAAGGCTACAACGTTTACGGCGAAACTTGTCCTCCATATTTAACTTTAGACCAAACGCTACTGGCAAAGCCTGGATTTGAAGGCGCTAAATATGTATGGTCACCACCACTTCGACCAAAATCACATCAAGAACCTCTATGGAATGCATTAAAAGCAAAACAACTACAAACGATTGGCTCAGATCAATGTTCATTTAATTTCAATGGTAAAAAACAATTAGGTTTAAACGATTTCTCGAAAATTCCAAATGGCGGTCCATTTATTGAAGATCGATTTAGTGTCCTATATTCAGAAGGCGTTAGTAAAGGACGTATTTCAATTAATGACTTTGTAGATATGATTTCAACAAGTGCAGCAAAGATTTTTGGCCTATTCCCACAAAAGGGAACAATTGCCGTTGGGTCTGATGCAGACATTGTTATTTTCGATCCGAATATAAAGCGTACAATCTCTGCTGAAACCCACCATATGAATGTCGATTACAATGCGTTTGAAGGGTTGGAGGTTACAGGTGAGCCTGTAAGTGTACTTTTACGCGGAGAATTCATTGTGAAAGATAAACAATTTGTCGGTGCTTTAGGAGGTGGAAAATATATTAAACGTCAACTTGGGAAAGGGGCTTTAAGTACTTTAGAAGCTGTTTCAAATTAAGTTTTTCTAGAGGGGGGAAAACTATGTCTAACATTACTGGAGGCCAAATCTCAGCAAACTTAGCTGAGAACTTTCAAGAGATATTTAAAGGAATGACGAAAACTGAGGCGATAGTAGAAGCGAATCGCTGTTTGTACTGCTATGATGCACCTTGTATAACAGCGTGTCCAACAGGTATACAAATACCGAAGTTTATTAAAAAGATAGCTTCAGGAAACCTAAAAGGCTCAGCTAAAGCAATCTTAGAATCAAATCCAATTGGTGCTAGCTGTGCACGAGTTTGTCCAACAGAGGAATTATGTGAAGGTGCATGTGTATTAAATAATGTCTCAAAACCAATCGCTATCGGAAATTTACAACGTTATGCAACCGATTGGGCTATGAAACAAAAGGAACAATTGTTTGAAGCTGGTACACAAAATGGAAAAAAGGTTGCTATTATTGGAAGCGGTCCAGCAGGATTATCTGCTGCAAGAGAATTGAGCCGTTTAGGCTATAAAGTTACGATTTTTGAAGCAGAGAAAGAAGCTGGAGGCTTAGGACGCTACGGCATCGTCTCATTCAGACTTCCAAAAGAAGTAGTAGAATGGGAAGTTCAACAAATTGAACAAATGGGTGTAGAAATTAAAACAAATACTAGAGTAGGTGTAGATATTTCTGCACAGCAATTAATAGACCAGTATGATCGTGTTGTATTGGCAATTGGCATGGGGAAGGTGCCGAACTTAGGAATAGAGGGCGAACAATTTAATGGTGTATATGATGCTATTGAGTTTATAAAATCTACAAAAACATCCCCATTAACAGAATCGGTAGTAGGGAAAAAAGTAGCTGTTATAGGAGCAGGTAATACAGCGATTGATGCGGCTACAACAGCATTAAGATTAGGTGCATCAAATGTACAAATCTTATATCGCAGAACAAGAAATGAAATGACGGCATACCAATTTGAATATGACTTTGCAAAACAGGATGGCGTTGAATTTAGATGGCTTACAGCACCTACTAGAATTGTAGGTAACGCGAACGGGGAAGTTGTAGGTCTTGAATGCATCAAAATGGAGTTAGGTGAAGCGGGCTTAGATGGAAGACAAAAGCCAGTTCCTGTAGATGGTTCTGAGTTTATCATTGATCTAGATATTGTTATAAAAGCAATTGGTCAGTCTCGCTATACAGAATTAATTGAAGCATTCGAACTGAATCATACAAGAGGTGTCGTCGAAGTTGATAAGGAAACGTTAAAAACATCTCAAGAAAAAGTTTATGCTTGTGGTGATGTCATTTTTGGATATGGTCAAGGAGATGCAATGGTCGTTTCAGCAGCGGAGCAGGGAAAAGAAGTAGCGAAAGCCATTCATCAATCATTTAAACTTATTTCAGCAAGCTGAAATAAGTTTAAACCTCCAATGAAAATTACAATGTTGTTTATATGAGTGAAGCGTCACATTTCAAAAAATCAGTCTTTGTTATCGCGATAAGGACATATTTGAAATTCCATATAAAAGGAGGAACAGATGATGGCGGATTTAAGTATAAATTTAGCAGGTATTAAATCACCAAATCCATTTTGGTTGGCTTCTGCACCACCAACAAACTCTGGATATCAAGTACAAAGAGCATTTGAAGCTGGATGGGGTGGTGCAGTTTGGAAAACACTTGGTGATCCTATATTAAATGTTTCATCTCGCTTTGCAGCGGTCAATTTTAACGGTCAGAGAGTTGCTGGATTTAATAATATTGAACTAATTACAGATCGCCCTTTGGAAATTAATTTAAAGGAAATCTATGAAACGAAAAAGAGATTTCCAAACCATGCAATTATAGCATCACTAATGGTAGAACCTAAACAGGAAAAATGGCATGAAATTGTTAAACGTGTAGAAGATATTGGCGTAGATGGCCTTGAATTGAACTTTGGATGTCCACATGGCATGGCTGAACGTGGAATGGGATCTGCTTCAGGGCAAGTACCAGAACTTGTAGAAAAACAAACTTATTGGGTAAAGGAAGCAGCAAAAACACCAGTTATTGTAAAGCTGACGCCAAACATTACAGACATCACCGCTACAGCAGAAGCAGCCGTTCGAGGAGGCGCTGATGCTATTAGTATGATTAATACAATTAATAGTTTAGCAGGTGTAGATTTAGATACTTGGAATACAATCCCGCATGTTGCAGGCAAAGGTGCACATGGAGGCTATTGCGGTCCTGCTGTTAAGCCAATCGCACTTAATATGGTTGGAGAATGCGCTAGAAATCCACATATTAATGTGCCAATTTCAGGAATTGGCGGCATTTCTAACTGGAAGGATGCGGCTGAATTTTTATTAATGGGTGCAACAGGAGTACAAATTTGTACTGCGGCAATGCACCACGGCTTTAGTATAGTTGAGGATATGATTGATGGTTTATCCAACTATTTAGATGAAAAAGGAATTGCATCGGTAATGGATCTTGTTGGCAAATCAGTGCCAAAATATTCAGATTGGGGAGATTTAGATTTAAATTACAAAATCGTTGCACGAATTAATAATGATGTGTGCATTAATTGCAATAAATGCCATATTTCTTGTGAAGATACTTCCCATCAATGTATTGATATGTTGGTAGATGACAATGGAAAACCATTTCTTAAAGTACGTGAAGAAGATTGCGTAGGCTGTAATTTATGCTCAATCGTTTGTCCTGTTGATGGTGCCATCGATATGGTGGAAGTCAAACAGCCTTTGCCAAGTATGACATGGAATCAGCGTCAAGCAACTATTCAAAAGTTTCTAGTAGATCGAGTAGCTAAATAAAAAACTGAATATTTAAAGGGAGGAAATTTTATGTCAAAGAAAAGTGATTACCTAAAATCTCCTGACTTACTTCCTATTTCACATAGTAAGCGGTCAATTGGTCAATTTGGATTTGCTGTTATTTGGGTTGGAATGGCAATAGTATTAGCTGCATTCTCTATTGGAGGTTCAGGGATTATAAGTTTGCCTCTGCCGCTGGTGATTTTGGCAACATTAATTGGGTCTGTAGCTATTGGTGTTTTAATGACCATCATTGGGGATATAGGTGTTGAACATGGTCTTTCCTTCCCTGTTTATATGCGTGCACCATTTGGTACAATCGGAACTCACATACCATCAATTGTTCGTGGTATAACAGCATCATGTTGGTTCGGAATTAATACGTATTTTGGATCTACAGCGATTAATGGTATTTTAAATTTATTGTTCGGGTTTGATAATTGGTTTGTATGTTTTATGTTTTTTGCAGTTGTTCAATTATTTAATGTTTCATTAGGTATTAAATCAATCGAACGCTTTGCGGATTTAGCAGCACCAATAATAATTCTTATTTCAGTTTGGATGTTTATCACTTTAGAGGATAAAGCCGCATTACAAGGAAACGATATTTGGAGTTGGGTAGAGTCACCGGCTACTGGGGCAGCTGCATTCACAGCATTCATGGTAGTTATCATGGCAAATATGGGATTCTGGGCAACATTAGCGGCTGATATGCCTTCGTTATCAAGATTCTTTAAAGCACCAAAGCATGAGAAGAATTGGTTTAAACGAAATAAAACACAATTTATTGGTTCAATTATTGTCATGCCAATTGTAAATACATTTATGATTATTATTGGTGCAGTTTGCTATATTGCAGTTTCTACCGCAGATCCTGTTATGGCTTTGCAAGAAGCAGCAAATGGTTTAATTTTAGGCGTTTTATTACTTATGATTGTATTAGCTCAATGGTCTACAAATACTTCCGCAAACGTTATTCCTGCTGCAACGATCTTTTCTAATGTTGGTGGACCAAAAGTGCCGTTTTGGGTCGGGGTTGTTATAGCTGGGATAATTGGTATTTTAGCGCAGCCTTGGAGCTTATTTGATATTTTAAATTTAGCTTTGCTTGTTATTGGTGGAATTTTAACTTCTATTGTAGGGGTATTATTTGCAGACTACTATTTGTTGCGTAAACGTCGTGTAAATGTAAAAGACTTATATGAAATGGATGGCCAATACCGTTATGCAAAAGGCATCAACTGGGCTGGGATGATTGCATGGATTGTTGGAGGAATAGCTGCAAATCTTCTGCAATCTTACTCATCAGTTGTAGGTTTTGTAGTTGGAACAATTTTATACTACGTTTTAGCAAAGTATTGGTGGTTTGTTAAATACCCTCAAGCAGAAATTTTAGATCCGGACGACTCAAAATATTTAGGAATTACAGTTGGACGTGACTGGGACATTGATGTAGAGGAAGAAGCACTTCCAGATACTACGGAAGCAACCCAACCAGTAGGAGAAGAACTCCTAACAACAAAAACGACAGAGTGAGGGGTGTCACATGTCTGAATATGCTATGTTTTTAGAAGAGAAAAACAAAATTGATTATTTTTTTGATCATGGCTATCAAATACAAAGCCTATTTGAAAATTTAAGTGGTACATTTGTTGAGTTTTCATTAAATGAAGAAAACGTTCAATTACAATTAGTTACACCAGAAGGTCGAAAATATATTGGTACAAAATTGATGACTTTTATATAAAAGAAAGTGGTCTGACTGAAAAGGTTTATTTTGAACCTTTAAGTCAGACTTATTTTTTATGAGGATAACATCCTCAGCTTCTAGAAAGGTTATCCACACCGCTATTGGAAGGGGTGTTTTTTTAATGCTCCGTTTAACTAATACTTGTGCTTTTCTTCTTATTTTAAACCATCAATAAATGACTCAATTTCGGCTTGTGTTTTACGATCCTTGCTGACAAAACGACCAACTTCTTCACCATTTTTATAAGCGATGAAACTCGGAATGCCAAATACATCTAGTTGAATGCATAAATCAATAAATTCATCTCGATCCACTTTAATAAAGCTATAATTTGAATATTTTTCTTCGATTGCTGGCATAAAAGGATCAATAAAACGGCAATCTCCACACCAATTTGCTGAGAACATAAAGATTGTTTGACCCTGTGATTTTAGTTGTTCAAATTGTTCTACCGATTGTAAATTCTCCATAATAATCCTCCTATAATTTACTTCTTATTCTTATCATAACACATTTATCTATTATTTTCCTATAAGAAAACTAAGGAATCGATTTTTAAAGAAAAATCTTCTATAAATAATATCTCGCTAAAAGTGCAAATTATTTATCATAGCAATGCTTTTGAGTCAACTCATGGAATAAAAATTTTCGGATATTCTAAAAGGGTAGGAAAGGAGGTTTCTTTTTGGTTCGATATCTTATTTCTATATTTGTACTGACAATGTTGTGGAACGTATTTTTATCTCATTCTGCATCTGCAAATGAAACGCCTTCTCGAAAAGAGATATTGGATGAACGTATGTCAATGTATTTACAATTTCAAAATGAAATTATTCCTTGGTACTACTTAGGTGCAGTCGACCAATATGAACGTAATATACAGGCTGTTCGATCAGATATACCGAAACGGGATAGTATAATTGCGATTCAGTTCTCTAAAGAATATTGGGCTGGAGCATTTAACCCATTAAAGGATGATACGTCTCCATTTACAATAAAATATTTTGGCGGATTAGGACAAGATGGAAATGGGGATGGTAAAGCAAATCGGGATAACGATGAGGATATTATGCTGACAATGGCAAATTACCTAAGTCAATACGGGCCAAATGAGGAAGATTTTAAAATTGCTTTATGGGAATATTACCAAAGTGAAAAAGTTGTTAATCAAATAATTACAATCGCAAAGATATTTAAACATTACAACACAATTAATTTGGATACACATGTTTTCCCAGTCCCTGTGCGCGGCTACAACTATAGTTACCGTGGAACATGGGGGGCCAATAGAGGTTGGGGAGGAAGACGAATCCATGAAGGAACTGATATCTTTACTGGCTATAGCACCCCTGTTTTATCTACTTCTTATGGCGTAATCGAAGTAATGGGCTGGAACGAATTTGGCGGCTGGCGAGTTGGTATTCGGGACAACCATAATACTTATCATTATTATGCTCATTTATCATACTTTAATAAAAAATTAAAAGTAGGCGATATTATTAAACCAGGTACACTCCTTGGTGGTGTCGGAAGTTCGGGGTATGGCAAGGAAGGGACATCGGGTAAGTTCCCGCCCCATTTGCACTATGGAATGTATAAATTTAATGGTCGTACTGAGTGGGCATTTGACCCATATCCATCGCTTGTTCAATGGGAAAAATATTCGAAAAGACTAAGTAAAAATAAATAATAAATAAAGTCTCCCCTTATGCAGAAAGCAAAAGGGGATTTTTTTCGGCAAATGTACATAAGCCTTGAGTAAGAAGGGATTTACATAGATGATAAATAATTAAAAAATAAATTATTTTAAAAAGCATTGACAATGATTAATGGTATATGATAAATTTATCTCGAATTAAAGATAATTAAGTTCGAACTAATTGTGAGAACCTTATTATCAAATTTTTTTAAAATAATACCTCGATTTCGAGACAAATTAAAAACATTGGAGGAATATTAAAATGGCAAAATGGACAGTCGATCAATCACACTCTTCAGTAGGCTTTGAAGTAAAACACATGATGGTATCAAAAGTGAAAGGTCAATTTGATTCTTATACAGCAGATATTGAAGCTGCTGATTTAACAGACCTAACAACTGCACAAGTGGCATTCAAATTTGATGTAGCAAGCATCAATACTAATAGTGCAGACCGTGATAACCATTTAAAATCAGCTGACTTCTTTGAAACAGATAAATACCCAACGATCGATTTTAAATCTACAAACATTACTAAAGATGGCGATGACTATAAAGTAACTGGTGACTTAACTATTAAAGGTGTAACAAAACCAGTAACATTTGAAGTGGAATACGGTGGTAAAGGTACAAATCCATGGGGCGTAGAAGTTTATGGTTTTGAAGCTGAAGCAAAAATTAACCGTGAAGATTTCGGTTTAACTTGGAACGCAGCACTTGAAACAGGCGGTGTACTTGTTGGTAAAGATATCAAAATTAAAGTTGAGTTAGAAATCAACCCAGCCTAATTATATAAGATAAAAAAGAGTGTCCGATTTGGGCGCTCTTTTCCTTTTTTAAACTTAGTATCAATTACTCCTTTTACATAGGTACTAATTTTGGGAATATATATTGACATAGGAAACTACCCATGATATTATTGTCTCGAATTAGAGATATTTTAATTCGAATTAAAGTCTGATGAATAAAAACAATAAGTATTGTTAAAATAAAGATAGTTATAACTAGCTATCTAATTTTTTTGAAAATATATCTCGAAATCGAGATAATTGGAGGAATAAAAATGAACGAGTTAAAAGGGATACACCATGTAACTGCAATTACTAGTAGTGCGGAAAAAATTTATGAATTTTTCACTTATACATTAGGGTTGCGTTTAGTTAAAAAAACAGTAAATCAAGATGATATTCAAACATATCACTTGTATTTCACGGATGATGTAGGTAGTCCAGGCACAGATATGACATTTTTTGATTTTCCAGGCATTCCAAAAGGAGTTCACGGTACAAATGAAATTTCAAAAACATCCTTCCGTGTACCGAATAATGAGGCTCTAGAATATTGGGTTAAACGTTTTAACCGTCTAGAAGTAAAACATACAGGAATTAAGGAGCAATTTGGTAAAAAGACTTTATCTTTCGTAGATTTTGACGATCAACAATATCAATTAATTTCAGATGAATTCAATGAAGGTGTTGCAGCTGGAACGCCGTGGCAAAAAGGGCCAATTCCTTTAGAATATGCGATAACAGGTTTAGGACCTATTTTTGTACGTACTTCATACTATGACTATTTTAAAGAGGTATTAGAGAAAGTCTTTTTCATGAGAGAGGTAGCACAAGAGGAGGCTTTCCATCTATTTGAAATGGGAGATGGCGGTAATGGAGCACAGGTAGTAATTGAATACAATACAGTTCTACCACAAGCGCGACAAGGGTATGGTACAGTTCACCATACTGCGTTCCGTGTAGATGAACGAGCTGATTTAGATGCTTGGCAGCAACGTTTAACGGGATTTAAATTACCAAACTCGGGTTTCGTAGAGCGTTACTATTTTGGCTCATTATATACAAATGTAGCTCCTTCAATCTTATTTGAATTGGCTACTGATGGACCAGGGTTTATGGGAGATGAACCGTATGAGACATTAGGCGAAAAACTATCTTTACCACCTTTCTTTGAGTCCAAAAGAGAACAAATCGAAAAATTAGTAAGACCAATTGATACAGTTCGCAGCACAAAAAACTTTGAAAAAGAGTATGAATAATCATTAAGTTATTAGAAGGAATCGTAATTGAATTGCTAGTAAGTTTCTAAAGTAAAATAGGGGGAGTATATAAATGGAGAAAAAAACAGCAGGTATTCACCATATCACTGCGATTGTTGGACACCCACAAGAAAATATTGATTTTTATGCAGGTATTCTAGGTTTACGTTTAGTAAAACAAACGATTAATTTCGATGACCCAGGTACGTATCATTTATATTTTGGAAATGAAGGTGGGAAACCAGGTTCAATTATTACATTCTTCCCTTGGGCAGATGCTTATAAAGGAAGAATTGGCGACGGTCAAGTTGGTGTGACAACATATGTTGTACCGGTTGGTGCATTAAATTTCTGGGAAAAGCGATTAACTAAATTTGATGTAGAATATACAATTTCGGAGCGATTTGGTGAAAAGTATTTGCAATTTGACGACCCACACGGTTTACACCTTGAAATAGTAGAACGTGAATCAGGAGAATTAAATCCTTGGACTTTTGGTGAAGTTACAAAAGAAGTTGCGATTAAAGGATTTGGCGGGGCGATTCTATTTTCTACACGTCCTCAAGAAACGGCAGCTACATTAGTTGATGTAATGGGGCTTGAAGTTATAGGAAGTGAAGGGGACTATACTAGATTTAAAGCATCTGGTGATATCGGCAATACTATTGACTTAAAAATGATAACAGGTTTACGCGGTACAATGGGAGTTGGTACAGTTCACCATATTGCATGGCGCGCAAAAGATGATGCAGATCACCGTCAATGGCAAGAGCATGCGATGAATCATGGCCAACATGTCACTGAAATTAAAGATCGTAATTACTTCAATGCGGTTTATTTCCGTGAATCAGGGGAGATTTTATTTGAAATTGCGACAGATCCCCCTGGTTTTGCACATGATGAATCATATGAAACAATGGGTAGTCAGTTAATGCTGCCATCACAATATGAGCGTTTACGTGATAGTTTAGAAAAGTCACTAATTCCAATTGAAGTACGCAAGCTTGATTAAAAGTTCATTTTTAGAAACAGGGGAAATTCAATTATAATAAGGAGAGAAACCATGCAACATATATTTAAAAAGGGAACAAATCCAGATAGACCTTTGCTGCTTTTATTACATGGAACTGGGGGAGATGAAAATGATTTACTGCCTTTAACAGAAATCATTGATTCTCAAAGTTCGGTGCTTGGGGTAAGGGGAAATATTTTAGAAAATGGAATGCCTCGATTCTTTAGACGTTTAGCAGAAGGAATATTTGATGAGGAAGATTTAATTTTCCGTACAAATGAGTTAAATCAATTTTTAGATTATGCTGCTAAGGAATACGACTTTGATCGGGATAATATCGTTGCTATCGGTTATTCAAATGGAGCGAATATTGCAGCCAGCTTGCTATTCCATCATAAAGATGCATTAAAGGGTGCGATTTTACATCATCCAATGGTTCCAAGACGCGGTATTGAATTACCAAATTTAAAAGATATAAACGTATTTATTGCAGCGGGAACGAATGACCCTATTTGTCCTCAGCAGGAGTCCATAGAGCTGCAGGAATTATTGCGGGGTGCGGGCAGCTCGGTTACTATCCATTGGGAAAATCGTGGACATCAATTAACAATGGGAGAAGTCCAAGCTGCAAAGAAATGGTATGACAGTACCTTTTAAGTCTTGTAGTAATTAAAGGACAGTTTAATATGCAATAATAATGGTCCACATATAAATTTGCAGCACTGCAATAAATAAGTAGTAGTGAGAAAGACTATTTAAATAAGAAATAGAATTACTTTCATCAAGGGTGAAGGTAATTCTATTTTTTAGTTTATGTTGTGATAATTATAGTTATTAGATGAGGATAGATATATATAGAAGGTGTTGATAATTTGAGAAAAACTACAGAAAAAGTATTGACTTATATTTTGTAAAAGGTTATTATAATAAACGTCGCTTAGCTGATATCGAAAACATTAATAAATTCAAAAATAATTGTTGACGAATGTTCGCTGAAGTGATAAAATGTAAATCTGTCGGCAAAACAAACAACATAAAAGTTTGAAAAAGTTGTTGACAAGAAAATGATAGTTTGATATAATGAAAAAGTTGTCGCAGGGATAAGGCGGCGAATATGAACCTTGAAAACTGAACAACAAAACGTTAATGAAATAAAGTTTTTAGTAGCTGACCCTCGTCAGTGAACGAAACAAAATTTTGGACATCAAATATGATGCCAGTGTAATTTAGAGCTTTTATCAAATTTTCTTTTATGGAGAGTTTGATCCTGGCTCAGGACGAACGCTGGCGGCGTGCCTAATACATGCAAGTCGAGCGAACTGATGAGAAGCTTGCTTCTTAAGATGTTAGCGGCGGACGGGTGAGTAACACGTGGGCAACCTGCCCTATAGTTGGGGATAACTCCGGGAAACCGGGGCTAATACCGAATGATTCATTTCATCTCCTGATGAAATGCTGAAAGA
>NZ_RXNR01000030.1 GCF_003966145.1 Lysinibacillus telephonicus
TAATTGTAAATAAATTTCCAAATGGATGGGGACACCTTTGATTGGGTATTTACTTTTTTGCCTCTAAACAGGGAAGGTGAGTAAACTGAAAATTATGACACTATTTATGCAACACTAGTGACATCACATTGAAAAAATAATTTTATTCAATAATTTTTTGAACTTTCAGTATAATATTGTTTGACACTTCAAGTTCATGCTCATTAATTGTGGAGGACTGTTTTTCATTTATTTATACTTTTGTTTGAAATTCCACGTTTATACTATAACGATTTTAAAGTAAATCATAAATTATATTATCTAGAATAAAGGAGGTGTGGATTTATGGGAGGCTATGATAACAACTATGTAGGTGGAGCTTACGATCGCAAAGACAATAACTTTGCATTAATCGTTGTTCTCTTTATTTTATTAATCATTGTCGGCACTGCATTTATGAAAGATTCCTACTAATATTTAACTGAATAAAGAATTCCACCTACCTCTCATGACATCCAAGTTAGATATTAGTTTACAATGACCAGTATTTAACTCTGGTCATTTTCAGGCTGTTGATAAATCTTTCATACTGCGTTGTATCTGCCGCTGTGTTTTTGATTCAGAGTTAAACTGTTTGATAAGTGTTTTCAAGACAGTTTGGCTAGTTGATTCTAAATAAATTAATGAAAAAAGAGTGTAGACAAATTCAAAATTGACTTTGTCTACACTCTGAAAGCCACTATTAAGTGGCTTTTTATAATTATGTATGTACATCTGCACAAATGATTTTTGTCTTTCAGTGCCGTCAAAAACAATATAAGAGTTAAAAAAGTATTTAAATTAAGAAAAAACCTCGAAAACAAAGGCATTGCCGATGTTTCGAGGTTTAGTAAAATACTTCTTATCTTACCAAAAAGATTAACGAGAGTAGAACTCAACGATTAATGATTCTTGGATTTCAGCTGATAATTCAGAACGCTCAGGAAGACGTACAAATGTACCTTCTTTTTTGTCAGCGTCAAATGTTAAATAATCTGGTACGAAGTTGTTTACTTCGATAGCTTCATTTACTACAGCAAGGTTTTGAGATTTTTCACGAAGAGAAATCGTTTGACCTGGTTTAACGCTGTATGAAGGGATGTCAACGCGTTTGCCATCTACTAAAATGTGACCATGGTTAACTAATTGACGAGCTCCACGACGAGTGCGAGCCAAACCTAAACGGTAAACTAAGTTGTCAAGGCGAGTTTCAAGAAGAATCATGAAGTTTTCACCGTGTAGACCTTGTAATTTACCAGCTTTGTTGAATAGGTTTTTAAATTGACGTTCAGTCATACCATACATATGACGAAGTTTTTGTTTTTCTTGTAATTGTAAACCATATTCAGATAATTTTTTACGTTGGTTTGGACCGTGTTGACCTGGTGCATAAGGGCGTTTTTCTAATTCTTTACCTGTGCCGCTTAAAGAAATACCAAGGCGACGAGACACTTTCCAAGATGGACCTGTATAACGAGACATAGTTGTCTCCTCCTTTAAATTTGGTTTTTTGCACTGATTGAAACATCAAGTTTCGTATCAGTATTTGTAAAACAAAAACCAGTTGTACCCGACACTTGCAGTATTTTATTTTCATGTATCTTCGCCCTTGCAGCCGAAAGGGTTACACAATACACCATCTACATAGAAAAGCGGAGAACGAATAAGATAAGCGAAGAACGTCCGCTAGTCCAACACGTACTGGATCTTTCCTTTGTAGAGGAATAAAATACATGCACAGCTTATACAACTGCTGCGTTTATTTTACACAAAGTCAATTGTATTATTTTTTCTAAATAACGTCAAGAAATAATATCATTAATTATTGAGAATTGCATTTAACTAATTGTTAAGTCGAATAATCTTTTATAATATGAAGATAATAGTAAAATTAAAACTGAAAAATCCATATTTCCACAATTTTATAGTCATATAGACATGAAAAGTGTATACTTTACTATAAGTTTATAGTAATTATTTCTTTAAGATAAAAGAAAAGGTGATTTTATGATAGGGCATCAGCAGACATTAGTTAATATCAAATCTGATTTATTAAACATATGTGTAAGTTCTGTTGATAAGCATAATAACGAAACTTCTACATTGCTTTATAAGTGCTTAAATCATCATTTCGATATTGATGAATGTTATTTTCTTTTATATGAAGGAGAAAATTTAAAACCTTTTAACATAAATCCAACATACGAAATTAATTTTAGCGGAATAGTATGGGGATTGCTGGAATCATATTTTGAACATAAAAGGGTAATAGAAATTCCAGAGTTTTTAAAAAGTATAAATGAATTTCAACACTTATCTCATATGGCAATGTTAAAGGTTGATCACATTAATATTCGGGGTGTCTTGCTATTGAAGCCTACTCCAAAATGGTATGCCTTTTCTGAATCTGAGTTTTTTGAAGAATTTATAAAAAGCGTTATAAAAGTAATACACATGTTAAATGAAAATTTGGAAGTTCGTCAAAACGAAAGCCAGTATAGAAAATTATATAATATGACGGATTTATTCCATTCTACAATGGACATTGATTTGATTTTAGAAAATGTGTTGATAACGATTCAAGAAAACTTTCCAAATTTTGATGTTGAGTTGATTTTATCTAACGATCAAGATCGTCAAACAAAGGTGCAAATAAAACCTTTCGACTATCTATCAGAGCGTCCATCAGTAATTGAAGCATTTGTATCGGGTGGAATAACTACAGAATTAGCAGATGATTTAAACCGATGTCTATTAAATGCACCGATAAAAGGACGACAAGCTATTTATGGTATTTTACAAGTAAGTGCTCCAATTTCTTACACTTTTTCTCCAACACAAAAAGATTTTATTAGAATGCTCGCACATGCGTCAGGGAATGCACTGGAAAATGCAAAACTTTATCATCAATCACACCGGTTAATCAGTGATTTACAGTTAATAAATGAAACCTCGCATCGTTTAAATATGAAGTTAGATATTAATGAGATGTTTATGTTTCTTCAAAAACAATTAATGAAATCATTCCAGCCAATGGAACTTTGCTTTGTTTTCAAAGAAAAAAATGAATTTAAACTTACCGAAGCATCGACAAAATTATTTAAATCAGATGAAGGAAAGCTTTACATAGATCATGTAACGAAGCATTTTGAAAACAGTCAAGATTCTTTGTTTATAGCAGATTTTAGTCGTCTTATTTCGCAAGAAGTTCATTATAAATCATTAATGGCTATTCCGATGGTTGTTGAACAGCATATAAATGGATTTAGCATCGTACTGCATCGCGATTCGTACTTTTTCTCGTTTGATAGTTTTAAACTAATGCAATCATTGATTCACCACTCTTCACTAGCAATTGCCAATTCTATACTTCGAAATCAATTGCAAGAAATGGTAGACCATGATCATTTAACAAGATTATATGCTCGTAGTTATTTAGATAAGTTTGTGGAAAAAGCATTGCAAAATGATGATTCAGGAATGTTCTTGCTCATTGATATAGACAATTTCAAATTGATTAATGATACGTATGGGCATCAAGTTGGAGATGAAATATTAATACAAATTGGCGAGCAGCTAATCAATATTATTGGAACACGTGGAATATGTGCTCGTTGGGGTGGAGAAGAAATGGCAGTGTATGTCCCGAATATCTTAAATGATGAGGCAATTAAGCTTTCAAAGCATATTGTTGAAGCTATACCAGAGACTACAGATCCAAAGGTTACTATTTCTGCTGGGTTAATCACTTGGAAAAAGCAGCAGCCTCTCGAATTCCAATCCATCTTTTTACAAGCAGATATGGCATTATATAACGCGAAAAATAATGGTAAAAATCAAGTTTGTGTCTTTGACGAATCTATGTTATTTCAGTCATAAAAAAACTTACTGCACTCTATTTAGGAGAAAATGTCTTCTTCCAAATAGATGCAGTAAGTTTTTTATTTCAGATTAAGAAAGTCGATTGAACGAACCGAGTTTTATACGCTTGATATAGTTTGTTAAATATATTTAATTAATGTTTCAACAAACAGCTCCAACCCTTTTTGATCCTCTGAAGAAAAGCGTCCTTTTATTGGGCTATCAATATCAAGTACACCAATAACTTCACCATCTTTAGTTAAAGGAATTACGATTTCAGAATTTGATGCAGAATCACAAGCAATATGACCTGGGAATGCATGCACATCCTCAACAACAATCGTTTCATTTTTTGATACCGCTGTACCACAAACGCCTCGTCCCATAGGGATTCGAACACATGCTGGGAGCCCTTGGAATGGTCCTAAGACAAGTTCGCCATTTTGCATTAAATAAAAACCAACCCAATTAATATTATCTAAAAATTGATTTAGTAATGCAGATGCATTGCTTAAATTTGCAATTTTGTTCGTTTCTCCATCAAGTAAAGCAGCTAATTGTTTTGATAATGTATTGTATTGATCTAAAACTGATCCTTCATAATTAATTTTTGTAAACATCTTTTACCTCCAAGGAAAATTTATTTAAAAATAGTTTCATAATGTTGGTGCAAATCTTTCACAGAGTGTGCATCTGAGCCGAAAACAAGCGGCAATGAAATAGATTGAGCATAGTCGATCAAATGCAGTGGTGGATAAGGTTCATTGCAATAAGATTTACTTAGGCCAGCACTATTTACGTCTAATTCATAACCTTTTTCTTTCATATGATTTAACACTTCTATAATTCTATCATCATCCTGAATTTTTTCGCCATGAGCAAGCTGAAATTTATGAATTAGTGTAGGGTGGCCAATTCTTTTAGGTTTAAAGTATCCTAAATTGGCATCAATCGATTTTAACACAGTATCGTAATATAAGTTGTATAAAGCTTCTATACCGCCCACTTTTTGAGCAAAATCCAAATAAACTTCTTTTGAAAAGTCTATGCATGTATATGTATCATTAAATTTTAAGAAGTGTACAGATAATATTGCATCATCTAAAAGAGGACCAACAATATCGAGCAATGCGCGTGTTTCTGTCTCATAGCCGACTATATAATCTACCTCTAAACCAATCTTTATTGTAATATCCTTTGCATAGTCAGCTTTTAACTGCTTTAATTTTTCAATATATGCGGTTAAAAGTTTTGGATTCATTCCACTATCCTTATCAGGAGTAGGATCTACAAAATTTGTCGGTAGTGGGGCATGCTCGGTAAAGGTAATTTGGGAAAAATTATTGTCGATTGCTTTTTCGATATATTTTTCAAAAGGATCAGTAGTGCCATGTGGACAAAAAGGCGTATGAATATGACCATCTTTTTTCAAAATCCGAACCTCCAATTCATTTATATTACTTCACTTTAGCAAAAAACCTTTATTTTTTTAAACAAAATATAAAAAACATGGTATATTATAGTTACAAAATAGCCAATGCAGTGATAAGGAATAGGGGGCTTACGATGAAGTATATCATCATTATTGTCATCGTACTATTAGCATTATTTTTTGTAGGGTTGTTTACCCGACGTAAACATACTGCTATTATACAGCGACTTGAAAATGAAAAAATGCAAATCCAGCATTATCCTATATTTGAGGAGCTAACAAAAGTAAAAGCTTTAAATATGAACGGTCAAACAGAAGAAATGTTTGAACATTGGCGGAATATGTGGACAGAAGTAATCGATGTTCATGTAATCAAAATTGATTCTATGCTTTTTGATGCTGAAGAATACATAGATCGCTTTAAATTTAAAAAAGCAACGCATGTTGAACGTGAAATCGAACAGTATATTGAAAAATGCGAGCAAAGTAAAAATCAAATTATACATGAATTAGATGAATTAATTGGCAGTGAAGAAAAAAATAGAATTGAAATTGAACAACTAAAAGAACAATATCGTTCTGCACGCAAAACATTATTAGCGCATCAATATTCCTTTGGCCCTGCTTTAAGTTCCTTAGAAAAATTAGTAGAACAAATTACGCCGAAATTCGATGAATTTGTTAACCTTACACAAGAAGGGAACTACTTGCAAGCGAGAGAAATAGTTCTTGCACTAAATAGTGAATCTCAAAATTTGTTCCACCTGTTGAATGAAGTTCCGACATTATTAACTGAAATTCAAACAAAAATTCCAAACGCTATACATGAATTAAGAAATGGCCAAAGGGAAATGGAAGAGCAATCTTTTTACTTGCGCCATTTAGAGCTTACAGAGTATTTAGATAAACTTGAAGCTGAATTAGAAACTTTGAAAAAGCAATTAGCAAATCTTGAAGTATCGATAGTAGCGCCCCGTATCGAGGAAATAAATGATGAAATTGAACATTACTATGATTTGCTTGAAAAAGAAGTACTTGCAAAAAATTATGTTGATAAAAATTGCGACCATACATTTACTTCATTAAATGAAGTATTGAAAGTAACAAAAGAAGTAAGTAATGAAACAGTTTATGTTCAAAATAGCTATCATTTATCTGAAAAGGAAGCTGAAATTCCTAAACTTGGATTGAAGCAACTTGAAGTAATTCAAAAAAGATATGAATTATTAGTATCACGGGTGCGTGAAGAGAAATCCGCATATTCAAGTTTGCAAGAAGAATTAATTGAAATTAGCGAAGAAATTGAACGCATTAAAGACGAGCAAGAGCAATTCTCTAATCGATTGAAAAATTTACGAATCGATGAAAATAAAGCAAGAGCTCAGCTGGATTCTCTGCGAAAGCTTTTACAAGATACAGATCGTCAACTAAATAAAGCAAATATACCTGGAATTCCAGAAGAAATGGATGCTCGTATTGAAGAAGCGGAGGAGCAATTGTTTATAGTAATGCAAAGTCTTCAGGAAGTTCCATTAAATATGCATCTAGTTCATAGTAATTTGCAAAATGCTGAAAAATGCATTCAAGAAGTAAATAGTCATGCAAAAGAAATGATTGAGAATGTTATGCTTATTGAAAGAATGATTCAATATGGAAATCGCTATCGTGCAACGAATCAGCGTGTACACCAGTTGTTGCTTGATGCAGAAGAAGCGTTCCATCAGTATCGTTACATAAAAGCATTAGAGGATGCAGCAGCAGCAGTTGAAGCAGCAGAACCAGGTGCTATTAAACGAATTGAAGAACTTGTTCAAGAAGAAATGTATGAAAAATCACAAAGCTAGTTAGTATACGACTATTGACAAAGACGTTATAATATAAGAAAAGCGCAAGCGATGGTCGACAATAACGCCACGTCCCGGTTCTGCGGTTGTGCTTTCGTCAATTGCTGTTGTGGCAGTGTCAATACTTGTACCTCATGCTCATCGTAAGCCTTGGATTGAAAGCACCTTTGCAGCTTTTATCGGAGGGCAGAACGCGACTTCGAGGGGCTTGGTGCTTACACTAGACATTATTCAAAATAAGAATTAAGGGGCTGTCCAGAAAGTAGAATTTCTGAACAGCCTTTACTTTGTTAACAAGATAGTACTTAAATGTATTTTCTTGGAATGGCCGAAAACATCGTCATCTTTGTGCAAAGGGAGACATCCCATAATTTTTGGACGGCCCCATTCTTATAAAGTAAAAAAGAAAGTAGGATACCAATGATCTATTTAGACAACAGTGCTACAACAAAACCACATAAAGAGGTTTTAGATACATTTGTTCAGGTAAATGAATCTTTTTATGCCAACCCAGCTTCTATTCATGAAGCTGGTGTTGATGCTAATACATTGCTGGATCGAGCTCGCAGTCAAATAGCAAAAATTCTTCATACTGAAGATAAGTACGTTCTCTTTACAGCAGGAGGAACTGAGTCAAATAACTTTGCAATATTTGGCGTTCCAAAAGCAAATACTCATAGAGGGAAACATATAATTACAACTGAAATTGAACATCCGTCCATATTAGAAGCAATTAAAGCATTACAAAAGGATGGTTATGAAGTTGATTATTTGCAAGTTGATGAAACTGGTGTAATCTCCCTGGAAGAACTTCAGCAAAAAATTAGAAAAGATACTGTTCTTGTGAGTATTATGCACGTAAATAATGAAATTGGTGCAATACAGCCAATTGAACAGGCTGCAAAAATTATTCATGAAAATAGTCGTGCTGTATTTCATGTTGATGCTGTCCAAAGCTTTGGTAAACTTCCTATTTATTTTAATGCAGACGCAGGTCCTGATATCATTTCTATCTCTGGTCATAAAATTCATGGTTTAAAAGGCTCTGGAGTAATTGCATTTAGAAAAAAAATGAGTATTATTCCACTGCTGCTTGGCGGTGGACAAGAAAGTGGATTACGCAGTGGAACAGTTGCAGTTCCCCAAGCTGTTGCATTGGCAAAAGCTGCTCGAATCGCTACAGAACAATTAGAAAAAAGCATGGATAAATATCGAAAATGGCATAATGACTTAATTAAATTTTTAACGGAATTCGGTGATAATATTCATTTATTATCGACGGAAGATGGTGCACCACACATTTTATCCTTTAGTGTTAAAGATCTAAAAGGAGAAATACTAATTAATGCATTACAAAATAGAGGAATCATTGTATCTACTTCAAGTGCTTGTTCATCTAAACAAAAGAAAACAAGCCATGTAGTAGAAGCATTAAAAATTGATCAGCCCTTTAAAAAAGGAGTTATTCGATTAAGTTTCGGTGCTTTAAATACAGATGAGGATATTGATGAATTTAAAAAAGCTTTCACAAGCATTATGAAAGAGTTAAAAGGAGAAAATTATTAATGATTTGGAAAGAGATTTTAATCCGCTATGGAGAACTTTCTACAAAAGGTAGAAATAAAAAGGATTTTATTAGTAGACTTCGCACAAATATTCGCCATACATTTTCAGATATCGGGCAGCTCAATATCTTAACTGAGCGAGATCGAATGCATATAGAAATAGAGAATGAAGAACAATACGATGTTTTGATGGAAAGATTGCCAAAAGTATTTGGGATTCAATCATTTAGTCCAGTTTCAATTTGTGAAAAAAATTTAGAGGACATGAAAAAGTTAGCGTTAACTGTGATGGAACAATTTAAAGATCGACAAATCACATTTAAAGTGGAAGTTCGTCGTTCAGATAAATCATTTCCTTTAGAATCTCATGAACTTCAACGTGAAATTGGCGGCGCTGTACTAAGTAAAAACCCAAATATTTCAGTGAATGTGAAAAAACCGGATGTAGAGCTGCGTGTAGAGGTGCGAAAAAATGCAATCTATATGATGGCACAAATTATTCAAGGTGCAGGTGGAATGCCTGTTGGTTCAAACGGCAAATCGCTTCTTATGTTATCAGGAGGAATTGATAGTCCTGTTGCTGGTTATCTGCTAATGAAGCGTGGAGTACGTTTAGAGGCAATCCATTTCTTTAGTCCACCTTATACAAGTGATAATTCATTGCAAAAGGTGAAAGATTTAGCAAATGAATTAACGAAATTCGGTGCAAACATTCGGCTTCATGTCATTCCATTCACAGAAATACAAGTCCTTATCAAGGAACGAGTACCAGCTAATACAATTATGACAACCACAAGAAGATTGATGATGCGTATTGCTGATAAAGTAAGAGAAGATATTGGTGCACTGGGAATTGTTACAGGCGAAAGTTTAGGACAAGTTGCGAGCCAAACATTAGAGAGCTTAACAGCTATAAATGATGTAACAAATACACCAATATTAAGACCGCTTATCGCATTCGACAAACTTGAAATTATTGATATAGCAGAGCAAATTGGGACGTATGAAACATCTATTCGACCATATGAGGATTGTTGTACAATCTTTACACCTGCAAATCCGAAAACAAAACCGAAAGTTGAAAAAGTAAACTACTATGAAAGCTTTACTGAATTTGATGAATTGATTGAACGTGCAGTACGAAATCGTGAAGTTTACAAGTTCCCGGAACAGAAGAAAAAAGATAAATTTGAAGATCTATTATAGCCAAGATTTGAAAAGAACTAGAACAATTTACCTCTCACCTTTTGTGTATTAAAAATCTGATATCGCACATTCTATATGCACAAGGAGGTGAGAGACATGGCTTCAAACAACAGCGGAAGAAACAAGCTTACAGTACCTGGTGCTGAGCAAGCATTAGATCAAATGAAATATGAAATCGCGCAAGAGTTTGGTGTTCAACTCGGACCTGAAGCGTCTTCTCGTGCAAACGGGTCAGTCGGAGGAGAAATTACTAAACGTCTTGTACAAATGGCTGAATCACAATTACGTGGTACATCTGGCCAATAAGAATTAAAATAGGGCTAGTAGCATTTATGCTGCTAGCTTTTTAATATGTTTTTTTATACTTAGTATGAGCATTTATTATCTATTTTTTATGGTAAATTTGCACTTAATACGAAATTAACTCTCTTTCGAGGAATATTTTGATATTTTAAATGAATATAATTATAATTAGAATAATGTATCTAAATAGATACTCGAAGGGGGATTATGATGAAAAGAGAAGATTTATTAGCTCCTGAGAATTACAATATAGTAGATGAGATTGAAAAATATGCTAGAACTGATAAGAAAATCGCATTAATAATTCATCAAGAAAACGGAGAAATAAAAAGAATATCGTATTCGGATTTAATAAAAAAAGCAAATAAAATTGCTAATTTATTTAAAAGTAATGGACTAAAAAAAGGTGATGTCATACTAATAATGGTACCACGCTCAGAAGAAGCATATATTACATACATCGGAGCGTTAAAAGCAGGACTAACAATTATCCCGAGTTCTGAAATGTTAAGAGCGAAGGATATTGATTATCGTATATCCCACTCTAATGCAAAGGCAATTGTCGCATTTGAAAACGAAATTGCACAATTCGATGATGTGCAAAATTTAGGTGGATTAAAACTTTTTGTATATGGAGAATCACAAGAACAGTGGATTTCAATTAACAATAATTTAGATAATTTATCGGATGAATTTGAGGGTGTTGGAACGAAAAATTCTGATATCGCATTTTTATCTTATACAAGTGGAACAACGGGGAATCCAAAAGGTGTAGTTCATTCACACGGTTGGGGATATGCTCATTTACGTACAACTGCTGCACATTGGTTAGGTGTAGAAGAAGGTGATATTGTTTGGGCAACTGCAGCTCCTGGCTGGCAAAAGTGGATTTGGAGTCCTTTCTTAGCAACTTTGGGAAGCGGTGCGACAGCATTTGTTCATATTGGACGGTTTGAGCCGCAAGAATATCTTCAAATGCTGCAAGATTATCAAATAAACGTATTGTGTTGTACACCAACTGAATATCGTTTAATGGCAAAGGTTGATCAACTATCACAATATGACTTATCCAGCATTAAAAGTGCAGTATCAGCTGGAGAACCGTTGAACAGTGAAGTAATCAATAAATTTTTAGAAGTATTTTCTCTTCAAGTTCGAGATGGATATGGACAAACGGAAAATACATTGTTAGTCGGTACATTAATTGATATGAAACCAAAACCAGGTTCAATGGGTAAACCAACGCCGGGCAATATAGTAGAGGTAATTAATGACCTAGGTGAACCGACTAAACCAGGTGAAGTAGGCGATATTGCTGTTCACTCTTCAACACCAGCTTTATTTAAAGGCTATTTAAAAGAGGAAGAGCGTACTAAAAGTCAATATCGTGGTGAATGGTTCTTAACAGGAGATCGTGCATATAAGGATGAAGACGGTTATTTTTGGTTTGAAGGACGTGGAGATGATATTATCATTTCTTCAGGTTATACAATTGGTCCGTTCGAAGTAGAGGATGCCCTAGTAAAACATCCAGCAGTAAAAGAATGCGCGGTAGTTGCAAGTCCAGATGAGATTAGAGGCAATATCGTTAAAGCATTCGTCGTTTTAAGAGACCCTCTGTTAAAATCGAGTCCTACTATAATTAAAGAATTACAGGATCATGTAAAAACGATTACTGCTCCTTATAAATATCCAAGAGCAATCGAGTTTATCGATGAATTACCGAAAACATCATCCGGAAAAATTAGAAGAATTGAGCTGCGTCAAAAGGAGCTAAGTAAGGAAATTCATCAATAAAATAAAAATTCTTTCATTATTTCCTAGGGAATAATGTCGAAATAAAGAGGCTAAAAAGTGGTTAATAACTAACTTTTTAGTCTTTTTTGTATTGTATTTAAGGGATAAACCATTGCGTAAGCAAAATGAAGTGGTTTTTGTTAATATTTTATAGAGAATTATAAAAAGAAGTTTTCATTGCAAATACTACGTAGAATCACTTGAAATCTACAATACATAGCTTTTTTATGAACTCTTTTAAGTAAAATTTAAAAAAAGATGAAATTTTTTGAAACAAATGGTTAACAAATACGTATGTATGGATGGAGGAGGAATTATTAAATGAATACAAAAAGATGGCTTGCTTTAGGATTTGCAGTAGTTTTACTTGTTTTTTCAATTGGTATTAACACCGTTTTTACTATGCTAAAAACAAATTTCTTTAGTGATTTTGATAGTCTAATCAGTACAGAAACAGAAATGTTTGAAACGGTATTAGAACCAGGAGACTTTGATCAGCGAATTGCTTTACTATCAGTAGACGGAACAATACAGGATATTGGTTCAAGCACTGCATGGAGTACGGTTGAATATGACCATCAGGCTTTCTTAGCTCAATTAGAAAATATTTTATATGATGACACAATTCAAGCTGTTGTACTAGAAGTTAATTCACCAGGCGGCGGTGTTATTGAATCAGCTGAAATTCACGATAAACTGGTTGAAATTAAAGAACAAAGAAATATTCCGATTTATGTTTCAATGGGTTCATATGCTGCTTCAGGAGGTTATTACATATCAGCACCAGCAGATAAAATATTTGCACATCGTGAAACAATTACCGGCTCAATAGGTGTTATTATGCAAAGTTATAATTTCGCGGAATTAGCCGATAAGGTTGGAATTAAATTTGAAACAATTAAATCCGGCGAACATAAGGATATGTTTGGCGGTACAAGAGAAACAACAGAAGAAGAAAAAGCTATGGTTCAGGAAATGATAAACGAGTCTTATGAGGCGTTTGTTGATGTAGTTGAACAAGGTAGAGGAATGTCTGAAGCGGATGTGAAAAAAGTGGCAGACGGAAGAATTTTAGGTGGTTCTCAAGCTGTAAAAGCAGGACTTGTTGATGAACTTGGCGGCCTTGAGGAAACAATTGCATCAATTCGTGCAGATTATGGTTTAGAAGATGCAGAGTTATTTGAGTACGACACTAGCTATGGAGACTTTACATCATTACTAGGAGTTAAGATCGGTTCGTTCTTCGGACTTTCAGCTGAGGAGCAATTAATCAAAAAGTTAATGGCGTCAAATGAAGTACCTAGAATGATGTACTTATATGGTGAATATTAAGGAGGGGATTAGATGTCACATTTAGAAAATGGAGACTCAAATGTTAATGATATTGAAACAAGTGAAGAATCCTCTCTGGAACTAGAACAACATACTACAAAAACAATTGTGGATCATTATGAAGAAAAAACGGCTGGTTTTTGGATAAGATTTTGGGCTTTTGCTTTTGATTCATTAATTGTAAGTGCAATAGTGGGTATATTAGTAAAACCAATTTTCCACCTTTTTGACTGGAGTTTATCAGAATCAAACTGGTATGCCCCAATGACGATTATTTCAGCGGTATTCTATTACAGCTATTTCGTTATTACAACAAAGATTTGGCAACAAACAGTTGGGAAAATGATTTTTGGCATTAAAGTGAAACGGGTAGATGGTGAGAAGTTGGACTGGTTGACAGTCTTATTCCGTGAAATAATTGGCCGTTTTATTTGTAATACAATCACCATTATTTATATAATGGTTGCATTTATGCCGAAAAATAATGGATTGCAAGATATAATTGCTGACACAATTGTTGTACATGAAAAGGTATATATGAAAAATAAAAAGGAAGTTATTACAGAGAGAGCAGAAGATTACGGATCGGAAAACTCTATCACACCATCAATGTAATTATTAAGTAAGAGAAAATTACAGCACAAATATTGCTTTTGTCTGAAGTTCATGGCCCTGCTTTAAGCGCTATTTTTATTAAGTGGTTTCACGTTAAATATTGTAAGATAAGTTATTTGCAAAAATGGAAATATCTTTAGTAAGATTAGATAATAAAAGGAGGTTTTCATAATGGCTCAAGTAACATTTAAAAATAGTCCTGTAACACTAGTAGGAAATGAAGTAAAAGTAGGGGATAAAGCACCAGACTTTACTGTATTAGCAAACGATTTATCGGAAGTTAGCTTAAAGGATTCTGAGGGAAAAGTCCGTTTAATTGCTTCTGTTCCTTCATTAGATACAGGTGTGTGTGATGCTGAGACACGTAGATTCAATGAAGAAGTATCAAGCTTAGGTGGAGATGTAGCATTTTATACAGTATCTGTTGACTTGCCTTTTGCACAAAAAAGATGGTGTGCAGCAGCAGGCATTGATGGAGTAAATACTGTATCAGATCACCGTGATTTATCATTTGGAGAAGCTTATGGTGTGCATATGAAAGAATACCGTCTACTTGCACGTGCAGTATTTGTTATTGATAAAGAAGGTACGGTTACATATGTAGAGTATGTTCCAGAAGGTACAAGTCATCCGAATTATGAAGCTGCAATTGAAGCTGTTAAAGCTGAATTAGCGAAATAATATTGTTTAACTTTCGTAATTTATTATAGTAATATAAGATAGTGTCGTTATGTCAAACAAATTTGATGTTTATTTTTATTTGGTGAATCACTAATGACCGAATGAAGATAAAGCCTCCAGCGGATGCAACGGATTTAGTAGAGGAAATGACTCAAAATCCGGACACATATAGCTGTACTCAAGCGACAGGTGAAATTTCGCTAAGGCGTAATTGATTTATAAATGTTGACCCACTCAATTTCTGAGTGGGTTGTTCATTTAAAAAGGAGTTTATTATGGAAAAGTTTGAGCAAATATTTTCGTATATTAATGAGAAAGCAGAAAAATATGAACAAAGTGAAAGCATTTCTTTTTTAGAGGGTGTTTTACAATCTTTAGAGAACATACTCGATGAAAAAGATACATGGATAGGAAAAGACGCTTCAAAAGAAGAAATTCGAAAAGCTATCCAAATTGCTATTTTAAAGGGTATGCGAAAAACTTCACAGCCAAATCATCAAATGACCCCTGATACACTAGGTATTTTAGTTGGCTACTTTGTTGAGCAATTTTATGAAGATCAATTAAAAAATAGCCAATTATCTGTATTGGATCCCGCTTTAGGAACAGGAAATTTACTGCTTACTGTAATGAACTTACTTGATGGGAAGGTTTCAGCAACTGGTATTGAGGTGGATGAGTTGCTCATTAGGTTAGCTGCAGATACTGCTGAATTAATTGAACAGCCAGTAGTACTTTATCATCAAGATGCACTGCAAAAAATGCTAGTGGATCCTGTAGATGCAGTTGTTTGTGATCTGCCAGTTGGATATTACCCGAATGAAGAAGTAGCGCTTGATTATGAATTATGCGCACATGAAGGGATGAGCTATGCTCACCATCTATTTATTGAACAATCAATGAATCATACTAAAGATGGCGGCTACTTATTCCTTCTAATACCAGCCAATTTATTTGAAACAGAGCAAGCAAAGGATTTACATAAATTCTTAAAAAAGCATGCCTGGATTCAAGCAGTCATTCAGCTACCAGAAAATTTATTTGCTTCAAAGGCACATGAAAAAAGTTTACTTATTATACAAAAACAAAGTAAAACCTTAAGAGCACCACGTGAAGTGCTATTAGCGAAAGTTCCAAACATGTCCAATAAACAAGCATTATCGATGTTTTTTGAAAAGGTGCAAGTGTGGAAGAAAAACAAATAAATAAAAGAGCAGGGACTTTTCAGAAATTCAAATTTCTGATATAGTCCCTGCTTTTTTACTGAATAAGAAAGTAATAATGTCTAGCTCCAGCGCCCAGCCCCTCGGTCGAAAGCTGCAAAGATGCCTTCGATTCGGATCCTCCGACGTACAGGGATGTACAAGTGCCGACAATGCCACAGGACGTGGCGTTCTTGTCGGGGCTAAACAGGGCCGCTTGCGCTTTTCTTATTTCACCTTACAAACTTTATATACGATTTTTACAATGGCTGGTCTAGATAAAATATATACAATCACTAAACCAATAATGAAAACAATCCAATATTGATTTTTATCCTCAATAAAGGTTTTTAATGAGGATGCTTCAAAAATTCGAACTAGGGCCATATGCAATAAATAGATCGACATAGTGTTTTTTCCAATTGATGTAAAAAATACTTCTCTTCTTGGAACAAGTGCTAAAAACATATAAGTTGCAGCTGCCATTCCAATATATGCAACGAAACGATTAGCCCAAGCAAATTGCAGCAAGGAGAATGTCATCTCATCATAGGATCTTTTGCCAAGTAACCATTGACTAAAGTCTATCGGTACAAAGAAATAAATTACAACAAACAGTAAAACAGCAAGTAAAGCTCCAATGATAGTGTTGGTACGTGTTTTTAATTTCTCAAAATGATTTTTTTGAAGATAATATCCCATCAAGAAGAAGGGGAAGAAGAAAAACGTTCTTGAGATACTTAAAAATTCACCAACATATGCATCATAACCAATTAGTAATGAAATGATTATAGCAAGCGGCAACCCGTATTTAATTTTTCCAAAGAAGTAAAGCAATATATTCCAAAGGATTAAGCTTATTAAAAACCATAGAGCCCAACGCGGGATAAAGAAACTAAGACTAATCGTATCATCGAAGATAAAGTAATAGTATAAGCTATATCCAACTTGTAAAAGAGCATATGGCAGTATTAATTTTCTTACGAGTTTAGATATATATCCTGGCTCATATACCTTTTTAGAAAAGTATCCGGAAATTAATATAAAAGCCGGCATGTGAAACATATAAATAAATAAGTAAATACTATCAATGAGATGATCATTGTGTAAAAACTTAGACAACATATGGCCAACTACTACTAGAAAAATTAAGATGGCTTTTGCGTTATCAAAATATGCAATTCTATTCAAAACAACTCTTTCCTTACAAAGTAAATTTTTAACTAATGAATCTATCAAGTAGCTAAAGAGGAATAACCTTAATTGTTTTACCATAATTAAAATTATTATTCTACTAATATAACAAAAAAATGATAAAAAAAAATCAGAGAGCTAAATAGCACTCTCTGATTTTAATAGAATTTAAGTCAAATTACGCTTATAAGTTACAAAATGATTAAATTATTCAGGTGTACGAACTACCAATACGTCGCATTTTGAGGAACGTACAATTGCTTCTGATACTGAACCAATAAGGAATCGTTCTACGGCATTTAAACCTGTTGCACCACAAACAATTAAATCAGCGTCTACTACTTTAGATAACTCTTTTGTAATAATAGTTTTTGGTGAACCATACTCTATAATAGCGTTTACATTTTTAACACCAGCAGTTTCAGCTTGTTTTTTATAGCCATCTAAAAGCTCTTCGGAAAATTTTTGAGCACGCTCTGCAATAGAACGATCGTAAGCCTCGATAGAAGCAAAAGAACGAGTGTCAATAACGTTTACCAAGTTTAGTTTTGCATCGTTATTTCTTTTGGCAATCTCGATTGATTTCTTAAATGCATATTCAGCTTCTTTTGAACCATCTACAGCTACTACGATACTTTTATATTCAGTCATTTTAATTCCTCCTTTTTATTTGCTTTTATTATATCAAACAGTAATTTAAATCAAATGTAATTTTACAAAAATATGTAAATGTTTCACAAAGTATTCTAAATAAATACATAATTTTGTAATTTTTATAAATAGTCTCCATATTACGTCTTTCGTTAACTTAATAAAAATGAATAGATTAAAATTTTAGAGGGAAAAATCTATTTGTTAACAAAATACTCTGCCTATTTCTTACATTTTATTTTTTTTTAATTTCTTTCGAGGTGACTTGATTTTTGCAACTATCAATTTTCAGAATAATTGGTATTATAGAATTAATTGAGTAAAAAACTAAAAAATTTAACAACAGGGAGAGAAATAACAATGAAAATAGGAGTACCTAAAGAAATAAAAAATAATGAAAATCGTGTAGCAATGACACCTGCTGGAGTTGTTTCACTAATAAGCGCGGGCCATGAAGTTTATATCGAAACTGACGCTGGTTTAGGATCTTCATTTACAAATGAGGACTATCTTGCAGCAGGTGCAACTATAGTTAAAACTGCAAAAGAAGCATGGTCACAGGAAATGGTTATGAAAGTAAAAGAACCTATTCCAAGTGAATATCAATACTTTCGTGAAGGTTTAATTCTATTTACTTACCTACACTTAGCACCAGAGTTGGAACTAACACAAGCTTTACTAGACAACAAAGTTATTGGTATTGCTTATGAAACAGTTCAATTACCTAATAGATCACTGCCACTACTAACTCCTATGAGCGAAGTTGCTGGTAAAATGTCAGTACAAATTGGTGCTCAATATTTAGAAAAAATGAACGGTGGCAAAGGAATTTTATTAGGGGGAGTTTCTGGTGTGCCTCGTGGTAAAGTAACCATTGTTGGCGGAGGTATGGCAGGTACTAATGCTGCGAGAATTGCAGTTGGTATGGGAGCAAATGTAACAATATTAGATTTAAATCCAGAGCGACTTCGCCAATTAGAAGATATTTTTGGACATTCCGTACAAACATTGATGTCAAACCCTTATAACATTGCCGAGTCAGTAAAGGATTCGGATTTAGTAATTGGCTCTGTATTAATTCCAGGTGCAAAAGCGCCGAAACTTGTTACAGAGGAGATGGTTAAGTCAATGCGCCCTGGCTCTGTTATTGTTGATATTGCAATTGACCAAGGAGGCAGCTTCGAAACAACTGACCGTGTGACGACACATGATAATCCAACATATATAAAGCACGGTGTAGTGCATTATGCAGTTGCCAATATGCCAGGTGCAGTTCCTCGTACATCAACAATTGCATTGACAAATAATACCGTCCCTTATGCATTGCAAATTGCCAATAAAGGGTATAAAAAAGCTTGTATTGAAAATGAAGCATTGAAAAAGGGAATTAATACTTTAGAGGGCAATATTGTATACAAAGCTGTTGCAGATGATCAAGGACGTGACTATGTACCAGTAGATAATCTTTTGAAATAAGAACACTTAATTTTCTACTACTTGAAAGGGAAATTCTTCTTCAAGTAGTTTTTTTATTCAAAAATAATTTTAATATAATCTAGAGTTATCAGAAAATATTAATTATTTAGACAGATTATATTTACTTTTACATGAAAATGTAATTTAATAGAATTACTCTATTAAAATGTATAAATCTAGGGGGACTAAAATGAAAGTATTAGTTAGAAAGACAATTGGAATTATGACAGTTTTAATGTTATTTATACTTGCAGCTTGCAGCGGTACAAGTACAGAAACTGGGACAGAAAGTGAAAGTGGAGATAATACAGAGCAAGCAAGTGGAACATTATCTGCAAAAATAGGAGTTGTTTCTTATTTAACGGGTGCAGGGGCAGCATACGGAGAAGCAATTACTCAAGGGCTTAAGTTAGCACAAGAAGAGATAAATGAACAAGGTGAAGTAAATATTGAATTAGTAATTGAGGATTCAGCAGGAGAGGCTGACCAAGCACTTTCAGCAGCACAAAAATTAATGAATGATGATGAGATTCTTGCAATTATTGGACCAACTTTAAGTACAGAATTTTTAGCAGTTGCACCAGAAGCAGATTTAAACGGTATTCCAATTATCGGTACATCTACAACAGTTGATGGCATCCCTGAAATTGGAGACTATGTATTCAGAAATGCAATTCCAGAATCTTTAGCAATCCCAGCAGCGATGGAAAAAGCTGTTGAAAGAACAAATGCAAAAAAGGTTGCCTTAATTTATGGAAATGATGACGCAGTAACAAAAGGCGGCTTTGAAGTAATGGAAAGAACTGCAAAAGAAATGGGTCTTGAAATCGTAGCGACTGAGACATTCCAAAAAGGTCAAAGTGATTACAACGCTCAATTAACAAAAATTAAAAATGGAAATCCTGATTTAGTTTTAGCTTCTGCTTTATACAATGAAGGTGCAGTAATTATGGACCAAGCTCGTAAAATGGGTATTGATGTACCTTTCGTAGGTGGAAATGGATTCAATTCACCACAAGCAATCGAAATTGCAGGAGAGGCAGCTAATGGTTTAATTGTTGGTACACCATGGTTTGGAGAATCTGATGATCCAAAAGTAGTTGAATTTAATGAAAAGTATGAGGCAAAGTTTGGAAAATTACCTGACCAATTCGCCGCACAAGCTTATGATGCATTATACATTTATGCAGATGCATTAAAAAGAGCAGGCGAAGCGGATCGTGATGTATTCAGAGATGCTTTAGCAGAAACGAAAGATTTAGAAGGGTTATTAGGAAACTTCTCATTTGATGAAATTGGAGACGTTGTAATGGACGTTACAGTTCTAGAAATAAAAGACGGAAAATTCGTTGAATTCGAATGATTTAGAATCATACAACTATAAAAATACGAGCATACTTGTATGCTCGTATTTAATAAAAGAATTTTAATTTTACAAACTGAATTTACAATAATGCTTTTAAAGGATGAGTGATTTTGCTACTAGAACAATTAGTTAACGGGATTACCCTGGGCAGCATTTATGCAATTGTCGCCCTTGGCTTTACCCTTGTATTTGGGGTATTAGGAATTATTAATATGGCCCATGGTGAAATCTTCATGGTTGGGGCATTTGTAGGAGTTATGACTACGAGTGTGTTAGGTTGGCCACTATGGTTAGCATTTATTGCATCTATAGTTGTTACTGGAATACTGGGTTATTTATTAGAGCGTATAACGCTGCGCCCATTAAGAGGGAAAAAAGGTGTTTCCCATTTAGCTCCTTTAATAAGCACGATTGGTGTATCGATATTACTTGAAAATTTATCCCATCATATTTTTGGGGCAGGAAATCAACCTTTTAGATCGTCATTTGCAGAAATAAGTATAGAAATTGGATCAATAACAATTTATCTTGTACAAATTGTTATTTTTGCTATTTCTATTTTATTAATGATTGGATTGACTATTTGGCTTTCAAAAACGAAAGCTGGTAAAGCGCTGAGAGCAACTGCTGAGAATTTAGAAACTGCTAGTATTCTAGGTGTAGATACGAAAAAAATTATTACTTTGACAGTGATTATTGCTTCTGCTATGGGTGGAATTGCTGGGATTTTAGTAGGAATGGCATTTAACTCTGTCAGTCCACAAATGGGTCTGTCAATGGGGTTAAAAGGACTTGCTATCATTATTTTAGGCGGAATGGGAAATGTTAAAGGTGCAATGGCAGGCGGTTTAATTCTAGGCTTGTCTGAAACCTTCCTTGTTGCTTTTGGTGATTCAGGTTATCGAGATGCTATTGCATTTATTATGATAATTTTCATCCTTTTATTAAGACCACAAGGAATTTTCGGTTCGAAGATAGCAGAAGGCAGGTGATTTCATGTTAGCAGATATAATTAATCCATATTTTTTACAAATCTTATCTTTTATACTAATAAATATACTTCTAGCAATAAGTGTATATGTACCATTATCCTCTGGGCAGCTATCATTAGGAAGTGCCGGTTTTATGGGAGTTGGTGCATATACATCTGCTCTATTGACTATTCATTTTGATATCCCACTTATTATCGGCATTCTAGCAGGTGCTTGTGTTGCTGGCATCCTTGGAATAATAGTAGGTATACCATCACTTCGCCTTTCAGGTGTTTATCTAGCGATTGCCACTTTAGGGCTTGGTGAAGTAATACGTGTAATTTTTGTTAACTGGGAATCATTAACTAAAGGTTCTATCGGATTAACGGGAATTCCGCAAATGGGTAGGGAAATATTAAATTTTGCAAAAGGATTTGGATTTGACCCAGCAATGATTGGACTTAAAAGCAACCAATTTGTTTATTTGGTTATTGTTCTTATCCTGCTGCTTTTAGTTATAGCAACCATTTGGTTTGTAGTACGTCAACAAAATTCGCGTGTGGGCAGGTCATTATCATCGATTCAGATGGATGAAAAAGCTGCTGAGTCAATGGGGATAAATATTACTTATTATAAAGTACTATCTTTCACACAAGGTGCATTTTTGGCAGGCTTGGCGGGTGCATTGTTTGCACATGTAATGGGTTATATTTCGCCTTCCGATTTTTCCTACCACCGTGCAGTAGAGATTTTAATTTTCACAGTTTTTGGAGGCAGTGAAGTTATTTTAGGAGCTGTTTTTGGAGCAACATTTTTAACGCTGGTTCCTGAAGTATTACGCTTTATTAGCGACTATCGATATATCATTTACGGAATAGTACTGATTATTTTAATGGCGGTGCGTCCTCAAGGTATTTTTGATATTCATCTATTAAATAGACTCAAAGGGTTAAAACGTTCAAAAGGAGGGGTACGTTAATGGTTCTTAAAATACAAAACGTCTCAAAAAACTTTGGCGGTATTAACGCTTTGAAAGATGTAACATTTTCAATCAATGAAGGGGAAATATACGGTTTAATTGGTCCAAACGGTGCCGGTAAAACGACGATGTTTAATTTAATTACTAATATCTTCGAACCAACTTCCGGAGAAATTATCTTTAATGGAGAAAATATTACTGCTTTAAAATCATATAAAATTACGGAAAAAGGGATTTGTCGTACGTATCAAAATATTCGCCTCTTTCCACAAATGTCAGCATTGAAAAATGTAATGGTTGGAGGTCATTGCCGCAGTAATGCTGGTGTATTTAGCAGTGTTTTTCGAACTAAATCACAACGCAAGGAAGAACAGGAACTAACAAAAAAAGCAGAAGAGCTTCTAGAATTAGTCGGCTTATTGGAATTTAAGGATACTTTTGCTGAAAATTTAGCTTATGGTCAGCAGCGAAGACTTGAGATTGCACGTGCATTAGCGAGCAATCCTAGTTTATTGCTGTTAGATGAACCAGCAGCAGGAATGAACGAAAAGGAAACGGATAGTTTATATGATTTAATTAAAATGGTGCAATCAATGGGTATTACAGTATTAATCATTGAGCATGATATGCCGCTTGTTATGAAGCTATGTGACCGAATAACAGTTCTTAACTTTGGAGAGAAATTGGCAGAGGGTACACCTGAGGAAATTCAATCGAATGAAGCAGTAATTGAAGCCTACCTCGGTAAGGAGGAGGAAGAAGAAATTGCTTAAATTAACAAATATAGAAACCTATTATGGTCAAATTCAAGCTTTAAAAGGGATAGATTTAGAAGTTAATGAAGGTAAAATTATTACACTTCTTGGTGCGAACGGTGCAGGCAAATCCACTACAATGAAGACAATTGCTGGATTATTAAAGCCTAAAAAAGGAACAGTAGAATTTTTAGGTGAAAATGTAACAGGCTTGCGACCTGATCAATTGCTGAGAAAGGGAATTGCACTAGTTCCTGAAGGCCGTGCTATTTTATCGACCATGACAGTTATTGAAAATTTGGAAATGGGTGCATACCACCGGAAAGATAAAGATGTAAAAGATGAAATAGAACATGTAATGCAACGTTTCCCAATCTTAAATGAGCGTCAGTCTCAGATGGCTGGTACATTATCAGGTGGGCAGCAGCAAATGCTGGCAATTGCCCGCGCTTTATTGTCTAAGCCAAAATTATTACTGTTAGATGAGCCTTCTATGGGTCTTGCTCCATTAATTGTCGCAGAAATTTTCAACATAATTAAGGAAATTAAGGAGGCAGGTACAACTGTTCTTCTTGTTGAGCAAAATGCAAAACAAGCATTGAAAATTGCTGATTATGGCTATGTTATGGAAACAGGGAAAATAATTATCGAAGGCAAAGCTTCGGACTTATTAGAAGACCCAAGAATTGTAGAAGCCTATCTAGGAAGAAAATCAACTTCTGATGACAAAATACCGAGCTAAAATAGCAGTTTAATCTATTTAAAAGGGATCCAAAAACTTGGATCCCCTTATTATTTTAACCTAATACAACCAAATCTTTTGTAAACTTCGTTAATACTTCAACACCTGACTCGGTTACGACAACATCATCTTCAATCCGAACGCCAGTTACTCCTTCTTTATAAACACCTGGTTCAATTGTAAATACCATTCCAGGTAATAGCTCCATTTCGTTCGTTCCAGTTACTGATGGGAATTCATGAACAGAAATTCCAAGACCGTGACCTAATCTATGTGTAAAATATTCTCCATAGCCGGCTTCAGTTATAGTATCGCGTGCAATTTTATCTAAATCCATGGCTTTAACACCCGGTTTAACTGCTGCAATGGCATTTTCATTTGCGCTGCGTACCGTGTTGTAAATAGATTTTTGTTCTTCTGATGGCTCACCAAAAGCAACAGTTCGAGTAATATCTGAACAATAACCTTCGTATATAACTCCTAAATCGAATAAAATCATATCGCCCTTTTGGATTTTGCGGCTCCCAGGTGTTCCGTGTGGAGATGCAGTTTTTGGTCCTGAAAGGACCATCGTATCAAACGACATACTGCATCCTTTTTCTTTAATGGCATTTTCAATTGCAGTTAAAATTTCCATTTCAGTTTTTCCTTCTGCAATTTCTTTGCACCCTACTTCTATTGCATAGTCTGCAAGTCTAGCAGCTTCTCGCATTTTCTCTAGTTCAGAATCGTCTTTAACTACACGCATATCGTTTATTTTGTCGTCGAGGCGGGCAAAATTTGCTTGTGGATAAACTGCTTGCAATGCTTCTAGACGTTCTACTGTTAAGTGTGATTTTTCAATCGCTAAAGTCGCAATCTCCACATTACGTGATTTTACAGCATCTGCAAGTTTGTCCCATGCGTTATCAGTATCTAAGTGTCCAACTGTCTCATAAGTCCAGCCAGAAGCTTTAGCATCGGGAACTTCCATTTGCGGACAAATTAATAATGGTTCTGCCTCCTTGAATATCATCACACCAAGTAAGCGTTCATGAGGGTTGCTTTTAAAGCCTGAAAAATAAAAAACATTATCAGGTGTAGTAATAAAAGCTGCATCATACTCATGAAGCTGTAAATAACTTTGCAAATTTTGAAGTTTATTCATAAAAAATCCTCCTCAAGAGATGTATGTCTAATAGTATAGCAAAAAGAAGGAAAAAAAGGGTTCGAAATAGAATAATGTTATTGAAGTGAAACGTTAAGGAGGATAAATAATGGAATTATCTTTTCATGGACATTCAATTGTCAAAATAAAAACGAATGGCACGAATATTATTATCGATCCATTTATTCGTGGAAATAATATGACAGACTTAAAAGTAGAAGAAGAATCACCAGATGTTATCCTGCTAACTCATGGGCATAATGATCACGTAGGAGATACAGTAGAATTAGCAAAGGCAAATAATTCATTGGTAGTAGCTCCTAATGAACTTGCAAACTATTTATCATGGCAAGGAGTAAATGCTCATCCTATGCATATTGGTGGTTCTTATCAATTTGACTTTGGGAAGGTGAAATATACACAAGCATTCCATGGATCTTCTTATGTAACAGAAAACAATGAGATCATTTATACTGGTATGCCAGGTGGAATTTTATTTTATGCTGAAGGGTTAACTATTTATCATGCAGGAGATACAGCCCTTTTTGGCGATATGAAGCTTATCGGAGAAAGAAACGAAATTGACGTTGCTTTTATACCTATTGGCGATAACTTTACGATGGGTCCTGAGGATGCAGCTTATGCAGTTTCCTTATTAAAACCAAAAACAGTAGTACCGATTCATTACAATACATTCCCTCTTATTAAACAAGATCCAAAAGTATTTGCTGAATTAGTAAAAGAAAGTGAAGTGCAAATATTAGAAGCAGGTGGAACAGTAGTTTTATAATGGAATAAAGATTTTAAAGTTGACAAAAGACAGCTTCCATCAGTTTATGTAGTCTATTATTGCAGATTGAAAGGGGTTGACCAAAAAGTTGTTTTGGACAACTCCTTTTCACTGTTCATTAAAATGTTTAATTTTAAACAATATTATAGGCTCCTTTTATCAATACATAATTGAAATATGTTACACTAATGGCAAGTAAGATAGATGAGAAATAGGTGATTACCGTGTCAACAAAACATGAGAAAATATTACAGTACATCGAATCATTGCCAGTTGGCGATAAAATTTCAGTACGTCAAATTGCAAAGGAAATGCAAGTAAGTGAAGGTACAGCATATCGTGCAATTAAAGAAGCTGAGAATCGTCGTTTAGTAAGCTCAATTGAACGTGTTGGAACGATTCGAATTGAAAAAAAGAAAAAAGAAAATATTGAACGCTTAACTTTTGCTGAAATAGTAAATATTGTGGACGGGCAAGTTTTAGGTGGTAAATCGGGGTTACATAAAACTTTAACTAAATTCGTTATTGGTGCAATGCAGTTAGATGATATGATGCGCTACACTGATGCAGGGAGCCTCTTAATAGTCGGGAACCGTTTTAAAGCACATGAAAATGCACTAAAGGCTGGCGCTGCTGTGCTAATTACAGGTGGCTTTGATACAACGGAGGAAAACAAAAGACTCGCAGACGAATTAGAGCTGCCCATCATTTCGTCAAGCTACGATACATTTACAGTAGCCACGATGATAAACCGTGCAATCTATGACCAATTAATTAAAAAAGACATTTTATTAATCGAAGATATTTATGTTCCGATAGAGGAAACAGCAACATTGAAAAATACAGATTTGATTGCTGATTTCCATAATTTAAATTTAAAAACTTCCCATGGAGCTTTCCCTGTTGTAACAGGAGCCAATAAATTAGTGGGGATGATTACAGTAAAGGACGTTATCGGTAAAGAGGAATCAGAATCAATTGATAAAGTTATGACAAAAAATCCGATTTCCGGATCGATGAAAACAAGTGTTGCTTCTGCTGGTCACCGAATGATTTGGGAAGGAATTGATTTACTGCCTATCGTAAATGATGAAGGTATTCTTAAAGGTGTCATCAGTCGGCAAGATGTGTTGAAAGCATTGCAGCATGCACAAAGACAGCCTCAGCATGGTGAAACAATTGATGATTTAGTGAAAAGTGAAATCAAAGTGTTAGGCGAAGAGGATGTAGTAGTTGAATTTACAGTTACCCCGCAAATGACTAACCAATACGGTGCTATTTCTTATGGCGCCTTTACTACTCTTCTCTCTGAAGTCGGTTCATTCGCGTTAAAAAGAAGAAAACGAGGGGATGCGGTTGCAGAAAATATGACAATATACTTTCTTAAACCAATCCAAATGGAAAGTGTGCTAACTGTAGTTCCACATATTTTAGATATGAGTCGAAAATTTGTAAAAATGGATTTCGATATCTATAATGAGACAACCCTAGTTGGTAAAGCAATGATGATGTTCCAATTATTAGAACGATAATTAAAAGCGGAAGCGCCCCGGTTAGCCCCGCGTCGGCAAGAGCGCCCCGTCCTGTGGCATCGCCGACATGACTCACATCGTGTGAGCCTCAAGCGCTGGCCGACAAAAACGCCATATCGCATGTCTTGTCGGGCTTGCACATCCGTGTGCGGCGGATGGCCCGAATCGAAAGCGTCTTTCAAGCTTTCGACCGAGGGACAGAAGCGACCTCGAGGGGCTTGCGCGCTGAAGCTAGACAATATTCAAAAAAGCTACACTTTGCAACCTTAAAAGAAAAAAGGGTGATCCCAAATTTTATGTTTTGGTTCACCCATCCTAATTATTATTTATTAAGTTCATACTCTTCTTGGACAAATCGTCCTTCATGACGAGCACGTTTAAAGTTGGAGTAAGCTTCCATAAACCCTACAACGATGAAAACCGTAGCAATTGCAAATCCCACTAGAGTTGGATAAATAATGCATGTATTTAACCCGAAAGCAATTATAAACATACCTAATGCTACACCTGCTTTTGCTTTATACCATTTTTTACGAATGGGTAAAGTAGAACGGAATTGTTTTGTTTTATAATAAAAATAAGCAGCAAATGATAAAACAATTAAAAATACGAAAATATAATTTAACATTTTAAACCTCCCATAAAAGCAACACACTGAATTTATTGTAACGATTTTTTTAGAAAAATGCTAACACATAACAAAAAAAATAGAGATAATAGGGGGAAATCCATTTTGAAACGACAAATCATCGACAAAATTGAACAGTATGATACAATTATCATTCACCGCCACGTGCGACCAGATCCGGATGCATACGGTTCCCAAATCGGACTAAAAAAATTATTAGAGATAAACTATCCAAATAAATCAATTTTTGCAGTAGGTATGCATGATCATACGTTAGACTTTCTAGCAAGTCCTGATGAAATTGAGGATGAAGTATTTCAAAATGCACTAGTTATCGTAACAGATACAGCAAATACAGATAGAATTGATGATTCACGTTATTCAAAAGGAGCTTTCCTAATAAAAATTGATCATCACCCAAATGATGATGCTTACGGTGATTTACTATGGGTTGATACAAATGCAAGCTCATGCAGTGAGATGATCTATGAGTTGTTTATGGAAGGGTCTGAATATAAAAATTGGCAATTGTCCGATGCAGCTGCTCGATTGCTGTTTGCCGGTATCGTAGGGGATACAGGGAGATTCTTATATCCAAGTGCATCAGTAAAAACTTTTGAGATTGCTGGTCAATTGATTCGTAATAACTTTGATCGCAATGAAGTGTTTAATGGATTATATGAAAAGGATCCAAACCTACTTCAGCTTCAAGGTTATATGTATCAAAATTTTGATATGGATGATAATGGAGCTGCCTATATAAAACTATCAAAAGAAATATTGCAGAAGTTTCAAGTAACACCTTCTGACACATCATTATTAGTAGGATCGTTAAGTAATATTAAAGGCGTAAAAGCGTGGGTAATTTTAGTTGAAGAAACAGATCAAATTCGAGTTCGATTACGTTCGAAAGGCCCTATTATTAATGAGTTAGCGAAAAGATACCATGGCGGGGGACACCCGCTTGCTTCAGGTGCAACAGCTTTTTCTTGGGAAGAGGCTGACCGTGTTATTGAAGATTTAAAAGAAATTTGCCGCAATTATAAATAAAACTGGAGGGATGAAGTTTTGACAGTCGCATATCCACAAATACGAACAAGTGCAGATTTATTGAAAAGTACAATTCGTATTGAAGAGCTCATCCCTTTTTTAAAAAATCAAAAGGCAGAAGCATGTGCAATGGTAAATACGAAATTGTACGGGCTTTTGCCTTTTTGGCGTGCGATGAAAGATGCTGGGGTGCATCCTGTTATCGGATTAGCTGTACGGGTTCAATATACAGAGACGCTTTCATTACCACTTATTATTTATGCTAAAACAAACGAAGGCTATAAAAACTTGTTGAAAATTTCGAGCAGTATATCGATTCGACAAGATGAAATGCTCCCTTGGCGATGGCTGGTAGCATACTCAAAAGGGTGTGCAGTTGTACTTCCTGTTCTAGAAGAAGAAGCAATTTGGCTTCAAGATAGCAATTTAACATATGTACAGCAGGTCTATGAAGTATTCCAAAATAATCTACATATAGGGATATCACGAAGTGGAGGGGTAATTTCAGCTTTTGAAGAGAAAGCGGTTAGATTAAGTGAGCATTTTCAAATTAAATGTATGGCCATCCATGAATGTTTATTTATGTCTGAAGAGGATCATTTTGCATTTGAAGTAGCCCGAGCAATTGAAACAGGGATTAAGCTTAACGAATCGGAACATAATGGGCATATGTATCAATATATTCCAACATCAGAGCAATGGCATGCATGGTATAAGGATCGACCGCAATGGCTTGAGGAAAGCAAAAGGCTTTTACTTAGCTGTAAGGTAGAATTATCTTATAACGTACACTACATGCCGAAGTTTCCATTAAATGAAGGGCAAACAGCAGAAAATGTCTTAGCAGAAATGGCATTACATGGCTTGAAAGCTCGTTTACAAACAGAATCTCCACATGAAGTGTATATGAAAAGATTGCAATATGAATTGCAAATCATTAATTCGATGGGATATGCAGATTATTTCCTAATTGTTGCAGATTTTATGAGTTTTGCACGAAAATCGGCAATTCTAACAGGACCTGGACGCGGTTCTTCAGCAAGCTCGCTTGTTGCTTATTGTCTTCATATCACACAAGTAGATCCAATAAAATATGGTTTGCTGTTTGAACGATTTTTAAATCCTGAACGTGTAACGCTTCCAGATATTGATATTGATTTTGTTGATACAAAGCGGCAAGAAGTTATTCAATATGTGTCTGAGAAATATGGAAAGCAATATGTTGCCCAAATTATTACGTTCGGTACATTGTCGGCCAAAGCCGTTGCAAGAGATGTTGCAAGGATGTTTAATTTTGAAAGTGAAACACTTGCAATGATTTCCAAGCTTATTCCAAATAAGCTTGGGATTACATTGCATGAAGCTTATCAAACTTCTGAGCCGCTTAGAAATTGGATTGAAGCAGAACAAATACGGAAGCGATGGTTTGATACTGCGAAAAAACTAGAGGGATTACCTAGAAATGCATCAACACATGCAGCAGGTGTAGTATTAAGTCCTATTCCATTAGTAGAAGTTATTCCAATTGAAAACGGACATGATGGCATTTATTTAACTCAATGGCCTATGCAAGAGGTAGAGCAAAGCGGATTATTAAAAATGGACTTTTTAGGTCTTAGAAATTTAACGATTTTAGAAAATATCAGGCAATCGATATATTATACCCAGCGAAAATGGATTGATTTTAATCAAATTCCATTGGACGATGAAAAAACGTTCCAGCTTTTGCAAAAAGGTGACACAACGGGAATATTTCAGCTTGAATCTGATGGGATGAAAAATGCTTTGCAAGAGATTAAACCTACAGAATTTTTAGATATTGTTGCCGTTAATGCGCTCTATCGTCCAGGGCCAATGGAATTTATCCCAGTCTATGCAAGACGAAAAGCAAGGATGGAGCCTGTTGTTATGCCGCATCCTGTACTAGAACCTATTTTGAGTGAAACTTATGGCGTTATTGTGTACCAAGAACAAATTATGCAAATTGCCCACATATTCGCTGGATTTACAATAGGAGAGGCAGATTTACTTCGAAGAGCAGTTAGTAAAAAGAAGCGGGAAGTTCTTGAACAGCAGCAATCATCCTTCGTAAAAGGAGCTGTTGCAAAAGGCTTTCCAGAACAAGTTGCAAAAGAGGTTTATGCATTAATCGTTCGGTTTGCAGATTATGGATTTCCGAAAAGCCATGCTGTTGCGTATAGCTTAATCTCATACCAAATGGCATATTTAAAAGCGAACTACCCTGCGAACTTTTACGCAGCTTTAATGACAAATGCAATCGGGAATCAAGAAAAATTGTTTCAATTAATAGTGGAAGCTAGAAATAAAGGAATTGAAATTTTAAGACCTTCTATTCAAAAAAGTTTAAGAATTTTCACAGTAGAAAATGGCAAAATTCGATTTAGTCTTTCTGCTATTAAAGGAGTACCTCAGCCTTTCCTGCAAAAGCTAATGGAAATTCGAAAATTGAAAGAACAACAATTTGAGGACATATTTGACCTTGCTGTTAGTCTAAGTGGCCTTTATTTTAATCGAAAAGCAATAGAGCCGTTAATCAAATCAGGTGCTCTTGATGATTTCAGAAGAGATAGAGCCACTCTGCTAGCTACTATTGAAGCTGCTGAAAAACATGCTGCGCTAGTTCGCCCGACTGAAGAAAATGATTTATTCTCTGCCGACGGTTTTTTATTTGGGAAACCAAAGTATATACAGGCTGAATCGATACCAGATAAAATCAAACTTCAATTTGAAAAAGAAGTATTAGGTTTTTATTTGTCGGAGCATCCTGTAGCACTTGAGCGTACGAAATTTCAAGATATTAATTGCACAGTGCAAACAATACGCAATGCACGGCCAAATACGTTTATAAAGTTTGTTGGGATGGTTGAATTAATTCGTCAAATTAGAACGAAAAAAGGTGAATTAATGGCCTTTGTACAATTACAGGATGAATATGGCTCTGTTTCTGCAACTCTTTTTCCACAACAGTATAATGAGGTAATTGGGTGGATGAAAGAAGATCGGATTGTTTATGTCGAAGGTGTTTTAGAAGTTAGAAATAGCAGTCCGCAAATTAAGGTAAAAATAATGAAAAATAGTCAGTGACGAGAAAACTTAAGAATGAAATACAAAAAACTGTGTTTTAAAACACAGTTTTTTCTTTACAAAGAGTTTTTTGTTCTGTATGCTTAATTCAAAAGTGGTCAGACCACTTTCCATTTCCATTGATTGGATATATGAATACTGGTGCAAATAGGAGTATATTATTATTTCTTTTGCGTGCGAGGTGCTTATGGATACAAAAACGGAGAATAAAAAAGTATTTTTGAAGATTGTAAAACATTTGCGCGAGCTAATTAAGTCCGAGGGCATACAGCCTGGTGATAAACTTCCATCTGAGCGAGTACTGTCTGAACGTTTAAATGTTGGGCGCTCTTCTGTTAGAGAAGCATTAAGAAGCTTGGAGCTGCTAGGTCTTATTGAAACAAGACACGGTGGGGGAACTTTTTTAGCAGTAGTGCAGTCGCATCAATTAGTCGAAATACTTGCTTCCTTTATTTTACAAGAAAATAAATCCATAGAAGATGTCCATACCACTAGAAGAATGCATGAAAAAGAGGCAATTCGAGTTATATGCTCTGATCGGTCATTACGAAATTTACCTGTTTGGGAAAGCTTATTCATGAAGCTAGAAGTAGATAATGATGTTATTCGAAATGATATTTTAAAAGAGCTAATTATTGCCTCTGGAAATCGACTTGCATTAAAAATATGGCTTCAACTCGCAGCATATAGTACAAAACCATTAAAACAACCAACGACAGTCGACGAGAAATTGAAGCTTCAAATGCTTTTAAAATCATTGCAATTAGGATATGAAAAAGAAGCACTTGAAGCTTACGAAGATTGGATGAACTATTTAAGAAATTCTATTTTATAAACCACTAAGGGGGAAAAGCAATGGCAATACGAAATTTATTATCATTAAACAAAAAGAAACAAAAAGGCGTCATTGTTGATCGAAATAAAGAGAGCTCCTTTCCTGCAGATTTAATGACAAAATGTCCTGAATGTAAAAAAATCTATTTAACCAAAGAGCTGGAAAATAATTTAAAAGTATGTCCACATTGTGATTATCATAATAAAATGACAGCTTGGGAACGGGTCTCTATTTTTATTGATGAAGGTACGTTTGAATCTTTTGATGGAAATTTAAGAACTTCAAATCCATTAAAATTCCCATCATATTTAGAGAAAGTAGAAATAGATGCTCTAAAAACAGGTTTAAATGAGGCTGTTTTAACGGGTATTGGCAACGTGAAAGGCGAACAAGTTGTTGTAGCAATTATGGATTCACATTTCCGAATGGGATCAATGGGCTCTGTTGTTGGTGAGAAAATTACACGAGCTATTGAAAAAGCTACAGAACTTAAATTGCCATTTATAATCTTTACAGCGAGTGGTGGAGCACGAATGCAGGAAGGGGTTATTTCCCTTATGCAAATGGCAAAAACAAGTGTTGCTCTTAAGCGTCATAGTGATCTTGGGTTGCTATTTATATCTGTTATGACTCATCCAACTACTGGGGGGGTTTCAGCAAGCTTTGCATCATTAGGTGATTTAAATATTTCAGAACCACAAGCTCTAATAGGATTTGCTGGACGACGAGTAATCGAACAAACGGTACGTGAAAAACTGCCTGATGATTTCCAAACAGCAGAATTTTTACTTGCTCATGGCCAATTAGATGCGATTTTCCATAGAAAAGAAATGCGCGATAAAATTGCTACTCTAGTGAAAATGCATAGTAAGGGGGGAGTATCTCATGTCTAAAACGCTTGGTTTTGAGGAACCTGTTATAAAACTACGTGAAAAAATCGATGAATTAAAAGAAATTGCTAAAACTGCCGATGTTGATATGACTGGAGAAATTGAAACTCTTGAAACAAGGCTTAAACAGTTGGAAACACAGATATACTCCAATATGGAGCCTTGGGATCGTGTTCAAGTAGCAAGACATCCAATGCGTCCAACTACATTAGAATATATTGAAGAAATTTGCACGGATTTTATTGAATTACACGGCGATCGTTCATATGGGGATGACGAGGCAATTGTAGGAGGTATAGCGTTCTTTGATGGACAACCTATTACAATTATTGGTCATCAACGAGGAAAAACAACGAAGGAAAATATCCGCCGCAATTTTGGTATGCCGCATCCTGAAGGATACCGAAAAGCGCTTCGTTTAATGAAACAGGCTGAAAAATTTGGTCGTCCAATTATTTGTTTTATCGATACAAAGGGAGCATATCCTGGCAAGGCTGCTGAAGAGCGTGGTCAAAGTGAAGCAATAGCAAAAAACCTTTTCGAAATGGCAGGCTTAAAGGTGCCGGTTATAAGTATTGTAATTGGTGAAGGGGGAAGTGGAGGAGCTTTAGCACTTGGGGTTGCAAATAAAATCTTTATGCTAGAAAACTCTACTTATTCTGTAATCTCACCTGAGGGTGCTGCATCTATATTATGGAAGGATGCAAGCTTAGCAAAACAAGCCGCTGAAGCGATGAAAATCACTGCATATGATTTAAAAGAAATGGATATTATTGATGGTATAGTACCTGAAGTATCAGGTGGTGCCCACCGAGATTTACAAGCCCAAGCAAAATCATTAAAAGATTGCATTTCATCAGCACTAAACGAGCTGAACTCGCTATCAGAAATAGAATTAATTGAAAATCGTTATGATAAGTTTAGAAAGATTGGGCAATTTATTGAGTTAGAAGAAATGTAAATTTAAAATGACAAAATCCAAAAAGGGTTTTGTCGTTTTTTTCTGACATATAGTAAAATAATATCATGTATTGTTTATATTAGTTGAACTTCCAATTTAACCAAAATATCTTCATTCGTTCAGGTTTTATGTAAAATGCGCAGTATAGAGCTTAAAACTCAATCTTAGTAGATGGGGAGATTTCCCCTTAAATGCTAATGATATTAAGAGGTTCTTAGGTTAAAAGGACTTCCTAATTTGGCAACACTTAAGCAATCAATATCATTATTGCATGCAAAAAACTAAACGAAATTATACCTAGTAGTAATTGATTGTTATTTTTGTAAAAAGATTGTGTTAAGTTATATGTATAACTTACAATGGAAGATTTTTATGCTAATGTGTTTAATAAGAGAGGTTTTTTTAGGAGGGGCTGGAGAATTATGAAAAGGATAGCCGTTTTAACAAGTGGGGGAGATTCACCTGGAATGAATGCGGCGATTCGCGCGGTCGTTCGTAAAGCGAATTTCCATGGTGTGGAAGTAATGGGAATTTATCACGGTTATGAGGGATTTATTGAAGGCAGAATGGAGCTTTTAGATTTAGGCTCGGTTGGAGGAATCATTCAACGTGGAGGAACAAAACTATTTTCTTCTCGATGCCCACAATTTAAAGAGGACAAGTATCAGCTTCAAGGTATTAAAAAGATGGAAGAAGCAGGTGTGGAGGGTCTCGTTGTAATTGGCGGCGACGGTTCTTATCGAGGTGCAATGGAGCTAACGAAAAAGGGTTTTCCATGTGTTGGCGTCCCAGGAACGATAGATAATGATATTCCCGGAACAGAGTATACAATTGGATTTGATACTGCACTTAATACAGTGATTGATTCTATCGATAAAATCCGTGATACAGCAACAAGTCATGAAAATTCTTTTATTGTGGAAGTAATGGGAAGAGATGCCGGCGATATCGCCTTATGGGCAGGACTAGCTGCCGGTGCTGAGTCGGTATTAATTCCTGAGGAGCAATATGATATTGATGATATTATCTCCCGTATTCAACGTGGTAGCGCACGTGGAAAAAAACATAGTATTATTATTGTTGCAGAAGGTGTCATGTCGGGTAGTGAACTAGCGAGAATATTGAAAGAAAAAGCAAATATTGTAACAAGAGTATCTGTATTAGGACATATTCAACGAGGAGGATCCCCTTCAGCAAGGGATCGAGTTTTAGCCGGCCGTTTAGGAGCTAAAGCAGTAGAAGTTTTATTAGAGGGTCGAAGTGGTAGAGCAGTAGGTATAAAAAATCATCAAGTTATTGATTATGATTTAGAAGAGGCGTTTACGAAGAAACATAAAGCAGATGTAAGCCTTTATACATTATCAAAAGAACTTTCAATATAATAACTATAGAAAAACGGAGAGAAAAATATGAGAAAAACAAAAATAGTATGTACAATTGGTCCAGCAAGTGAATCGCCAGAAATGCTTGAAGAATTAATAAAAGCGGGTATGAACGTTGCAAGATTAAACTTTTCCCATGGCAATCATGAAGAACATGCTGTACGCATCGCAACAATTCGTGATGTTGCGGAAAGATTAAATAAAACGGTTGGTATATTACTTGATACAAAAGGGCCGGAAATTCGTACACACACAATGGAGAACGGTGAATTACATTTATCACAAGGGCAAGTAATTGATATTTCTATGACAGAAGTTGTTGGAAATGAAAAAAGTTTTTCAGTTACGTATGAGAACCTAATTGATGATGTAGATCAAAATGACAAGATTTTACTTGATGACGGATTAATTGAACTTCGGGTTTTAGCTAAAGATAAAGAAAAAGGTTTAATTCATACTATTGTAGAAAATGCTGGGGTACTAAAAAATAAAAAAGGCGTTAATGTGCCAGGAGTATCTGTAAAACTCCCAGGTATTACAGAAAAAGATGCTCAAGATATACTATTTGGTATAGAACAAGGAGTAGACTTTATTGCAGCTTCCTTCGTACGTACGTCAAAAGATGTACTTGAAATTCGTGAACTATTAGAGCAAAACGGCGGCAGCCATATCCAAATCATCCCGAAAATTGAAAACCAAGAGGGCGTTGACAATATTGATGAAATTATTCAAGTGTCAGATGGTCTTATGGTTGCCCGCGGGGATTTAGGGGTAGAAATTCCTGCTGAAGAAGTTCCACTTGTACAAAAAACATTAATTAAAAAATGTAATCAAGTAGGAAAACCTGTAATTACTGCTACTCAAATGCTAGATTCAATGCAGCGCAATCCTCGCCCTACTCGTGCTGAAGCAAGTGATGTTGCGAATGCCATTATAGATGGTACTGATGCAATCATGCTTTCAGGTGAAACGGCAGCAGGTTTATATCCAGTTGAATCTGTACGCACTATGAATAAAATTGCAGAGTACACTGAGAATTCGTTGGATTATCGTTCAATAGTAGCAACTCGCAGTAAAGAAAAAGGTACAACGATGACAGAAGCCCTTTCTCAAGCTGTAGCATATACTTCAATTAATTTAGGTGTAAAAGCAGTGCTGGCACCAACATCAAGCGGTACAACTGCAAGAATGATTGCAAAATACCGTCCTGGTGTACCTATTATTGGGATTACAAACCATCGTTCAACAGCACAACAATTAACACTTGTTTGGGGTGTAACACCAATCATTACACCAAGAGTAACAACAACAGATGAAATATTAGAATTATCAGTAGACGAATCGTTAAAACATAATTATGTAGATCATGGCGATGTAGTAATTATTACTGCCGGAGTTCCAGTAGGTGAAGCTGGTACAACGAACTTAATGAAAGTACATGTAATTGGGGATTTATTAGCAAAAGGCCAAGGTGTAGGAAAACTATCCGTTGTAGGAAACGCGATTGTTGTGAAAAATGCTGAAGAAGCATCTGCATACGATACAGAAGGTTGCATTTTAGTAACAGTTTCAACTGATCGTGAAATGATGCCAATTATCGAGCAGTGTGCGGGTATTATTACTGAAGAAGGTGGATTAACAAGCCACGCCGCTGTTGTTGGACTAAGCTTGGGAATTCCAGTTATAGTTGGAGTAAAAGAAGCAACAACATTAATTCGACACGGACAAGAGATTACAATGGATGCCGAAACAGGTGTTGTATATAAAGGACACGCTAGCGTTCTTTAATAATATAATGAATTTTGTTAAAGCTATCTAAAAGCTTGGTCATATAATAATTCAACTACTAATAAAATTATCAATCTGCTCATTTTATTAACTTTAAAAATGAGCAGATTTTTATTTTCACTAATACTTTGTTGGAGTACTTATGACGCTGGGCTTCGATGCAAATAACTTCACAAACATAATTCAACTATTAGAAAAGCAACGATGTACAATTCTCATATATAAAACAGTAAGATGTTTTAAACAGCTAAATCTTTATTAAAATAGAATTCATGAAACTTTTAGCCTAACAAATCGTATATAATAATATAGAAAAGCATCTACTCAATTGGAGGGTATTAATTGAAAAAATTAATGGGTGGATTAATCGCTATAGTTTTAATAGAAATTGCCATCTTCATATTGATAGGCAACATAATAGGTGTTTTTAATACGCTGTTATTAATTTTACTAACGAGTGTAATCGGTATAACTGTTGCAAAAAAACAAGGTATACAATCAGTACAGAATATACGAAATAGTATTGCAGAAGGTATGCCCCCAGGTGTTGCAATGATCGATACATTTATGATTTTTGTTGGCGGTGCTTTATTAGCCTTGCCGGGGTTTTTAACTGATATATTAGGATTTGCTTTTATTTTCTCGTTTACAAGAAAACTATTCAAACCAATGATTTATTATTGGCTGCGAAAAAAGCTTAAAAATGGACAAGTTTTCATTATTCATAGATAGATTTTTGCTTTAATTTTACAGCAATAAGTAAAAGAAATGGGCTTAATAAAATTCCGTAAACACCAAAGATGAGGATCGAGGCAGCACTGATGAAAAATGTATGGACCGTTCGTAAATGAAATGTCGAAGCCCAAAGCAACGATTCAGCAATCTGCCTCGTTATTTGTATAAAGATGTAAAGAATGAACAACGCAAAACATAAAAAGCTTTCGCCAATTGCGAAAAAATAAATTGCAATAGGTATTAGAAAAAGACCGATACCAAAAAACGGCAATGCATCCGCTAAAGAAATTAAAAATGATTTATTTATCGGATGCTCAAATTGAAGAAGAGCAAGTCCAATGCTTAATAAGAAAAATGTAATGATAAACAGTTGAAATTCTACATATAGAAAATAGCCAAAAAGACTTGTTGCTTTAATGAAATACTGTTTCCATTCATCACGATATTGCTTTGGAACATAAATGAAAAACCAATATCTATTTTTTCTAGACTCAAATAATGAAAAAAAGAATGACACGACAAAGATAAATAATTCAATTACATACCCCATTATATCTTGTAATACATTTGCTAGTCCCAAAATGGCAGAGTCGATATATGATAATGATTTGTTAAATATAGTTTCTAGCAAGATATTATCTCCTGAATTCAAAATATCTAAGTTTTGTACTTGATCTTTCACTTCAGGATATATTGAGATGATGCTTTGGACTGTAATATAAAAAAAAGTATAAACTGATATAAAAATAAATACTGAAATAAAGATTGCGCTTAATATGTATGGAATCCTCAACCGCTTATGGCAAAAGTTTATAATAGGATAGAGGAAATACGCAAAAAAGATTGCAATTGAAACAGGCAAAATAAGCCATAATATAACGAAGTAAACAATCAAGATTAAAAATTTTACACTGTTTTTGTAAGGAAAAAAATTTATTTTATTCGTTTGCAAATCTGTCACCTCTATTTTATGTAATTGATATCTCGTTCATCTTAAAATATTCTCTTTAATTACCAATTTTCATCCCCTATTCAGTTTTTTCTTAATTTAATCCAATTTCATTCACAAAGACGTCAAAATTTATTATAATAATCAATGTAAGCGATTTACTTATAGGTTCATTGAGCAGAACACTTTTAGTGCTTCATGTTGAAGAAAGAAAGCACTTACACTAAAAAATTATGAGGGAGCGATTTTTTATGACAGCAACACGTGGTTTAGAAGGTATCGTAGCAGCGGAATCTAAAATCAGTTCAATTATTGACGACACACTTACATACGTTGGCTATAATATTGATGATTTAGCAGATAACGCTACATTTGAAGAAGTAGTATATTTACTATGGCATACACGTTTACCAAAAGAAGATGAGCTAGCTGAGTTAACGAAACAACTAGCTGAAAATGCTGAAGTACCTCAAGCTATCTTCGATCAATTTAAATCATATCCATTACAATCAGTTCACCCAATGGCAGCTCTTCGTACAGCTGTATCATTATTAGGTGTTTTTGATGAGGAAGCAGACGACATGTCTCCAGAAGCAAACTATCGTAAAGCAATTCGCCTACAAGCGAAAATTGCAACAGTAGTTACTGGGTTCTCTCGTATCCGTAGAGGTTTAGAACCAGTTGCACCAAAACCTGAATTAGGATATGCTGCAAACTTCTTATATATGTTACATGGCAAAGAGCCACAAGCAATTGAAGTAGAAGCATTCAATAAAGCGTTAGTATTACATGCTGACCACGAATTAAACGCTTCAACATTCACTGCTCGTGTATGTGTAGCAACATTATCTGATGTATATTCTGGTATTACAGCTGCAATCGGTGCATTAAAAGGACCACTTCACGGTGGTGCAAACGAGCAAGTAATGAAAATGTTATCTGAAATCGGTTCAATCGATAAAGTTGAATCTTGGGTTCAAAATAAATTAGATAACAAAGAAAAAATCATGGGCTTCGGTCACCGCGTATATCGTAAAGGAGACCCACGCGCAAAACATTTACGTGTAATGTCTGAAAAGTTAACTAAATTAACTGGTAAACCAGAACTTTATGATATGTCAGTAAAAATTCATGACATGGTTGTTGGTCAAAAAGGTCTTCCAGCAAACGTTGACTTCTTCTCAGCATCTGTATATGATTCACTAGGCATTGAGCATGATTTATTCACACCAATCTTTGCTGTATCTCGTACATCAGGTTGGGTAGCACATATCTTAGAACAATATGCAAATAACCGCTTAATTCGTCCACGTGCAGAATATGTTGGACCAGGAATGCAAAAATACGTTCCAATTAATGAGCGCTAATCAAAAAAATATGCTAAAATTGTCAAGGACTGTGTTTTAGCATAAATTAGTCGGCTAAAACGCCGACTAATTTATGTAAAACGCTCCGGTGAGTGTTACAGATTTTATATCGTCTTCGTGCGATACAAAATTTTGATGCAGTTGCCGAGGCGTAATGGATTAAAAACACAGTCCTAGACTTATGAATTTAGGAGGCAACTTAAATGACTAAAATTGTAGTAGAAAATGGCGTACTTCAAGTGCCAAATAACCCAACAATTCCTTTCATTGAAGGTGACGGAATTGGTCCAGATATCTGGGCTGCAGCATCTCGTGTTATCGACGCAGCTGTTGAAAAAGCTTATAACGGTGAAAAGAAAATTGAATGGTTAGAAGTTCTAGCTGGTGAAAAAGCATTCAACCAAACTGGTGAATGGTTACCACAAGAAACTTTAGATAAAATCAATGAATATTTAATCGCAATTAAAGGACCTCTTACTACTCCAATCGGTGGCGGTATTCGTTCCCTAAACGTAGCATTACGTCAACAACTTGATTTATATGTATGCTTACGTCCAGTACGTCACTTTGATGGTGTTCCTTCTCCAGTTAAACGCCCTGAAGATGTTGATATGGTTATTTTCCGTGAAAACACTGAAGATATCTATGCTGGTATTGAATACGAAGCAGAATCTCCAGAAGCTAAAAAACTTATTAACTTCTTACAAACTGAATTTGGTGTAAACAAAATTCGTTTCCCAGAAACTTCTGGTATTGGTGTAAAACCTGTTTCTAAAGAAGGTACTGAGCGTCTAGTGCGTTCTGCTATCGAGTATGCAATTAAACATAACCGTCCTTCTGTAACATTAGTACACAAAGGTAACATCATGAAATTCACTGAAGGTGGATTCAAAAAATGGGGTTACGAATTAGCTGAACGTGAATATGCTGATAAAGTATTCACTTGGAACCAATACGATGCAATTAAAGCAGAACAAGGCACTGAAGCTGCTAACAAAGCTCAAGCTGATGCTGAAGCTGCTGGTAAAATCATCGTAAAAGATTCTATCGCTGATATCTTCTTACAACAAATTTTAACTCGTCCAACTGAATTTGATGTTGTTGCTACAATGAACTTAAATGGTGACTACATTTCTGATGCATTAGCTGCTCAAGTTGGTGGTATCGGTATCGCTCCAGGTGCTAACATTAACTACGTAACTGGTCATGCGATTTTCGAAGCTACTCACGGTACAGCTCCAAAATATGCTGGATTAGATAAAGTAAACCCATCATCAGTTTTACTTTCTGGCGTATTAATGCTTGAACACCTAGGTTGGCAAGAAGCTGCAGATTTAATTACAAAATCTGTAGAAAATACAATTTCTTCTAAAGTTGTAACTTACGACTTCGCTCGTTTAATGGAAGGCGCTACTGAAGTTAAATGTTCTGAATTCGCTAATGAATTAATTAAAAATCTTTAATTCATAAACTTTAATTTTAAAAGTTAAATAATATATATGGGCAGCTTTTGTAAATAAAGTCATTACTTTATAAACGAAAGGCTGCCCATTTTTATATTGATTTTAATTGGCTATTGTATCAAAATTTATATAAAGGGGAATAATTTAACAGTCAACCTTTAAAATGCTTTTTTAAATTTCTAAAAGGAGCGTTTACAAAATGTCAATGAAACGAAAAAAAATCTCTGTAATCGGCGCAGGTTTTACGGGTGCAACAGCTGCATTCTTAGCAGCACAAAAAGAGCTGGGAGATATTGTACTTGTTGATATCCCTCAAGCTGAAAATCCAACAAAGGGAAAAGCTTTAGATATGTGGGAAGCTGCTCCAGTTCAAGGATTCGATTCATATGTTATAGGTACTTCGAATTATGAAGATACGGCTGATTCTGATTTAGTAATTATTACGGCAGGTGTTGCTCGTAAACCAGGAATGAGCCGCGATGACCTAGTTCAAATCAATCAAAAAGTTATGAAATCAGTATCTGGAGAGATTGCAAAGTATTCTCCAAACTCTACGATTATCGTCTTAACAAACCCTGTTGATGCTATGACTTACACAGTGTACAAAGAAACTGGATTTCCTAAAAACCGCGTAATCGGTCAATCTGGTGTTCTCGACACGGCTCGTTTCTGTGCATTTGTTGCTGAAGAGCTTAACATTTCAGTAAAAGATATTACAGGCTTCGTATTAGGTGGACACGGTGATACGATGGTGCCTCTTACTCGATACTCATTTGCTGGTGGTATTCCATTAGAAACATTAATCCCCCCACAACGATTAGAGGAAATTGTTCAGCGTACACGTACAGGCGGCGGTGAAATAGTTAATTTACTCGGTAATGGATCTGCTTACTATGCTCCTGCAGCTGCATTAGTTGAAATGGCAGAAGCGATCATCAAAGATCAAAAACGTATATTACCGTCAATTGCTTATTTAGAAGGCGAATATGGTTATGAAGGAATTTATCTTGGTGTTCCAACTTTACTTGGCGCCAACGGTATTGAAAAAATATTCGAGCTTGAATTAACGGATAAAGAAAAAGAAGCTTTAGATATATCAGCTCAAGCTGTTCGAGATGTAATGGCTATATTGACTTAATAAATTTAGATTAAGGTGAGTGGGATAATATCCTGCTCTTTTTTTATTAATTGAGCTTAATGAAGCACTTGTCGGGCAAGTGGGGCACTTCCGCTTTTCTAATATGTCTAGTTCCGCGCGTTAGCCGCTCGAGTCGCTTCGACTTCTTCCTACGCATGCAAGCATGCTAGTCAGAAGTCTCCAGAGTAAGTCGCGGCTGAACGAACGCGCTCCACTTTTCTTAAATGTCTAGCTTCAGTGCCCAGCCCCTCGAGGTGCTTCAGTCCCTCGGTCGAAAGCTAGAAAGATGCTTTCGATTCGGGCCTTCCAGCACTTGTCGGGGCTAAGCAGGGCACTTCCGCTTTTCTAATAACATTGTTATTTTTCGAAAAAATTGATACTATGAAAGTAATCTCAAAATAAAGGGGTTGCTGAATTGTTGCTACGAAAGGGTATGAAAATTGGAAAGAAGATTGATGAAATAATTGTTGGTGACAGATTTCAGATTACGGAAAAAATTGAAGATAAAGATTTACTATTGTATTTAGGTTTGACTAATGATAGTAATCCACTATATGTTCAACATGATTATGCCGTAGAAACACCATACAAAAAACCACTTGTTCCTATTATTATGTTAAATGGAATCATCACTTCTGCCATATCCAAACATATGCCGGGTCCTGGTTCTCATATCCGTGAACAAAATTTAGTATATTTAGAGCCTGTATATCATTATGAAACAATTGAAATATTGATGGAAGTTCAACATATCAATAAATCAGAAAATCTAGTCGATATATATGTAACTGCATATAAAGAAAAAAATACACCTGTGATTGAAGGGATTTTAAAGGTGTATCCTCCTTATTAAAAGTTTTATGTACTGATTTGAGATGGGGGTTTCAAATCAATATTGGAGAGGAAATGTTTTATGTCAAAAACAATTTTAGTCGTAGAAGATGAAGTTTCAATTGCAACTCTATTAAAGTACAATCTTGAACGTGTAGGTTACGAAGTGCTGCTTGCTCATGATGGTAAAGTTGGTCTGGATATGGCAATCGAAAATTCTCCTGATTTAATTCTTTTAGATTTAATGCTGCCAACAATGGATGGGATGGAGGTTTGCAAAGAATTGCGCAGTCAAAAGCGTAATATTCCAATCATTATGTTAACTGCTCGTGACGATGAATTTGATAAAGTATTGGGATTAGAGCTTGGGGCAGATGATTATATGACAAAACCATTTAGTCCCCGCGAAGTGATTGCTCGAGTGAAAGCTGTTTTGCGTCGCTTTGTACCTGTTCAAAATCAAGAACAAGATGAAAATGAAGCGAATTATTACCAATATGGAAAATTACAAGTATATCCTGATCGATTTGAGGCATTTTTAGATAATGAGCCATTAGAATTTACTCCAAAAGAATTTGAGCTTCTAGTCTACTTGCTTGAGAATAAAAACCGAGTATTAACTCGTGATCAGCTTTTAAGCGCAGTATGGAATTATGATTTTGCTGGTGATACTCGAATTGTAGATGTTCATATAAGTCATTTGCGTGACAAAATAGAGGAAAATAGTCGTAAACCAATGTTTATTAAAACAATTAGAGGAATAGGCTATAAATTCGAGGAGCCGAAAAACGTATGAAATCATACAATAACCGATTATTTGTAAATTTCATTATATTAACCGGTTCAATTTTAGCTGTCCTTGGCTTTGTCTTAGGTCAGCTTTTTCCGTTCTACATTGAGAGTTACTTCTCAAAAAATAATATTGATTTAAGTGCAGATCAAATAGATCAGGTTAGGAAGCAATTTTCATTTATCATAACGTTTTTAATTTTTTTGGCATTTGCCCTAATTAGTTTTGTTGCAAATAATCTATTACGCAACTTATTAGACCCAATTGAAAATATTACACAAACTGCTCGCGAATTAACAAAAGGGAATTATCGTTCAAGAGCCTATGCAATCGGCCCTGCTAGTATTGTTGAATTAAGAAATTCGATTAATATATTAGCTCGAAATCTACAAGAAATCGAGAAAATACGTGAAATAGAAGAGGAACGCTTAAAAACTTTAATTGAAAATATGGGCAGCGCGTTAATTATGATTGATCGTGAAGCAACAGTTTCCATTGTAAACCGTCAATTTTTAGATGGTTTTGAATTAACGATTGATGAAGTAAAGGGAAAAAATTTTTTAACACTGGGATTACCAGTTGAATTAGAAAAATTTATTGATCATGTATTTTTAACGGAGTTGCCTTACCGGAAGCAAATTGAAATAGAAGTACAGCAAGAAATCCAATATAAACAAGTATATGGAGCCCCTGTAGTTGGCGAGCACGGGCGATGGTTAGGCGTAGTTATTGTCATGCATGACATTTCCGAGCTGATTCGTCTTGAACAAATCAGAAAGGATTTTGTAGCAAATGTTTCTCATGAATTACGGACGCCAATTACATCGATTAAAGGCTTTTCAGAAACTTTATTAGATGGTGCGTTTAAAGATGAGAAAATGTTAATTTCATTTTTAGAAATAATTTATCAGGAAAGCAATCGTCTCCAAATGCTGATTCAAGATCTATTGGAATTATCAAAAATAGAACAGCACGGTTTTTCTGTGGACATTGCACCAACAAGTCTACAAGAAGTATTAATTCGTGCAGTTGAGTTAACTAGTCCACGTCTAGATGAAAAAAATATGCAATTTAACGTAGATATTGTCCGAGACGTAATGGTAATGGGCGATTTTAACCGACTTATTCAGGTGTTCACAAATCTTATTACGAATTCGATAACGTATTCTCCAGAAGACACAACAATTACACTACGAATAAAAGAAAATAATGAATATGGAATTATTGAAGTAGAGGATCAGGGAATGGGAATTGAGAAGGGTGAAATTCCCCGTATTTTTGAACGCTTTTATCGAGTTGATAAGGCGAGAAGCCGCAATTCTGGTGGAACAGGATTAGGATTGGCGATAGTGAAGCATTTAATTGAAGCTCATAATGGTAAAATTACAGTAGAAAGTACTGTTGGGGTTGGAACATGTATGAAAGTATCGATACCACTTTACAAATGAATTTAACAATACATTTACAATGCTGTTATTTTAACTTCATACTTTTAGAATAATATTGTTTATAGAAACCCCCCTGTTTCAGATTTAGTAATTTTAAAATGTTAATGCTTGAAGGAAATGCCCCTATTTTTAGGGGCATTCAGGTTGTTGACAAAAGACCTTCAGAATGGGCTTATTCTGAAGGTCTTTTGTAATTTTAATAGATTATTGGGTATTTAACCGACTTATTTGGGGTAAAAACACTCTTCGAGTATTATAT
>NZ_RXNR01000031.1 GCF_003966145.1 Lysinibacillus telephonicus
TATAATACTCGAAGAGTGTTTTTACCCCAAATAAGTCGGTTAAATACCCAATAATCTATTAAAATTACAAAAGACCTTCAGAATAAGCCCATTCTGAAGGTCTTTTGTCAACAACCTGAACCCACAAATCTTAAAGGATTTGTGGGTTTTTTAGATTAAGAAGAAAGGTGCATTCCTTAAGTATGCTGTATAAGGCATCAGAACTAAGCAAGGCCCTTCCGCTTTTCTTAATAAATTTGATATAATAATTGAATGTGAGTAAAAACGAAACCATTTAAAACTTATAATAGTAGGGAAGTTGAACAGATTCATGGAAAATCAAAAACAAATGAGTTCCGCAAAATTAATGTGGAAAATGACTCGGCCACATACATTAACAGCGACGTTTGCGCCTGTTATTTTAGGAACTGTAATAGCACTTTATGAAACTCAGATTAACTGGCTATTATTTATTGCGATGATGTTAGCTTGTTTATGTTTACAAATCGCGACGAATTTATTTAATGAATATTATGATTTTAAGCGCGGACTGGATACTGCTGAGTCTGTTGGTATAGGAGGCGGGATTGTCCGCCACGGATTAAAACCTAAAAACGTGTTGACTGTTGCAGGTCTTTTATACGTAATTGCTGCGTTTATCGGTGTATATATCTGTATGAATAGCAGCTGGTGGTTGGTGGTAATAGGATTATTCGGTATGGCTGTTGGTTATTTATATACAGGTGGTCCAATTCCAATTGCGTATACACCTTTTGGCGAGTTATTCTCAGGGGCATTAATGGGGACAGGCTTTGTATTAATTTCTACCTTTATTCAAACAAATACAGTTACATTATTATCAATACTGCTTTCAATACCAGTTGGGATATTAGTTGGTGCTATTAATATGTCAAATAATATTCGTGATATTGAGGAAGATACGAAAGGTGGAAGAAAAACACTTCCAATTCTTCTAGGACGAGAGAAAGCAGTAATTGCATTAGCTATTGCCTTTATAGTTTCTTATTTATGGATAGTAGTGCTTGTTTTTGTAACGCCGATTAGTTTTTGGGTGTTGCTTGTATTGCTAAGTGTAAAAAAACCAATATCCGCAATTCAAGGTTTCAAAAGAGGTGAAGTGGAGCCTCAATATATGAGAATTGCAATGAAGTCTACAGCAATTACAAATACATTATTTTCGCTATTGCTATCTGTTGGATTATTAATTAGTTATATATTTTAAAATTGTGCATGGCCATTTTAATTATGGTCATGCTTTTTTACTATTGAAAAGAGCTACAACTAATTAATCAAAGAAAAAACTTAAAAGAATTGGATATTTGTGTTAAAAATCATACTAGTTAAATGGAGGGCTTCAAATAGATTATCCATCCTTTTGTTTTTATATTTGAAATTATCTCGAATTCGAGATATAATGATTGCAACAATAGTAGGTGATAGAGAGGTGGAATTAAGATGAGAAAAATATTAGGCCATCACCATATATCGATGATTACAAAAAATGCAAAGAAAAATGATGAATTCTATAAGAATATACTAGGATTACGCAGAGTAAAGAAGTCGGTAAATCAAGATGATCCATCTATGTATCACTTATTTTTCGGTGATTTAGCAGGAAGTCCAGGGACAGGTTTAACATTTTTTGAAATTCCGATGGTTGGGAGAACATATCGTGGAACGAATGCGATTACTCAAATCGGGCTTTTAGTTTCTTCTAAAGAAAGCATGCTTTATTGGAAAAGTCGTTTTGAAGAACTAAATGTAAAACATGATGAAATTATAAGATATGCAGGAAGAGAGGCGCTTCCGTTTGAAGATCCAGAAGGTCTGCGATTAATTTTACTGAACAACAATGGGGAAGTGATTCCAGAATTTTGGACTTCTTGGCCTAATTCCAACGTACCGAGTGAACATCAAATCTTAGGGATGGGCACTATTGAAATAACGGTAAAGAATTCTAGTAAATTAGAGAAAACATTAACTGAAGTTCTCGAGTTTGTTGTAAAGGAACGTTCAGCAGAACATATAGTTTTTCAATCAATTAAAGGACAAGGCTTTGGCGAAATACTTGTAAAAGAAATGGATGGACCAAGTGAAAGACCAGGTCGCGGAAGTATACATCATCTAGCGTTACGCGCCAAAGATGATGAAGAATTAAACTACTGGAATGAAAAGATAAAGGAAAGGGGATTTCATTCTTCAGGGATTGTGGATCGCTTTTATTTTAAAAGTCTCTATTTCCGAGAGTCTAATGGAATCTTATTTGAAATTGCAACTGATGCACCTGGCTTTACAGTAGATGCGGATATAGAAACATTAGGTGAAACGCTGGATCTGCCTCCTTTTTTAGAAGAACGAAGAGTAGAAATTGAACGTCGATTAGAACCACTTGATTAAATCTAAAAGGTTGTACTAATAAGGCTAAGGCCTTTATAGTACAGCCTTTTTATTCATTTTTAATCTATTGAAAATAAACGAGCTTCCTAATGCTTGAAACCAATAATTAATAGAATAAAAAGTATCAACTTCTGTGTGGCAGTTATTGATTAGTGAGCATTGATAATAAATTTTTCTATTTTTTCTGGTCTCTTTCCTTACACTCCTTTTTTCTATTTACATAATGTGAGAATGGGAGGAGGTGAGTAAACAATGTTGTTACTTGGATTATTAACACTCTCCATTGCTTTAATGACCTTTGGTTTAGCAGAGTTTTTAGTAAGCAACGTTACAAACAAAAGATGGGTTAAAGTAACTGGAGTAGTTACAACGATTATTGGTGTTCTTCTCTTCTTAGGAGTTGCGGTATACTTCTTATTTGTAGTTTTACCTACACTCTAACTTAGAATAAGAAACAGTGCCCCACTAAGAAATTTCTTAGTGGGGCACTGTTTATAATGATTAAGCTTTGAATATCTGATCAATCGTTTTAATTTCATCGTTATTTAAACGAACATCCAGTGTTTTTAAGTTATTAAGCACTTGGTCTGAATTTTTTGCTCCAGGTATTACTGCCGTAATTGCTTCCTGAGTTAAGTACCATGCTAGAACAATATGTGATACTTCTACTCCTTTATTATTGGCAATACTACGTAGTTTTTCTACTTTTTCAAGATTTTGAGTATATACATCTTCTTGGAAGTAAGAGAGTTTATTACGTAAATCGTTAAAAGTAGATTCCTTTGTATATTTGCCAGTAAGAAGACCAGAAGCTAATGGGAAATATGGAATAAACGCAATTTGTTTTTCAGTTGTATAAGGGAAATAGTTGATTTCAGCTGAACGGCTAAATAAATTATATTCGCCTTGTACTACATCAACATAGCCATCTTTGTTAGCTTCCTTTAGTTGTTCTGGTGAGAAATTAGATACGCCAATTGCACGGATCTTACCTTCGTCTTTTAATTGTTTTAACGCACCCACTGCTTCATCCTTTGGTGTTTCTTCATCTGGGTAGTGGATATATAGTAAATCAATATAATCAGTTTGAAGGCGTTTTAGGCTTTTTTCAACTTCATTACGTAGGAAGGATGGTGAATTATCAAAAATCGTTTTACCATCAATAAATTTTTGAGCTACTTTAGTTGCGATAACAAGCTCATTGCGCTTTCCACTTTCTTTTACCACTTCGGCAATTAATTCTTCTGAGCGTTCAGGCCCATAACTAAAAGCAGTATCAATAAAGTTAATTCCATTATTAATGGCAGTACGAACTAAATCTTTACCTACTTCTTCATCCAAATTGGGGTATAGGTTATGTCCACCTACAGCATTTGCTCCTAAGCCAATAGGATTTACATATAATTCTGATTTTCCAAGCTGAACTTTGTTTGACATAAATAACTACCTTCTTTCCAAAGTTTTTATTTCATCAAGTTAATCTTGTAAGTTTATTATTCAGCCGTGTCTTGTTAAAGTCTACTGTAATGAAAATAGGAATACTAATTTAATTTTATACATCTTATTCCAAAAAATAAAATAATTGAGATTGTAATATAAATAATTTCATCATTAAAAGTGTCGGGATATGGAAGTATGAAAAAAGTATTCTAATTTATAAGAATAATGCAGTAGAAAAGATTTTGAAAGGTCGTTAAAGGTTGAAACAACAAATTGGAGTGTTAGAATTTTTGTCAATTACGTTGACATTTGGATGGTTTGCAACAAATAATGTTGTCGTTTGTTGTGATTAATAAAACGTTTTTCTTATAAACAATTATTTATAGTAGTGAGATTAAAAGTGGGTTATTAACAAGGATATTAAGCTATATAAGGTCGGAAGTTTTGTCAACCTTATTTACGGTAAAAATATCGTAAGAAAATGATGATGTCGATTAAGGGAATTAATTTTACTAGTATATGACTATAATTTAAATTGGAGATTTTGCTAGAATAAATAATATATTTACACTTTTTTATATTAGGGAAAATGGAAGTTTTTTGTCAATCACATTTACAATTTAACTATTGTGAAATATAAAGGTGTCGAATAAAAGAGAGAATTAACTTTTTTATTAAGATAATAAAACTAAAGCTTCTTATTTTAAAATGGTCAATCAAGAGCAAATGTAATAAACATCAATGACGAATTTTTTATCAATCCAGTTTACGATAAAATTATAGAAATAATGTGAGAGTGTCGTTTTTAGTCATTAAAATTATAGCACCTGCTTTAAGACAAGGAAGTAGTCGACAATTTCATAGAGCAAGTAAATAGATTTTAAACCATTAATTTCGTTACAATGAAATTCAGTCAATGCATTTAGATGCTGTTGGGTAAAACTAAACTGGTAATACTAATTTTGAAGGGAGCCATGCATAAATGAAGCTAAGCGTATTGGATCAAGCACCGATTACAAAGGGAAATACTGCGCCAGATGCCCTAATAAAAGCTGTAGAATTGGCAATTTTAGCAGAAGAACTAGGGTATGAACGTATTTGGATGGCGGAGCATCATAATACAAAAGGGTTTGCAAGCTCAGCTCCTGAAATTACAGCAGCATATATTGCTGCGAAAACTAGCCGTATTCGTGTTGGAACAGGTGGCACTATGATAATGCACTATTCACCGTATAAAATTGCAGAAGTGTTTAAAACATTAAGTGCATTAGCTCCTGGACGGATTGACTTTGGGGCAGGGAGAGCTCCCGGTGGCGATAATCTATCTATTTTTGCTTTGTCTGAAGGTCGACAGCCAGATGTAAATAATTTATACGGGAAATTAGAAGCGGCATTACAGTTAATAAATGATGAGGCACCTCAAATTCCATACTATAACAGAGTAATTGCATCACCTTCCAATATTGTATTGCCTCAGAGTTGGCTGCTAGGGTCAAGTGGAAACAGTGCCATCCAGGCTGGGCGTATGGGGTTAGGATATTCTTACGCTCAATTCTTTAATGGCAATATGAATAAAAGAGTATTTGATGCATACCGAGAGAATTTTGTTCCATCTGCTTTTATGGAAAAATCTGAAATTATTGTTTCATATTTTGTAACGGTAGCAGATACAAGAGAAGAAGCAGAGTACGAAGGGAAACCTGCTGATATAGCACGTCTTTTATTTATGAGAGGGCAAATTGATCAACCTAGATTAACTCCAGAAGAAGCAAAGGACTATCCTTTAACTGAAATGGATCGTATGTGGATTGAAGAAAGTAGAAATCAACATTTCGTTGGCTCAGCTAAGGAAGTAGCTGAAAGGCTTTTAGCTGAACAAGAAACATATGGCTTTGATGAAGCGATGATTTGCACGATACCACATTCACAAGAAGTTCGATTAAATGTATATCGATTGCTTGCAAAGGAATTAATGTAATTAGATTAAAAACACTAGAAGGATACTTTTCCTTTCTAGTGTTTTTATTTGCGATAAATTTGTACAAAGAATAAATTTCATAATCTAGTAAGTTGGATAATAAGATGTAATGATTAAAGTTTGCTTTTTGGAAATAGATATTAATTGGAGTTGAGAAATTGAAATTCATCCAAGCAATTTTTTTATACATTTGCATCTTTCTAGCGTCATTTTTTATTCTATATGATGGTTCGGTAATAGAATCCATTCAGTATTCAGCAATTATGTGGACAATCGTTATTATGATTAAAAGATAGAAGGATTACATACATTTGGGTTTCGTAATGGCGAAGCCTTTTTATTTATAATAAATAAATTTACTTGTATTTTCGTATGAAATAAAAAATCACCTTCATCTTATAGGTGTAGGTGATTTAGTATAAATATCGCGAAAACTTAGAGGCCAAAAAAATAATGTCTCCATATTTTAGTTATATATGGTGTTTCAATTAACTTGATAAGTAGCCCTTTATTTTAGGAAGTCGAGCTGTTGCTGTAATAAATTAATAGGTACAAATAAACCGACATGCCCATATTGATTGTCTTTTATTGTGGCAAAAATAATACCAATAACTTTTCCTTCATCGTTAATAACAGGGCTTCCACTATTTCCTCGATAAACTGGGGCGTCTAACATAATAACTTGTTCTTCCCAGTCAGACAGCAATGTATAATCTATAATCTCACCCTCATTTGCAATTCCAGAAAAATAAAGTGGATTGCCAATAAAATAAATGGCTTCATTTTTTGTGGGTTCGTATGAATCAGCTAATTCTAAATAAGGGAGATCTTCTCCCTCAACCTTTAGGATAGCTAAATCAATGTCAGGAAAACTTTTTACTACTTCTCCTTTAAATATTCCATCATCAGGAAAGGTAATAGTTACAGTAAGGGCATCCTCAATTACATGTTCATTCGTTATTATGTATCCATCACTTGATATAGTAAAACCTGTTCCTTTGCCACTATTAGTTTTTACTTCAACAACTGCCTTTTTGTATGCTTTAATATCATCTTGTCCAGAAAGAGAAGCAGATGTTTTTAAAAACTCTATAGCTGGAATCGAGTATATTTCAAAAATTACTGCAAATGTACTAAACATTAGCATGCCAGCCATTATCCAAGCAACCAGGCGAGTGGATTGACGCATTTTCTTCTTAGTCGGTTTGACACCCATTAACCGTTCTTGACGTTCCTTTTCTAATGCCTTTTTTTGCTCTTCGAGTACTAGCTCGATTAATTCTTCTTCGCTAATCGGTTCAAAATCACTTTGATTATCCTTTGCCATTTCACGCCTCCTTGTATAGCGTTTTAATATTCAAGAAAAAAGTATGATTATGTACTCGTTAAAAGCAACTGTTGTTTCTAAAAATATATCATTTATCTTTGCGCATTCAAAATATACCCCTCTATTTCAGGGCTATAATAATATTACCTTCTCTGTTTTACAAAGTAGATGGAGTTAACTGAATCGTTGATATTACTAGCGTTACTCAAAAAATAGCAAACTCAGCTTGAACATTTTATTTAGTTGTGACATAATACAAGACAATTGATTAGTAAATGTTTTCTAGGGTTCCGCTATTTAATAGGTCTGGTCCGAGAGAAAACTCACGGCAATAATTTCTGCATTTTTTATTTAACTTAAGGGATACTATAAATAAGCAGTATGACCGTGCCACGGAAGGATAAAAGCCTGGGAGATTCATGTAATCTCTTAGGTTTTTTTTATTCGTAAGGAAATTATTAAATTTGATTTATGAATAAAATGTCTAGCGCAAGCCACCAGCCCCTTGAGGTCGCGGTCTGCCCCTCGGTCGAAAGCTGGAAAAGCTTCGAGCTTCGGGCCCTCCTCAGGGATGTGCAAGTGCAGACAAGACATGCGATGTGGCATTTTTGTCGGCCAACGCTTGGAGCTCACACGATGTGAGTCATGTCGGTGATGCCACACGATGTGGCGTTTTCACCGACTTGGGGCTAAGCAAATTTATTCTGCATCGAAAGCAATAGTGATAGATGCAGAGCGCGTGCGCTTTTATTGTTGTAATAGAGGAGGATCAAGTTTAAATGAATAAACACTGGTTGAAGGTATTTTTAGCAGCATTATTTGAAGTGTTTTGGGTTATTGGATTAGCTAATGCATTTGACTTCTGGTCATGGGCAGGCACAATCATTGCAATTGTTATCTGCAACTATTTTTTAATTACAGCAACACAACAATTGCCAACTGGTACAGTTTATGCCGTCTTTGTTGGGCTAGGTACAGCAGGTGCGGTTATTTCAGAAATTTTATTTTTTGGCGAACAATTTAATCTTATTAAAATTTTATTAATTGTATTGTTGTTAGTTGGAGTTATTGGACTAAAGTTAGTTACAGATAATGTAGATGATAAAGGGGCTGAACATTAGTGGAGTGGGTTGCTTTAATTACAGCAGGAATATTTGAAACATTTGGGGTTGCGATGATGAACCAGTTAAGTATTAGCCGAAACTGGAAACCGTTTGTACTTTTAATTCTTAGTTTTTGTGCAAGCCTATTTCTTCTTCAATATTCTATGAATTTTATATCAATGGGAACAGCCTACGCTATTTGGACAGGAATTGGCGTAGTAGGCGGTACATTTATTGGCATGATTTTTTATGGCGAGTCAAAGGACTGGAAAAGAATATTGTTTATTTCAATCATTTTAATTTCAGTTATTGGGTTAAAATTGATTGATGGATAATATCACTTCAAATGCGAATCATAATAAAAGTAACAGCAGAATAAAGAATTTAACTTTAAATAAAGTTTAGGGGGATGGGGAAATGGCGCTAAAAAATCATTATTTCTTTGCAGTAAAATTACCGGGTGAAGTGAAATCTTTTCTTAATGAGTGGGTTGAAATCAATAAAGAAGCTTTCCCATTTAAAAAATGGGTTCATCCTGAAGATTATCATATTACACTTGCATTTTTAGGGTTTGTAGAAGAGTCCATGCTCAAAAATTCAATTGAGAAAATCAAAGAAGTTTTAGCTGGGGAAAATTCCTTTACACTGACTTTAAACGAAATTGGTACATTTGGTGCGGCGAAGAGTCCACGAATATTTTGGACTGATGTTCAGAAATCCGAAGTATTAATGGAATTACAAAAGAAAGTCTATGAAAGCTGTGTAAAAATGGGCTTTGAATTAGATAAAAAGCCATTTCGGCCACATATTACACTTGCAAGAAAATGGAAAAGTGAACAACCTTTTCACCAAGATAATCTAACTTTAATAAGAACAAATGAGGGAAAACTATTTTCATTTACTGTTAGTGAAATCGCTCTTTATGAATCGCACGTTGAAAGTTCACCTAAGTATAAGGAGATTGCAATATTTCCTTTAATGCCTAAAGAATAAATTTCCTTTATTTTAATATACTAAAATAAAAGGAGTGATTGTATGAGAATACCCGCGTTGCCACAATCAAAAGAATTTAAAGTTAAAGCGAAGGAATCACTGTGGCGAGCCATTAGAAAAATCGCTGCAAGTAAAATTGAAAAGAAACGTGGTTTTATACGCATTCCACCTAGAAAATAAAGCTGTTCTGTGCTGTTTTAAATAGCCAGAGCAGCTTTATTGTTTTCTAAAGTTAGCTGTTTTCCGACATCTTTAATACACTATCGAGTAAAAATACATCCTCATTAGGTCCAACTAGATACAACTCGTGCATAGCTCGAGTTAAGGCTACATATAGCAATTTTCGATCGATCCTTGTATCAAAGTAGGGGATGTCAAAAGCAGCTAAAATAACAGCATCAAACTCCAATCCTTTTGCCAAATGACTTGGTACTACGAGAAGACTGGAACCTTTTAGCTCGGATTCTTCAGATAGCATTTGAGCATCTATCCCAGAGTTAGTTAATAATTTTGTATAGTCTGTAGCTTCTTTTGTTGTTTTACAAATAAGGGCAATGGATTTGTGACCGTTTTGCTTTATCCGATTGTAAATGGTTTGAATTCTTTCAACATTAAATTCATTGCATTTAATAAAAGTAGGATTATTCCCATGACGAACAACTGGTTCCACCAATGGTAGATCCTCATCCATCTTTGCTAAAATTTTGTTGGCGATTTCCATAATTTCGATTGTTGTTCGATAGCTTTTTTGCAAAGTGAAATAATTAGCGCGCGGAAATAACTCAAGAACTGGAGACCATTCTGTTAAAGAGCGGTAGCTATGAATTCCTTGGGCCAAATCGCCAACCATTGTAAACATATCTGTTTCTAGTCCTGCTTTTAATGCAGCAAGCTGGAATAAGCTATAATCTTGCACTTCATCGATAAAAACAACACGCATTTTAAATTGATCAGCAATACCTTTAATTTTCGCATGTAAATAATAAAGTGCAGCTAAATCTTCTAATACCCATTGTTCCTTTGCATGGGCTCGAATAAATTTTTCTTGCTCTTCAAATGTCCATTCCGGAGCAAGTTCTCTTAAAAGCAGGCGATCTGTTACTAATTTTCGATACATAGGCTTAATTTTTACTTTTTCAAAACGGCGCATATAAGCTGTTGCAGCAGATTTAGATTGTTCTTTTATTTTTGGAATACGTTCGTCGCGTTCATCTATAAATTTTGTTACTGTTTGACGTCGTTTTTCTGGATCTCGAAGCCCACTTAACGCTTTCCCTATCATTTCTTCATATCGTGCGTTTAATGTAGAGAGAACTGCTTTTGACTTTCTTTTTACCTCTGTTTGAACAACCTTCTTTATCCGTTCAAGCCGTTTTTCAATTGGCATATAGGCAAATTCAGTTAAGAAAAGCTTTTTTAAATGGCTTCCTCGCATTATTCGGTATTTTTCAATATACACATCTTCGTCAAATAAACTAGCTAAATTTTGCTCGTGCAATTTAATATAACGATCTAAAATATCACGGTAAAGCAGCGAGCCTTTAATTTTAGAAATATTAAAGGAGGGCAGGGCATCGATTGCTCCTTCCACAAGCTCTTCTAATTGCTCATTTGGATTTTGAAGCTTTAATTTAATACCCGTCGCTTTTTGGACATACTCCGAATAAGTAGTTTGACATATATGCTCGACACCAAGTTCTGGCAACACATCTCCAATATAATCAATAAATAGTTTGTTCGGAGCTAAAATCATGAGCTGCTCAGGGTTAAAGTGTTCACCCATTGTATAAAGAAAGTAAGAAATTCTGTGAAGAGCAATGGTCGTTTTTCCGCTGCCAGCAGCACCTTGGACTAAGATTGGCTGACGCAGGTGTGCTCGAATAATTTCATTTTGTTCTTTTTGAATAGTAGCCACAATTTCCGTTAATCGAACATCAGCCTTGCCAGAAAGTGCATCTTGAAGTAATTCATCATTTGTTGTTAAGTCTACATCTTGAAAGCTTAGTAGCTGACCATCTTCAATTTTATATTGCCGTTTGGAAAATAAATGGCCAGAATATTCTTCATCTCGTACCTGATACGTTATTTCTCCAAGCCGTCCATCATAGTAAACATTTGCGACAGGGGAACGCCAGTCGACAATAATGGGCTCAAATGTTTCGTTGTGAAATAAAGAGGTCTTGCCAATATACAAAAGTTCCTCTGCTTCACCTTTACGTTGAAAATGAATCCTGGCAAAATAAGGTTTTTTCTTTACTGCTTCAAGACTTTCCTTTTGATTTAATGCCAATTCAAAAAATCTGGAGTTAGTTAATATATTGATATAACTATCACTTGAATCAATATATTCAAGGTTTGCCATAGATTCTTTGATTTTTTCTTGCACTGCTCTTAAATCACGTTGAGAAGCTTCAAGTATTTCATCCATATATTGTTTTGTAAATTGTAATCTTTCCACTTCTTTCTGGAAGTCGGGATGCAAGTAGCTTTGATTTGCCTCGTCCATTTGAAATCTATCCTCCCATCGCTTGAGTTAGACAGCATCGTACAAATCAATACGAATTGACGTATAAAAGATAGTTTTAATCTTACTAAATTTCCCTTATGAAGTGAAGTTTTGTCCATTGGTGAGTTGAAATTGTTATGGCAAAGTCAATGTAAATAGTTGAATGATATGCAGGGATGTTTGAACGAAATGTAAAGGGGCTGCCGGGTGAGGGTGCTAAAGTAAAATTAAAAGGCGGTGTTATTCATAAATAAGTGAATAGCATCCGCCTTATTATATAGCATTATTTTGACTCAGTTCTTTTAGGAAAAACAAGATAAGATAGACTTATTATACCGTCAATGATTAAAACAACCGACCATGTTTTCCAAACACCAATGATGGCATCAGTTCCATTGCTGCCAACATAGTTAATAATAAGCCAGAAGATGGCACTCCCGATTAAATAAGAAAAAACATGTCTTGCCAACATCTTCAATTCATAAATGCCCTTCTCCAAACCTACAAGTATTTTTTTAGAAGAAGGTTTCTTAAGGAACCATGATTGGAATTTATGGTCTGCCCAGTCAATCATTGATTTTCCATAAGCTATTGAAACACCTATATAAATAACTGATATTCCATGTGCGATAGTAGCTGTTGCACCGTTTCGTAAATCAACTACTGTCAGCATAATTAGCGCTAAGTCAATAAGCGGTGTTAATAAGAATAATAGAATACTAATTTTCTTCGATTTCAACACATAGCGTGCAAATAGACCTGCAATAATCACTACCCAAAAAGCAATTTCGGCTGCAATTATCCATTTTACCATTGTCATTATGCCTCTCTTTATTTTTATTTAGTACACTTGTATTAAATACTAGCATGAGGTTTTAAATAATACAAGTGTATTATTTAAATAATTGAGTTATAATAAAACCATGCCAAAAATAGTTGATCATGAAGAAAGAAAAGCGTTAATTGCAAAAGCTACATGGAATGTCATCGCTCGGGACGGGCTAGAGGGAGCATCTGTACGTTCCATTGCAAAGGAGGCGAATTTATCTCTTGGTGCAGTTCGCCATTATTTCAATACACAAGAAGAACTGCTTGAGTTTGCAATGCAACTTGTAGAAGAACAAGTTATAGAACGAATTATGGAACATACAAAAAATCCACTGCCACCAAAACAAATTGCAATAAACATGCTAATGGAACTTGTCCCATCAGATGAACGTGTAATTGAGATGCAAGTATGGTTGGAGTACACTTCTTACAAATTACGAAAGAAAGAGTTAAAAGATGATCCCGTTTATCAGGGAATTTCCTTGATGATAAATAAATTAAACGAAGGAGGATTTTTAAAGGAAGATCTTCACATAGAAGAAGAGATTATTCATTTGCATGCCTTAATTGACGGTCTTGCATTACATATTTTAATGGGCTTGGTTAAAATCGGAAAGGATAGGATTCAGGCTTTAATTGAAAGAGAACTCGATAGGCTTTTTAAGTAGGACCTATCTCTTTTATTTACAGTTTGTTAAGTTAAATTAATGATTTTGTAAATAACTAAAAAATGGGCAATACTTGTTTTATTCTAAGTGTATGTTATTTAAAGTATATAATTTTAACTTACTAGTAAAATGAAGAGGGAGAGAACAATTTGAAAATAATTGCTCATCGAGGTTACTCTGCAAAGTATCCAGAGAATACGCTAACTGCATTTCGAGCAGCTGCTAAATTACCCATTTATGGAGTAGAATTTGATGTTCATTTAACCAAGGATCACCAAGTTGTTGTAATACATGATGAGTCAATAGACCGTACGTCAAATGGAATAGGATTTGTGAAGGATATGACCCTTGAAGAACTTCGAAGGTATGATTATGGTTCTTGGTTTAGTAAAGAGTATACTGGAGAAGTAATTCCAACTTTGTCTGAAGTTTTAGCTGTTTTTTGTCATACTAATCAACGTATCAATATTGAGTTAAAATCTGATATTTTTTCTTATGAAGGTTTAGAAAAACTTGTTTTACAAGAAGTAGAGTCTTTTGGAATGATGGACCAAGTAATCATATCATCCTTTAATCATGAAATGGTGCAACGTGTTGCGAAGCTTGCTCCAGATGTTGAAAATGCTGCATTGTTTGCAAATGTAGTACTAAATCTAAATGAATATCAGAAGATTATACCTGCTAAAGCATTACACGTTTCTTTACCTTCTGCTGTTCGCCAGCCAGTACAAGAAGCTATTTTAAAGGATTCTCTAGTTCGTGTATATACTGTAAATGAAATAAAGTATGCAGATGTTTTGTTGAAAATTGGGGTAGATGCGATATTTACCGATGAACCAGAGATGATGATGGAGTATATTTTGAATAAGGTGTAATTAGTTACAATGGAAAGCACTTTAAACACTATTAAAATAATGATAAAAGACCGTCAGCGAGTTTGACGGTCTAGTTTTTTAGAGTTTAAAAAATCATATCTGTAATTAAGAACAAAATGGTAGGGGCTAATAAACAGCCTAAGCCTGTATAGAAAGTAGCTGTAACCGCACCGTAGGGAACTAATTTAGGATCGGTTGCAGCTAATCCACCTGTAACACCAGAAGTTGTCCCCATTAAACCGCCAAATACCATAGCGGACATAGGATTATTTAAACCTATATACTTTGCTACAAATGGCGTGCTAATCATTACTAATACAGACTTAACTAAGCCAGCAGCAATACTAATTGCAATTATTTCAGAACTAGCTCCCAAGGCGGCACCTGTAACTGGTCCCACAATATAAGTAACTGTTCCTGCGCCTATTGTTGTCATATCTACAGGGTCAGTATATCCGAACATGAAGGCAAAAATTACGCCGACAATAAATGAGAGTAGAACCCCAACAAATAACGAAATGATTCCGCGGAAACCGGCTTTTTTAATTTCATCAAAATTTGCTCCGAAAGAAGTAGCAACAATTGCAAAATCTCGTAGCATACTGCCGCCCAAAAATCCTACACCTGCTAGAAAACTAACATCGGAAAGACCTTTCGAACCATCAGTTGCAACTCCACCGATATATGCTAAAACTAGTCCGAGAACAATGGCTATTGCAGATCCATGTATTCTTCCCTTTGTTAACTTGTTAGAGATTAAATAGGCTAGCCACATTGTGATACCTATAACTAGAAAAGCCATTACTAATCCATTATCAGTAAATACACCTAAAATAATATCAAGCATCTGCTTCACCTCCAATAGTAGGACTCGTGATAGCAGCTTCCTTTTGCTTTCCACTAATCAGAGGTACACATGCTAAACTAATGATAACTACTGCAATTCCGGCAATAATAGCTAACGGTCCCCCGGTTAATGCGCCTAATACATTCTGACTTGCAGCCATTGCTATTACTACTGGAATATACATTTGGTTCCAAAAACTTAAACCGTCTAGTGCGGGTTTGCTTATTTTTCCAGCCTTTATAAGCTTATCGACCACAATAATTAAAAGCAACATAGCAATTCCCACGCCGCCAACATTTGAATCTACTCCCATTATAGCTCCAATGAATTCCCCGACTACTGTACCAACAAGAAAACATCCTGCTAAAATAGCAACACCATAAATCACCATATTCTAACACCCCTTTGTCAAATCTCTAATTCAGAGAATATTCAGTCGACTGTATTCTGAGAACATCATAAATTAATAAAAAATATAAATCAACTAAAATTTTCGTATAAAACAGAAAAAAGCTGAAAATACGATTGAAATTTAAATTCCATTGTTTTATGATTTATGTACACAGTCGACTGTAATAGAGTCGAAAATAACTTGAGGATGTGTTTTGATGGAATATTTCAACTATCCATTAGATAATGCTTTGTCGAGAAAAATTGCTGAAAAAATAATGGAGCAAATATTAAAAGCTGAGTTAAAGCCAGGAGACAAGATTGTGGAAAGTGTTTACGCTGAGATGTTTAATACTAGCCGATCTCCAGTTCGAGAAGCGATTTATCTTCTTGCAACGGAAGGCTTAATTGAAAGAATTCCTAGAAAGGGAGCTTTTATAAAAGGCTACACATTATCTGAAATTCAAGATTTATTAGATGTCAGAAATAACTTGGAGTTACTTGCGGCAAAGAGAATTTTTGAACCGCATAAAAAGAAAAAACTATTAGATGAAATGAAGAGTATCTTAAAGAAAATGGAGAAATCTACAAACCAATTTGAGTATACTCACTTGAACTATGCATTTCACTTAACGCTTATTAAATTTAGTGAAAGCAAGGTTTTAGAAGGAGTTTATAGTAAAATCTGTTTTCCTTTGTTGCGCATACAAGGTATTCACTTCTCCATAAATGAAACGATTGATAAGTCAAAGGGAGAGCATCGAAAAATCTATGAATTATTAAAAGAAAACGAAATGGATGAATTAATTTCTTTGCTCCGTAAACATACAGAGGATGTAATTTTCAATGTGCGTAGGAATTTGCTCTAAGGAGGAGGGATTGAATGAAAAGTGCTTTTCTCTTTCCAGGCCAGGGTTCGCAATATGAGGGGATGCTGAATGATTTACCAAATGATTCAGTTGTTAAAGAAGTTTTAGAAGAAAGCAGTGAAATATTAAAAAGACCAATTGATACATTACATAGTAAAAAGTCATTATCTACAACAAAAGCAGTTCAGCAATGTTTATTAATTGCATCTGTAAGTACCTATAAAATTTTTGAAAAAAATGGAGTAATGCCTAGCTATGTTGCAGGTCACTCTGTCGGGGCATTCGGAGCAGCAGTTGCTTCTGGTGTAATTACATTTGAGGAAGCGCTAAAACTGGTTACGCTGCGGGGAGAGCTAATGGAAAAAACGTGCGATAGTGGTTACGGGATGGCCGTTGTATTAGGTTTAGACGAGTATCAACTAAGCGAAATAGTGAGTAGTTTTTTTAATAAGGAATATCCAGTATATGTTTCAAATCGAAATTCACCGACTCAAATTACGTTATCCGGTTCATTAAAGGGATTGGAAAAGGCAATTGATTATGTAAAAAGCCATGGTGCAACATCAGCACATTTATTAAATGTCTCGACGCCTTCCCACTGTCCGTTATTTAAAAATGTAAGTGAGGAATTGCTGAGCGAGTTGGATAAGCTCAATCTAAAGAGACCGAAAATTCCGATATCAAGCAACGTAAATTCTCGGTTATTAAGGCAAGCAGATTCTGTGAAAGAAGATTTGGCAAAAAGTATTTGTTATCCAGTTAGGTGGCATGATGCTGTGAATTTACTTTATGAAGCTGGTGCTAGATTATTTATTGAAATGCCGCCGGGAGATGTTTTGAGCAAGCTAGCAAATCAAGCATTTCCAGATGTTCGAACAATCGCTATTTCAAAAAGTAGTATCGAAGACTGTTTCTATCTTCATTCAGGGGAAGACTCCCATCTCTATAGGTAGGAGATGAATACAGTTTTTGCTTCTATTCAGTGGGGGGCTAAACCAAAACTGAATGAAGTTAAAGCATCCAGCAAGTGATGCGATTTCGTAAAGGAGTTGGGAAAGGAAGTTAACCTAAGTGCGTCGCATCCATGCGGCAACGGTTAACTGACCAGCATCGTGCTGGCCTAAACACGAGTCCGAAATCCGGGCGCGGGTTAGCCAAGGCGTAATTGATGTAATGTCAAATTAAATAAATAGGGGTGTATAAAATGGTTATTACGAATAAGGAAAAAGCAGCTAGATCTTGGACAACAAGGTTGGAGGCGAAAAAAGAAAGAATTGAAAGCGTTAAAAGTTTGGTTGATGGTGTGATTATTCCTACTGATCGAATTGTTGATGCATTGGAACTATTAATAAAACCAGGGGATCGTGTTGTTCTTGAAGGAAACAACCAAAAACAAGCGTCGTTTTTATCACAAGCGTTAGTACAAGTGAATCCAAAAAAAGTTCATGACTTGCATATGATCATGTCCAGTATTTCAAGACCTGAACATTTAGATATTTTTGAAGAAGGAATTGCTAGAAAAATAGATTTCTCATACGCGGGACCCCAAAGTTTAAGAATTGCCCACATGATAGAAGATGGAAGAATCGAATTAGGCGATCTGCATACTTATATTGAATTATATGGTCGGTTATTTATTGATTTAATTCCTTCTGTTGCTCTTGTTGCAGCGGATAAAGCAGATCGCAACGGCAATCTATACACTGGACCGAATACTGAAGAAACCCCAACATTAGTTGAAGCTGCAGCTTTTAGAGATGGTATTGTAATTGCTCAAGTTAATGAAATTGTAGATGAATTGCCTCGAGTAGACATACCGAGCTCATGGGTTGATTTTATTGTCGTTGCTGATAAACCATATGAGCTTGAACCGTTATTTACAAGAGATCCGAGACATATAACAGATATTCAAATTTTACAAGCAATGATGGTGATTCGTGGTATTTATGAAAAACATGGAGTGAAATCATTAAACCATGGTATTGGCTTTAATACGGCTGCGATTGAACTGCTTCTTCCAACTTATGCAGAATCATTAGGTTTAAAAGGGAAGATATGTACGAACTGGGTGCTAAATCCTCACCCTACATTAATCCCTGCAATAGAGTCTGGATGGGTTGAAAGTGTGCATTGCTTTGGTGGCGAGCTTGGAATGGAACAGTATGTAGCGGCAAGAAGGGATATCTTCTTTACAGGAAAGGATGGCAGTCTTCGTTCAAATCGTACGTTAGCACAATTAGCTGGCCAATATGCTGTTGATTTATTCATCGGTTCTACTTTGCAAATGGATGCATTAGGTAATTCATCTACTGTTACAAAAGGTCGTGTTGCTGGATATGGTGGAGCGCCAAATATGGGCCATGATCCAGGAGGCCGCCGCCACTCAACAGAGGCTTGGTATAACTTGATGACTTCTGATGATCCGTTAGCTCGCGGTAAAAAATTAGTAGTCCAAGTAGCAGAGACATTCCAAGAAGCAAATAAGCCAGTTTTCGTTGAATCCCTAGATGCAATTAGCGTAAAAGATCAAGCAAAGTTAGCAATTGCACCAGTTATGATTTATGGCGAAGATGTAACACATGTTGTCACAGAGGAAGGGATTGCCTATCTATATAAATCTGACAGCATATCCGAAAGAAGAGAAATGATTGCTTCTATCGCGGGAGTTACACCGATAGGAATGGAGCATAATCCTAAAACGGCAGAACGATTGCGTCAACAAGGGTTAGTTGCTCTACCTGAAGATTTGGGTATTCGTCGATCAGACGCAAAACGTTCATTACTGGCTGCTAAAAATATTGATGAACTTGTTCAATGGTCAGGTGGTTTATATACTCCTCCAGCAAAGTTTAGAAGCTGGTAAAAAAAGAGAGGGTGAGGGGTGTGCAAGATCCGCATATTTTGGCAACAACTTTAGCTGATTTAGCAGTTGCGTCATTGATTGAAGAAGTTTCGCTTACTCCAAAGCCTGGTCTAGTTGATAGGATTGATCAAGGGTCACATGATGATTTAACTTTTTCAATGATGTTGGAGTCAGCAAATTGCTTGCATAATACATTCTACAACATGGCAATGGCTGCTTATGATAAAAAGCCCTCGCAGTATTTACGAGAAAAAATCGGTGAAATTGGCCGCGAGGGAGAAGCACAAATGTTTCAAGTTACAAATGGTGTCAATACACATAAAGGAGCAATCTGGTCGCTTGGATTATTAACTGCAGCGGCAGCGATTCAAAAGGAGCAATCCAATGACGATGCACTATGCTTTACTGCCGCTGAGATTGCTCAATATGAAGATAGATTTATACCACATCAAATGACGAATGGTATAAAAGCTGTTCGAAAGTACGGAGTTCATGGAGCGAAGGCAGAGGCTCAACTGGCATTCCCTCACATTCGAAAATATAGTTTGCCGGTTTTTAAGGCATCATTGAATCAATTTAACTATGAAATTGCAAAATTTCATTCCTTTTTAGCCTTAATGGCAAATTTAGATGATACATGCTTATTGCATAGGGGCGGTTTAGAGGGTTTAAATTTTGCGAAAAAGTATGCGTTTAAGGTGTTAAAAACAGGGGATTTAAATGAACTTAAAACTATGAATGAAAAATTTAAAGAGCGTAATTTGTCACCAGGAGGCAGCGCCGATTTACTAGCTGCAACAATTTACTTATATAAAATTAGTCAGTTGGTTTCTTCGCCTGAAAATGCTTACGCAACTGTTAATTAAACAATAGGGGAGTGGTTTGGATGGAAAAATTAATTTATACATTTCCAGCATCGAAAACAGTAAAAAGACCATCACATGTTGGTGTTGTAGGTTCTGGAGATTTGGAAGTATTAGTTGAACCAAATAATAGTAATGAAACAATTGTTGAAATTCGTACGGGAATTACAGGCTTCCAAGATACATGGAAAAAAGTGATTGAACGTTTTGTTAGTCAGCATGATATTTCTGCTTTCATTACGGTAAATGATTTTGGAGCAACGCCAGGCGTTGTGTCAATTAGACTAGCACAAGCAGTGGAGGTGAGTGTAAATGACTCAAATGATAACTGAGAGTTTAGTTGAAAGCTTAGCGCGTGAAAGAGCATTTCAATTATTGGATAAAGGCAGTGCCTATGAAATTCTAAGCCCATTCGATCGACTTGAATCCCCGCATCTTGCAGCACAAAATATCGTTCCACAATATGATGATGGGATGATTATTTTGAAAGGTACATTAAATGGTAAACCAACAGTTGTTGTTTCAATTGAAGGGAATTTCCAGGGCGGGGGTATTGGTGAAGTTTCTGGAGCAAAATTAGCAGGGACACTGGAAAAGGTACTAAAGGAGTGTAAGGAAGGAAATATCATTTATCCAGTAATTATTTATGATACAGGTGGGGTGCGTCTTCAAGAAGCAAACTATGGATTGCTATCAATAGCAGAAATTAGTGCCGCAATTGTTGAGCTTCGTGAATATGTACCTGTTGTAGGCATTATTCCGGGAAAAATCGGATCTTTTGGAGGAATGTCTCTAACTGCTGGATTATGTAGTGCTTTAATAATGACACGTGAAGGACGTTTAGGAATGAATGGCCCGGAAGTAGTTGAGCAAGAAGCAGGAATACGTGAACTTGATTCAAGGAACAAACAGCTGATTTGGAAAATGATTGGTGGAGCAATTCGAAAAGAAATGGGTCTTGCGGATATTGTAATCGAGGATGATGTTCCAAATTTTAAAAATGCAATATTAAGTATTTGGAATGGTGAAGTAGAGCTAAAACATCGCACTAAAAATATTAATCAATATTTAACATTAATAAAATCGCTAAATATTGAAGAAAAAATCTCTCCCGAACAAGCGACAGATATTTTAAAAGGTATTAATAATGTTGAAAATACCGATGTCCCAACCCCTTCTGAACTAGTTAATAGCAGAGGAAGAATATGGTTTAATTTATTAACGGAAAATAAGCAATCAATAAGCGAAATACCTTCCGTTTTGGTCGCAGATACTGAAATAAATGGTATTAAAGCACGTATTATTGCAGTTGTCCCTAATCCTGAAAGTAAATTCTATCGTGCTCGTAAAGGTGAGGTTGGATTATTAGAAGGATGGACAATTGCAAAATATGTACGACAAGCAATAGAAGAGGACGCTCATTTAAATGAAAAGCGTCTAATTTTACCAGTAGTAGATGTACCGAGTCAGGCATTTGGCTATCATGAGGAGCTGTTTGGAATTTATTTATCTTGTTCCGCAGCTGTGGATGCATATGCAACTGCTAGATTAGCAGGACATCCTATAGTTGCAGCTGTAGTAGGAAATGCAATATCAGGTGCTTTTTTATCCCATGGAATGCAGGCGAACCGTTTAATTTCGCTGAATGATGATGGGGTAAATGTTCACGTAATGTCAAAAAAATCAGCTGCGATAATTACTCAACGAACAATTGAAGAATTAGATATTGCGGCAAAAGATGTACCTTCAATGGCATATGATATTCAGTCGTTTAAAAAGCTTGGTGCACTTTATTCTTTAATAGATGGAGTAAATGCAGAGGAACCTTCCGTTGATGATAGTGCACTTGTAATTGAAGCTATTTATTCAGCATATGAAGATATTAAAAAAGAAAACGCTAGAGACTTATCTTACCGTTTGAAAACGGAAATTGCCGTTTCATCTGGCCGAGTTGCATCTATTAAAGTTCGGGAAATGATTGAGCAACAATGGAAATAAAGGTGCATGATATTATAAAATTCTCAAATGTTGATAAGTTAGAGCATTTTACAGCTGTTCCGGAATGGGTATTGAATACAGCTGCGGCGTCAAATTATGGTGTAGTGAGAAGAATGCCTATATCGAATAAACTAATCCCTATCGGTTTACGGGGGGAAAGTAGAGAGCAAAGATTTGGAACGTATATTCATGAGGAGAATATAGTAGAAGTAATTACTCCGAATTCATTAGTAATGTGTATAGATGAGTTTAAAAAAAGAATCTATTATCCTACATTAAAAGGTTTACGAGACGAATTTTCGAAGCTTAACTTATCATGGGGTCCTACAGGAAGCATTGGCTTTGAAATGGCAACAAATATTAACGTTACTTCAATGAAAAGCGATATTGATATTTCACTGTATATTGAGTCAATCGATGAGGAATTGCTAAAAGAGGTCGGGAGATTTATCAAAACTTTGGATAAACAGATAGATGTACAAGTTGAAATTCCGATAATAGGGGCGTTCCTATTAAACGATTATATAAGAAATTATGAGACAGGTTTTATCATTCGAACACCTTTTGGTCCACAATTATGCAGTATACAAGATAGGAAAATAAAAGTGCTTGCAGTTAATTAATTAGTATGGACGATTAAGTAAAGTGGAAAGAAGGTTTGGACAAACCTTATAAAAATTAATAAACCGCATGAAATCAAATTTAAAAACATTGATCTCATGCGGTTTTATATTGACGATTTGTGCAGTAAAAAATTAAGTCTTATGGATAAAGTTAATTTTAGAAGAAGCGGCCTTCCCATTTTTCTAAGATGACCAATAGTTTCACCATTTCGCTGCATGCTCTTCAATACAGCCAAGCATTTGTTGGATAGAGAGTATATTTCCATCCTCAAGTTTTATTTGCCCATTGTAGTAGCCGACCATTTGATGAACTTCAGATTTTACAAGTTTTGCATCAGTTTTGGCAACGCGTTCAAAGAATGGTTGAAATGTTAACATAACTTGATCAGAAAACTTTGTAGTTATATACCATGGCTTCATATAATTTGAACGATCATAATTAAACAAAACATCTTCGTGAATTTTTGTCATTTTACCATCAACAAATACTGCATTTTCTGTCATTCCAGTGCCATCTGTCCATTTTCCGCCAAAATTTAACCCCACTCTTTTATCTCGAACACGTTGGGACGCCATTCCCCAATTCCAAAATGCATTCCGTTGCCAAATACCACGGCCAAAATCTAAAACAGCATAACAATCTTCATCGTTAAAAAGGAAGCTTTTGTCTCCTATTTTTACAAAACCACTTGTTGGCAGTATATGATGCTTTGCAGTAAATTGAAACGTTTGACGGTTCCAAGGAACGACGACATTTAATGATTCATCTTCTTTTGGGTGCTGAATTTTGAGCTCTGCATTAAGTGTATCATTATCAAAATTCTCTGAAGTGACCTTTAAGTAAGTTTGATTTTGAAAATGAGTGATACTAATATTTATGTCGTTGTTTGAAAAACGTACTGGTTCTAATACCCTTGAAGGCATTTTTAGTTTGCCGCCGATGCCAAGGGGAATTGTAACTGTTTTTTCAAAAAAACGCTGTGTCTCATATTCTAAAAAATAGATGAAACACATTGCAGCATAATCGAAATGGCAAATTGTAACGGAAAATAAAATTTCCTCTCCATACACGCACCAATAATTCCATTTTTTCTTTTTTAAAAAGTGGCCAGATAAATTGCAATCGATGATTGGTTTGCGAGCAAAGCCAATCGCTTCAGGATTTAAATTCCCTTTTTTATCACATAATCGTGTAAGTTCAACAATTTCTCTTTCAGCGTGCTGCATCAATGCTAACATCCCTTTCACCCATTTTCTCTATTAAACTATCCCTGCATATTAAGGAAGTAAAATATGATTGGAGAATATAAATATATCAGTTTTTAATCATTATAAAATTTCCCAACCCTCTATTATTTAAGAGGATTTTAAACTTAATTATCTTATATTGTAGCAAAAATAAGATATGATTTGCGTCTTTAAAGCAATAGAAATTACCCTAGAAAATAAAGCGGTGATATTTTTAAAAGATAAGGAGAAAAACGGAAGATTACAAGCATATATTTGAAAAAAAAGGAGGTAACAAAATTACAATTTATTATAATCGGAATGCAGCTGTTCAGTATGCAAGAACTTGGTGGAATAAACGCAATCCGAACTATCCAGCCTTTTTAGTGGATTGTACCAGCTTCGTTTCTCAATGTTTGCGTGCAGGCGGAGCTCCAATGACGGGATATCCAAATCGTGCTAAAGGTTGGTGGATAACGGATGGGTGGAAGAGTGGCCGTGGAGTAGGCGGCAATTATTCCAATGAAACTTGGAGCTATAGCTGGTCAGTTGCTCATAGTTTACGTTGGTACTTAGAAAATGCTAAAACAGGCTTAACGGCAATACGTGTTCAATCTCCTTCTGAGTTGGAAATAGGGGACGTCATTTTATATGACTTTCAAGGAAATGGTGTTATTGACCATAGTGTAATTGTTACAAGTATGGCAAATGGCATTCCTTACATCCATGCTCATACAGCAGACAGCGCGGATCGTCATTATGATTACTCTAATTCTTTAGCATATACTCCAAATATAAAATACTATTTTTTTAAAATTGATGATGTATTTAATTAAAGCACCTGAGTAACCCCCAAAATAATATATATTAGAAAGTAAATTTAAATATGTTACTATGAATCTAAACAATTAACAGAAATTTGAATTGTTAAAGCAGTTTGCATAAATAGTGCCAAACTGCTTTTTCAGTATGGAGGCTTGAAAATGTCTCAAAAATATAAATATCAATGGCGTATAACAAAATACAATCCCGATTTTAGAGATGAAAATGGACACTATACAAAAATAGAAGATTGGACTAGTTCTTATGACATAGGAAAAGTATTCAATGGACAACTATTTACGTTCAAAGAATATCTTCATGTTGAGAGCGCTTATATCAATACAATATTGATGTTTTTAAAAGAAAGTAAAGTTAAATCACTAAGGGTTATAGGGCTAGAGAAACATAAATTCAAAGCACAACAGAAGTGGCAATTTTTATATGAAGATAAATTTCAACATGTCCAATTAGAAGAGGATATGGTAATTGACGTGGAAGACGTTCCGACAATTTGTAAGATGATCTTGAGAGAGTTAATGTACTGCCAACTACTAGTGAAGGATAAAATTTTTATTCATTTTGGCTGGGACTATTATATGTATATCGGTACAAATTACCAGTCAGCTGTTGCTATTAAATTTGCTTCAAATAATGGTCTTTACGTAGAATCATTTCAGTCACCATGTTATCTTTCACAAGAAGAAATTATTAGGATAATGCAGTGGGCCTTAATTGATGACGATAGTATTACAGGTGAAGAAGAACTTAAAAAGATCCCTTTGAAAGAATATCAAAATATACTTAATTTATTAGATGAACATCCAGTGACAGGCATATTTAAACTAAATACTCAGCATAAGGATTTTTTTCAAAGGTTTTTAAGTCATAAAATGGATTTTTCCAAGTATGAATATTATCTTTGGTGTAATAATTAATCCTAGTTAAAAGACACCGTATTTTGATGGAATGTCTTTTTTCTTTTTAAACTGGTATAGAGTGAGGAGAGTATTAATAGAAGTACTAAATAATTATAATAAGGAGCTCTTTACAAAGAGATAAAAAATGATAAAAATTATCTATATAATTGTAAAAGATATGGTAAAAACCTATGCGTATTTTAAAATATTAAAATTTATGTTAATGTTAATTGGGAAGAAGATATTACATATGGTCTAGATATTTGTTTTTAAGGAGAGAAAAATAATGAAAGAACAGTCTTTATCAGTAAGAGAAGCAATTATCGGGAGACGTTCAATAAAGAAATTCAATGGTCAACCAGTTGATCGTGAAGATTTAATGAATATAATTGACGATGCTGTTTGGGCACCTAATCATAAAAATAGAGAGCCGTGGAGATTGGTTGTTGGTTGTGGAAAAGAGATTTTTGATTTACATCGCCTTTTACGTGATACAGCTATTCCTAATTGGAAGGAGCTTTCAGAAGAAGCATTAGAAAAGCAAATGCAAAAATTTACCCTTGCAGGAGCTTTTGTATTTGTGATTGTTCCGGAAGATGTTCGTCAAAAACAACGTTTAGAAGATTTCGCGGCTGCAAGCACCTTTATCCAAAATATACAATTACTTGCATGGGACTATGGGATTGGTTCGTGTTGGAAGACGCCAGATTACCTAGATGCACCAGCCTTTCGAGAAGCAATTGGTGCTGCACCAGGTGAGCGGATTATCTCAATGCTGCAATTAGGTTATTTTGATGAATTGCCAAAGGCTGTTGAACGAAAAAAGTCAAAAGAAATTGTAACGTTTTTCGGCAGTGTTCAAAATAATGATGAGTCTGAGTAGGATTTTTAATAATTATATGAGTAGACCTATAATTTTTCTATAGAGAAATTATAGGTTTTTTCTATTAGGAAAGTTAATTTATTGTACACAACGTCAAATTCAATAGCATTGATATTTACTAAATGTCCATTTCGTTGTTCTGTTAATTCATGTAAATTAATATTAATTTAAGAGGGTTCCATTCACTTAACGAGGAACCAATAAATTGCAAATATCAAAAAGGGGTGTATTGGTATGGCAGTTGAACAAAGAGTAAAGGAATTGCACCATTTTATTAATGGGGAACAAGTTGAAGGTTCAAGTGGACGATATTCAAACGTATACAATCCTTCAACAGGTGAAGTAATTGCACAAGTACCATTAGCAACGAGAGATGAAGTGAAACATGCAATTGAAGTTGCTAAAAAAGCATTTCCAGCGTGGAAGAAATTGTCCTCTGGTAAACGGGCTGAAATTGTTTTGAAGTTCCGGCAATTACTAAAAGAAAATGAAGAAGAGTTAATCGAAGTGATTTGCCAAGAAAGTGGAAAAACGAAGGAGGACGCTAGGGGTGAGATAACACGTGGATTAGAATCTGTGGATCTTGCTATAAATGCCTCTCATTTATTAAAAGGTGAATACTCTGTCAATGTTGGCGGAAATATTAACGCATTTTCGACAAAATCACCATTGGGAGTAGTTGCTGCAATATCTCCGTTTAACTTCCCAGTTATGGTGCCGCTTGCGATTACAAGTATGGCTGTTGCTGTTGGAAATTCCGTTATTTTAAAACCATCGGAAAAGGTGCCTATGTCAGCTCTCTATTTTTCTGAGCTATGGAAAAAAGCAGGTCTTCCAGATGGCGTTTGGACAGTTATTAACGGAGATAAGGAAGCGGTTGATGAGCTTTTAGAAAACCCAACGATCGAAGCAATTTCCTTTGTTGGTTCTACTCCAGTAGCTGAATATATTTATCAAACAGGAACGAATTACAATAAAAGAGTTGCTGCATTTGGCGGAGGGAAAAACTTCATGATTGTTATGCCTGATGCAGATTTAGAAAAAACAGCGAATGCATTTATCGGGGCAGCTTATGGAGCAGCTTCTCAGCGTTGTATGGCGATTTCTGGTGCAATGGCAGTTGGCAAAGAAACAGCTGATAAGTTCGTTGCTATATTAAAAGAAAAAATTGAGAACTTAAAAGTTGGACCATATACAGATAATGAGGTTGATTTTGGTCCAGTTATTACAATGCAATCCAAGGAAGCGGTTATTAAGGCTATAAATAAAGGTGTTGAAGAAGGCGCAAAATTGGTTGTAGATGGACGAAACCCAAGTATTTGTGAAGTATCAAATGGATTCTATTTAGGTCCAACATTATTAGATGAAGTGAAGCCTTCAATGGAAATCTATGAACAAGAAGTATTCGGACCCGCACGAATTGTTGTTCGAGTGGAATCACTGCAGGAAGCAATCGATTTAATAAATGACCATGAACTAGGAAATGGTGTAACAATTTTCACAAACAATGGAGCAGCGGCACGTAAATTTCAGGAGGAAATTGAAGTGGGTATGGTGGGCGTAAATGTCCCTATACCGATTCCGGTGGGCTATCATAATTTTGGTGGCTGGAAACGCTCTAAGTTTGGTGAGGGCTTTATGTTTGGCCCAGACCAAGCGCGCTTTTTCACAAAAAGTAAAACCATTTCTGAAAAGTGGATTGATGTTGATGATGAAACAACTACCACATTTGCTTTTCCTAGTAATAATGATGGTGAAAATAAGTAACGGTCATTACAGCATGATCTCCAAAATTGGAGATCATGTTTTTTCTTTTTGAAGAGGTTATAAATTTTCGACTTATAGATAACTTTTCTGTAAAATAATGTTAGCATGTGAGAATGATCTTACTACTATAAATATACTTACGGGCAATTAAAGGTGTTTTGCGAATGATTTGTCGGTAAAATTTTTTATATTTTTTTGTCCAGGTAATACAGAGATATATTTATCTACTTTGCCTATAAAAGCAGATAGAAATGAGGTATTAATCAAATGAGTTCAAGGGTAGAAGAAGTAATTGAGTTTACAAGAACAAAATTCGGATTAGACAATTATTACTTAAAAGGGTATCAGTTCGATCGGAGCGTAAATATCTTCAAAGAGACGGTTTATACAATGTGTATGGAATGGTTTCCTAATCATGCAACAGTACAGGAGGACGACGATTCAAATCCGGAAGGTACAGCAGTAATTGAGATTGATATAAACAGTCTTAAACTTAAGAGTGCAATTTTTGTAATGGGGAAGACTTTTGCAGAATATGGGGTCGAGTTTGCCGCTCCCTATAAGTTTTCAATTATAAAATGGATTGAACAGGAAACAGGATTAATGTATGGCAAGCAATTTCAACTGCAAAAAGAAGAGGATGGTAATATTCACTTTAGAGAATGTATCAATGGTGTTGCCGTATCACCTTCCGGATCTATTGAAATTAAGTTTGATCATGAAGGAAAACTTACCTTCTTTTCAATACATGGTCAATTCCCTTCAGAAGAGTTGATTAGGGAGGAAGAATATTCACTTTCCCTCGATAGTTTAAGTCATCTGAAAAAAGAGCAGTTAAAATTGGTTGAATTCCCTTCATTCGAACAGAAGAAAATATATCCTGTTTACGCTGTGGAAGAAATTTATATCGCGAATGATCAGAGTTTGACAATCCCTTTTGAATTCTTTGTGGATAGAAGGTCTTATTTAACTATAAATAAAATTATTTATTGGGAGAGTCCAATTAATAAGCCGTTTGAACGAGAGGAAATTAGATGGATTGATGAGATAACAGAAGAACAAGCACTTTCATGTGAGCCATCCCCAGATTCATTTCCTATCTCAAAGGAAGAGCAAGAGAAATGTGTATTAGCAGTTAAGGACTTTTTGCGTCGGGAATATCCGAATGATGCTGGAAATTGGATTCTGAAATCACTGTATCGGGAAAAAGGATACATACATGCCATATTAAAAGCGAACAAACAAGATGATCGCGTTTTTGAGAGGAAAGTTAAGGTTTTTATAGATGCAAAGAGACTTCAAGTAGTAAATTACATGGATAATAAACTAATGCTGGAGATTTTCGATCAATTTAATGTTCCTGAAAAAGCAACTATTACTAAAGATGAAGCCTATGAAAAAATTAAAGAATTGTTTGAGCTTAAGCCTTATTACGTTTATGACTTTAAACAGAGTTTATATGTTTTATGCGGAAAATTAGATTGTGATTATGGTGTGATAGCGTCAAATGGAGAAATAATAGCATTAGACGATTTATAGAGCTCCTTCAGAGGTAGGACAGGTTTAGTTGTTAGTATCAAACTAGGGGTGTAAAAGTAATGTCATTCAGGAATTCTGCTGCATTTGTCAAAAACTTTCTACTATTCTAGCGTTTTGGAGTGAGGGGGAGTAAATTTTGCTGCAAGTTGCAAATATTTTAGATAACAGACATTTTAAAAAAGCTGAAGTCATTGCAGGGTTTTCTGGGCTCCATAATATCATTAAATGGGTTCATGTTCTTGAAGTTTCCAACGTTCAAAAATTATTAAAAGGTTATGAGCTAATATTAACGACGGGTGTTAGTTTTCAAAATGATAGTGAACAATTTAAAAAATTTGTAGAAGGTTTAATAGAAGCAAACTGCGCGGGGCTTTGCATTGAATATGGCCCTTATATTCAATGCGTCCCAAAAACAGTTTTTGACCTAGCTAATGAACATCATTTTCCCATTATAGTATTTCATGAAGAAGTTCCATTTGTTGAAATTACACAAGATTTACACTCTCTCATTATCAATAATCAATATTCGATAATATCTAAATTAGAAGCATACTCGCAAATTATTAATAAGGAAGCATTACACACACATAATGTCGAACATATACTAAAACTTATGCATAAATATCTGAATATTCAGACTGTATATAAAGTCGAAGGTAAAGAACCTATATTTTATCCTAATATGCAAAAAGCTCAAAGAGAAATTCTTTTGCAAAAGATATCAAATAACAGCTATGCTAATCATTTTAAAAGCCAAACCATCCACTTATTCGAGCATAATTATGGGGAAATTATTTTATTTAGTGAGGATAAAGAAATTACAGAATTTGAGATGCTCATTTTAGATAGAACTGTTACCGCAGTGGCACAGTTGTTAATTCGTAATCTTTATGTTGAGGAAAAGAAAGGGATAGAAGACGCGAAATGGCTTGATGAATGGTTGGAAGGAATACATTCACAAGAAGAAATTTGGCAGTTTATCATTTCACAATGTCCTAACTATAAATTGAAAGAGGGTATTGTTTTATTAATTTCTATTCCGAGAAATGAGAAAAATAAGCAATTAGATATTACGTATTTCAAATTATTTTGTAATGCAATTTTTGATAAAAAAGGATTTTATTTATTTGCATTAGAAAAGAAGCATGACTTAATTTTAATATTATTGAATAGACAAGATTCCAGTTCTATAAAGATGAGAGTGCAGGAAGGTATTATGAAACTTGAGCTAGCAGATATGCTGTTAAATCAAGAAATCGTGGTAGGGAAAATTGTAAAAGATTTATCATTAATTTGTGAAAGCTATCAGTCAGCGCTAGATACGTTATATATCTCAAGAAAAATTAAAGCACCGTCATATTTTTATGATGAATTGTATATATATCATTTAATTTATAAGCTGCAAAAGTATACAAATTTAGAAGCGATGATTTATGAATATTTACAACCATTAATTGACTTCGATGAAAAGTATGATGGAAAGCTGCTTGAAACATTAGAAGTATATTTGCACTTTAATGGATCTAAACAAGAAACTGCCAAGCGATTATTTATTGTACGACAAACGTTATATCACCGTTTAAAGAAAATCGAAAGTTTAATAGGGAAGGATTTTATGAAGGGGGAAAATCGTTTAGCGTTAGAATTTATGCTGCAAGCGCGAAAGTTTGTTAAAAAAGATTAATATAAGAGATTAAAACGGCATAGCTTACTAAGACAAAGTTATAATTTGTGTAAATATTTTACTGAATTTATTTTACATTTTGTTAAATGAAAAACAGCCATTTATTATCCATAATATTCTGTAAATTAAAGCGTCCTAGATTTACAGTCTTATAGAAGCAACGCTTTTCATTCTAAATGATAGGTTAGGAGTGTGAATGGTGATGTTGGATACAAATTTAGGGAAAGAATTATTAGAAAAGGATGAGAAATATGTATGGCATTCTATGAAGCCATATAATCCAAATGCAACATTAGTCGTTGAGAAATCGAATGGGGCTCGTTTAGTAGACGTTGATGGAAAGCAGTTTATTGATGCGATGGCAGGGCTGTTTTGTGTAAATGTAGGCTATGGAAGGCAAGAATTAGCGAAAGCAGCCTACGACCAAATGATCGTTAATGCTTATACGCCTCTTTCACAAGGGCATGTACCAGCTATTAAATTAGCCGAAAAGTTAAACGAATTGCTTGGAGGAGACTATGTTATATTCTTTTCAAACAGCGGTTCTGAAGCGAATGAAACTGCATTTAAGATTGCGCGGCAATACCATAACCAAAAAGGAGAGTCCTCCCGTTATAAAATAGTTTCTCGTTATCGAGCTTACCATGGGAATTCCATGGGTGCACTAGCTGCAACTGGTCAGGCGGAAAGAAAATATAAATATGAACCATTAGCACCTGGATTTCTCCATGTTTCACCTCCAGATTCTTATCGAAGCAATGAAGACGCCTATACTGATTTATTTGAAATCCCAAGTGTAAAAGAAGTGGATCGAGTAATGACTTGGGAGTTTAGCGATACAATCGCGGCAATGATTCTTGAACCGATTATTACAGGTGGAGGAATTCTTATGCCGCCGCAAAACTATTTAAAAGGTATTAAAAGAGTATGCGAAAAACATGGTGCACTCTTGATTGTAGATGAAGTAATTTGTGGTTTTGGCAGAACAGGAAAGCCGTTTGGATTCATGAACTATGATATAAAACCAGACATTATTACAATGGCGAAAGGCTTAACTAGTGCTTATCTCCCATTATCAGCAACAGCCGTGAAACGAGAAGTTTATGAAGTGTTTAAGGAAAGCGGCGATTATGAGTACTTCCGACATGTTAATACATTTGGCGGCCACCCTGCAGCGTGTGCAGTAGCATTAAAAAACCTTGAAATTATGGAAGAAGAACAACTTTTTGATCGTTCCGCCCAAAAGGGAGCTCAGGTTTTAGAAGCTTTGCAAAATCAATTAATGTCGCACCCTAACGTAGGAGATGTTCGCGGAAAAGGTTTACTAATTGGTATTGAGTTAGTAAAAGATAAAACAACAAAAGAACCTCTTAATATAGAAGCTGTAAATAAAGTAATTGCAACATGTAAAGAAAGTGGAGTAATTATCGGCAAAAATGGTACTACAGTTGCAGGATTCAACAATGTACTTATTTTATCACCTCCATTAAATATCTCTGATGATGATATTAAAATTGTGTTGGATACATTAGCAGAGGCAATTCACCAATTAAACGTATAAACAAAATAAGCAGGGTAGAAAGGGGAGAAGCCTCTTTCTATTCTGCTTTTTCCAATTGCAAGGGCATTAAAATAGTATATAAAGTGATTTTTGTCGTTGTATGGTCGAATTATTTCCCGAGAAATGTTTTATTTTGCGATAAATATCGAAATCCTAAAAATGATTGCTTTATTTTGTTTTATAATGGTGTTTAATAACTAGAATTCCTCTCAAAATGTTGGTTTATAAAAAAGTTTGATCAAAAATACGTCTTATTATGTTGATTTTCCCAATATAAAAGAGCCTGCTTTTGAAAAAAAGATTGATCAAAACAGGCTCTTTAAATATTTCACGAGGACTATTTTTATATAAAAGTTTGATCATTTTCTATCTGTGCTCAACAATCGCTGTCTATCCTTGAAGAAACTATTTATTCAATTTTAATTTTCTTAATCGCTTTCAATTGCCTCATAAATTTCAATTAAGTTGTCATCTGGGTCTCTGAAATGAGCTACCCTAATACCCCAATCAACTTGGTTATGTGGTTCATTAATAAATTTCACTCCCTGTTTTTTAAGAGAATGATATGTATCTTCTACACTGTCAACAAGTATTATTAATGAAGTTTTATCCATAGAATTAGAGTTTAATAAAAGTTCTTCAGTACCAATAGCTTTAGCCATAGCTTTTCTATCAAATAATCCTATAATTGTTTCTCCAGCCTTAAATTCAGCATATCGAGATTCCTCATTTCCCCAACCAACCTCGAAACCTAAAATATTACGATAAAACAAAAAACACGCTTTAAAATTTTTAGTCAATAATCGAACATGAGTAAGTTTCATACAATCACTCCATTTAGTAGGATATTAATCATTATTCGTTATTTCTAATCAAAAACCCTTTAATGAAGTAACATGACAGAGCTTTGCAAACATCAACAAGTGCAAAAAAGAAATATCCCGTTTAAATTAATACAGGATTTTGAACAAACTTTATTATAAATGATCAGACTTTTTTATAAATTATCGAACACTATTTTAAAGCCATACAAAATAATGTTGCTCCGATAATAGTAATCTAAAAAATTTGTTAATAATGATGAGGACATAAAATTTAAAGGAGTATTTGATATGAAGATTGCAATAATAGCTGATATTCATGGAAATAAAGATGCATTGCAAGCGGTATTAACAGATATTAATAACCGGGGAATTCAATCCATATATAACTTAGGGGATAGCTTATACGGTCCTTTATTTCCTTTAGAAACATATGACCTTTTAATGAATCCAATAATTCATAGTATTAAAGGGAACTGTGATCGTATTTTATTAGAGCATAATACTTCAAATTTAACAGTACAATTTGTACAAGACTTACTAAGAGATGAGCATAGAACATGGCTTTCTAATTTACCTAAATATTTAGAAACGGATGATTTCCTTTTCTGTCATGGATCCCCAACAAGTGATGAAATGTATTTGTTGGAGGAAATGAGATTTAGTGGACCGGTGCTGAAAGAGACAGAAGATATTATGAGTTTAGTAAGTGGCATCAAACAAAAGTTAATCTTTTGTGCACATACACATATACCTAGAGTTATTTATCTTCCAAATGATAAAATTATTATTAACCCAGGAAGTATCGGGCTGCCAGCATATGAGGAAGAATTGCCAATTTATCATAAAATGGAATCTGGCTCTCCTTTCGCAAATTATACAATTGTTACAAAACAGGAAGATAATTGGATAATAGAGCAATTACATATTCCTTATTATCGAGAAGAAGCGATTCGGAAAAGTGAAGAAAATGGTCGCTTAGATTGGGCAAGGGCTTTGAAAACCGGGAGAATTTAAATGTATGTAAATATAATTTAAAGGAGATACAAATGAACCTACAACAACAACTTGAACAATATTCGCCATTTAATGAACAGGAAGCAAAAGACCAAGAAATTATACTACGTTATATGGATACCTTCGACAATTTACTAACGAGAGAAAATGAATTTGCACATTTTACTGCTTCTGCATGGCTTGTAAATCGTGACCGTACGAAAGTGCTGATGGCGTTTCATAATATTTATCAATCTTGGTCATGGGTAGGTGGACATGCAGATGGGGATGCCAACTTATTGCATGTCGCTTTAAAAGAAGCAAAAGAAGAGACAGGACTAAAAAATGTAAAACCTGTATCTGAGGAAATTTATTCAATTGAAATATTAGGTGTTCCAGCCCATGTGAAAAAAGGCAAACATGTGGCAACACATGTTCATTTAAACGTAACATATTTACTAGAAGCAGATGAAAATGAATTAACTACAATTAAACCCGATGAAAATAGTGATATAAATTGGTTTGGACTTGAGGAAGCAATTGCGGCTAGTAAAGAACCGGAAATGAAGGTGGTTTATCGAAAGTTAAACGACAAGCTGACCGTTTATTGCCAAAATACGGTGCTATAAAGGGAAACTATTTTAAATTCATTAGATGACTTAGCTAAGATGCTAGGTCATCTTTTTTATTTGAATCAACACTTTTTTCCTTAGTCAAAGTAGACAAAAACCCACTTTTAATTTAGTAACCTTATCTAATGTCAAATGATTCTGAAAAATATACAATGGCTATATGTTATAAAAAGTGATAATCTTACGTTAGAAAATATAACATAAAGTCCGCTAGTTTAATTCTTTATTAGATATTACGAAATGAATACGTTTTTCTAAGGGAGTGATAAGAAATGGGAGTCATTGAAAATGAAATCGTGTTATTTCAAGGAGTAGATAAAATCTACAATACTGGCACCGTCGCTTTAAATCAATTAAATCTGTCGGTTAAAGAAGGGGAATTTATCAGCTTTCTAGGTCCATCTGGTTGTGGGAAATCAACTGCCTTAAGAATGGTAGCTGGATTGGGTGAAGCAACCAAGGGGAAAATAGAGGTCTTCGGTAAGAACCCCAAAGATGTGATAAAAACATCAAATGATGTAGCGTTTGTTTTCCAGGATGCGAATTTACTTCCATGGAGAACGGTTCTTGATAATGTATTGCTGCCACTTGAGTTAAGGGGATCCGATAAAAATAGTCGGAAAGAAACGGCTATTAAAGCATTAGAGATGGTTGGGCTAAAAGATCATTTGAAGTCATATCCAAGGCAGCTTTCAGGTGGAATGAAAATGCGTGTTTCGATTGCACGTGCATTGGCTGCGAAACCGAAGCTCCTCTTAATGGATGAACCTTTTGCCGCGTTAGATGAAATGACAAGGCAAACATTACAAATGGATTTATTAAATATATGGGAAAAGGAAAACATGTCGGTTTTGTTTGTAACCCATAATGTTTACGAGGCTGTTTATCTATCAACTAGAATTGCAGTTATGTCAGCGCGTCCAGGTAGATTATCAAACCTTATTGATGTAGAACTTCCGTATCCGCGAGAAAGAACAAACAGTAAATTTACAGAGTATGTAGATATTGCATCTCAAAGTCTTGAGCATAGTATGGGACGAAAGGAGCTGGGTTAAATGTCTGTAGAAACTGTGACTACGAAAGGTGAAGAGGTTGTTAAGGGAGTGACCGGTGTAAAAAATACTGCGGACAAGATAAAGTTTAACATTAAATACTTAGGTCCAATTTTTGCTCTAATTATTTTCCTTTCTTTATGGCAATTTGTTCCGGTATTGCTGGATATTAAACCTTTTATTCTGCCAAAACCAACAGATGTAGTTGAAGCAGCTATTGAAGACTGGCATTTATTATGGCCTGCAATGCAAGTGACTATTTTTGAATCAGTAATTGGCTTTTTACTTAGTGCAATCGTTGGAATTGCAATATCTGTGCTGTTAGCAAGTTCAAGAGTACTGGAAATAAGCCTGTATCCTTACGCAGTAATTTTACAAACAATACCCGTTGTTGCAATAGCGCCGATTGTAGTTATTTGGTTTGGCTCTGGCTTTAACTCCATCGTTATTATTTCATTTTTAATTGGATTCTTCCCTATAGTATCGAATACATTAATGGGATTAAATTCGGTGGATAAAAATATGGGGGATTTATTTAAATTGTATAACGCGTCAAAGTGGCAAACGATGTTTAAATTAAGAATTCCAGCTGCAATGCCCTTTATTGTGTCCGGTTTAAAGATATCTTGTACGCTGGCAATCATCGGTTCAATTACAGGTGAATATATCGCAGGAATAGGTGGAGGAAAAGGTGGTCTAGGATATTCGATAACAGTTGCGGCTGTTCAGTTAAAAACACCTTATTTATTCGCATGTGCAATTACTGGAGCCTTATTTGGCATTGTCTTTTATCTTCTTGTAAGCTTTCTTTCGCGTCTTATACTCAAATCTTGGCACGAATCAGCAATGAAAGTTGAAAAATAGTAAAAGACTATCAACATCTTGCTTAACACAATTTTAAATAAAAGAATGATTGATAAGGAGAGAAGCAAAATGAAAGCATTAAAAAGATTATCTTTTCTATTTTTAATAACGGCGATGCTTATCGTACTAGCTGCCTGTGGCGACTCAGAATCGGGGGGCCAAACTACAGAAACGGAAACTGACACAACTACTGAGACTGAGACTGCTAATGAACCAACAGAGTTAAAGGATGTAAAGCTAGTATTAAACTGGTTTGCAAAAGCGCAGCATGGAGGTGTTTATGCAGCACAAGAAAACGGTTTGTTCGAAGAAAATGGATTGAATGTTACCATTGAACCAGGTGGACCACAAGTGTCATCTATTAACATGGTTGCATCTGGAAATGCAGATTTTGGTCTAGCTCATGCTGACCAAATCGTAGTAGCTCGTAATGAAGGCATCGAATTAGTTGCAGTAGCAACAGCGATGCAAGGAAGCCCTCAAGCATTTATGTTCCATAAAGGTCATGGCATAGAAGATTTTGATGAGTTAAATGGTAGAAAAGTATATATTCAACCAGGTATCACATATTGGGAGTATTTAAAAACACAATATGACTTAAGTGGTGTAGAAGAATTAGCTTACACAGGTCAACACGTGAACTTTATTCCAGATAAAGAGGCTGTTACACAAGCATTCCTTACATCTGAGCCATACTTCATGGAGTTAGAAGGGGTTGAAGTAGAAACAAAGCTTATTTCTGATGCAGGGTATGATCCATATAACGTTGTATTATACGTAACAAAAGATTACCTAGAAGAAAATGGCGAAACAGTTAAAGCATTTACAAAAGCTTTTGTTGAAGGCTGGAATTTATATAAAGACTCCTATGAGGAAATTAATGCAATCATCCAACAAGATAATCCTGATATTGAAATGGAATCGCTAAAATTTGAAGCAGAATCCCAGGCTGACTTTGTATATGGTATGGATGCAGCAGAAAATGGTGTTGGGTATATGACTGAAGAACGTTGGGCTACACTTATTCAACAACTAAATGATTTAGGATTGCTTGAAGAAGTATTTGATGCAAATGAAATCTTCTCAACAGATTATTTACCGCAATAATGAAGAAAAAGCATTGGGATTGTCTAGGAAGTAATAATTTCTTGGCAGTCCCTCTTCTCTTTTCATTGCTTCTGTCGGACTTAACTTTGTATCTTCGCTGTAAAGGTTCTATGTTCGAAAAGATTTTCGGATTTCCTGTATATTAATTTTTTATATCCTCACTAATTTTAGTCTATATAAGAGTTGACTGAATAGATTGAAATATTATACAAGTTGACTAAAACGTTCTATTACATTTGGTAAGTATACCGATGATATGGGATTTTTATTTTTCTACAATAGAATGAAAAGTAGAGGGTGAATTGCTATGCAAGATAATGCTTACTTTAACAAGGAATTAACTTTACAACCAAAGAAACAAGGGAAATTAAATGGAATGACATTTGCTGTTAAAGATGTATTTGCTGTAGCAGGGCATCGAAACAGTGCTGGGAATCCTACTTGGCTTGAAACACATGGGCCATCCGAAAATACAGCTCCCGTTATTGAACAATTGATAGAAAATGGGGCGACCTTAAAAGGGATGACGCACACCGATGAACTGATGTACAGCTTGAACGGTGAAAATATCCATTATGGAACACCACTAAATCCAATTGCTCCAAACTGTATACCAGGGGGTTCTTCCAGTGGTTCTGCATCAGTGGTTGCAAATGGTTTTGCTAGTTTTGCGTTAGGTACTGATACAGGTGGTTCGGTAAGAGTTCCTTCCTCTTATTGTGGACTTTTTGGTATAAGACCTACTCATGGAGTTGTATCGACTGAAGGAGTCATTCCATTAGCACCAAGCTTTGATACTGTCGGTTGGATGGCGAAGAACATAGAGGTGCTTGAGGCTGTAGGTGAAGTGTTAATTCAAAGTACTACTTTATCTAATTTCCAACAAATATATTTAGAAGAAACTTCGTGGAATTTGATGCAACAAGATGATCGGGAGCTATTGTTGAATGCGATCACGAAAAGTCTGCCAAGTGAGAAGGTAGACTTTAAAACAAATAACTTTACTCAATGGCCGGAACTTTTTAAATATATTCAAGGTGTTGAAGCATGGCGAGCTCATGGTAACTGGATTATAGAGGAAAAACCGGTATTTTCTAAAGCGATAAAGGAGCGCTTTGAGCTGGCAAGTAAGTTTGATATTTCAAAATATGAAGAAGCAAAAAAGAAACAACTGGAAGTAACTGAAATGCTTAATTTATTACTTTCACAGAAGGGACTGCTGGTGATTCCAACAACCGCTTCAGCTGCACCAGAAAAAAATGCACCAACCGAATCAGTGGAGGGTATTCGTGCAATTACGATGCAGCTAACCTGTATTGCGGGGCTTGCAGGATTGCCTCAAGTTACTGTACCAGTTTTTAAAAGGGATGGAAAAGCCTTAGGGTTATCATTTATTGCCAATAAAAGCTTAGATCTTTCATTACTAGCTTTTGTACGTCAATATTTTGGAGTGGATTCATACAATTAGTTGAAATTTTATATGAAAATATCGAAGCCTGTTCTGATAGTTTTAGCCCTCCAGTTAAACTGTTGAAACTCTGTTAAATTTAATTGTCTAAATTTTCAAAATTAAGAAGCGGGATATGTAATAGTGTTGTGTAAATTTGAAATTATAGCTTAGCACTTAAACCGGGGGATATTATATTACGTTTCCCCAAATATCCAAATAAGGGGGAATGGGAATGCAATACCGAGCAACGACTATGTCTACTAGGGGAATGGTCACAACACCCCATTACTTAGCGTCACAGGCTGCAATAACGATTTTGCAAAGGGGGGGCAATGCCGTTGAGGCGGCAATTGCCGCTGCCTCCACTATTGGTGTTGTCTATCCACATATGAATGGAATTGGCGGAGATAATTTTTGGCTCATCTATAATGCGAAATCTAAAAAGCTTAAGGCTATAAATGGAAGTGGCCGCTCAGGTGAGATAGCTACTATTGATTTTTATAAATCAAAAGGATTTTCAAAAATTCCTTCACGTGGGGCTTTAGCGGCGAACACCGTACCAGGTGCAGTTGCTGGTTGGGGGGAAGCATATTCTTACAGTTTACAAGAAATGGGAAGCTCTTTACCTTGGTCAAGTTTGCTAGAACAGGCGATTCAATATGCAAAGGAAGGGTTTCCTGTTACACCGAGTCAACAGTATTGGACAGAAGTGAATCTAGATGAAAGTGATACGGAGTTTCGTGCCCTTCAGCGCTTTGAAGAATTTTCGAGAGTTTTTTTAAATAAGAGGCGGCCTTATAAAGCTGGAGAAATTATGAAACAAGAAGATTTAGGCAACACGTTAGCCATTATTGCAGAAAACGGTGCGGACTATTTTTATAATAGTGAGCTTACGGAAAAAATCGTTAAAGATCTGCAAAAGCACGGTGGATTATTGACAGTCGACGATTTTAAACAACATACAAGTGATTGGGTTGAGCCAATTTCTGTACCGTATCGTGAATATACAGCCTATAATCTACCGCCAAATACACAAGGAATTGCGTCATTATCTATTTTAAATATCTTAAATCATATTGATGTAAAACAAATCAAGGAAGGTTCTTCAACTTATTATCATGTACTTGTTGAAACGATTAAGCATGCCTTTATTGATCGTGATCAATATTTAACTGATCCAGCATTTGTTAATATTCCAATTAAGGAACTGCTTAGTTATGAACATGGTCTATCCATTGCGGAAAAAATAAAGGATAATGAAAGTGCCAAACAATTACAATTGCTTGATGCAAAAGGGGATACAGTTTGGTTGGGCATTGTAGATGAAGAAGGCAATGCAGTATCCTTTATTCAAAGTGTTTATCATGAATTTGGTTCAGGTTTTATTCCAAAAGGAACAGGCATTGTTTTACAAAATCGCGGGAGCTTTTTCTCGTTAACCAAAAATCATATTAATGCGCTTGCGCCGAGAAAACGTACTTTCCATACGTTAAACCCAGCAATGCTGTTAAAGGATGGAAAACCAGCACTTGTTTATGGAACAATGGGTGGTGAAGGTCAACCACAAACGCAAGCTGCTCTAGTTACACGGATTATTGATTATGGAATGTCTGTACAGGAAGCGATTGAAGCGCCGAGATGGCTTTTTGGACGTACATGGGGTGCTTCATCGAATAGTCTTAAAGTGGAAAATCGTGTTTCGGAAAAGGTGCGAATGGAACTTGAAAGTATGGGGCATGAGTTGGAAGTATTAGATGCTTTTTCGGATACGATGGGGCATGCAGGTGCCATATTCATTGAACACAAAACAAATGTGAAATATGGTGGAGCAGATCCAAGAGGAGATGGAATGGCAATTGGTTACTAAAAAAATGTTGGTACCGTTTGAGGAGAAGGAATTTATGGCAAAGCAAAAAGACATTTTCATCGCCTTCTTTCGTTCGGGAATACTTGGTTTTGGCGGTGGTCCCTCTACTATTCCGCTAGTGCATAAGGAAGTTGTTGAAACCTTTAAAATGATGACAGATGAAGAGTTTTCGGATGTCCTGTCAATAGGGAATACGCTGCCTGGACCAATCGCCACTAAAATGGCAGGATATATTGGATATCGAGTTGGAGGATGGGTAGGTCTAGTTAATGCTTTAATCGCAACCATATTGCCAACAGTTTTACTAATGATAATTTTACTAGCATCATTAAAACAATTTAAAGATTTTGATTTCGTAAAAGGAATGACAAAAGGGGTAGTGCCAATTGTAGCCGTTATGCTTGGGGTTCTTACATGGGATTTCTTAAAGAAAGCTAAAAAAACACTAGGTTGGAAAATTGGTACAATTATTTTTGTTGCGTCGTTTATTTGTATGATTTTACTAAGGATGCATCCAGGAATTATTATTGGTGTTTTATTGTTGCTTGCTTTAGGTCTTCCAATTAAGAAGCAGGAGGATGATGAGCAAAAATGATTTATCTTCATATTTTCCTGGCTTTCTTTTATCCGGGGATACTCGGGTATGGAGGAGGACCGTCTTCGATTCCATTAATTGAGCATGAGGTTGTGGATAAGTACGGTTGGATGACAACTGCAGAATTTAGTGAAGTATTAGCGCTTGGAAATGCACTGCCAGGGCCGATTGCAACAAAGATGGCCGGTTTTATTGGTTATGAGGTGGCGGGTATACCAGGAGCAATTATTGCTTTATTTGCAACGGTTGGTCCATCGTTAATATTAATGCTTATATTATTAAATATTTTATTCCGCTATCGCAACTCACCGAGAGTAAAGCGTTTATCTAGTTTTGTATTGCCGGCTATCGCTATTTTATTGGCAGATATGATGTTTGATTTCATTAATACATCCTATAATGCGATAGGGTTAATAGCAACAGTACTCATTGTAGTATGCAGTTATATTGCACTTGAAAAAATAAAAATACACCCTGCGTTTGTCATTATAGCGGGTTTAGTAGTAGGTGGATTCTTTTTATAATTGTAAAATCGTCTATTCGTTTAAAGGGAAAGCGGGTAGACGATTTTAATTTGCTGGGAACGGCATATTCATCAAAGAACATATATAAGTAAAAGCACTTTCAATTTTTTGTTGAAAGTGCTTTATAAGATATTATAGATTATTTTAATTTAAATTTACTTATTGCATCTGCCAGTTCTGTACTTAAATTATTTAACTGCTCGGAAGCTTCTGCAACAGACTGGATTGCAGTAAGTTGTTCATCACTTGACGCACTTACTTCCTCACACGCAGCTGCGGTAGATTGGGCAGTAAGTGACATTTCTTCGATTGTATGAACTACTTGATCTTTGTAGCTTATAATTCCTTCGATTTCAGAAATTACATTTTTAAAGGTTCCTTCCATATTTTCAATAAGATTAGAAAGGCTTTTAAATAAGGAACTAGTATCTTCTACAACTACTCCTTGTTTATTGAATGTGTTTTGCATTTCAGTCATTTGATGTGTAACTTGTTGAGACTCAGATTGTAATTCCTGAATAGTTGTTTTTACTTGTTCTGTCGCAGTTGCAGATTGTTCTGCAAGTTTTCGTACTTCATCTGCAACAACTGCAAAACCTTTACCTAGTTCACCTGCGCGGGCAGCCTCAATACTAGCATTAAGAGCAAGTAAGTTAGTTTGAGCTGAAATTTCAGAAATTGTATTCATAACAGTACCAATAGCATTTACTTTATTTTCTAAGCCTTTAATTGCATTGGCCATATTCATTAATTCCAACTTTGAATGATCAAATGAACCAAGAAGATTTTTCATTTTTTCATGACCCTCAATGTTTAACTGATCTGCCTCAGTTGCGATATCATGCAGGGAGTTTGTTTGCCCCTTCATACCGTTAATTTTTTCGCCTAATTGTCCAGTAGTTTCTGTAACAAGGTCTGCGTTTTCAGATGATGTGGTAGCACCAATTGCAATGTCGTTTACAGCTTTTGAAACTTCTACACTAGAAGCGCTAGTTTCTTCTGCAAGGGCACTTAAATGATGAGAACGTTCTTCTACATGGTTAGATGATTCTTGAACAACTTTAATAATATTTTTCATATTTTCTATCATGTGATTAAAGTGTTGTGAGAGCACACCAATCTCATCTTTAGACTTTACTTCAATATTTACAGATAAATCACCTTTTGAAACTTCCTCCATTAACACACCAAGTTTATTAATTGGTTTTATAGTACGAGTAATGAAGAGATATAAAACAACAAAAGTGACAATTATTATTGCAATCGCAACAATGATAATTACATTTTGAAGGCTATTTGCCATAGCTTGTAAATTATTCTCTTTATAAACTGCGGCCACAGTCCAGCCAACTTCTGGTATTTTGTTATAAACTGCTACAGATTCTTGGTCATCAATTATTGCATCTAGACTATTTGATTTTTCACTATCTGCTTGGATAGTTTGAACAAATTCTTCTGAGCTTAAGTCTTCTCCGATTTTAGTAGGGTGAGCAATTGCAACACCAGTATTATCTAAAATTAATGGATAGCCTTGGTAACCTAATTCAGTAGAAGAAATCATGTCCATAAGCTGTGACAATAAAATGTCTACGCCCAAGACACCAATGATTTCATTGCCATTCTTCACAGCAACAGAACCTGTTATGGCGTACTCACCGGTAACGCTATCTATGTATGGGGACGACCAAACGAATTGATCTGGATTTTGAATTGCGTTCGTATACCAAGGACGAGATTTCATATCTAATTCTTCTAGACCATCAAAATGGGGCTCCATTATTGTGTATTCTCCATCTGAAAAGTAAATGCCAGAAGCTGCATCGTAAATAGATAAGTAGTTTGTTAAATCCGAACGGTATATACGGTCAGCTGCATCATTATATTCAGTAGAGTTTGAATAAAAGTTCAATACATCTGGAGATGAAGCTAATTTTAAAATACTTTTCTCATATGTTGATAGAAAAGTTGTGATAGTTGAGGAAAGTCCATTTACAACTACTTCACTTTGTTCCACCAAGCTATCCTTCGTTTTTGAAGTAATTAAAACGGAACTTATTGTAGACAATGTACCTAGGCCTAAAACAATAATAACTAAAACAATAGCTATTATGCGCCATCTTATAGAATTCTTCACAGTTAACCCTCCTACTTATAAAACAGAATATTAATATAATATCAAATAAGTTTTTGTAATTGCTACAAGAATAAATCAATTATGGTAATTTTTATTGTTATTTTATAATATTTTGATAGTACTTTTTGATTACTATAAATTTAAGGGTATCTGGTGTAGACATTCAAGAGCTGCTAAAGGTAGTAAGTACCTACATGAAAGTATAAAGGGGTATAGCAGGAAGAATTATGAACAATTACCTATGAAATTTACTTTAAATTTATAGTAGCTAATAATAAGGGCAATGGGAAATTTAGAGAAATATGTTTATTTATCATAAAGGGGGAGTATATATGTCCATTAATGTAAGAAAAAGAAGAGTAATTTTAGATTTGGCGGTAACCTTAGATGGTTTTATTGAAGGGAAAAATGGGGAAGTTGATTGGTGCGTTATGGACTCGGAGATGGGGTTTATTGATTTCTTAAACCAGATTGATACGATATTTTATGGACGAAAAAGCTATGATATATGGGGGCAATTTACACCAGCAAATGAAAGTGATTCTGATAAAGAAATGTGGGAATTAGTTCATAGTAAAGAAAAGTATGTATTTTCCAGAACGAAAAAAATGACTGACAATAAAGCAATATTTATTAATGATAATTTACTTGAAGAAGTAAATAAATTGAAGAATAAACCAGGTAAAGATATCTGGCTATATGGCGGGTCAAGCCTTATTACAACTTTTATTAATTTAGGGCTTGTTGATGAGTTTAGATTATCTATTCATCCAGTTATTTTGGGAGAAGGAAAACCCTTATTTATTGATTTAAAACAGAGAGTTAATCTAAAAATGGTTGCTACAAGAAAATTTTCTTCTGGCGTTGTTCAATTAATTTATCATTTGGATATGGGCTGATTCTTTATGATTGAGTAGAACGATTACTAAAAAAAGGTAATTGTTCTTTTTTGTTGAAACTAATTTAATATAGTCCATAAGTGTTTTACATACTGGAAACATAGAGGGGGTTATTTAATGGATTCATCATTAAACATAATTTTAAATGCAACTAATTCCTTAAACTTTTTAATTTATTTGCAAAATATTTATCTCAACCAAAATCATAGGGGGAGGCATTTAAAGTATCCATACTTATCCACTAGTATCTCCTTTAAAGATGATTTTGACTTTGAATTTAAAAAACTTTGGAATGAAGTTTCACAAAGGATTTGTGATGACGGGGGAAATGATTTACATATATTTCATCATGAAAAGTACGTCTTTTATAAAAAATTGTTCATTTCTAGTGTAGATAGCTTAAAAATGTATGATGAAGTTTACACAGCATTTCAAGTATGGTGGAGTCAATACGCAGGTCAGTTTGCTATTGAAAGATCTGTGGATGCCCCGATGCATAGTCTATATCATAATTTAGCGAACTTATTAAAGGAAAGCAAAATTGAACCTAAGAAATATTTGAATATTAGTTTAATTTATGATGAATGTTTATTAGTAAATAATAAAATCTCTTCTAATTTTGGTGTCCTTTCAATTGAGCATATATTAAGTAAACATAACCAATTGAGTCAAAAATTAAAGGACAGTTTTTAATTTTTTTTGGTTGAAATATTCTAATAAGGAATGGATAAAAATGGTATAAAGATATTAAAAGTATTAGATGAGAATTAACTGTTAAGGAACTTAGAAACTGAAATAATAGAGTTCTTATTATAAAAGAGAGGTTATACTCATGTTAATTAAAGGGTATAGTTTACCTTGTATTTCGCAAGTAAAAATTGAGCCATTTATTAATTAAAAACTGAGCCACTAAACCTGACTATTTTCCATCCATTCTTTTGTATCTAATATTCGATAAGACGGGCCAATCATGTCTACCA
>NZ_RXNR01000032.1 GCF_003966145.1 Lysinibacillus telephonicus
TGACTTAATTTTATCAGAAGTGGTCCTTATTTTTTATTTAAAATAATCAAAGCCGGTGAAATTTTACTTATCGTAAAATTTCACCGGCTTTTTCATCAGAGACGGGTTTTGTCCCAGCCTCATTTCCATTTATGTTTTTAACCCTTATTTAAGGAAGAGTGACAACAAAGTCTTCAAATACAAAATCCGTATCTTTAAAAGGGGGGAGTTCAGTTATTACTTCTTTGCCTGCAGCATCGATTTCCACACTACTTCCTCCCTGATGGAATTTAAAATACGGAATAACTGTTAATGTCTTAACATCAGCTGTAACTGAATCAAATAATCGTGTACCCGTCATTTGTTCCTTTCCATTGATTGTTTGAATTTTGCTGCTACCTGAATAAGACAATAGTTCTTTTCCTTTATCATCGATTACTTCAAAATCTAAATATCCATTAGACAAGTAATTTTTTTCTGCATCTGAACTTGCACTAAAAGTAAATTGAAACCCAGTTGGACCTATTTTTAAATCTGTAACAGCAAGTTCAATTCCTTCAACTTCCTGGGAATGATTAATGGCAACAGATTGAACATTTGCTTTTACATTGACTGGAGTCGAAAAATCCCACTGCTTGCCGTCTTTACTTATAAAAGTAACTCCAAGTGTAAATTCCTCAGGTAAATCATCAATTGAATCTATGTTAATAATGCCAGTTCGATAGTTTGGTGATATTTCCGTCTCCCGATAAGTACTAGCATTTGAAAATCCTTTTCCATTTATAGTGATGTTAGGTCCAGAGGATAAATAAAATTCCTCAATCGGATTGTCAGATGTCATTGAAAATCCTATCGTTAAACGTGTCTCGTCATAAAAGACTTCGTCGAGTGTAATAGACATTCCGCCAATACTCTTTGTCGCACCTACTACATTTGTTAAACCTTGCTCATTTACATGCTCTAACCCTGGCTCCCCAGACTCACTAAATACTGTTCCTATAATCGGAATCTTTGAAACAATATTCGCCATAGCAGGAGAAAAAGATGCTGAACTCATTAGCAAACCAAACCCAACAATAGCAGCACTAGCGCAATAAGCAGCTTTCTTTCGGAAAGACCTTCTTCTTTTCTGCTTATTTGTTTGAACCGTTTTTAATATGATTTCATCCAATTTATCAACTGGAACTTGGATACTATCAATCTCTTCTTTAAACAACCGAATTTTGTCTGTCATCAAAATATACCCCCTTCAACTTTGACCTTAGTACTTCTAATCCGCGCCGAATATTCGTTTTTACCGTACCTTCAGGACAGTTAAGAAATGCAGCTATTTGCTTAACTGTATAATCCTCGTAAAAACGCAGCAGCAAGACCGTTTTGTATTTCTCCTCAATTTCATCCATAGCCTGAAGAAGATCAAGCTGTTCTTCATTTTGTAAATGCTCAGTAGTTCCTATATATTCAAGAGCTTCATTACTTAGTGAAACTAACTTTTGCTTCTTCTTTAATGCTGCTATCGCTGAATTAATTAAAATTTTCATTACCCAAGTTGAAAAATAATCGTTATTTCTCAGTGTATGAATCGAAGTAAGGGCTTTACAAAGACTTTCTTGAAACACTTCGAGAGCATCGTCTTCATTTCGCATATACATATATGCCATTCTATACATCTTTTCTTTTTCTTCGTGGATCAATGTTTGAAATGCTTCAAAATCTCCTTTCTTAGCACGCTTTACTAACTTTAATTTTCTTTCCAATCCACACCCTCCTTTCTTCTTACTTATTAGAGAAATTGGTGCATCAAAATGATTCAAATTTAATAAAAAAAACGGCATCCATTATTGGAAGCCGTTTTTTAAAAAGACTTAATTTTGTGATCGCCTTTTCACTTTTATAAGAAACAATAAACATATTATTATAACGATTAAAATAATGATAGGTACAACGTTGGTAAATAAATTCCTCCAATGAAAAGGCGCTTTTTGGATATATACTGCCTTTTGCCACACACCGTCTTCTACTTCAACAGCAATTACAGAAGAAGTTGGTATGTCATTAATTTTAAAATACTTTGTACCTTTTGGATAACTATTTGAAGCATTTCCATAGTAATCTCCGGACATATCATTCGGTCTTGTTTCTACTTCCCCAATACTCTCGCCTATTTCACTTTCTAGGAGTTTTTCTTCGGTAACTTTATAAACTTTCCCATCCCATACAACAAATGCATATGCCCAGCTGAGAGCCTGAACAGACGATGAATACATAAATATAAATAGTAAGAAAAACAATACTACTTTTTTCAAAGTTACCAACTCCCCTTTATGAGCCAATCCAAATTAATTGCTTCATATATATCATTCTACAAAAAGAGCATTTTTCCTTGATTAGAATAAAAACAATCTATAAATGAAGATTAAACTTTACAAATATTAGTTTTTGAATAGCTAAAAGGAATCCCCAAGAGGCAACTCCTGCTAAAAATGCAATAAGGAAGGAAAAGGAGTTTTTCAACATCACATATATGACAAGCAACATTATAATCGTTGCCGGCAACCCGATAATAACTCCCATTGTAAAAGTTTGAATTTGCTTTATTGTTTCACCTTGTATAGTTAGCCAAAATATACTGAGAAGGCTGATTAGCGGCAGTGCTGCGATAATACCGCCATAAAGAGGGAATTTTTTAGCAAACTCAGTTACAAGTGCAATGATGACAGCTGACGTAAAAAGTTTAATCCATACCATTATTTCGCTGCCTCGCTCAACAACCGAAATGCTTGTAAAATTAACTGTTGATCCTCTTCACTTAGCTTATTCAATGTTGCTTGTAATTTTTGCTCATCTAATTCAGTGTTTTGCTTAACGATTTGTAACCCTTCCTCAGTTAACTGCAAGTAAACTTTTCGTTGATCCTCTTCTGAGCGCTGTTTTATAATCCAGCCATGATTCACGAGCTTTTTTACATGTTCTGATGCCGTGTTATGCGAAATCCCCAATGCTTCTGATAAAAAACGAACGGTTACGGAATGTTCTTTTTGAACTATTTGCAAAATCCGTACGCTTTGGTGGGAAATCATCTGTTCATGCTTTGGATGAAGATGATAATAAATATCCGTAAAATAAGTGTTAAGTTCCATATAGCACCTCTCAATTACATCGTTACAACAGATTATATCGTATAATGCGATATAATTGAAGCTTTTATTAATCTTAAGTACTATAAAAGCCGAATTTCTCCGTATTAGAACGAGAAATTCGGCTTTTTCAATCTCTAGCTTCACTTGAAAGAATTATTTAATATAAACTTTAATAGTTTGAGTTTTATCGTCAATTGTTAATGTAAGATTGAATGAATCACCTATAGTAAGTCCATCTTCACCTAACTTAATTGTCATACTAGTAGTACCATTTGAAGAAACGATATTTTTATCATTATCTGAAATAATATCAGTAATAATCGGTTTAATATAGTCCGAAGTTCCGTCATAGAATTCTACTTTGCCAGTAGAATTATTAATTGAAATAGGTTTATTATTATACTGATCCTTTATTTCAATTGTTCCTTCTTCAACAAGCTCTTCAATGATTTCGCTAGCTGTTAATATTAGATCTTCAGAAACATCATTATATTCAATTTCTATCTCTTCTAAAGTTTTTTTAGTTAGTCCACTAGTATCATTAACCTTGAAACTATTTGCGATTGCATCTTCACGAGCAAGAGTTAAAGTATATCTAATCGTCTCTCCTGTGTCGTTGATTGTAACAACAATATCAGCTTTATATTGATCCGTTTCATTATCTAATATGTCATCAGCTTCAATTGTTGCAGTATCTGCAGTTACTTTTTTGCCATCGGTACTTAAATATTCGCTTTCAGCATGTATATTATATTTACTGTTTGGAATATCAACTTCACGATCTCCGATGAGGCCAACTACTTTGATTCCTGCATCATCGACTTTGACAAATTCATCTCCACCGTATAGAAGTTTATCACTCTTTACTTTAAATGAATCGAAATCTTCCATTTCAATTGAACGGAAGGTAACATCAAATTTATCTTCAATTACATTCCCTTCAACATCACGAGCTACTAACTTAAATTGGATTGTAGCACTACCTTCTTCATGAGACTTTACCACGAATTTATGTGATGTATTCGTAACAGTGAAAATGTCTTTATTAGATGAAGTTGCACTTATTTCATAGTATTGGTAGCCGTTCACACCACCAGGCTTTTCAGCAGTACCTACTGATTTTTTATTAAAAACGCGACCATATTGATCTTCCAGAACTAACTCTTCATCTCTTGAATCACCTAATAAAACATAATTATGAACTAAACTTTTCACACTTGTGATTCTTGCTGGATGTGCATTAGGTTCCACTAGTAATGTTAATGTATTTTCAATCCCTGATTGATCTACTTCGATATCAATATCGTAATCTTCTGCTTCATCGGTGAAATTATCAGCAGTTTCAAATTTTAAATATACTTTTTCTTTTTCTTTTACAAAAGTAAACACACTTGAAGCCTTGCCTGATAATTTGGTTAGACCGCTATCCCAATCGATGATAATTTTTTCATCCTTTAAATCTTCATTCAACGCTTTTATATCTGTAATTAACTCACCATTTTGATCAGTTGCAGTAACAGGTAATTTTACAGTTTCATCACCAGCAATCACTTCACCTGGTGAACTTAGTTTAATCTCATATACTTCAGAACTGTGTTCAACCGTGTAGGTTTTACTTGTGATCTCACCTGTAGCCTTCGCACGGAATTCTACAATATTTTCTCCGCCAACTAAATCTTCTGGGTCATCAATTACTAATTTCAATGCAAAATAGTATTCTCCATCAACATTCATAACTTCGATTTTATCTTCGTCTTCTAAATCGAAAATATCCTTATTTGATACACTTGCACGAATTCCTCTTTGTACTTCATCTAAAATTGTTGTATCGCTTGTTGAAGATGAAGATTTAACATCATCTGCAAATTCAGCATCAATATCGACTCCATACTGATCTTTAACATTGAAAAGTAAGTAAAATTCTTCTACTGCATTTTGACCAGCAGCGTCTTTAAGGTTTTTAGTAGTTAATTCTTTATTGCCTGAATTATAAATACTTAATAATTCTACTGAACCCGGCTCACTTATGTCTGATAATTGTACATCTTGATTTACATCAATCTCAAAGTCACCATTTTTATATGTAAATTCTACTGAACCAGTTTTATCATCATCTTCGTCTTTTTCAACCCATACAATGAATTTTCCATTTTCAACAGTGATATCATCTTTGTTAACATCGATACCACGAACTCGTTCATCCACAAAACGGTTAGCATTAATATTTTTTGTTATATCTTCACCGTATTGGTTTAAGGCTTCAAAAGCGATTACTGCTTGGTTATAATCACCTTTTGTTTTACCAGTAAACACTAATTTATTTGATAAAAAATGAATATCTGATACCTCTTCACGAGATGTTGTTACTGAAGCAGTTAAATCTTTTTTTGCAACACCACTTACTGTTAAGCTATAAGTTCCGTCAGAGAATTTATGGTCAACTGTTATAACTGCTTTCGTTTTTTCTTCGTTCCACTCAACTTTGCCTACTGTAATCGCCGTAGTACCACGAGTTACTGTAAATTTAGCAGTGTCTGCGGATGTTACTGCACCGTCAAATTCAACTGTTAATTGACTTACAGCAGTTGCCGCTAATGATTTAATTGTAACTTCAGCAGCTGGTTTAGCAGAAGCATTTAATGTACGATTTAAAAATGATGCAAATTGTGCACGAGTCACCGTTTTTTTCGGTTGAAAGTTGTCTACGTTAGAAATGCCAATGTTACGCAAAGCTTGAATTACTCCACGAGCTTCTTCCTTGGCTGCTGCCAAGTCAGCAACAGTTAAGCTTTCCGAACCTGCTGCTAATTCCACTAAAGATTTGCCATAAACCACTTTGTAGGCACGGTCAAAAGTAAGAGCCATGTTTTCACGAGTAATGCTGTCTGCAGCGTTTAAGTTGCCGTCAGTGCCGATGAATATACCGTTATCTTTAACTAGTGCAGCATATTTCACCAATTCTTGGTCAACTGCATCTACAGCAACATCATCGAAACGTTGAACTGTATTATAATCAGCTGGGAATTCGAAACCTTGAGATTCGACCCATTTACCAAGCATTTTAACAACCTGACCACGAGTTAATTCCGCGTTTGGTTTAAAAGTTCCGTCCTCGTACCCATTGATAATGCCAGCTTCAACTAATGCGCTAATATTCTCGGCATGCGAGTTTGCTGCATCAACATCTGGAAATGTTGATGCAGCCGAAACAGCTGGTACAATCGCAGACGCTACTAAAGAAGCTGTTGCCGCAGTTGATAGGAATTTTTTGTATTTTTTTGGTTGGTTAGTCATTAGAGAAATTCCTCCTGTATTTACTAGATTTAATAATGTTATCGATTCGTATTTAATTACCACTTATTCTATGTATGACTTCTCAGTTGATATTGATAATCATTATCATTAAGAATGATTATAGCATTCCTTTTGTTTTCGTCAATACTTTCCAAATTTTTATTTTCTAAAAAATTGTTTTAAAGAATGCTAGAAATCAAGCTAAACTGTACATATAAGAGTAATTCGAATTTCTCATTCTATTATGTCCCGATAAGGGGGGAATTCAAATAACAAATCGAAATTTTTAACCAATTATTTACAATCTGTTTAATTATATAAGGTTGAATCTATTTTTACATGATGCTTTATCACTACACTTGTTATAGTACTTTATTTCGAACTAATAGTTTTAATACTGCATAGCCAAGGACAGCCCCTACAAATGAACTTGCAATAAAGGCTGGAAGTAAGCCAAATAATGTTGTATCCTGCCCTAACAATAATACTCCAATCGGATAAGTAGCCATCGCTCCTAAAATACCCGTCCCTATAACTTCCCCTGTTGCTGTCAGCTCTAAATTTTTTGTTTTCGTATATAGTACGCCAGCTAACAAAGCACCAATCATGCTGCCTGGATAAGCAAATAAACTCCCAGTCCCTAATAGATTTCGCAATGTTGATGTTAAAAAGGCTTGTATTACAGCATATGCAGGTCCTAGCAATACAGCTGAAATAACATTAGCTAAATGTTGAATTGGGAATGCTTTAGCAAATCCAAGTGGAATATAAATTGTTGTGCTAGCTGCTGTTGTTATTGCCGAAATAATTGCTGTGTAGGTAATCCTTTTCGTTTTATTCATCCATCTTTCCCTCTTTCTTTTGTTAAGCTAAACCACTATCCTGATTAGGATCACAATTCTTTCAACAAAAAAACTATTTACAGAACGTAAATAGGGAAAATGGCAAAAAACGTGTACACTTCCCTACGTTAGTCCTAACTAAATCAGGTTCAAAGGGTACTTCTCAGCCTGTTGGCGCCCCTAGTGTTTAGCTATTTAATTATATTTATCTTAACAATTCCCAGGAATTTTACAACATTATCTAAAATAACTTTGGTTTTTCCCTAATGTTGTTGGGGTTAATATACTTTGTTATTTTTACGCGGTTTCACATACTTTTTACGCGGTTTTTTGTTGTTTTTACGCGGTTTCACATACTTTTTACGCGGTTTTTTGTTGTTTTTACGCGCTTTCGAGCGATATTTACGCGCTTTTACTGCTTTTTTACGTGCTTTGTTATTTTTACGCGGTTTCACATACTTTTTACGCGGTTTTTTGTTGTTTTTACGCGGTTTCACATATATTTTACGCGGTTTTTTGTTGTTTTTACGCGCTTTCAAGCGATATTTAAGCGCTTTTACTGCTTTTTTACGTGCTTTGTTATTTTTACGCGGTTTCACATATTTTTTACGCGGTTTTTTGTTGTTTTTACGCGCTTTCGGACGATATTTACGCGCTTTTACTGCCTTTTTTACGTGCTTTGTTATTTTTACGCGGTTTCACATATTTTTTACGCGGTTTTTTGTTGTTTTTACGCGGTTTTTTCACGTTCTTCGGACGATATTTAAGCGTATTTACTACAATTACATTTTCAATTTTTATGTAGTTTTGTAAATATTTAAATGTTAGAATCATTAACATATTTCAAAATGAAAGAGGTAAAAATTATGGAGACTTGTGCAGATGTTTTAATCGTTATCGATTTGCAAAATGGCGTATGTTACAGTGGAGATCATTTATTTGATTTAGAAATTTTACTTACTAAAGTAAATAATAGAATCGCCTTATATAGAAAATTACATAAACCAATCATTTTTGTTCAGCACTGCGATGAAGATTTGGTGCCTGAAGGAGAACTTTGGGCTATTAATGCCCATCTAGATGTACAAGAACAAGATTTTTTTGTAAGAAAAACTCATGCAAACTCTTTTTACAAAACGAATTTAAAAAATCTTTTAGACCAATTAGCTGTTCACCATATTGAATTTTGCGGCGCCCAAACAGAATACTGCATGGATGCTACGATTAAATTTGCACATGGATTAGGATATAAAAACTTCATGGTACAAAAAGCAACCTCTACTTTAAATAACCCATATATGTCTGCCAAAGAGACAATAGATTTTTATGAGAATATTTGGAACCACAGATTTTTAGAATTGATAGAAGATGAATCTTAGAGGATTCATCACTTTTTTTATGTAGTACATGAAATCCTATGCAAGCAAAATAAGTGTAATATTGTGTAATCGCGATAAAATTATTTAATTTTAAATCCCAAAACGCATTACACCGTCAGCATCTCTGGACGGTGTAAAAATAAAATTGTTTAATTTTTGGTGCAATTGCTGAATAACACGTCTTAGATGTTACAATAAGGTCGTTTGAAACTCTCAGTTTTATTCAACAATAGCGCCCGATGTTGAACAACTTATGGAATTTCTTTATGTTTTATAGCATCAAGATTATTAACTCCCATTTGTTCAAATCTAATTACTAACCAAGGAATCACTATAAGTGTAATTTTATACTTGTATTTTCAACTTGAACTTTTAGTAAAAAAAGCACAATTCTTTTTAAAGAATGGCACTCCCAAAACGATTCCATATACAAATTGTTACTGATGAAAGGCTATTAGCTAAAAAAGGAATTTCATCTGCTATAGATCCAGATGCCCGATTTGGACGTAAGTCCATATCAAAATCCTTTTTCGGATATAAAACACATTTAACAATGACAGAAGAAGAAATTATTACAGATTTAGTTGTTACATCTGGGAATGAAGATGATGGAAGGCAATTACAGACTTTAGTAAATAACTCTCGAAACAAACATCTGACTATAAAAGAAGTTTTTGCAGATACAGCATACTCATCAAAGGATAACTTATCTTTCCTACAAACAGAAAACATAAAGGCCAATATTCCACTAAATCCAATTGTTTACGGTCAACGCAAAGGGACCCATAAACGAATTGAACATAAAATGCTGAACTTAAGAACGCACATAGAATGACCAGGGCAAAATACCGTGGTCTATTTGGCATGAAAATGCAAGCGTATCTCACTGCATTTGTTGTAAATGTAAAAAGAATGATAAAACTACAGGAAGCCAACTAAGGGCTTTTTATAGGCAATAATGACAAAAAAGTCTCTGGTAATAAAAAATTTAAATTACTAGAGACTTTTTTGTAGTATTTTTTAAAGTTTCTTTCTTTTTGCAGTGCCCTCTTTTAAAAGAATTACGCTCGATTATGGGAGCCGTTAATTAAGCTAAAGTAACTGTTACTTCAATAACGGTTTTTGTTAGACTCATTTTGAATCCCACATTTAATCCTCTAAATAATCAAATTTTCTCGCGTGTTCTACTTCCCGAATGGAAACTTGACGTGTTAATTCATCTGTTTCAGAGATGTGGTAGGAATCCCATTCGTCATTAACGGCAATTTCTTCCGGGTCTTCGTATAATTCATCATAATTATCAAAATCCCCTTCAAAATCAGACGGTGTTTCGGATGTTCCATATTTTGCTACAACTTGAAACGTATCTTCATAATCATGAATATCATCCTTGTCATCTCGGCCAGAAAAAGAATTGTCAACTGGAGGAAGAATCACCTGCTCTTCAACCGGTCGATCTGTTGGTATATCTTTTGCATCCGTATGTTCAATACAAAAAGAGGTATAGGGCAGTGCCACCAATCTTTCATATGGGATATCTTGAAGACAAACTTCACATACGCCATAGGTTCCATCCTCAATCTTTTGTAAGGCAGTATTTACTTTTGCTAACTCATCATCGTCATGGACTTTTAACGCCATATCTTTTTCACGTTCGTATAATTCGGTACCTAGATCTGCAGGATGATTATCGATTGTTGACAACTCATCAACAGAATCCCGTAGACTACCACGTTCTAAATATTCATCATCTGTATCCATTTTTCGTTGGAGCGAGTATTTTTGCTCAATTAGCATATTTTTTAACTTTGTTATCTTCTTCTCGTTTAGAATAGTCATCACGTCCTTTTTATTATTATGAACAAATTTTGATTGGAGTATTTGTCTAAGGAAAAGTTTAAATAAAGACAAGAACAATTTATAAAATTCACAACATCTTCAAGGCTTTCAACTAGAAATCAATTATCTTTAAAGGCGTTGCTTCAACATCAACCCTTAAACGGAAAAAGACACATTCCTTGTAAAGAAATGTCCCAGATTGTTGAATATCAAAAAATAAAGCTGTTAAATGGTAATAATAAAAACGAACGCTCATCCTTTTTCAAGAATAGCGTTAGTTTAGATTTGGAATTTAAATTAATGATTTTATACTCCGAAGGTAGGACTCGAACCTACGACCAATCGGTTAACAGCCGATTGCTCTACCACTGAGCTACTTCGGAAAGGTGTTATGGCCTTTATTTCCTACTTGATTATACTTGCCAAACATAAATCAATTTATACTATTAATTCTTTTTGTTAAAGAGTTTCTGTAAATCCTTGTTTTTCAGATATTTCCCTCGAGGATTTTATACTTCATTACGGAGAGCAATCCATTCGATTATTAAGATATTCTTTTAGTTATCAAAAATAATAAAAACCCAGAATAATTTATGAAAAAGCGAAATTATTCTGACGTCAGATAAGCGTAATTATACAACTTCTCGTTAATCTATAATATGTTTAATTACCGCTTGTTATTATGGTTGTCATTGTTGTTACAGCCAAATCTTCAGCAAACTCCTCACGGTTGTTACGGTTGTCAGCATCATTTTTTTGATGGTTGTTACGCTGGTTGTTGTTGTTTCACCTCCACAATTAAATATAATTTGAAAGTTTATTACTATAGGTAGGCAATTAATAATGGGTATACAATTCCATGCTTTTAACTTCGAATTTACTCCAAGGTTGTTTTCTCCACTGATTGAGTGATGAATACTTTACGTCTAATTGTTAGTATGTTTTTCATGCTTCTGGTATCAATTGTAGCTAAAGTAGTTTATTCCGCAGTATGGCTCAATTGTTGAATAACATGACTGGAGTTTTTTATTATAAATTAAACGACTTTACTGTAAATTAATTATATATCTGTACAAATATCTTATCGGAAAATTTTATTAATAAAAAACTACCAAAAATCAGTATACCCGCCCTAAATAGCCTTTTTTTAAGGTGACAAAACTGTTTAATCCTATAAACAATTAGTGTGATAATTAAGCCAAATAAAAAATGTACATAACTAAGTTGATTTTAGTTATGTACACTTTTATCTTTTCCCTAATGAGGCTTAGCAGTTCCCTAACAAATTAAAGTGTTGTCTGTTGAACTTCTTCTTTTTTATCTTTCGACATGAACCAACCTACTGCAGCAATTATGATTAACACTGCATAGAAGATTAGTTTCCATTCAGTAGAGTGAGCAAAATCATGGGATATAACCCCGATTTCAGGGTGACCCAGCGTTAACACCGCTAGCTTTACTCCTACCCATCCAACAATTGCAAAAGCTGCTATTTCAAGACCTGGTCTCGATTGTAGCAATTTAACAAACAAGTTTGCTGCAAAGCGCATAATGACTAAACCTATAAATCCACCAATAAAGATGACAAGGAACTTTCCTCCGTCCATTCCACCAATCTGTGGGAGATTTGTGTTTGGAAGTGTCATTGCAAGGGCTACCGCTGCGAGAATAGAGTCGACTGCAAAAGCGATATCAGCTAACTCAACTTTTATAACTGTGCCCCAAAACCCTGACTGTTTCTTCTCTTTTTCTTCTGTCTCCTCTTGCTCTTCCTTCTTTTTAAACACCAGTTTCCTCACGATATGGTTAATAGCAATGAATAGAAGATATAATGCTCCGATTGCTTGAATTTGCCATACATCGACAAGGAAGGAAATAATAAATAATGAAGCGAAACGGAAAACAAAAGCTCCAGCTAACCCATAAAACAGTGCTTTTTTCCTTTCTTGTTCTGGAAGATGCTTCACCATAATCGCTAAAACAAGTGCGTTATCAGCTGCAAGCAATCCCTCAAGAGCAACTAATAATAATAATACCCAACCATACTCCATTAAAATCGATATATCCAACGTATTAATCCTCCTTAGGATAGTTTATACACAAATCCATTTCCATTTCTCAAATTTAATTCAAAACACTTACGAAAATTAATTTATCCTACCTTCATCTATCATCTCCATTTCAAAAAATTCACATATTGAATGTTCTAATTGATCTGACTTAGATTTATATAAACAAAAAACCTTTACCAGACATGGTAAAGGTTTTAAAAAAACAAAAGACCTTTACCTTATTTAGGTAAAGGTCTTGCTAACAATGAGTTCATTGCCAACGAAGCCGGGAAGAAGAAATCTTCCGAAATGACGACTTGGTTGTAAAAGCTACTCCCCTTTAGGAGAACTATTCAAATATTAACTTAAATATATGATAATAATGATCCTTTGTCAATAGTATATCAAAAATTACATTTAGGACTACAAAAGGGATAAATTCACATTCAAATTTACCCATAAAGTTTTTTTAGTATCATTTTTAATTGATTTTGGACCTAATCGGATGTTGATTTTAACTTTATTTTTATAAAATGGTAATTTATACCTATCCCCTTTTTAAGAAAATATGTAATTATAATTTATATATTATATTGTAAAAAAATGTAATTGTATTTAGAAGATTTTATTTACTGGAATTAGAACATTTGGATTATGTTTAAGCAGGAACAGATTTAACTAATGACTGTTAATTCAAGAGATATCTCATCTATACAACATTATTCCATTGATAAAAAGTAGGGGGAAGGTTAGAATGATTGAACATATTGCTAAATGGTTATTGCTTGCTATACTTATCATCTCATCAATTAGTTTGGTTATTGTCTTTCAATTAGATTACGTAGCTGAGGCGTTAATTGCTAGGGCGCTTCCATTATCTATTGTGATTGGCCTTTCTTCAATAGCTACTTCCATAATTTTTCGGAAATAGAATAATTATATGTATTAAGGGAGCTTTTTAGGGACCTTTCACTTTTTAAATGTATAGTAAATATAGATGATTTACTCAGGGGGGCGTGTTATTGTTCATCCAATATAATATCTTGACTTTATTTACCTCAATTTGTTCAATTATTAATTGAACATGTTCTACCTCATCAACTTAAGATTCTAATATAACTTTTCAGTCTTTTGATAATTTTTATCACTCCCATTAATAAATGACAATGACAAATTTTTAATCAAGATAATGAATTACGATTTGAATAACGATAATTATAGCGGTATCCATATTATCATTTCGCTTATAGTCAAAATGGATTGTTTAGGATTATCTGAATATCTCCACTCAAAAAATGCCTTTACTGCAAAATCAATTGTAGTAAAAATGACTAGTACAATTAGAGAAAGTATTGCAGGATATTCCTGAAGCTCTATAGAGTAAAAAACTAGTAGAATTAAAATTATTGATGAAGAAATTCTAATTCCCCAATCCACTTTTTTATGTAATTCGTTTATATGGTTATATGAAAATAGTTTCTTTTCCTCTTTTTCAATATTGAATATTTTTCTTAATACCAACTTAACAATTGCAATTAGAATAAATATTCCTAATGCACTTAGTGCAAACAGTAACCAAAACATTATTTTCCCCCTTAATTATTTAGAAAGGCTAAATGTTTTTTTTCTATTAATCTATGGATTATCATCAGAAGGAAGCAAATGAAATAGACGATACATGGTGCGATAAACCATGCAAATATTCCAGGAGTAAATGATAGATATAAACTAATTGGAAAAGACCAAATGAAAGCAATTAGCATAAAATATTGTTTATACATTACAGAAGAAATGAATGCTAAACAGGCAGGAAGGCACAACATAACAAATGTATTACCTGCGACATCAGCAGTTGATGATGTATAAGGGTTATAAAAAACCAGTACGATCCACAATAAAATACTAAAAACACTAGCAGTAACGCCCAAAACCAATGCTGCTATTTTCACTTAATAACCCCCTCTTTTTAATCTATATTTCTAAAAGTTTAATTTCCCGTTGTAATAGAGAAATTAACAACACCTATCTTTTATTAGCTACTTTATTGCAAATCAGCCTTAAGATATCCACTGACAACATACCTTCATCTAAGAATTTCAATCAACTACAACTCTTCCCCTTTATTATATTAAAAACTAGGGCCGTAAAGTAAAAATATGGTACTAATAATTTAATAAAATAAAAACAGTCCCATTACTATACGAATAGAACTGCTAAAGGTAAGCTATTTATTGTTTTTCAAGGATATCTTTTATTTTCTTCAAGTCTTTCATATTGGCTTTCCTCATCATGGTGGCAATAAATGGAGAGAGTAGTTTATTAAAACCCGTAGGATTGCCTTTATTTGATAGTGTCATACGCGTTCTTTTATCATCAATAGCCTGCCAGGTATAAGTAGTTTCCATTGGGAAGGGACCATTTACAGTTTTCATGACTAATTTCTTTCCTGGCTTGAATTCGACAATCTCATAGACATAAGCAAGTTCACGTCCAAGAAACTTTGCTTTAAACGCAATTTGTGATCCTAAAGCGAGTGGTTTCGGCGTTTTCCATTCTGCTGAATGAATATTAACATACCATTCTGGTGCATGATCTGGGTTCGCTGCATATTCTGACACTTTCGAGATTGGGCTATTAATGGTTATTTCAGTAAATACATCCACCATGTTTTTAACTCTTTTCTACGTAATTTTTTAATAATGTGCCAAGAAGATAATCCCAGCCTTCTAAATGCTCTTGTTCCCATTGCTCATGAATTACTCCAGAAGCTGTGTGAGAAAGTTGAAGCAGTGTTCCTCCATCTTTTTCCAGAAGGCGGTAAGTATAGGCGCTATTTACAGCTCCTTTCATGCCAAGATGACCAAATAGGCGAATTTCTGTAGGAAAGTGGACATAGTAAACTTTGCCCCATACAGCTCCCTCATTTTCGCCCCAGTTTTCAATAAACTTTCCACCTGGAACCGGATCAAATGTAAAGAAAGAGGATATCCCTTTAGGAGCGATACGAAACTCCCACCAATCCCCCACATTTTTCGTTAATGCCTTAAAAACCTCTTCACGCGATGCATCGATAAATTGCTCTAGTTCAATGCGAAATTCACCCATATTAATTTTCCCTCCTTTTTGTTCCACTGTTGAACATAAATTTATAGAGAGCCTGCCGACTGCATCTATTTCCCTGCCCAGTTGTTTTACATTTCTTGAAAAGGTATCGCGTTTAGTAATTGTGTAACCTAAAAGCAATAGGATGATGAAGCATAATCATTCAACTATACTTATATAATTCCCAAACAGCGATTTTCACATTCCAACAATAAAAAGACGCTATCTCATTTGAGACAACGACCTTTTTCTAAAAATATTTGTTAGTGCATTAGTTCCTGTATTTTACTTACTACTAGATGAGTAGCAATAAATGCTAGAAAATAAACTATTACTTGCATTTCTTCAGGCACTAATGCTAAACCTCGAATCATGGCAGTTATTAAAAAAGGAATTAATATTATACATCCTAAATATACTTTTAACCTTAAATTCATTTTAACGACCCTTTCATTTTCAAAAGAGGATTTGGATAATCATACTAAAATTTATCATTTTGGTATATTAGTAAACATATTTTTATAAATTCAAAATGACAATCGAAAAAAGAAGCCCTTTTTGAACAAAATTGTTCTAAAGGGCTTCATATAGGGGGCATCAAAACTAGTTTTTTTAATTCTCAAGTTTAAACTTCATATACATTTATTTATGCAAACTTCTATTCCATGCAATCGCTTCGTTCGTAATTGCTTCCCAATTTTTTGATTGGAGCCATTCTTTTTTTATAAGATCACTGCCAGCTCCGACAATTTGTGCTCCTGCATCTATATATGATGATGCTGTTTCGAGATTAATACCACCAGTTGTCATAATTTGAATATGCGATAATGGTCCCTTTACATCTTTAATGAACTTGGTTCCTAGAGAAGAGGCTGGGAAAAGCTTTATTATTTTTGCTCCTGCACTATATGCAGTTTGCATTTCAGTTGGTGTAAATACACCTGGAATAACTGGAATATTCTTTTCAAGACATTTGTTGACTACATCCAAATTTAATGATGGGGAAACGATAAATTCTGCACCTGCATCAATAGCTTTTTCACAATCTTCCACTGTTAAGACTGTTCCTGCACCAACTACTAAAGTACCGTCATTTTGTTGCTTCACTTCACGAATCATTTCAACAGCGTTTTCAGAATCCATTGTAATTTCTACGGCTTTTATTCCACCATCCTTCAACGCTTTCACTAGTTCTTGGCAAAGCTCATACGGTATCTTTCGCAAAACTGGTATTAACTGAATACCTTGTAATTTACTATACACGGCCATCTTCCTATCGTTCGATATTTTCGCGTGTTCCTAAAAATACTTCAACATCTTCTAAATAAGGTAACCCTTCATTATCTCCTTCAACTTGAACAACCATTGCTCCAACAGCATTTGCTAAATGAATAGATTTTTCTACAGACCAATTTTGGATAATGCCGTATAGAAAAGCTGCATCAAATCCATCACCAGCTCCTACTGTATCGACAACCTTATTGACTTTAAACCCTGGTACTTGTATAAATCTACTATTCTCTAAATAGGACGCTCCGGACGCTCCATCCTTTACAATTACATGCTCAACATCATAGTTTTGGAGCGCTAGAATTATTTCTTCTTCATTTGCCGTCCCGAATAAAATTTCTAACTCTTCACGGCCTGTTAATAAAAAATCAATATAGGGCAAATAGGATAACAACGTTTCCCGCGCTTGTTCTTTTGACCAAAGCTTTAAACGAATATTCGGATCTAAAGATACTTTTACTCCATGCTGTTTCGCTATTTTTACCGCTTCTAAAATTATTTGGCGATTTTGCTCTAGTATTGCAGGAAATACTCCTGTGACATGTAAAATTTTCGTCTTTTTAATATAATCAATTGGCAACTCATCAATTTTAAATGTTTCTGTTGGCGACTTATGGCGGTAATAGAATGTTTTACTATCTCCAGAAGCATGTACTTCTTTAAAATTTAAGGATGTTGGGTAGCCCTCAATTAGTTTAACTTCCGAAACATCTATTCCTTCACCACGGACAGTATTAATAATATGTCTCCCAAATTCATCTTTTCCTAGTCGGCTAATCCATCCTGCTTTTAATCCTAAACGTGCACAGCCTATTATTACATTCAATTCGGCCCCGCCGATTTTACGCTTAAATTCACTCACATAGCGCAATGGACCTTTTTCAGATGGATCAAATGTAATCATGCCGTCTCCAATTGTAATAATATCCATTTCATTACCTCACTCAACTTGATTTAACGTCCCATCCAGCCTCCGTCTACAACTAAAACATGACCAGATACATAATCTGAGGCACGGGATGCTAAAAATACTGCCGTTCCTGCTAAATCATCAGCCTGACCCCAACGTCCTGCTGGAATACGTTCTAAAATAGATTTACTTCGTTCTTCATCATTACGAAGCGCCTCAGTGTTATTAGTAGAAATATAACCAGGTGCAATTGCATTTACTTGGATATTATGCGATGCCCATTCGTTTGCCAATGCTTTTGTCAATCCTGCAACAGCATGTTTACTTGCTGTGTAGCTCGGTACATTAATGCCTCCTTGGAATGACAACAACGACGCAATATTAATAATTTTCCCCGACTTATTAGCAATCATTTGATTACCAATTGTTTGACAAAGGGTAAATACTGAATTAATATTCACATCCAACACACGATTCCATTGTTGTACATCATGTGCAGCAGCTGGTTCACGATAAATGATACCTGCATTGTTTACTAAAATATCAATTTTATATTTATCTAAAATTGGCTGAAGATTTGATTTTAAATTTTCTACATCGCTTAGATCAATTAAAAATGTTTCATAAGTGCCTTGCAATTCAGTAATTTTATTTTGTGTTTCTTGCATATTATCTTGGTGGCCAACTAAAATTAGGTGTGCTCCAGCAGCTGCAAGCCCCACCGAAATAGCTTGCCCAATCCCTGTACGTGCTCCTGTAACTAATGCAGTTTTTCCTTTTAAAGAAAAATAATCTAAATGAAAACTCATATATCTTCTCTCCTTTTCTACTTAATAGAAGCTCTAAATTCCTAAGTATATGTTGTTATCTTCCTAACCAGCCGCCATCGATTGCAATTGTAAAACCATTAATATAATCTGAAGCACTGGATGCTAAAAAGATGACAGCACCTTGCATATCCTGCCCTGTACCCCAACGTCCAGCGGGGATGCGTTCTAATATTTGGCGGCTTCTCACCTCATCATTAATAAGCGCTTCATTCATATCTGTTGCCATATAACCAGGTGCTACACAATTTACATTGACACCTTTAGATGCCCATTCATTTGCTAAAGATTTTGTGAATTGCATAACAGCACCTTTACTTGCAGCATAGGCTGGAACTGTAATACCACCTTGGAATGATAACAAAGAAGCTACATTAATAATTTTTCCTTGCCCTCGTTCTAACATTGGCTTGCCAAAAACTTGGCATAAGCTAAATACAGCGTTAGCATTTACATTCATCACATGTTGCCAATCATCTTGAGGGAACTCTACTGCTGGATGTCTTTTTTGAACACCCGCGTTGTTTACTAAAATATCAATTTTCCCCAGCTTTTCTTCTATTATATTTAGAAGCTCTTTATGCAATTGAATATTACTAATATCAAAAGCAATCGAAACAGCTTTCACACCAAATTTCTCTAACTCTTTTACAACTTCCGGACTTTCCGCTCTTGAAATTATTGCTACATTGGCTCCTGCCTCAGCTAAGCCTAGTGCGATTTCCTTTCCTAATCCGCGGCTGCCGCCTGTAACCACAGCATTTTTACCAGTCAAATCAAATAATCGGTGCATCGGTCTCCTCCTAAAATGCGTATAATACTTTAATAGCATTCGTTGGTGTTGTTAATAATTCGAAGCCTTCCATTGCTTGTTCTGGACTTAAAACATGTGTAATAATTTCTGAGAACTGTGGAACCTCCGTCAATAAATTTAGCGCTAATTCAATATCTCGTTTTGTATAAACCCGAACAAATTGAATAGATAACTCTTTAAACATGCCTTGAATTAAATTCATTTCTGTTGGCTTCTTATATGCTGCAACAATAACAATTGTCCCTTGTACTTTTACTATTTCTGTTACTTGCTTTATTACCGCTGGATGACCTGCACAGTCAAATACATAATCAATTCCCGCATTATTTGTAATACTAGCTAACTCTTTAATAACATCATCTTTCAAAGAGTTAAATGTTTTAAACCCTAATTCTTTAGCCTTTTGTTGGCGAAGCTCATTCGCTTCAATAATGATTACCTCTGATGCTCCATATGCTCGTAGTGTTAAAGCCACACATAAGCCAATCGTTCCGGCACCGTAAACAACCGCACGATCTCCGACTAAAAACTTCGCTGTCCTAACGGCATGTACTGCTACTGCTATAGGCTCTGAGAGTGCGCCTAGCTCTAATGATAGATTTTCTGGCAATGGGATGACTTTATCCTCTTCTACCGCTACATATTCTGCCATTCCACCATCTACATCAATACCAACTAATTTCAAATCATTGCAAACATGAGATTGTCCAGTGGTGCATGGAATGCAGGAGCCACAGCTAATTAAAGGGTTAACCGTTACTTTTGTTCCAATCGGGTATTTAGGGTGTTCACTTTCAATCGTTGCCGAAAATTCATGTCCTAAAATAAGTGGTGCTTTTGCTCGAGGATGTGTGCCTGCAAATATATTTAAATCCGTTCCACAAATTCCTGCATATGCGTTTTTTAATAAAACATACCCTTTAGGCACATTCGGTTTATTTTCTTCTCTACACTCCACTTTATTAGGTGCTGTATAAACAATAGCTTTCATGCTTTTTCGTCCCTCTCTTTATAAAATTGCCTTACATGATATAGAAAGGCGACCAAAAGTACCACTTATACCTTCGGGCGCCTATTACATTGTTATTTAATAAGGCCAAATAACTTTGGTAACCATAGTGAAAGTTCCGGGATATATGTTACTAATAAAAGTACGCCGACCGTTACTGCAAAGAACGGTATTAATGGACGAATTACTTGTTCGATTTTCAATTTCGCTATACGCGCTCCGATAAATAGCACTGGTCCTACTGGAGGAGTTATTGTACCAATACTTAAGTTGAAAACAACCATAATTCCGAAATGTACTGGATCCATACCAAACTGCGTAACGATTGGTAAGAAAATCGGAGTGAAAATTAAAATAGCTGGTGTTGGATCCATAAAAGTACCAACGATTAAAAGAACAATATTCATAATTATTAAAATAACGATCATATTATCCGTAAAGCCTAATAGGGTATCGGCAATTAACTTAGGTATACCAGTAAAAGACATTACCCACGACATAATTGTAGAAACACCAATTAAGAAAATAACAATCGCTGTTGTACGCGTTGACTCCATCAAAATTCTAGGCAATTCTTTTAATTTTATAGTTTTATAAAAGAATGATAGTAACAATGAATAAACTACTGCAATTGCTGAACCTTCTGTTGCAGTAAATACACCGCCAATAATACCCCCAATTACTATTATGATCAGCAACAAACTTGGGATGGCATCGATAAATACTTTTAATGCTACATTAAATGGAACTCTTTCATTTCCTTTATAACCTTTTTTCTTTGCTATTACATAAGCAGCAATCATACATGCTATTCCCCATAAAATACCTGGGACATATCCTGCCATAAATAATGCCGCAATTGAAGTTCCACCACTTACTAAAGAAAATACGATTAGAGTATTACTCGGTGGAATTAACATACCTGTTGGTGCCGATGCAATATTAACTGCTGCACTAAAAGAACGATCGTATCCTTCTTTTTCTTGCATTGGTGCCATTGTTGAGCCAACCGCTGCTGCTGCAGCAACAGCAGAACCAGATATTGAACCAAACATCATATTGGCCAAAGTATTTGTTTGGGCTAATGACCCTGGCATTCGACCGGTTAAAACTTTAGCTAAATTTACTAGACGCATCGCAATTCCACCGTTATTCATAATAACCCCTGCTAAAATAAAGAAAGGAATTGCTAGCAACGTAAATGAATTTATTCCTGTAAACATTCGCTGTGCTGAAGTTTGAAGAGCATTTGCCGGATCTAATATAGAAAACATAGCCAGCATAGACGCAATTCCAACACTAATACTAATTGGTGCACCAATTATTAGAAAAAATGCTACCCCTGCAAATAAAATTAAAGCTGCTACCCCTGCAGACATCATCGTTTATACTGCCCCTCTCTTGTAATTACACAACTTCCAATGGCTTTTTATTTTTCAAAATAGTGTAAATATTGTAAATACAATAGAAAATAATAAATATTCCACTTACCGGCATAACTGCATATAAGTAACCGACTGGTATTTGCAGTGCCGCAGACAGTTGCTCCCATGCCAATTTTGTTATAGTTAAACCACCAGATAGTAAAACAAGAGCGGAGAAGAAAATAATACTTATTTCTATAAATATTTGAACAACCATTTTAATTTTTACTGGTAATGCATCTTGGATAAATTCAATGCGCATATGTCCATTTTCTCCGAATACAAATGCTGCACCAAATAGTACTAACCATACAAAACAATATTTTGCTAATTCTTCTGAAAAAGCACTTGGATTGTTTAATACAAAACGTGTGAAAACCTGCCACGTAACAAGAAGAACTAATGCGCCGAATAATACGACGCATATAGATGATAAAATTTTATCAAGCACTTTTTTTGTTGTTTCCATATGAAATCACCACCACTACTATTTAGCTGCTTCACGAACTTTTTCATATAACGCTTTTGCATTGTCAGTTGTTAACTTCTCTTGAACAATTGATTCTGTCGCTTTACGGAATAACTCTACATCAACTTCGTTGAATTTTGCTCCTGCAGCCTCTGCATCTGCAATTGCTTTTTGAACATCTTCATCCCACATTTCAACTTCACGGTCAATTGCCGCTAACAATTCTTCTTTAAAAATTTGTTGATGTTCTTCACTCATACCATCAAATAATTGAGAATTAATAAGTAGGTAGTCTGGGAACATTAAATGTTTTGTATATGAATAGTAAGGTGCGATTTCAGCATGTTTAAGGTTTGCATAAATTAGTTCATTATTTTCCCCACCATCAATTACGCCTGATTGTATTGCAGTATATACTTCACCTTGCCCCATTGGTGTACCTGTACCACCCATTTGTTCCATCATTTTAATATTTGTATCAGATTCGATAATACGAATTTTTAAACCATTTAAATCTTCTGGTGTATTAATTGGTTTCTCACTGTTGTATACATTGCGTACTCCTGAATGGAATGCACCAGCAACAAATATTCCTTGATCTTTTAGTGAAGAATATAAATCTCCTACCACCTCTTGATTATTTAAAACTGACATTTGATGTTCAGCCGATTCAAATACATATGGCAAATTAAATACAGCAAAATCCTCATTGAAGTTTTCTAGTAAACTACCTGCAACAATTGACATTGCAATTGTTCCTGTTTGTACTAATTCAATCGTTTCACGTTGTGCACCTAGCAATTCATTAGGAAAAATTTCGATTTCATATGCTCCATTTGTACGTTCTTTTAATTTTTCGCCAAACTCTTGCATCGCTTTATATTGCGGATGGTTTTCCGGTTGGTTAAATGCAACTTTTAATACTTGAGCTTCACCATTTGAAGTTCCTTCCGCCTCAGTAGTAGTTGCTCCTTCATCGCCGCCACAAGCAGCTAAAATAGATAAAACAAGTGCCATAACCCCTAAAAATATTAATTGTTTGTATGATTTTTTCATCTTGGTCCCCTCCAATATGAGTTTTAGTTAAATTTTATTAACAGGATAGTGAAGTTTCTCATTCTTCACATATCTCACTGCTTCTTCTGCAACTTTTCTCTTTAATTCCTGAGCAGCTTGTTCTGAATACCAAGCCATATGCGGTGTACAAATAAATTGCTCTAGTGACAGCAGAGGAGAGTTTGAATTAATCGGCTCCTTTACCGAGACATCTAGTGCAGCGCCCGCGATTTTGTAGGAAGCTAATGCTTCATATAAGGCATCTTCATCAACAATGCCACCTCTTGACACATTGATTAAATAACTTGTAGGCTTCATTTTCTCGAAAACGCTTCCATTAAATAGATTCATAGCATTATCTGATGGACAGTGTATGGAAATAATATCAGCTTGCTTAATAAGTTCCTCAAACTCTACGAATTCAATAAACGATAAGCTAGAATCATGTCTTTTTTGCTGTTCCGAAATATCGTAGGCAATTACTTTACATCCTAGTGCATGTACTTTCTTTGCAAACACGGAACCTATTCGCCCAACACCTACAATACCTACGATTTGCTCGCTATGACGATAGATGGGAATACTCTCTTGATAGTCCCATACACCATCTTTTACTAAGCGATTCATTTTCGTTATTTTTCTTGTAAGCGCTAGCATTAATGCTAAAGCATGATCTGCAACTTCATGTGTACCATAGTCAGGAACATTGCAAACTTGAACTCCATATTTTGTTGCCGCCGTCAAATCAATATTGTTAACTCCTACACCGTAGCGAACGATTAATTTTAAATTAGGCAATTGTGAGAGCACCTTTTCAGTAAACGGTGCGTACTGATTAATAATGACAGTTGCTTCACTGCAATTTTGAATTAAATCGTCTTCTGTTTGATTTTGCTGCAGCTCATATAAAATATTATTTCTATTAAAAATATCTTGTTCTATTTGAATATCTGCATGATCACAATCAGAAATAATAACTTTCATAAGTCATCACCTTTTGTGTTTATTTCAAATCCTTCATTTCAACATGGTCCATATCATCAAAATCTAAGTTTTCTCCGCACATTCCCCAAATGAACGTATAATTTTTTGTACCGATGCCGGAGTGAATCGACCAGCTAGGTGATAAAACAGCTTGTTCATTTGCTATCACAATATGTCGAGTTTCGTTTGGCTGACCCATTAAATGAAACACTCGCGTGTCTTCTTCCATATCAAAATAGAAATATACTTCCATACGTCGTTCGTGAGTATGGCAAGGCATTGTGTTCCAGCCACTGCCCTCTTCTAAAACAGTCATTCCCATGCTTAATTGACAAGTTTCTAATACATCAGGATGAATGTACTGGTTAATCACTCGTTTATTCATATTGCTGTCAGTTCCCATAGGACGCTTAATAGCTTTTTCCTGGTCGATTTTTAATGTTGGATATTTGGCATGGGCTGGGCAGCAATTTATATAAAATTTTGCTGGATTACTAGAATCAATCGATTCGAAATATAAATTTTCTGTACCTTTTCCAATGTATAGTGCCTCTTTATGTCCAATTTCAAAGAGCTCATCGTCACAGAGAATTCGTCCTGGACCACCGATATTAATAACACCCATTTCACGGCGTTCTAAAAAATACTTTGCGGCTAGTTCCTTGCCTGCATCTAAAGTAACCTTTTGATCGATTGGGTAAATTCCCCCGTAAATAATTCGATCCACATGGCTATAATGCAATGTCGCAGCATTTTCAACAAATACTTTTTCCATTAAAAATTCTTCTCGTAATTTCTCAGTTGTGTAATGTTTCACATCTTCAGGGTGATGTGCATAAACAATTTTCATAATTTCTCCCCCTTGGTTTAAAAGAAAGCGTTATCAGAAACAAAAAAACGTTCCACATAGTAGAACCTCGTTCCGTTTTATAAACATTATATGCACAAAAATTATCAATTACAAGAAAAAAATGATTTTTCCGCAAATTTCGACAATCATTATTAACGTTTTGACATTTCATTTACAAATCTATAGAATTTCGAATATGATTGTTAAGGATTACGAAAATATTAGAAATGGTGGAGAAATAGAATGGCAACCGTACAATCTATTGAACGTGCTTTTATCATATTAGAACATTTATCTGAGCATCCAAATGGTATGCAAATTACAAAATTGGCATCTGAAACTGGATTATCAAAAAGTACCGTTCATCGATTACTCGCGACACTAATTGAGTTGCAATATGTAAAGAAAGATATGGAGACTGATCGATATTACATAAGTTATCGAGCATTATATTTAACGCGTAATATTTTGAGTAATTCAAGTTTAATCCCTGCTGCTAAGCCTTTCTTAGAAAAATTAGCTAATGAGATTAATGAAACGGTGCACTTATGTGTGGAAGAAAATGAAGAGGTAGTATATATCGATAAAATTGAAAGCAACCAAACAATACGAATGTATTCTCGTATAGGCAGCCGCGCTCCAATGTACTGCACTGGTGTTGGGAAAATGCTGTTATCAGGAAAAGATGACGAAGCTTTACGCGAAGTGATTTCAAGAATACAATTTACTAAACGAACAGATTATACTATTTTAACACCCGATGATTTACTTCAAGAAATTAGTGCTATTCGAAAATCCGGATATGCACTTGATAATATTGAGAATGAAGAAGGCATTCGATGCATTGCTGCTCCTATTTATGATTTTTCCGGAAAAATTATTGCAAGCTTCAGTATTTCCGGGCCTAGTACACGAGTGACAATGGAGAGAATTGATAAGGAATTAGCTGAAAAAATATTAGATGCCTCCCGAGCTATCTCTTTTCAACTAGGGTATGTGCAATACTAATGAAAATAAATAAAGAGCTTAGAAATTGAAAAACTGCTCCTTATATGTGGTTAGGAGCAGTTAGGTTATTTTTTTGCTCTGTATGCTGTTGTTTTATGCGCGTGGGATTTTACGCGTTTTTTATTTACGCGTTTTACGTGAATTTGATTACTTTTTACGCGGTTTGCTGTTGTTTTTACGCACTTTGGATTTTTTACGCGGTTTCTCGTTTTATTTACGCGATTTTGTTTTGTTTTACGCGAGTTTGATTACTTTTTACGCGGTTTGCTGCTGTTTTTACGCGCTTTGGATTTTTTACGCGGTTTCTCGTTTTATTTACGCGGTTTCGTTTTTCTTTTACGCGAATTTGATTACTTTTTACGCGGTTTGCTGCTGTTTTTACGCGCTTTGGATTTTCTACGCGATTTCTTGCTTTATTTACGCGGTTTCGTTTTTGTTTTACGCGATTTTGATTACTTTTTACGCGGTTTGCTGCTGTTTTTACGCACTTTGGATTTTCTACGCGATTTCTTGCTTTATTTACGCGGTTTCGTTTTTCTTTTACGCGAGTTTGATTACTTTTTACGCGGTTTGCTGCTGTTTTTACGCGCGTGGGCTTTTACGCGTTTTTTTTGATTATTTACGCGGTTGCGTTTTTCTTTTACGCGAGTTTGATTACTTTTTACGCGGTTTACTGCTGTTTTTACGCGCATGGTATTTTTTATGCGGATGCCAATTAATAACAAGAGTAGGCCAAAACCCTATTAGCTAGATAACTCTCGTTTTTTATCAAATCAGATTCCAATATATCTTTATACTTTTAAATATTCTAAAACTGATACTTCTGTATCCAAGAATTTTTGAAAGGCAAAAAGGGATTCACTTAGTGTTTCCGTACTAATTTCACGTAAAATAAAAATAATATGTGAAACATCCTCTCCCATAGGCCAACTATCTAAGTGTTGAGGGGGATGAATTATATGCTGAACTCCATTCAAAACAATTGGACCTTCTTCTCCTACATCCAATAATCCTTTAACACGTAAAACAGACTCACCTTCCGCATGAAGCAACATACTTAACCATAATCCAAAAGCTACCCAATTTAAAGGTTTCGAGAAAGTAAAAGAGATGGATTGAATATCGTTTGAATAATGATTTGTATTAGAAGTTTCATTTACATTTATATTAGAAATGCCAATAGATGATTTGTTTAATTTAACGATATCTGGATTAACATCTCCATTTTTAGAATAAATAATTTCACAAGTTGGATTAATTCCTTTTACATTAGCAACTAATTCATTTATTTCTTTTTCAGATGCAATATCTATTTTCGTTACAATAACTTTATCAGCAACTGAAAGTTGTTTATAAATTTCTGGATTGTTTTTTAAATGTATTTTTCCATTCTTCGCATCTATTGTAGTAATTACACAATCTACAACATAGCGGTTTTGCAATAATGGGTTTGACATTATTGTAAATAGAATCGGGGCTGGGTCGGCTAAACCTGTAGTCTCAATAATCACTCGATCAAAAGTTTCTTTACCACTTTCATCAGCATATAATAAATCTTTCAACTCTTCCTTTAAATCTTCACGAGAATTACAGCAAATACAACCACCATTCAATAAAACAGTTCTCTCTTCTACTCGCTTTATTAAGTGATGATCCAATCCGACTTGTCCAAACTCATTTACAATAACCGCATAATCTTCTTTAGATTCTTTGTTAGATAATATTTTTTGAATTAAAGTTGTCTTCCCACTTCCTAAGCAACCTGTTATAACAGTTACAGGTTTTTTTCCATTATACTCACTCATTGTTTCACCCCTTTTTATTTTTCATTGTTGAAATCAAATACTCATCCAAAGGATTAATAGCCTTTCCTACTAACTCTTGAACGTCATGCCATAAAACACCTAAATCATGCACAATCCGGGTATTTCCTTTTGCATCCTCTAATATAAATTTACTACCATTCCAATCTCTTATTTTTAATTTATATAATGCTAAAATTTCATTACATAATTGTACACGCTTTAATCGTTCTCTTTGGCGTTCACGTTGTCCTTCCCCTATTATAACTTCACCATTAGTTGACTCTTTTCTTTGATCTGTCCAGTGAACTTGTGTAATAAAATCGCTGCATAGAATACACATATTTTCATCTCCTTTAAAGCATTAATCCGCCTTCCAAAAGGTAGGCGGATTATAACGTTATATAGTTACAGTATCTTTACGTGGATTGCGTTTAGCAAAGTCATCTGCAATTTCATCAAATGTTACCCAACGAATATTTTCATGTGAGTTAATATAATTTATTAAACGTTCGTGCATTTTAAGAACTTGTGGGCGACCGCTTACATCAGGGTGAATCGTCATTGTAAAGACTGCATAGTCCATGTTTTCATATACCCAATCAAATTGATCTCTCCACATTTCTTCGATATCTCGCGGATTTACAAATCCATGGCTATTAGGTGATTTTTTAATAAACATCATTGGTGGTAAATCATCTAAGTACCAGTTTGCTGGTATTTCAATTAAATTTGTTTCATTTCCTCTTACTAATGGTTGCATCCACTCACTTGCTTTTTTAGTATAATCAATATTAGTCCACTTATCTCCTATTCGAACATAATATGGTGTAAAGTCATTATGCATTAAACTATGGTCATACTTAATACCATGCTTATGCAATAACTCATTTGTTACAGTTGAAAACTCCCACCAAGGTGCCACATAGCCAGTTGGTCTTTTGCCAGAAAGCTCTGTAATAAGATCGATTGACTTTAAAAGTACTTCTTCTTCCTGTTGAGGTGTCATTGCAATCGGATTTTCATGAGAATAACCATGGGCCCCTACCTCATGACCGCGTTTTACAACCTCCTTCATCTGCTCTGGAAACGTTTCAATGGAGTGACCAGGAATAAACCAAGTTGTTTTCAAATTATATTTATCAAATAAATCTAATAAACGGATTGATCCTACTTCCCCAGCAAATAAACCACGTGAAATATCATCCGGTGAATCTTCTCCTCCATATGATCCTAACCATCCCGCTACTGCATCTACATCTACACCATAAGCTACTAAAATCTCTTTTTTACTCATACTATCATTCTCCTCCTACAAAAAAATATTTAAAAAAATATAATTTTCTGATAATTAATCCTAATATTCATTTTGATTATTAGTCAATCATCTTTCAGAAAAAATAATAAATTATGCAAATTCGCATAACTTCTATGCAATTTTGAACATTGTTTTTGATTTTTCTGAATTATATAATATTGAAAATATAATTAGTGAAGGAAGGATGTATATGCTAAATTCTATTTCCAATTTATCTACAACCGAAATTGAAAAACATTTAAATCTAATCCCCATATCAGTTCTCATCTTTAATCGTCACCATAAACTTAAACATCTCAATAATGTAGCCCAACAAGCCTTAAAAAAAAATCCGAAGTTCATAACTCCAGAAAAAATGGATATTTTCCTAGATGAAGTTTTTAGAAAAGCATCCCCTATAACTCAATTGATAGAAATTGAACAATCTCAATATCGTTATTATTATGTTCCATTAAAAAATGACAAAAGTGAAGTTTTAGAAGTCATTGTCTACTTTGATACAAATATCCCTATACAAAAAGATTACGAAATATATAAAGAAGAAAGCGAAGATTTAAAGGCACTTTTTGAAAGTTCTTATGACGTTTTATATGTTTCAGATAATAAAGGCAATACTTTAAGAGTAAGTTCTGCTTGTAAATACTTTTGGGGAGAGACAGCTGATAATTTAATTGGGAGAAATGTTATTGACTTAGAAAAACAAGGGGTATATACCCCTTCAATAACAAGATTAGTATTAGAAAAAGGAGAAAAAATTTCTGCTATACAAACAACTAAAAAAAATCGCAGACTGTTAGTTATCGGTACACCAATAAAGGATGATAATGGAAATATTATACGCGTAGTAAATGCTTCTAGAGATATAACAGAAATAGAGTTACTTCAAGAAGAAATCGAACAAATGAAGTCTCTAGTTGAAGATTATCAGTTGGAGATTGCTCAGCTTCAACAAACTATTAATGATGAACGGAAAAATATTTATCAAGGTAAAACAATGGAGCCTTATTTAGATTTAGCAAAGAGAGTAGCTAAAGTAGATGCAACACTTTTAATACTTGGAGAATCTGGTGTTGGAAAAGAAGATTTCGCAAACTATATTCATGAGCTAAGTAACCGTAGAGATAAGCCATTTATTAAAATAAACTGTGGCGCAATTCCAGAGAGTCTATTGGAATATGAATTATTCGGCTATGAAAAAGGAGCATTTCCAGCTGCAACTGAAGGTAAAATTGGGTTATTTGAGTTTGCTAATAACGGTACTGTATTACTCGATGAAATAGCAGAAATCCCCTATACTCTTCAAGTGAAGTTGTTAAGGGTTCTTCAAGAACAAGAAATTAATCGGATTGGGAGTACTAAGCCTATCTCCATTAACGTTCGGATCATCGCTTCTACAAATAAAAACCTTTTAGAAGCCGTTAAAGTAGGGCAATTTAGAGCAGACCTTTATTATAGATTAAACGTAATTCCGATTACGTTGCCCCCACTACGTGAACGAAAAGAAGATATATTACCACTTGCTAATTTTTTCATCTCTCAATTTAATCAAAAATACGGAACCAATAAACATCTCTCTCCACAAATTGCTACTACTTTAGAATCCTATAATTGGCCAGGAAATGTTCGAGAGTTAAAAAACCTGATTGAACGTTTAATTGTTATGAGTGAAAAAGAAGAAATCTCCCATGAATTATTAAATTTACTCCCCAACTCTGAGAGTAAATCTGAGAAAGTTGTTCAAGTTCATGAAATAATTCCTTTAAAGGAATGTATTGAATTAGCAGAGAAAAACCTCTTAAAATTAGCATCTCTAAAATTTAGATCCACTACAGAAATAGCAAAAGCATTAGAAGTAAACCAATCTACTATAAGTAGAAAGATTTCAAAATTAAATATCGAAATAAAATAATATAGGTGGTACTCACATTATTCCTGCCAAACAAAAACAATCTATGCAATTTTGCATAGATTGTTTTTGTTTTATGCAACTTTGCATATCTGAAAAAAAAATAAATAAAAAAGTTTTCAAAAAATTTTTTTCCCTTAAGATAATCATTATTAAAATTTTTAGAAAATTTTTAAAAAGGAGAAATTACTATGATTCAACTTACGGAACTTACCCCTGTTCAAAAAGATGTAAATGCACCTGAAGGGTATATGAAAGCTACAATATTTAAAAGCGTAGGTAATTTAGAGCTTGTTTACAAAAAGATTCCTAAAGCAAAACCTGGAGAAGTTGTGATTAAAACTACTGCTACAACAATTTGTGGAACAGACATTCATATCGTCCATGGCGAACATCCAGTTGAACCTAATCGAACACTCGGGCACGAGCATGTGGGGATTGTTTATGAAGTAGGTGAAGGTGTAGAAGGAATCGATGTCGGTGATCGTGTTATGAGTGGGTCATGTACACCATGTGGAACATGTTACTACTGTCAAAAAAACCTGCCTTCACAATGTATTGGTCCTAACAATGATTTTTCAAATCCTGGAGGTTGGCGTTTAGGAAATACAGTGGATGGTACTCATGCAGAATATTTTATAATGCCTTATCCCAAATATAATATTACAAAAATTCCAGACAATTTAAGCGACGAAGAAGTTTTACTTCTAACTGACATTGGTTCAACTGGAATTGCTGCTGCTGAAAATGCGGATATTCAAATCGGTGATACTGTAGCTGTATTTGCTTGTGGTCCCGTTGGTTTGTGTGCAATAGCCGGTGCTCGTTTAAAAGGTGCCAGTAAAATCATAGCAATTGATGGAAATGAAAAAAGACTTGATTTAGCCAAAAAAATGGGGGCTGATATTGTCTTAGACTATTCCTTAATCAATCCTGTAGAAGAGATATTGAAAATAACAGATGGTAAAGGTGCCGATGTTGCTATCGAAGCATTAGGTAAAGAAGAAACATTCCAAAATGCTTTAAAAGTTATCCGTAGAGGCGGCTGTATTTCAAGTGTGGGCATTTATTCTGGCCATATTCAAATTCCTATTGAACATTTCGCTGGAGGAATGGGCGACCATAGAATAATTACAACACTTTGTCCAGGGGGGCGCGAACGTATGTCGCAATTAATGACTCTTGTTTCTCAAAATAGGATTGATCTCACCCCTATGATCACTCATCGATTCCATATTGATGATATTTTGGAGGCATATCAAATATTTGAAAATGCAGATGATAATATCATTAAACCAATTATTACATTTTAAAAGTTGCAAGCAGATGAAGGAGACTGTATGAAAAAAGATATTTTTAAAGTCGCAGCTATTCAAATGAACTGTGTACTTGGTAACAAAGAAGAAAATTTAAATAAAGCCTATTCCCTTATTACAAATGCCGCCAAAAAGCAAGCTAAACTGATTGTTTTACCTGAATTATTTAGTACAGGCTATCGTGTTGAAGAGAAAGATTTGGAGTTAGCCGAAAGGTTTCCTGGAGATACGATAGATTGGATGAAAAATATAGCTAAAGAATTAGATATTATTTTGGTTTCCTGTATAACTGAAGAAAGTATTGTTGACGGTGTTTTATATGATACAGCTGTAATCGTTGATAAAAGTGGGTTACAGTGCTCCTACCGGAAAATTTACTTATGGGACCAAGAAAATGTACGTTTCGCACAAGGACAAAATTATCAAACTTATTCAATTGAAAACCTCAATATTGGTCTACAAATTTGTTATGAAGTTGGATTCCCTGAAGGTGCACGGATTTTAACACTACAGGGCGCTAATTTATTAATCTATCCATCAGCATTTGGCAATGCCCGATTATATGCTTGGGATATCGCTACAAGAGCAAGAGCTTTAGAAAATGGTTGTTTTGTGATTGCAGCTAATCGTATTGGTACCGAAAAAGATGAAACCACTTTTGGGGGCCACAGTAGGATTATTGATCCAACAGGAAAAATACTTGCAGAAGCTTTAGATGATGAAGAAATTATAATTGCTGAAATAGATTTATCTCTAGTAAAGGAGCAAAGAAGAACTATTCCTTATTTAAGAGATTTAAATATTCCATTAGTAATCAGTGAGTTTAATAAATTTAAATAATTAGGAGGAATGTAAATGGAAAAAAACTCTTTAATAACAAAAGATATAGTCCCTACACTAAAAAAAGATCGAATTATTAGTGGGTTTGGGTTTTTAAATATTTGGGTCGGTATGGCTGTAATCATTGCGACATTCCAAATTGGTGCAAACGGGATTGAATCAATGTCATTATGGAAACTAGCCGGGGCAATTTTCATTGCTAATCTATTAATAGCTATCGTTGCCAGTCTAACAGGAGATATTGGTGTAGAACACGGACTATCATTTTCTGCATATTTACGTGCTCCTTTTGGAATTACAGGTGTACAATTCCCTTCTCTAAGTAAAGGGGTAGTAGCTTGTATTTGGTTTGGTATACAAACCTATTTAGGATCTACAGCTATAAATTATATATTTGCAAGCATCACTGGCTTTGACTCATGGTTCTTATGGTATGTAGTCTTTGCAGCAGTACAAATAATTAATACAGCTGCAGGAATTAAGGCTGTAGACCGTTTTGCAGTAATAGCAGCTCCATGCATTATTTTAATTTCAATCTGGATATTCTTCCAAATTAACGGTATTGCAAAAGAGGCGAATCTAAATATTTTCACTTACGAAGGTACATCTAATCAAACAACATGGATGTATATTATGGCTGCCAACATGGGTTTCTGGTCCTTGTTAGCAGTTGATATACCAAATATTACACGTTATTTGAAAGCACCAACTAATGAGAAAAGATGGTTTAAACGAAACAAAAACAGCTATATTCCACATCTATTAGCATTGCCAACAGTCCAAACTTTCATGGGGGTTATTGGAGCAGTAAGTTTCTTAGCAACAGGTAATTGGAATCCTATAGAAGTAGTACAAGAAATTGCAACAGGTTGGTTAATGGTTGTAATTTTATTGATGGTTGTTTTAGCTCAGTGGTCTACAAACTCAGCTGCAAACCTAATTCCAGCTTCATTAACATTTGTTAATGCTGGTGCTAAATGGAATTTCTCTTATGCATGGGGAATTGTTTTAGCTGGTGTTATCGGAACGTTATTCCAACCTTGGGCTATCTTAGATCAATTATCCAACTTCTTGGGATATTATGGTGCAACAATGTCGGCATTAGCTGGTGTTATGATTTGTGATTATTATATTATTCGTAAACGTCGTTTAAATGTAAAAGATTTATATAATCCAAAAGGTCAATATCGTTATAATAAAGGAATTAACTGGGCTGGCATGATTTCTTGGTTAGTAGCAAGTGCTGTTGCTATCTATTTCTTAGAATATATGTACCTAGTAGGATTCCCATTAGCAGTAGTACTATACTATAGTCTTATGAAATTCTGGTATTTAGAGAAATACCCCCAAGCAGAAGTTGAATCTAATTTCTCTGATGACTACTTAGGTACTTCTGCTAATCGCGATTGGATTATCATTAATGATTTAAGAAAAGAAGAAACAACAGAAACAGTAAATGAAGATAACATTCTAGTATCTAAATATTAGTGTAATATAAATTAACTTTAGGAGGGGTTAGATGCGTCTAGAAGGTAAAGTTGCTATCATAACTGGTGCAAATAGAGGAATCGGAAAAGAAATTGCATTAGCTTATGCTCGAGAAGGTGCTCATTTAATTTTAAACACTTTTCAATTAACTAATGAAGAGCAGCAATTAGTAGAAGAACAATTTAGTGCATTTAATCAAAAAACTATTCTAATAGACGGTGATATTACAAACCAATCAACCATTAATAAGCTAACTAGTACTGCTTTAGAAGAGTTTGGAAAAATTGATATTTTAGTTAACAACGCAGGCATCCTAACACAAGCACTCATTCAGGATATGACCGAAGATACCTGGGATGAAATGATTAATTTAGATTTAAAATCTGTTTTTTTAACTACACGTTCTGTAGTGAATCAAATGATTAAACAAAAATCTGGAAGAATTATTAATATTGCCTCTCAAATCGGGCAAAAAGGTGGATATGAATTAAGCCATTATGCAGCGGCAAAGGCTGGTGTAATAGGATTTACTAAATCTATAGCTATTGAATTGGGTCGATACGGCATTACAGCTAACTGCATTGCACCGGGTCCAATAGAAACTGAACTAGTAGCCGGAATCGACGAAAGTTGGAAAAAAAATAAAAAAGCAGAGCTTGCTCTCCCACGCTTTGGACAAACATACGAAGTTGCTCCAACAGCTGTCTTTTTAGCTGCTGAACCGGATGGAAATATTTACACTGGTCAAACACTTGGACCAAATTGTGGAGATGTAATGCTTTAACACCTATAAAGATATATCAATACTTAAAAAAAAGCTCTTTTGGAGCAATAGCAAAACAGTTTTCGAGTCAACTGTTTCAAACAAAAAGTAAGCAGTCTCATCATAATGTTTTGAATAATTGAAGCTATATAACCTAACCTAATTCATCTTTTATAATCATAATAAGCATTCGGAATCTTCCCCATCCCGAATGCTTTTCTAAACTACTATAAAACTATGAAACTACTTCTTTTTTATCTCTACGGATCCACGCAATCACGATTGCAATGATTAATGCAAAGCCTAGATATCCCATTGTTGAATAAACTTTTCCAACTAATGTCGTAAAGCCGACTAAGCTTGCAATAAACCCGACTAAACCTACAACGACAACTGTTGGCTTAAATACTTTATGATCTGGTGCAACAAATCGCACGGTAAATGCGTAGAACATCCCTACAGCTGTATTGTACATCATCCCAAGAAGGGCAATGGCCATTAATACGCCAACTGTTGGATGGATTTGTTTCGCTAGTTCCAGCGTAGGCATATCTACACCATCAACAACATCTAATTTCACAAACATCGTTAAGTTGATTAAAATGATTAATACCCCTAGCATAACGCCACCTAAAATGCCACCAACACCAGCTACTTTACTATTTCTTTCAGTACCGCCCATTACGATTAAAAGGGCTGCTCCTGCTGCAATATTATAAGATACATATAGCAATGCACCCATAAACCAGTTGGAAGCTGCACTTGCTTGATTTTGAGCAATTGTATTTGCCTCTGAAATCGAAATATCCATCGTAAATAAAGAGTAGATTAAGATAATGAAAATAACGACCATTAAATATGGGGTAATAATTGCGATTAAGTTTAATATATTTTTTAAATTTAATAAAAGTGTTCCAATAGTTAATGCAACCATAATAATGCTTCCTACCATTGGACTGATCCCAAACATTTGATTAAATGTAGAGCCTGCCCCTGCAAACATTACGACTGCCACTCCAAATAGGAAGAATGTAATAAGGAAGTCCAACACTGCCCCAATATATCGACCACCAATATAGTAAATAACCCCTTTATGTGATGCTGTTTGCAGTTTTGAACCGAGCTGTGCCAACGTCATTCCTAAAAAAGCAAAGGCGATTGTTGCAACGATTCCGCCCACAATACCCATAATTCCAAAGCTCGTAAAGTACTGCATAATTTCTTGACCTGATGCAAAGCCAGCTCCAACAATCAGTCCGACAAATGCACCACCAATTTGTAAACTTTTCTTCATAAATTCACCTGCTATATTTTTTATTTAAATAATTTAAAAATTCTGACAAAATAAGCGTCGATTTTCCCTTAAGCATCTTTATCTACATTCATTGGAGGTTTAACCTCCAATGAATGTAATGAATGAACTCAGACTAAGAACGCCACGCGGTTACTCGTCGCAAAACTACTTTTGTGGCAACGTATGAGTGACCAACATCGTGTTGGTCCTAAGGAAACTTCATTATTTATATGTCTTCTTATCAACCGTATAAGATTCAATTGTTTCTACGTTTACTTTGTAGCCGATACCCGCTGTTTGCGGTACATGAATATAGCCGTTTTCTGCAACAACTTCCGGCTCGATAATATCTTTTTCCCAGTAGCGGTTAGAACTTGCTGTATCTCCAGGCAAAATAAAGTTTGATAATGTAGTTAATGCAACATTATGTGCACGTCCAATGCCTGACTCAAGCATACCGCCGCACCATACAGGAATACCTTTAGACTCGCAGTAGTCATGGATTTTCTTTGCCTCTGTTAAACCACCAACACGACCAATTTTAATATTGATAATTTTCGTTGCACCAAGCTCTACTGCTTTACGCGCATCCTCAAGAGAGTGGATGCTCTCGTCTAAGCAAATTGGCGTTGTCATTTGTTTTTGCAAAATTGCATGGTCAATAATGTCGTCAGATGCTAAAGGCTGTTCAACCATCGTTAAGTTAAATTCATCTAATTGCTTTAATAGTTCTGCATCTTCAAGTCTGTAAGCTGAGTTTGCATCCGCCATAATAGCAACATCCGGGAATTTTTCACGCAATGTACGCATAACTTCTATATCCCAGCCTGGCTTAATTTTTACTTTAATGCGTTTATAGCCTTCTTTTACATACTCATCTACAAGAGCTACTAAATCATCGATGCTCTTTTGAATACCAATACTAATTCCTACTTCGATTTTGTCTTTTGTGCCGCCAAGTGCAGATGCCAACGATTGATTCGTTTGTTGTGCATAAATGTCCCAAACAGCACCTTCAATTGTTGATTTCGCCATATTATTTTTGCGGATTGGCTCAAAAATTTCATTTACTTCATCTGGATGGGAAATTTCTTTATTTAAAATGAGTGGGATTAAAAAGTCCTCCAACATATGCCAGTTCGTTTTTAAAGTTTCTTCATTGTACCAAGGTGCGTGGAATGCAACCGATTCCCCCCAGCCAACTGTACCGTCTTCATCCTTAGCTTCTAGAAGTAAAAAATCTTTATTTGTAAATGTACCAAAGCTTGTTGTGAACGGTGCTTTTAACTTCATTTGTAAATGACGAATTGTAATTTCAGTAATTTTCATATTAGTACCCTCCAAGTGCTAATGTATCTTTCTTAACAAAAATATAGTCGTTCCAATGTTCGTTCTTTTGAATTCGTACGGCCGTGAAGCCTGCAGCAAATACTGCTTGGAATACTTTACGCGATTCCATTCGCCAATGCACCGCATGTTCCTGACTTGTTGCTTTTACGCTTTGAAAATCCAAAGGTACAGGCAATGAATACGCGTCCGCAGTTAAGTTTTCAAGTGCTGCTATTTTTAAAGTTGGTAAACCCGCTTCATCGAAAATGATTTCACCGAGTGGCTGAGGATTTTCAATAATTGGTTCAATTTGCTTTTCAACATACTCGCTTGTTAAATGCCAATGTACTTCAAAGCGGTCAGATGGCAACCCTTTATTGAAGCCATCCTGCATTTCTCCGTAGCAATTTTCGATATATGTATGACAAATGCCGTTCAGTTTTGTCAGATTTAAGTAGCCGTTGCGAGTTTCCAGCGGATCATATGTCCAATGCATGCTGTTATAGCCTTTTGCAATAGCAATTTCACGCTGTGCTTGCTTTAACTGTTCGCCTATTCTCTGTGACCTGTAAGCTTCATCGATTCCAAGCATATGTGAACATAGGTAGACTTTGCCGTTTTTAAATCCTGTAAAACCGTAGCTAAAACCAACTAGCTTTTCGCCATCGTAGGCCCCAACCATAATGCCGCCATTTTTCACAGCTGTTAAAGTTTGGTGAGTTGGAATAGGTTCAATACCCCATACTTGTTTTTCAAGCTGTTGAACTTGTTCCATTTCTTCTATTGTTGTTAATTCTTTAATCACTATCATGTTTAATCTCTTCTTTCTACTTGCTGTAATGCAATAAGGAGTGCTCTAGTAATAATGCGCACCCCAACAGGCAACTGCTGTCTGTTAAAAGTCATTTGTGGATGATGAAGTCCTGGTGTAACGCCGCATCCGAGACCAAGCATAGTCGTTTTTAAATGTGGTCTTGAATAGGAATAGAAATGGAAATCCTCTCCCCCTGGCGTAATAACATCAGATGCACAATGTTCCTGGCCGACCGTTTCAATAATCGCCTGCTTCATTATCGCTTTTGCATCATTATGAACTTGAGCAGCGACAATATGTGCATCTACATTAGTTGAAATCGTTGCGCCATATAATGTGCTCACTGCTTTGACTGCCTTTTCAAAACCTCTCGTTAAGGCATCCATCGTTTCATTCGTTTGTGCACGTGTATCAATGCTAAATGTTGCAGAGCCTGGAATTATATTTGTAGATGTACCCCCTGCTTGAAGTTGTGTCATTTTAATTGAACCCGACTCTGCTGGACTAATCCAAATGCGCTTCAAAGCATCAACTAAAGCAGCTGCTACTTCTATTGCATTTATTCCTTGTTCAGGCCGTGCACCGTGCGCTTCCACTCCTGTAATCGTGCCTGTAAAGAGCTTTGCAGCACCGTGATATAATGCAGGTGAATGGACGCCATCTGGGAGCTCTACTAGCGGACGAACATGTACGCCAAATAAATATTCCAATGAATCGACAATCCCTTTTTGAACGATGGCTTTTGCTCCGCCCGCCTTTTCTTCGGCTGGCTGGAAAATTAGTCGAACAGCTCCTGGCAATGATTCTTTCTTTTCCTTTAGTAAAAGTGCCACACCGATTGCCATTGTCATATGTCCATCGTGTCCGCATGAGTGATTTGCTTTAAATTCACCATTAACTTCTTGCCATAATGCATCGATATCAGTACGGAATCCAACTTTCGGTACTCCTTCCCCAATATCAACGTAGAGGCCTGTCATATCTTCAAAGGTATGCGGCTTAAAACCCTCTTCTTTAAGTAAAGCTGCTAAGTAAGCTGTGGTATTTGTTTCTGCCCAGCTCACTTCTGGGTTTGCATGTAAATGCTCAAACACCTTTTGCATACGTTCAATTAATTGTTGTTCTTGCATATTCATCAACTCCATCGATTTGCAATAAAACTATTTTGGAAATCATCAAATTTTACACGTTGTTGATTATAATACTCTACGTCATGAGACATCATGCCTACTACGAGTGTATTTAAAAATGAAATAAGAGCAGGCATCATATCAATTGTCGATAACTCGGTTTGCTGCAAAACAAATGATTCATTTGCAAATGCATGAATCGGTGCAACATTTGAATCTGTAATCGCAACTGTATAAACACCACGCTTTACGAATTCCTCCGTAATTTGAATAGGCTCCTTATAATAGCGATGCAATGAAATAACGATGGCCAGTGATGTTTCATCTACTTCCTGTAGTGTTCGAATAAGCATGCCCGTTTCTGTTTGAACAAGCCTCACATTCGGGCGAAGCATATTTAAAGTAAACTGAAACCATTGAGCTGCAAAACTTGAAGCACCTTCCCCGACTAGATAGATGTTTTTTGCTTCATGAAATTTTTTCGTCGTTTCATGAAATTGATCCAGATCTATTTGTTTAGCAATTCTGACAATTTCAGCACTAGTTTGCCCCATCACCTTTTCACAAAGCTGCTGTTCCTTGAAAAGCTCTTCTTTGGATGAAACATAATTTCCTAATGTGCTATTGGTGTTGTTCTCAAATAAATACATCGTCAGCTCTTTTTGCAGCTGGGCATAGCCATTTAAACCAATGGCATAGCAAAAGCGAATAACGGTCGTTTCACTAGTACCCGCAAGCTTTCCAACTTCTGCCGCAGAATGAACCCCAACATACGTAGGATTATTTAATACAAAGTTCGCCACCTTTTGCTGCGACTTTGATAACGAATTATAATGTTGTTCAATTCTTTCTTTGATTGTTCCCATATCGTTTAGAGGAAGCCTCCCCTTTATTTTTAACTATTTTGAAGTCTAGGCTTCATAAATATATTTAGTAATCTAACACGAATAAAAATGAGATGCAAGAAGTTTTCTGAAATTTCTTAGTTATTTGTTATTTAGTTTTTTTGCAATTAAGCATGAAAGCATTTTAAAACAAAAAAAACGTTAATAAGCGAGCAACTTGACTCCATTAATGTTTTAAGGGAAAATGAAGCCTTTTATTTCGAGCACTTCAAAATACTTTTAACAAAAATCTCCTCTCCTCTTTTCCAATCTTACAATCCGAAATAGATCCACGCATTTCTTCAATACTAGGATAAAAAAAGTAAATGACGACAAAATAACTGTATTATGAAAATGCATTCTTAAAGGATGATAAAATGTGAAAGCAAGTTGGACTCTCTATTTAAATGATATAAAAAATATCGGCAGAAACTGGGTTGCAGCTGTATTAATCGGTGGACTAATCCTCTTACCATCGCTATATGCATGGCTTAATATTGAAGCATCAATGGATCCCTATGGTCAAACAGATCAAATTCCGATAGCAATAGTAAATGAAGATAAAGGGACCGTTGTGCGTGACCAGTCCATTCATGTAGGAAATGACATTGTCGCTTCATTAAAAGAAAATAAGTCGATGGACTGGCATTTTGTTAATCGTGAAACAGCAATAGACAAGCTAAAGTATGGAGATTATTATGCTGCAATTATAATCCCTTCAAACTTTTCAAAGAAATTAGGCTCAGTCATCAGTGACAACCCCGAAAAAGCTAATGTTGAATACTATGTGAATGAAAAGCTTAACGCGATTGCACCTAAAATTACGGAAAAAGGTGCAAGTGTGATTGTCCAACAAATCAGCAATAATTTTATATCCACTGTAAATGGGATTATCTTTGAACTGTTTAATGAAATAGGGATCGAATTAGAGAAGAATTTACCAGATATTGAAAAGTTTGAAAGCTATATTTTTACAATGGAAGAAAATCTACCAGAAATTTATAAAATAATTAATGACACGACGAAGGATGCAGAGTATGCTGAAAAGCTTATTCATCAAGCACAAGGAGTAATTCCAAAAGTAAGTGATGCCTCATCCAATGGTATACAAATAATTGATAATACGTCCCACCTTTTACAAGAAGCTGAGGTACGTATGGATGAAATTGTACCGCAAATTGATAAGGAATTAGTCAAAATACAAAGTGTATTGGCAGACACAAATAACTTTGTAAAAAATATTGATACTGCGATTTTAAACCATCCTGAAGGAAATCAAATAAATGATGTTATCAATGAAAGAGTAAATAACTCGCTCCAATCAATTGATAACATTTCAAATATTCTTACTCATCTTCAACTTAATTCAAATGGGCAAGAGAATGGTGAAGAACCAAATGGCAACGAAAGGATCAACGCGATTATCAGTGAATTAGAGCGGATTAAACAAAACTTATACGAGCTACAGGGACAAGCGAATGAACAAGATTCGTTTCTAGAAGACAGGCAAAAGAAAATTGACGGATGGCTATCTAACATTGCGGAAAAAACAGAAATGGCCAACTCCCAGATTGATACATTCATGAAAGATTATAATGAAAGGATAAAACCAGCTGTAAACGAAAAAGTAAATAATGCAAAAAAAACACTAGCACAAGCAAGACAAATATTGTTATCGATCCAATCAACAATACCTGAAGTAGAAAAGATGCTGAACCGTACAGCGAATAATTTATCAAAGGGAAAAGAGACTCTCCGATATGTGAGCAAAGAATTTCCATATGTGAATGATAAAGTGAATGAATTGGCAGATCGATTAAGAAATATACAAGAAGAAGCCGATATTAACGAAATCATCCAACTGCTACAAAATGACCCTGAAGCAGAACGAGGATTTTTTGCAGAGCCAGTTGTACTGAAAGAGTATAAATTATTCTCCATCCCGAATTATGGAACTGGGATGACCCCATTTTATACGGTGCTCTCTATATGGGTCGGGGGATTGTTGTTAATTTCATTACTATCCACGGAAGTTCACCCAAATGAAGCATATTCAGGTAGAACAATTTACTTTGGTCGAATGTTCACGTTCATGACTATAGGATTTTTCCAAACAATCATTGTGACATTAGGAAATATTTTTATACTGCCTGTGGAAATCAGTGAACCATTTTGGTTTGTTGTTTTTGGGCTATTTTGCAGTCTTGTATTTATTATGATTGTATATACACTTGTTTCAGTCTTCGGAGATGTTGGGAAGGCACTTGCGATTATTTTATTAGTACTTCAAATCGCGGGGTCTGGTGGAACGTATCCTGTTGTCCTATTGCCCGAATTCTTTCAAATAATTAACCCTTTTCTACCATTTACGTATGCAATTAGCCTAATGAGAGAAGCCGTCGGAGGCATAATTTGGGAAAAGGTAATGTATGACGTATTATTTCTCTTACTTTTTGGATTAATCGCACTTGTACTAGGTGGATTTTTAAAAGAAATGATAAATAAACAGACAGATAAACTAAAGGAAAAATCAAAAGAATCGGGGTTGTTCCATTAAGCTTTAAAATGGAACAGCACCAATGATTAATTAAGCTGACATCCATATTCCAGTATGATTTGTTAGGCATTTTGTTGATAAGTCATTCCGTGTCTGGCCATTGACTGTAGGAATGGCTTTTTTATTTTGCCTGAAATTATTCTTATGACTACAATATCATAAAATATAAACTTGTAGTCTAGCGAAAATGCATCCTTTTAATATGATTTTTCGCAACGATAGAATTCTACTTCTCTACTTTAAATAGGGCTATTTCTTTACAAAAAAACTTGTTTTATGAATGTATTTTAGCACCAAAAACGTAATGTTATTTTGATTTTGGAATGGGTTTTGGCTCTAAGGATTTATAGATAATGAGAGATTTTGATAAAGTATTCTTCGGAACCATTAAACAACCCTTTTCGGTGCTGTATAGACAAACTAAATCGAATATATAGATAGAGGAGAGTTTGTGCTGAAATCTATTTCAATATTAATAAAATAGATTATTTTAAATTGGATTAAAAAAACAGAAGAGTGTTGAAAAGAAAACGAAAAAGTTTACTGAAAGTAAAATATAGAAACAACAGTAAATAAAATTGCATAAAAGGTTCATGGGGGAAATTTAATTTTAATAATACCAAAAAAATAAATATTTTACATAATAAGGAATATAAGGTAAAATTTTTATAAACCTATAATCTTACAAATAAGGGGGGTATGTAGCAATCGTTTTATATTGTAGGTTACTTTATTAACGATAGAATTAGAGATGAATGAAAATGAGATTCAAGAGAATGACAATGCTATTATTAGTAGTATTAATGTTCTTTTCCTTTAATACACAAGGTTTTGCAAAGGAAATTAATAGAGGAGAAGTCCAAACAAAACTAACCGATGAAATTATTTTATCTTTAACTGAAGATGATCTAGATAATATATACAATATTTTAGTAGATTATAAAGAGAATAATCCTGATGTAACTGAGGAAGAATTAGATAAAATCGCTACAGAATTTTATATTGAAACTTATAACAAAAAACAAATTGATATCAAGCCTCTTGGTTATTATGATGATCTTTTGGAAAGTTCGACAGGGATGAATTCACAGGAGGTAGCACTCTCGAAACAATATCCGTCAGATTTACCTGCGGTATATACATCTTCAAAAATGGCAAACAACGAAGCTGGTAGTAGATATAGTAGCGGTGCTTATTTAGGAAATCAAGATGCTTTTCGTCACACTGCATGGAATGCTTTGTTGGTACAACGATTTTATCGATTAGGCAAAGGTTCAGTTTCACAAGTAATAGCCAAGACTAAAATGTGGACTGATGCCCATGAAAACGGAGCAACAAAACCAGATGGGCTTTCATCATCACAATTTGCAGAAGACAAGCGTATGGATTTACTAAATAATGCTGCTGGTAGAGTTATAGGAGAGACTTACTACGATTCATCGGAAGCATCAATATTAACTAGAGTTCAATATTATGTTGATAATGGTTGGTGTCAAAGAATAAAAACAGACAGTCAAATGGGTTACAGCTTTGATCAAATGAAGGCAATTTCAACTTGGACCCTAAGATCAACCAATACAGTAGGGAAAAAATAATAAGTAACAAATGGGGGTTAACGTGAAAAATAAGAAATATTTAAAACCTGCTCTTTTTGTAGCTTTAGTATTGACCGTACTAATTTATGTTGCTTCAAGTTTTATTTTTAGGGGAGATATAAAAATCACAGTACACAATGATACATTTTCCGAACAATCAATTTGGCTTTCACCCGAAGAAGAACAAATATATATAATACCACCGGGTGAGAAAAGAAATATTAAGTATTCAACGGAAGAAATTTCAATCAGTTTAATGCTAAATTATCATGATATTGAAGGAAAGCCAAAGTCAATTATGTTAAGTGAATATGTGGAAGCACATGAGCAAGGAACTGTAATAGTTGAGATGAAGCAGTTAAACCCTAATGAAGAAATTGTCCTTGAAATATCAGACAAAATTAAATAAGTTCATATTTATGTTAGACCTATGCTGGTGTTACTCTTAGAATATGAATGAAGCAATTACTTTCGTGGTTTTATAATTTACAATAACATCACATCTCTCTTGTTCAACTATCAGAAAAAAACGTAGCTAACTTTCATTACCACTGAAGTCCTTGCTGGAATTTAATGGACCAAGTCAATCTAAAATGAAGTGCTCCCCAATAGTGTACTGCACCCTTTCAGTAGATAGTAGAAATAATATAAACTGAGTTACACGGCTTTAACCCTGTAGGGCTAAGGCCGTTTAGTTTTACTTGAAATAATTCTTTATCGTATACTGTCTTACGCCACATTTAGGACAGATTTCAGCTAAATCTGAGATAACCTTAGAACAATGTGTACAATTAAAGTTACAACACAACCTTTATTAAGAATTAAATCGTCCACTTTAAAAAGTGGACGATACATCAAAATTAATAATTCATTGTTTCTAGTACAGCTCCTAATAATCCAAAACCAAATGATAGGATAAACCAAAGGACAATTGACACAAGTGCCCAAATTAATGCAGATTTAGCTGCTCTAGGTTTATTATCTTTCCATACAAAGAACATTACAATCCCTAGAATTGGTATACAACAAAAAGAAATTAAATTAACTGCAATGTTCGGTTTATCTTCACCAGAAGATGAAGTCTCCTTTACTCTAACACCACACTTCGGACAAACCTCTGCGTATGCTGATATTTGATCGCCACAATTTGGACAATACATAATTTAATGCCTCCCTAATATGTATTTTTAGAAACTTATGGATCTACGTCAAGTTTTTGGACACAAAAAGATTAAGTTTTTTTGCACAACAACCATTCATGGATTGTTCCACATCCCAAGTAGATTGTCAAAGTGAAAAGAGCCTTTGACAATCTACTT
>NZ_RXNR01000033.1 GCF_003966145.1 Lysinibacillus telephonicus
TTAATACTATTAGAATATGACAAGTGAATTCCCTCCTGAATGATGGTTTTGGTCGACTTTAATTCTACAGGGAACCTCACTTGTTTTCTATTATTAAAATAAAAGAAAATAACGCTAGTGAAATTCCATCACCTTCTCCAACTTTCGGGAGAAGGTGATTTTCATTCACCAACGTTATAAATTGTACAGCCAATAAAATTAAGTATATCCTTGCCAAACCGGCAAAAATATACTTAAAGTCACACTCAGTGAAACTCAATGGTTTCATATGTATGGAGACGGCGGGAGTCGAACCCGCTTGTTCCAGTAATGGCTTAATGCCAGTGTTCACACAGCTTTTTTAGGTATTTTATAAATTACTAACATCGGTTTTAACATCGGTTTACTTAAATTCGCCTATTCGGAGGCAAGTATCTACATAAAAATACCTTTTTCTTTCCTTCATAATTTCAGGTAGTTTCATACTTTAAGGCTTTCATTTTGACATGATACTGAGTTCACTAAATGTAATGTGTGGATAAATCAAACTATAGTTCATTTCCCCATTCCTTCCATCCATACTCAATAAGTTCTTGTTTAAATTCCTCAGTTAGCATTTCACTATGAATACCAATAGCGACTAAATGAGTTGGTCTACTGAATGCAACATAAGCCAGTTTTAAAGCATTTTTAGTTTCTCTCTTTAAATCCAAATCATTGATGTTTTCTAACTCTTGATAACTACCTATTAAGTAATCATATAATAGCTCGAATATCTCATATCTAAATGTTTCATTCCAATCTGAGAACACTGTATTTAATACCAGTAGTGTTGACCTATGAGTTTCACCTTTAACTGAATGAACGGTTCCGATATAAAACTCAGCATCATTTTGTTCTACATTTATATTTTTACTTGTAGATTGCATTTCTTTGATAAAACTACTTAATTGATCTTTGATTTTCTCTTTATTCTGGGGCTCAATAATATCATTTTTAATTTTTTCTATTTCTTGAATAACATTTGTAATAGTACTTTCTATATCATCTTTTGTAACCAGATCTTTAATTAGTTTAGCAACACTACTTTTATTATCAAGAGAGGAATTTAGTTTTTCCTCAGTTTGTTGAAAATTTAAATCTAATTCTTTAGCAATCATACGCAAAATTAAAGAATAAATTTGTTTAATTACACTTTCTGACCTTCTTACTTTTGAGTTAGATCTAATATAATCTTCAAATAAATTAGCTAAATCATCGTGTTTTGCTGACAGTATAGCATCCTTTTTATTAGAATTTTTATATTCTAAAGATTCTTCTTCCAAAGTAGTTATTAATTCTTCGTATTTTAACTTTAAATCTAATCCATTATCATACGTAATAAAATAAGGGGGGAATGAATCTACAGAACTAATTGAACTAAAACTATCATACTTTTCTATACAAACGTTTTTAACTAAATTAGCAATATTTTCGTTAAATCTGGATGTTTCAGTAATTTCATTTTTATTAATATCAATAGCTTCTTCAGTTGGTATCCAAGCATCTTCTTCTGTATCAAAAATAGTATATAACGCTTGATAAGGATCACCGAAGCGTTGGAATTTTACATTATTTAAAAATAAACTATTTAATAATTCATATTGAAATTCATTTGTATCTTGAGCCTCGTCTAATAATATATATTCAAACCTATTAAAAAGAGAGGATCTTATTTTTAATAAATGTTTATTAATATACCAAGCTGACAACTCTAAACATTGCTTATTTGTTATAATCCCTAATTCTAATAATGATTTTATACTATTATTAAAAGCATCTCTATACGTGCTATTAGCATCACTAATAACATCATAGGTTAAATCTTGATTAATAATTAATTGTGGATTTTTACCTTTTACATTCGGGTTTTTACTGGTATACCAACTTGGTTTTAACCTATCAAAATAATAATCAAATCTTTCTCTGTATTCATCATCATCCAATATTCGAATGTTTTTATCTCCAAATATTATATGAAAAGCTTTCTTGCCAAAGAAATAATTAAAAAATTCTTGTATTGTACCAATAAAATTGGGGTATTCAATACTATTAAATCCAACTTTACTTAATCCACTCTTTATTTCATCTACAGCTACATTTGTATGTGTAATTAAACATATCCCTTTAGAATTACCAATATTACCATGTAATAACATAGCACATTTAGCTGTCAATACTGTTGTTTTTCCAGATCCGGGACCCGCTACAATATTTGCAGTATTATTGAGTAAAATAACTGACTTTTGTTGTTCTGAAAACGCAGCTCCTTTAGGTAATAATTTTGATTCTATTTCTTTTAAAAATGATTCTTTTGTATAAATCATTGGGAAACACCTACTTTTTCTACTTCCTCAGATTTATCCTCAATATTTAATGATGAAACATGTTTAATTGCTTCAATAAGATACTTCAAATAGTCGTCCCGCATTATTATATTTTGTATTTTTTCTAATGCTTCTTTTTTATCTTTGTTTCGTTCATAAAGATCTTTTATATATACACTAAGTTCTTGAGCAATTTCAGCTTTTGATACTAATTTTTTATCAATTGGTTTGAATATCTCGTAAGCAATATTATCTGAATAATTATTGTCTTTTTTAATTATCTGTCTGAATTCCTTATATTCTTTTAAGCGTTTACCTTCAAAGGCACTTTTATATCTCAATGTATGAATTGCTCTATATAACATTTTTCTAACGCAACTTTTTGCTAAACTAAATTCTAAAGTCCATTCAGGAGCAATTCCTATATTCAAGTTACAATTATAAATACCATACTTTTCATCTATAGTATTTTTCTTTTCTCTATTAATACTATTAATATAGTCTGCACTTATATCACATTTAATCACTAATTCCAATTCGTCTTCTTTTTCAGAACTCACATCAAAATTAAAATCTTTAGCAAGTTTTCTTAATGTTGAATACTCTTTACCAATAAACTCAGTTTTCAACTCATCCTCAGTTTTACCTAGTATTTTTAGTACTTCATTTAGATGATCATTGTTACTAATTCTATATACAGACTTAAAACCTTCTTTTTCATAATAAATATATGGCTTTACATCAACATCAGTAATTATAGATATAGGAATATTCAATTCAGGATACATTAATTCTTCGATCCAATGATTGGATCTAGAAAATAACTTTATATAACGTTCAAATGATGTTCCATGAACGTTTATTATTGAAACACCATTCTTATGTAAAGGTAATCCTATTAATTCAGCCAAAGCTGGAATTAATAACATTTCTGAGTCTCCTTCGACCAAAATAATCCCTTTTGCGAAAAATAAATTGCATTTTGTAGCATCTAAGAACCTTTCTAAAAATTTATAGTCATTCTCGTTTAACAAAGTATATTCTTTACTCATGGGGTAACAAAATTGATTATGAACCATAATTATATTACTTGGATTAATAGAAGAAACTAAATCCGAACTATGGGTTGTTAAAATAAACTGACTTGAAAAGTTACTTTTCTCTAGCTCAGCTTCTAAAAATTTAATTAATCTTATCTGAGCTTGTGTATGTAAATGTGCTTCTATTTCTTCGATAAGAGTTATATTAGGACCAATAGTATTAGCTTCACTCATAAAATTGTTTAATAATAACAATTCAGTTGCTATAAATAGTAAATTTTGATTACCCAAGCCTAGATTTATCTCTTCTGTATTCAAACTTAATTTTCTTAAAATCGATGTTAGATCACTCTTTGTTACATTAAACTTTGCTTTAGATTTATGTAAATCCGCATTATCATAAAAATCACTTAATACGTTTTCAATATCTTTTATTAATGAACGATCCTTAGTATATTCTTTTTCGAAAAAAGCTTCTAACTTGGAATTTGCTTCTTCCATTACTTGAACTAATTCACTAGATTCACCACTTTGAAACACTGGATGTGCCTTTAAAATATTTACCAACCTAGATCTAAAGCCAGGTTTCAATTCCGAGCTTGCATCTCTTAGTGGTTTTAAATAAGTAGTTTTCAGTAAATCTCTTGCTTGGCTATTTAATCTTAGTTCGCAATTCTCTTCTCCGGCTAATAATTTTTTATCAATATACTCTTTTCCATTTTCATTTGTTTTTCTTTCAGCTTTTAAAATCACTCTCAATTGATATTCATTTTCTGTATCAAATGAAAGCCACTCTAAAAATTTACCTGCCTCTTTGTCATTTAAATCGCTAAATATTCCTTCTATCACAAAGGTATCAGTAAATTCGTCTTTGTTTATACAATAAAAGTCCTCCAAAGAAATTTTTTCAAAATCATCACTTAAACTTCCCAATAAATATCTTATTGCATCAATTATTGCTGTTTTCCCTGAATCATTTTCACCTACTATTAAGTTAAGATTTTTATTAAAATGTACAGTTAAACCAGCACTGGAATCTTTATTAACAGCAAACTTTCTGAAATTATATAATTTTAGCGTTTTTAAATACATAATCTTCTCTCCCCAATTATTTCTAGCGTAAGTATTATATATTTCTATTTGATGTGATTCAGACAAAGGTGACTTTCTACTATAGTTTAATAAGTTATACTTGTTATATTTACGTATTCATTTTAATCCTACCAATATTACCAAACATTTTCCATAAGGTACTTACTATGAATGTAATTTCACTTACTAAATAGTTCATTCCCTGTATTTAATTAAAATTCATGCAAATGCTCTGATATATCTTTTCTCCTGACTTGATGCCCTTATAGTGGAAAAAACTAATATAATTTCGAAGCGAAAGTAGGTTTATTCGAATTATTTATCCTAATCTTTCCGTGCCCACCCCCTCATATATGCAAAAAATTTCTCCTAAACATTGTTAAGAGAAATTTTTTACACTCAGTGGAATTTACTTTTCATTGGATTTTCCCTATAGAAATTAAGAGTCCAATAGGTCATAAACACATACATTCGAATGTTTTATTGTATAGGTAATTTCTGATTTAGAATTCTTCTGTCGTTCTGCAATTTCATCCTGCACATACTTTAAATCGAATGTTTTTAACAATTCCATTTTAACAAAAAGGATATCATCTAAAAGCTGAGCCGTACTGCCAATTCCTCATGCTTTTATATATTGATCAACACCTAATAAAGATGCCATTTCAAAATCATCCACCACCGAAGTTTCACCAAACTTTTCCCAATATTCCATACTTGTTACCCATAAGCCGTTAAATATTGGATCATCGGGTTTCTTTCGTAAATGTCTTTCGCTTGTTTTTCATAATCTTCTGCCAAGCTCCCTGTTACCCATTCTCCATTAATTTTGACACGATGACTATCGCCTATTCCAAGTGGTGTTAAATAATCACAGTATTTGAAGTGTTCCCTAATTTGTAAAAAAGTCTTTTTTACAGCTTTATAATCTTTCTCACACTTCTTTGCGATTTTCGATACTACTTCATTCTGTAGAGACACAAATCCATTTTGTGTATTGCCTTGTATTAAGCTTCTATAGTAAAAATCCATACAAAAAAGATTCCCCCTATAATTATATAGAAGAAATCTCTTTAAAGTTTTGTAATTAGAGACGTGTTATGTTCTGATATAGAATCTAATACTACGTTCTCAGACTTTTTGCTTCAAACTATCACAATGTCATTTGTTGTTGAATTCCTTGATTTATTTCTTGTTTATACTGCTCGTGTCGCTTTAGTATTTCATTTCGCACATGATTTAAGTCGAATGTTTTCAACAATTCTGTTTGTGCAAAATGGATGTCATCTAATAGTTGTGGTTTAGCAATTACACTTTTTGATACATAATAGTATTTGCCATCTAATTGATGATTTATCGCAACTGGAGGTGTGATGTTGACTTCAGCTTTATTTCTCCAGAATGCTACAGAGCTGACTTGTGGAATCAACTGAGTCAGAAGTTCACATTCTTTTCTTAATTCTTTTGCATGTTCATCGAATTTCGGCTTTTCAACTACCCAATTATTACCGATTTTTACTCGGTTACTTTTTTCCTCACCAATAGTTAATAAACCGCATTCATCAAGATATCCCTTTATACGATTAAATGTTGTACTAACGCCATCAATATGTGTACCATATTTAGATGCTAGTTCTCCAATTAGTTCAGTTTGGAACATTACTATACCATTTCTGATATTTCCTTGAATCAAGATCTCAATACATTCAATAGCGATTTCAGAGTAACGTGGAAGATTACTTTTGGGAATCATTAGTAATTTATAAAAGCCATCTGGTATTTCGAATGTATAAACAGCCTTTTTACCTCTACCTTCGATTTCTATATTTTGCATACCCATTGACGTTAATTTATCGATAACAGTTTGTTTGCCTTTTTTCAAAATTCGTTCTTCAGTCATATTGATAAAAGACTGTAATTGTTTGTTTGAAAGCGATACTTTATTCATTGTTATTCCTCCAATAATAATTTGTTTGGTTTACATGAATGAAAGTAAGCATTTCAGTTTGGATTGGTCAATATATAAAATCATACATCAATGGGAATTTATGTTTTGAAATAGTATTTTAATAAAATTCTTTTATTTATCCTTTAATCGATACTCCACCAGCCTTCGGCTAATTATTATATATTCCCACCGATTTAAGTTTTAATCTTGAAAACTATTATTAGTTTGATCATTTTAAGGCACATAGTAGCCTCTTAGTGCAATTTATTATGAAAGTATGAGGAATTCATAGAGAAAACCTTAATAGCATATAAATCTTATCTAAATGGTTAAATTGGAGAGGCTACACAAATAACTGGTCAATCGACTAATCCAACAATCTTGGTTCCACAAAAAAACGATAACCATTATTCAGATGAATATTTTTAATTAAAAAAAGATTTCACCTCAGCATTACTAAGGAAAATCTTTTTAAATAACTTTAATCAAATTTAGGCATTTGCTTAATCTGTTCTAGAATTTTTTTTCGATCCGCTTTGGACGGTCCTTCTTCTTGATTGCGCTTTTCCATTTCTGCCAGTATTTCATCGTCAGCTGCTTTTTCCTCTTTATATTTCTTCTGTCTTCTTGAAATTTCGTTTCTTACTGCATCCAAATTAAACGTTTGAAGAATTGCATCATTTGCATATTGAATGTCACTTAACAATCGTTCATCTACAACATAGCCTTTTGCAACTTTGTAACAGTCTACAGAAAACCATCGAGGAATAGTACTTATGGCTAATTGTTGATTTTCTGATTTAAACACCCATTTCGGAACACTCTCAGCATTGGGATAAAGTTGCTGATATTCCTCTAATTGTCGTATATATGTCTTTTTCCAAACGTTTTTTATTTCGCCATGTATGGCAAATGCACGTTTACCTGTTACCCATTCATCATCTACTTTTACACGATGACTTTTATTATTTGGTTGTATAAGACCGCAATCCATTAAATGTGATTTGATACGCCTGATCTTTGTTTTTACAGCTTCATATTCTGCGCCATGCTTTGTAGCAATTTCTTTAATCAGTTCATCAAAGAACATGACAAGACCATCTCTTTCGTTTCCTTTAATTAATAGATCCATACATTCAATTTCTATCATTGAGTACTGAGGTAAACGTTGTTTTGGAAGCATCAGCAATTCACCAAAGCGATCTGGAAAATCAAATGTATAGGAAGCATTCTTTCCTTTGCCTTCTATTTGGATATTTTTCATACCCATAGTTGTTAATTTATTAATAACTGCTTGTCGACCCTTTTTAGAAATTTGTGCTTCATTCATATTAATGAACAATTGGATTTCTAGATTATTTAACGTCACTTTTTTCATAATGCATCCTCCCGTAAACATGTTGTTTAATACATGTGTGAAAGTAAGCATTTCATTTTAATCGGTCAACAGGAGGATTCCACCATTATTGGCTATTAATATACTAATATTATTAAATGATATATCCCCCATTAGTGACTTTTATTATATATATTATATATATTAAGGGTCACTACTAGGGGAAGTATGAATATTATTGATGATTAATGTCATCTGCAAATAGCAACTACAGTCAAGGTCATTTGAAGATTATTAATCATTTGTTGTCAATTAACTAAGCTAACTACATGAGTAAAAATACTACTGCTTCAATTAATTGATTATATATCCATGTAGGTAACCTTGATGATTGTGTTTAATAGTATATGTATATATGCAGCTGGAGGGATCAATGAATTATATTTTTTACTACATTAATGAACACAGCTATCCACTTTTATCCTATGAATTTTGGCTAATTCATTTCTAATGGTGATGTGATTACAGATACAACATTATTTATTAATTGATTTGCAGCTACATTTTATTTTGGATATGAAAACATCATAATATTATTTAAATAAAAACTGCCGCGCTATATATTGTTGGTATCACTAAAATTCAATTTAATATCACTAGAGGCCTCTTAGATCCTTTTACTCATATGTTGTGATCATCTCTATTAAAGAATGATTCATACATCTTTAGACGACCTATAATAGCCATATAAATATTATTTTCTGAATGTTATTGAGTCTTTTTCAAAATAGCTAAAACTGAAGCTTCCTGTGGGGGTGTAGTAGCCTTTTATTGATTTAACAAGGTTTTCAGATTAATACAGTAAATCTTTAAAAATACCCATCCACTATTTAATATAGTCATTTTCTATTTTTTTCGGTCGACTTAATAATATTTCACAAAATGTTCAAATTAAAAAGAACCACATTTATCTGTTTGCTTAAATTCAGTACAGATTTCTAGTGGTTCTCATTTTATTAAATTGTTACATATTCTTTTGAGATTTCTAGTGCTTTTAATTTTAGTTGTTCAAAAAGTCTTTGTAGGGTTGTTTCACCAACATTTTTATATTTCCCTAACAACACGAGTTCTTTTGGAAGTTGATTAACCTTTGTTATATTTTGCTCATGGAGTTGTTTGATAAAGCTCGGGCTACCTGGAAAGTCTTGAATTGTTAGTTCGACTTCACCTAATGCTTCGGTTAAAATTATGTAATCTTCTTTGTAAAAAAGTATCATTTCACCAGGATGTTGTTCTTCAATTTTTTTACGAATTGTTTCTTCTTTCACGTATTCTTTTAACTCTTCAAAAAAAGTAGCATCGTTTTTCTCATTAAAACGTTTTACATGCTGATGAAGACCTTCAAAGTTTTCAGGTAGCTCACTCATAATTCTTGCTTGTTGTTCACCATTTAATCGTATAAGGAAGGTTGTTGATTTCGGGAAACGTTGTGGTAATAAAAAAGCGTCCCTTAGAAAAAACGGAATTTCTAACTGTTCATTATCGCATTTAATAACACGAGATACTTGGTGAGCTTTTGATAAACCTTCATCAGATAGTCCTTCGTTAGAACTGATTTCGCCACCTTGTAATCTCTCTTCTAAACTTTTAATAATTTCTAACACTTTTGATAAGTCTTCGTGATCTGTCGCTTTAACTGCAGGTTCATCATATTCAGGTACTTGTATCTCTGTTGATCCATATACCTCAATAAACCATTTAACTACTTTATAAGTATTTTCCCAAACTTCAAGTGCCTCTCGTATATAAAATTTTCTAAATGAATCATGAGCAGCAGCATTACCATATTTTCTAATTACATAGAATGCCTCGTTTTGTTCATTTGTTATAATACCTTCTCTATGAAAATAGGTGATTCTTTCTTGAAAAGTATTTGGGACTGTATTAGTTAAGTTTTCTGCCTCCACTGCTTTTTCTAGTAATGTTTCAGCCAATGTACGACAAGATGTTAATGCCATTCTTGGACTTTTATATATGATACCTTCAATTTCTTGACATAACTTTGCAATTTTCGGAAAAGAATTATCTATAAAACTGTATAAGTGCGACAATGATTTCTACTTCCTTTCTTATTATCTTTTTTACTTCCATAAATCATAAATCAAATAACCTTATTGAGTTATTCGTAGGATATTTTTAGTATTTTAAAGCCTCATGGAGATGTTAATATGCATACTCCACGAGGCCGCTGAAACTTTAAAAGGAAAATTATTCTGGATTCAATTATTGATTACAAACTAAACTTAACTTCCTCAATACTATCATTATTGATAATATAAATGTAGACCTTATCAATTATGTTGTGTAAATCTTCTAGTTGTTCTTCACTAATCAGGAAGTTTTCATTCTTTGTTAAAATGATAAACCTTTCTTCTCCGTTAAATCGTTCACTATAAAAATCAACCATACCTAGATTATCAAACATCTTAATTATTTTTCTGCCATTAGCTTTTTCATGTTTTGTAACGAGTTCAATATAATCTGAAGCTATGACACGGTAGGATACGCCATTTGGAATCAATTCAAATTGAGCTAATTTCTTTGGTGGAAGTAATGTGATTGTTCGCTGTTTATTTAATAGTTCTAGTCTGCGATTTTTTTGATCTTCGATATCGATTAATTGAGCATTCATTTGGTTAATTAGTGCTGAATTTTTGTTATCTGCATTATCCATTTGGTACTGTATTAGTTTTTCATATGCTTCGTTATACTGTGTCTCAAAGGATTGTACGAAAAAATCATGCATTCGATTCAATTGTGCGGTACGTGTTTTTTCAAGTTTCTTTTTTTCTTCTAACGTAACATTTAAAATTTCACGTTGTAACACTTTTTCCTCGATTAATGGTAATTCTGTGACTTCCTCTGAAAATTGTCCTAAAGCTATCCAATATGGATTTAAAGAAATAATGGTTTCATCTTCTCGCTTTGCAATGGAAACTAGTTGGTTTTGTAACTCCTTACCTGTACCATCTTTCAAAACTACACGATATAAATCTATCTTTAACTTTTCTGGCACTTCATACATGAGCAAATAACGTTTCAAAGAAATCTGATCGTTTGTCCTATTTAACAACGTCTTAGTAATAGAATAAATCGGTGTTTCCTTTGATAAATAATCCACCTCATCTGTCTGGTATTCAGAATAACCAGTATAACGATATGTGTCGTCTAATTTAAGTTGCTTGCTGTATTGATCACGTAAAAGTTTTGGAAAACGTTCGATTCGATGTACTTTATTGTCTTGGCTATCGTTTATTTTTACATTATTTTGTTTCAACACATAATTAACAAATGGAGCGTATACACGATTAGGAATGCGATTTAGTTCTATATCGTATTGCTCTTTCTTCATTGCTTCCACATCAATAGACTCTTCTTCAAATTTCATTTTCTTCATCGTTTCAAGTAATTCTTTATGTTCATCACTTAATGTTTTATCCATTTGAGCAATGATATCATCTAACGTCTCCCTTGAAAGAATTGCTTCTTTCATCAATTCTGAAAGGTTAATCTCACCATCTAGTAGTTCACCCATGAAGTTATATACGAGGTCATTTCCTAGATCTTCTTTCATCGTTTCTAGTTTTTCAAGAAGTCTAAGCATGACGTAACCTTCGCGTGTATTTTGAGCTACTAAGTTAAAGATGAATACTTCATTCTTTTGACCAATGCGGTGGATACGCCCCATTCGTTGTTCTAATCGGTTTGGGTTCCAAGGGATATCATAATTAATCATTTGATTACAGAATTGAAGATTGATGGATTCGCCTCCTGCATCTGTTGCGAGCATGATTTGAGAAGAATTTCGGAATAGCTCTACTTGATTTCGACGTTCATCCATTGAGTACTTACCAACAATCTTTGCAATATTAGGTACACGTTCGGATAGCTTTTGCTCTAAAGCATTTAATGTATCTACAGACTCCGTGAAAATTAAAATCTTTTCTCCAGAATAGATGAGACCATCTACACCAAAAAGCATTTCTTCTAATTCAAGATATTTACGCTCCATTCCGTATTGCTTTAATGTTTTTGTCATTGAAAGCAATCTTTTTAACTCAGCAATTTCTTCTTTCAACGCTTCAATATCAACGTCATCCATTGCTAGCTCAAGTTTACGTTCTAATAATTCTTCTTGGTCTACCACTTCTTCTTCAAGTGTATTTTGATAATACTTTTCAATTTGAAGCATATATTTTTTTCGTTCAGCTTCTGTTTTATCAAGCAAAGTCATTAAACGTTTATGTCTTCTATAAAGTGATTTATGGATTGCTTCAATAGAAGAACTAAGACGTCTTTGCAGTAACATCATCGCAAATGCAGTACTATTATGGCCTGCATTCATCGCACGGTTAAAGTGGGTCTGTACATAATTTGTAACTGCCTCATACAATTCTAATTCAGGTTCAGTTAAATTATATTGAATGGTTTTAGTTGTTCGTTTTGGGAAAATTGGCGTCCCATCAAAATTAACCATCGTTTCTTTTAATCGTCGAATGATATATGGATTGCTTTTATCTTTTAACGATTCACCAGAAGATATTTGATGAAATAAATCTGGTTCAATTAATTTCATAAGTAAACGGAAATTCTCAGCATCCCCTTTATGCGGTGTCGCAGTTAACAATAGACAATGCTCTGTTTTCGCTAAAAGCTTCTCTCCAAGCTGATATAATTTTGTTTTAGATACTTTTCGTTGTGTCTTCCCGTAAGAATATGCAGCCATTTTATGTGCTTCATCTACTATGACTAAATCAAATGGTGCTTCTAATATAAGTTGTTTAATATCCTCTCTACTTGCCCAATAGATTGATGCTAAACAACAGTTATTTTCAATAAACGGATTTTGACTACCATATTCATTTAACACAGCGCGATTAATAATTTTAAAGGATTCTTGGAATTTTTGTTCCATTTCCTCTTGCCATTGCCTTAGCACTAATGGAGGAACAAGTACCAATATACGCTGTATACTTTCCCTAGCTTTTAACTCTTTAATTAACATGCCAGACATAATTGTTTTCCCCGCACCTGGATCATCTGCAAGTAAATAACGAATACTCGGAGATTGTAGCATTCTACTGTACACAGCTTCAATTTGGTGTGGTAAAGGCATTACTTGTTTGCTTCCCAATGCACGTGCTTTAGAATGCTTGTCTTCAATCTCCAGTGCGAGTTGTATTAACCGTTGCTGTACATCCATACCTGTAAGTTCAAAGCGATTTTCGGAAGATGTACTCAAAATAGTAATTTTGTCTAAATCTTCAATTGATAATAAATGCTCATAGTATTCATTTGAATTTCTTCCGATGCCTTCAATTAATTGATACTCATCGCCAAACTGCTCAACCTTTTTAATTTCAATCGTTTCTGGAAAAAACGGGCCTGTAATAATATCACCAATATTCATTTTAAACCTCCATATAAAAATCCCCTACTCACACGGAATAAGGGATTTTAGGATTTCGTTCAATAAATGTATCTCGAATATTTCGTACAATGGAAAATCGGTCTTGTGCTAAATCCCCTATACTTATATGGTAATTGAATGGGAAAAAAATTGCACTATTATTAACCATTTCAAGACTCACACTATCTGTTTGTAAGTGTTCCATTAACACTTCTACCATTAATTGCTTTAATATTGGAGAATCAATGTTCACTTTTTCATTTGGTAACATATATACTCCAGGCTTGATCATATTGATAAAGCCCCAATTCTTGATTGATGCAAATACAGCACCCGTTGCTACTTCAACTCTGCGACGGTCACCATAAAGGTTTTTCATTTCTGCCACAACCGTTTTACTTCTTACCTCATCTGCCATTCTAAAATTTTTACCTAGATAGTTAACTTGCTCTCTAAAGAAAGGATAAGCTAGCGTTGTCATGCACCAATGTAAACTACCTTTTTCTTGAGAAGAAAGCAACGAATAGTTTGAAACTAGATAATCTCTTATTAATGTGTGATGTTGCTCTACTGACCACCATATTTTCATAATAATCGCATGTGCACATCTTCTTGATGCAGGACCTTGAATGTCATTAAGTAAGTAATGGTCTAATAAACTATGCATCTCATTGTTAGATACTTTACCTATGTTTTTTAGAACAAAATCTAGCTGATGTAATTGGATTTTTTGATCGAATCCAACTGGTTTCATATTTTGCACCCACTCTCTAACGATATACTTTTACAAATGGAACAATTACTTCTTCTATATGTATACCACCATGAGTTACAATCTTATCATTTTTCGGCACAAAAGCTCCATTATTTTTAGCTAAGAGTACATAATAATCATCTGGCAAATTCACATTATCCCATATCAATGTATCAGTATTATCAATAGCAGTTTGGTTTCGTATATTTGCTGATTTATAGATGCGGGAACGTTGATTGGCTGATTCAACAGTTACGCCTTGTGAGATTCTTCCTAGCCCAATGCTCTCTATGTTACCGTGATCTGATGTAAGGTATATGTCAAAGTCATTTGAAGCTAGTTCATCTAAAAGTTGATGTAGAAACTTCTTTTGTAACCAAATTTGTAATTCAGAGTTTACAGTTTGGTGACCTTGTTTTGCGCCGTGCATAAACTCATCAATGACATCAATGACAGCTCCATAAATTGATATAAATGGTGATGAAGTAAATTTTAAATCTTGTCGATCAAATGATTTTAATCCTAATGACTTTTGATAAGCGATATTCCTCTCTGCAAAACCATGATGAATCCAAAATTCTTTCCAATACTTTTCTTCCTTACTCGTAGTCTGAATAGAATCCGCAAATCCTCGAGGTACTTTTCCAGAAAAGATAGCCTGTCTTGCCACAGATGTAACACTCGGCACCCATGTAAACACTGCATCTTCTTCAAATAACCATCGCTCTTCAGTTAATGACTGTTTGATTATGTGCCATTGTGTAAAACTCATTCCATCTAACACAAGTAAAGCCACTTTTGTGTTGAATTTATGCTCTAAAAAATGTGGAATTTGATGCACCATCTTAGGTTTTGGAAGTAATGGCAACGAAGCTATCCCCTCAAATTTTGAGCACATCCAATTTTCAAATGCTTTATTTGCCTCAGTAGTAATTTTTTTGATTTCCTTACTAGTTATAGTATCTTCAAGAAACTCCGCTTTGATATCTCCAAGATTACTCGCAAAAACACGCCATTCTTTTAACTCAAATGCTGAATAATCACCTTTTAAAGAATTTATAGATATACTATTTAACTCTTTGGAAGTTTCTTTTACAACAATGTTCTCCTTCATCCAAGGTTCGATTGGTATATCAGCTTGTATCTCAATTGGTACAATCCATTCATTTAATTGTTTCCTTAATGAAAAGTCATCGAAATAACGATTGGAATATGAAGATGGGGATTCAGTAATTATTTCTTTATTCCCTTTAACGTAATAAGCTACATATTCTTTCCATCGAGAGTTTAAAAAATTTGACAGCTTCTCTTTAGACTTAAAGCATTCATAAACATCAGGTGAAACAATTATACGTTTCTGCTGTAACGTTCGACTTAACTCATTAATTAATAGCTCAGGCATTCCCGTATCAAAACGCTTGAAATAATTCATTGCAATTTTAATTAATCCCACATCACTGAGGATATAACGAAGTTCTTCTTCTAAAACAACTTCTAGTATAAATTGAAGCGATTCTTTATAAGTAAGCTGATAAGTTAAACTATCTTGTTTTGAAAATAAAATCTCATAATAGGCAATTGGACATAAGTGTACTGCTGTTGGTTCTAATTTTGAAAAAAGCATTTCCAAAGACAGAGCTATGCGGTGTGCTTGTTCATACATATCATAAGGAATAAGATTGAACTGTTGATGAGGTAATACAACTAACATTGTAGCTCTTTCTTCTCTGGAAACATGACGAAAATTTCTTTCATACATCAATCGAAGTAACATTGGATCATCAATTGTTGTAACGAAAATTTGCTGTTTCTGAAAAACATCTTGTACTTCTTCTCGAGTTAGCAAACCTTGAGAATCAGCTACGACATACAATGCTCCTTTAATGGAGAAATAGGATGTAATTTTCTCAACCCAGTTCAATCTCGTCACCCACTTTACATTTCTACACGAACTTGTGCGTTATCATAATACATAAGGAGCTTATCGTCTTCCTGAATAACTGATTCAGGTAATCGGTCACCGACATCGACAATTTTCTGATAATCCTTCTCTCCCCATGCCTTTTTAAATCCAGCACGAATCGCTTCAGTTCGGAATTGTTTTAATTTTTTCTTATGTGTACCCAATTCCTCTAAATAACTTTCAAATTCACGTAATAAAGTTTTTTCACGTAATTTTTCCAAGTCTGCTTGTTTATTTGGATCAGGTACGTACCAACGGTTCATTGCTTTTTCTTTTAATTTCTCATCATCTTTTGTTAATCCGCGCAAATCTTTATAGTTACGATGTAAATAGCTAACAATTTGATCAGGTACAGATTCATCACCTTCATAACGTAAGAAGTTTTGAGTTAGCAAATCATCCAACTCAGGTAATTTCTCATGTTTAGCAATATGTTGAATTTCCTTCATAAATTGCGGATGTAAGTCTTGGCGTGTTTGAGGCTTTTTCATGAGTTGCTGACGAATCCACTCAATCGCACTAGTTTCATCAGAAACAAATAGATTCATTTGTGTAAATTCTTTGACAAGGATGCGTTTCTTATCATATTCAGCAACTTGTGACTCTAAAAATGCCATACCATCACGCATTGGGAAACGTTGAGCAACGCCTACCTGGAATTCGGCAGAAGAAATTGGGACAGGTAACCCATTTTGAACGTGATAAGCGATCATTCTGTCGAATAGTATACGTGGAGTACGTTCTGCAATCACAGATGCTTCACCTTTTGAGCCAAGAAACACTGGAAGCTTTTCTAAATGCTGATTGACGAACGTCCAAGCCGATTCCGGAGTGTTTGTTTGTTCATGCATCTTTTGAATATTTTCCTCGAAAGGTTTATAAGCTGAAATTACTAGGTCTTGTTTGACAGCTGTTGTCGTTGTAACCGCCTTAAAACTCCCCTGCTTCTTATCTAATGCTGAAACATTTGCTATTATAAAACCAGCTTTTTGAATAGCTTCTTGTATAGCATTCCAAATACTTGCTTTAGAGTTACTAAACTCTACAGTAATCCATCCGTTTGGCTTTAAAATTCTAAAGTATTCCTTAAATCCCTTATTAAGCAGTTCATAATATTTTGATGTATTTTTATTCTGACTTTTATTAACAATTGCTTCCGTGTCATTATCAGTTAATACTCCAATCCATGTTTCCCAAATTAAATTTAATTCTGAGTACATTAAATTAGCGCCAAAAGGGGGATCAGTAAATATATAGTCTACTGAATTATTTTCAACAGGTAATTTCGTAATAGAATTCGTGCTAACTAAAGTATTCCTAGGATAATTTTTAAATTCAATTTTTAAGAAATCTTCTACTTTTCTTCTTAACTGATTAAAAGGGTTATTTTCTTGTGGTGTTGAAGGTAAATAATATGTTCCAGAAATTATTCCTCCCTTGCCATTAGCACGCCATCTATATAATTGTGTCAAATTATTTATGGCTGCTGTAATAATGAATAGTGCTTCTTTAGAATATTTTGTTTTTTTTATACGATTTTTCAATTCACAAAGTATTATATTATTTCTATCAGTGAGTAATTGATCTACATAATAAACACCATTATTTTTCAATCTACCAATCTCATCTCCACTAGGTATTGGATTAGTTGGCACTTTATACTTCATGCGATAATCTTCTATTTTCTTCAAAACTTCTATATCTTTATCATCTACTTCTTTCTCAGTTCTTTTTCCCTGGTATATTAAATTGATTACATTAGGAGTAAATTTACTTGTTTCAGAATAAATATTTAATTCAGGGATAAACTTAGTTTCCATTGCTCTTGTTAATTCACTTTTTGATGTTAATACTCCACAATTTGGACATGAGAACTTATCTTTTACTTTCTTTTCGTCTCTTTCTATAGCAACAGACCAAAAATTAATTTCATGAGCACATGATTGGCAAATAAAATTTTCACTCCAAATAACATAATTAATTTTGGCCTTTTGCCCTTGATACGTAGTTTCAAACATCCAACCTAAATCATTTTCTAATTTATCAATTTCTGTTAGCATAAACTTCTTAAATTCTTCTCTATCGAAGTCGTAATTTAATTGGGATGCAATATGCGTAGCTAATGGTGATAAATCAGAGAGTAATGCTTTTCTCTGCCCAACTTCACTAACAAAATTATCTTCTTGATCGTATATCTTTTCATTTTCAATTCGATAACCTAATTGAATTATTTCGTCAGTTGACTCACATAGATATGCCGCTATTCCAGCCATTCCACTTCCACAAAATCCATCATAAATTACATCACCCGGTTTCGTATAATGCAGAATATAATGCATTATTGCTTTGTAAGGAACTTTAGTATGATAACTATGCACCATATAATAAGGGTCTGTTTTCCCCTCTGATACATCTAAAATAAATGGAGATTGATCATCCTTTAACCTTTCAGAATTACCCTTAATAAAATCATTTAACCAAGGATTGGGACATGCTGTGTAATAGGGAGGATCAGACAGTGCGATAATATCTTCATCTTCCCCAATAGGGAAGCCCTCAATTTTTTTTAATTCAGGTAATTTCTTTCGTAATTCTTCACGGAAATATTCTTTTCTTTGTTCTTCATTTTTAAATGTCATACCAAGGCAAACAACTGGTGTGTTGTCTGCCTCAAATTCATTAATTAAAGAGATTTGTTTGAACTTTTCCTTCATTTGTTATCTCTCCTAAACACTTACATTTCTACACGAACCTGTGCATTATCATAATACATCAGAAGCTTATCATCTTCCTGGATAACCGACTCAGGTAAGCGATCACCGACATAGACAATCTTTTGATAATCCTTCTCTCCCCATGCCTTTTTAAATCCAGCACGAATTGCTTCAGTTCGGAATTGTTTTAATTTTTTCTTATGTGTACCCAATTCCTCTAAATAACTTTCAAATTCACGTAATAAAGTTTTTTCACGTAATTTTTCCAAGTCTGCTTGTTTATTTGGATCAGGTACGTACCAACGGTTCATTGCTTTTTCTTTTAATTTCTCATCATCTTTTGTTAATCCGCGCAAATCTTTATAGTTACGATGTAAATAGCTAACAATTTGATCAGGTACAGATTCATCACCTTCATAACGTAAGAAGTTTTGAGTTAGCAAATCATCCAACTCAGGTAATTTCTCATGTTTAGCAATATGCTGTATTTCCTTCATAAATTGTGGGTGTAAGTCTTGTCGCGTTTGCGGTTTTTTCATTAATTGCTGACGAATCCACTCAATAGCACTAGTTTCATCAGAAACAAATAAATTCATTTGCGTGAATTCCTTCACAAGGATGCGCTTCTTATCATACTCAGCAACCTGTGACTCTAAAAATGCCATACCATCACGCATTGGGAAGCGTTGTGCTACTCCTTCTTGAAACTCTGCTGACGAAATTGGTACTGGTAACCCGTTCTGAACATGGTACGCAATCATGCGGTCAAATAAGATCCGTGGCATACGTTCGGCAATCATAGAAGCCTCTCCTTTAGTTCCAAGGAATACTGGGAGTTTTTCTAAGTGTTGATTTACAAATGTCCAGGCTGATTCTTGAGTATTTGTTTGCTCTCGCATTTTTTGAATATTTTCTTCTGAAGGTTTGTAAGCAGATATTACTAAATCCTGCTTTACCGCTGTAGTAGATGTAACAGCTTTAAAACTTCCTTGTTTTTTATCCAAGGCTGCAACGTTTGCAATAACAAATCCTGATTTTTGCATAGATTCTTGAATTGCATTCCAAACACTAGCTTTAGAATTACTAAATTCAACTGTAATCCATCTATTCGGCTTTAATACCTTATAATAAACTTCAAATGCCTCTTGCATAAGTGTTTTATAGTTATCAATATCTTTTTCCTGTACAGGGTTTACAATAGTTTCTTTGTCAATATTCGTTTTAACTTTTAACCATGATTCCCAAAGTAAATTTAAATCTGAATACATTAAATTGGCTCCAAATGGTGGATCAGTAAAAATATAGTCAATTGAGTTAGGCATTATTGTTTTTAAAGATTGAATAGCTTGTGTAGATACTAGATTTGTTCTCTCAAAATTAGATTCAAAGCTTCCTAATAATTTTGTTAATCGCTTGATTTTATTATTTAAAATATACTCAAGTGAAACATCTACTATTTGTGACCCAATATATAGTGTACCACTTAAATATTGATTTACTTGAGAATAGTGGGTTGGTACATAACGTGCTATTTTTGACATACCAAGAATTGCTTGTTCAAAAGCAAAATGCAAATAATGTCTATTTTTTGATTGCATTTTATGCAATAAATCAAATGTTTTTGCTAAAGTTAGAAGTGCTCTTTTTGAGTAAAAATGGTGTACTTTAGTAAGACCATGACTTATTTTAGGTTGGTTAATATTAACTCCATCAGGTAAATGTTCCTTGGGGTACCAATATGGAATTTCTGTTTCTTCAATTCTTTTCAATAAACTAATATCATAACTATCAATTTTTTTAGTATAGTTATTTTTCCCAATATTATAGTTTATTAAATATGGAATTTGTTTTGATAATACTACTTTTTCGCCCTCTGCATCTATTATAGTTTCTTTAACACGAGACAAACCATTTTTTGTTAACTTTGCCCCACAATGATTGCAATTAAATTCCTTTAAGACGCTACCTGTTTCTAAGTTAAAAGCAACTTCAGTAAAAATGATTTCGTTCATACAAGAAGAACATTCAAACACATCACTATAAACTGTATAATTCACGTCTCCAAAAATAACTTCTCCATTTGAATCATACTGAATTTCACCATCGTTAATATGTTGTGTTTTAAACATCCATCCACATTCTGCTTTAACTTTTTCCATTAATTGAATAGCTTCTTTTGAGAAAGATTCAGCATGACTAGGATTTACATAGTTTTGAGAAACGAAGGCTGCAATTGGTGATAAATCATTTAGTATAGTATTTCGATGACCCCTTGAATACTGTTCATTATTAATTGGATCTTTTACAATATTTCCGTTTACTTCAAATCCCATTGATTCTAATGTTTTTGTATCATTACAAAGAGACGAAGCTACCCCTGTCATTCCAGTCCCTGAAAAGCCATCTAAAATAATATCTCCAGGTTGCGTGTAATGAAGTAAATAGCGCATTATGGCTTTGTGTGGAACTTTAGTATGATAAGAATGTGCTAAATAAATAGGATCTGTTTTTCCTTCACTGACATCGGCTACAAAAGGTTCTCGAAAATAATTATTTGTCTCAATAACACTTTTATGCTTTTCCCATTCCTCAATAAACTCATTAACCCATGGATTCGGGCAAGCAGTATAATACGGCGGGTCTGAAATTGCAATGATATCTTCATCTTCCCCAACTGGAAAACCTTCAATTTGCCTTAATTCAGGTAGTTTCTTTCGTAATTCTTCACGGAAATATTCTCTTCTTGCTTCATCGTTTTCAAACGTAATTCCAAGGCAGACTACTGGTGTGTTGTCTGCCTCAGATTTGTTGATTAAAGAGAGTTGTTCTGAATTTTTTGTCATGTTTATTCTCTCCTTTTATTTTTTTAACATGATACGAACTTGGTTTGTATTGCTTGTACCTACTGTTCTTCTCAAAAGTTCATCAAATCGTTTACGAACCTCATCTACAGACAGTGGATTACCATTCGCCATCATATTTTCGAGATCCTCAAGAGAAATTTCTACTTTATTGAATCCTTTTAATAAATCATTTATGGCTTGAGCTAAGCGAATATCTAATGGTAACGATAATTCTTTTGAGTCCATAAACTGTTTAACTAACGCTTTTTGCTCATTTTGTAGAAGCTCTATATTTTCTTTTACAGATGGATCATTTAAGCTTGTTAATAATGTGTCAATCCAGCTTTCATAAATTTTTGGAAGTTGTTCCTCTAACTTTTTCAGTTCTGCTTTTTCGTTACCAGATACTTCAGACATACGGTACTTACAACTATTACATAATGGGGTATGCTCTAGTGTTTCCGCTGTCACTGCATAACATTCTTTTAAATCAGTTAATGATTTTTCCCAATTCTGAATTTGTTCAGAAGGTAAAATCGAAATATAATTTGAAAGTTGTTTTAACGTTTTCAATTCATTAGATGTAAGCAATGTCTTTTTCAAGTTGTTTTCAGTTGCATTTAAGCGGGATTGATCGTGATGTTCAATGTAAATCTGAATATATTCTTGTTTTAGGGCAATCACATTTTGTAAAGCTTCTAAATGATTTTCTTGCTTCTTCAACACAAATGAAAGCTCATCTAAAGCCTCTGCAGCACGGTGCGACCAATTCGTTTGAATCCCCATTGTTGACTGCGCTAGTTGAATATAGTTTGCAACTTTCATGCATTCTTCAATAACATGATGTAAATTTGTAAAGTAAGTTAATTTTTGCAATGCGTTTTCTTGTGCTTCAATTGTTCCTAAATCATATTTTAAATTACGCATTTTAGCTGGTGTATTAAAACGTTTTACTCCTTCACAAAATTCCTTGAAAGCTTCTAATGTCTTCACACTCTCTTGAATTTCAATATTACTTAAAAGCATCCCTTCCCACATTGGGAACCCTTTCTTCACAATTTGAATAACATGTAACGTTTCATTAATTCGTTCATTTGCTTTTTCTGTCATAGTTACAATTGCTTGAGAAAGAGCCTTATCCTCAAAGTTAGGTAGAGACACACCAAATAAGTCTAAAATTGCACTTAATTCTTTTAAAGGTAAGTCTGTTGGTTTCTTCACATGACTAAAGTGTGTAAGTTTAGATAATGGTAATTGAATATACTCTTGCAAACTCGTTGCATTATACGTTTTATTATCAATTGTGACTTCTATATCACCCGTACTAACCATAGTAGCAAGTAGTACAATTAACAATTCTGGTTCTAGTTTAAATTGCTTCGTATATGTTAAATCCTCTGTTCCGCGAATTGTGACAGTTTCGATTATCTCGTTGTAATTAACAACTTGGCCATTGCCTTTCGCTTCTAGTAAATCCAAAATCCACTTTGCATATCCAGAGTTTTTAGTTGTTACTTTATTCGCGTTATCCAATAAAACAAGTCCGTTTAAAATGGCACTTCCCATTTTTGTTTCCTTGCCGATCAAGTAATTTAACGCTTCTGATACATAGCCCTGCAAATTACTTTTAGACAAGTACGCACCTTGGATTTGACTAAACGAAGGATAATCCTCATATTTTTGTTCAAACCAATCTGTCAATAAACCTTCTGCAACTGAATTAATAATTTCTTGAATTGTTGCATTTTGAGGCAAGAACATGCCAAATTCTAAAACAGTCCCTTTTTTCCCTTTATACGTAATTTCGAAAGTATGGACAAAGTTTTCATTCAGCCACTTATTAATTTCCTTGAAATAACTTTCTAATTTTCTTGTATATAGATTCTTTGTTGTAGAAGTTGCATCGATTCTTAAGTCATCTGCAGCTGCGTAGAGTTTTAACAACTGATCGAATCGCTCATCTGAACGATTGAACTCGAAAAACACTTCGTCTGGCTTCTGTTCGGCTTTAAATGGTGTTTTTAAATACGGACGAAGCATGTAAATATAGAAATCACGCTCTGGTTGTGCTGTTGAACGTTCATTTGGTGCACCAAAGAATAGATATCCTTGGCGCGTCACACGATGTTTATCCCAAGGTAAATCATGACGCCAAATTTTATAGCCAGTAACATACGTATTGTCATCTAATGTAATGGCTTGTTTTAAAATATTAAAGTAATAACGATCTAACTTGTCTTCCTCGATTGTTTCTGCACGTTGAGAAATTAAGCTTTCGATATCTATGTCTTTCTTTAAATCTAAATAATACTGACCATTCGACTCATTGGTAGATAAGTATTGGAAACTGACCGTTTTTTGAATTTCTTTCGTTGCAACATCGATTGTACCTTTTAAGAAATCTGCTGGATCGTCTTCCTCCAATAACATATCGTTACTACCAGGTAAATTTAAAAATAAGTCATCACGTAATTCTTCTGCAGTTAAACCTACATTGTCATAAATATCAGCTGTGGATAATCGATACAATGAAAGTGCGTCAACTATACGTAATGCCATTGGTTTATATAGTCGTTTCGCATAGGCATTTTGCACACGATCTTTTAATATTTTGGCTTTATCGAGTACTTCTGCTACTTCTGGTATAGCCTTATAGGATGGATCTTCCTCGATGAATTTCCAATAGCTATCATATGAAACTAATCCAGGTGCTCCATCTGATACTTCCTCGTTAATAATTTTATTCATTTCAATACTTATCGTTTTTAAGGCAACTCGTTTTTCAATATTATTTACTTTTTCAAATGCTGTTAAATAACTTGGATGGATTGGGAATAAGTTCACAAATGATTCCATATCTTCACTTAAACGATGATAAAGCTTAGTGAATTTTGATAAGTGTTCACGAATTAATGCTTTTTGTTCATCCGTTTTCTTTAATAATCGTTGAGATACTACATGAGCAATGTCCTCTCGAATAATACGAACTTGTTCAAAACGTTCTTTCACACGGCGTAATGGTTCAGCAACATAGCTGAATCTTGGATTATCAAATAGCATCTCTTGAATACCTGCAATAAATCGGAAGCGCGTTTTACTACAAATTTCCCCAACTTCACGTAAGAAACCTAAATCAAGCGTTAACTCTTGTTCTCTTCGACCACGTAAATAGTCCAATAACTCATCCACAACAACTAATAAACCATGATCAGGATAACGTTCATTAAATAATCCCATCATTTCTTCTAATGCTTCTTTATTATTTGTGATTTGATCAAATGGTGGAAATTTGAAATCAATATTCATTTTAGAAAGTCCATCTTCAATTGACGTACATAAAATATCACGTAATGAAGTACCAACACTACCAATCTCCAAACGAATAACTTTAAATTTCCCTTCAATTTCTTTTGCTTTTTCTGCTACAGATGGGTTATTAATATGTTCACTTGCACCTTCACGTTCAGCAATTGTTGAAATCACACTCATTAAATGCGATTTACCTGTTCCATAGTTACCAACGATAAGCAAACCTTTGTTATCGGCAGCTTTTGCAAATTGAAGTTGTGTAATAATAAGCTCGTTTAGTTGCTCTGCCATACGTTCGGAAATTACATATGTTTCTAATAGATGAAACGCCTTTTCTAAATCGTTTGCATCTTTTAATTGGATAACCGATTCAATTGGTTCAAACTGTACTAAATCTCTGTATTTCATCAGTTTATTACACCCTTTCATTAATGAATTAATACCGCATCTTTTATTGGCATTTTAACATACTCTGGGTGCCCCGGGACGGCATGAATAAAATAACCATCCTTAATATCACCGCGCCAAGTTATAAGTAATGTCTTATTTCGACTTATACTATTAAATAGTTCAAATGGATTCAAGTTCAGTGACGGTTCAAATAAGAGTTCATAGTAATCGATGCATATGATATCTTTTTCTGTTTCTAAAAGAAGTTCTTTCAAATATTCAGCTGCTCTATATGGGCGTCTACTCGCTTGAACATGTTGTAATTTTTCACTTAGAATTAGATTAATATTTAAATAAGGAATAGCATTTTCTTCACTATATCGTTCTAAAGTATTCCCAAATTTAGACTCATAGATATATAGTAATTTATAGTACTTATTATTCAATTGAGGAACTTCAGTATTTAACTTATTTATAAGTTGATAATTCAATTACCTATTCCCCCTTAACATATTCCTTACTTCATTATAAGCTCGTATTGCGGTGATGAACAAGCACGCAGCTAGTAATACCAATTACTTAGTACGTTTACATTTATTAGAACTAGAGAAATAAAGTAGGCATAATTAACTTCTACCTACTCTTTTGATTTTTGATGATTTTTAAGAAAAGACTTTGTCTATTATTCTTTTATTCTCAGCCGCATCAATTCCTTGTCTTAGAGGATAGAATTGCTTGTCCAAAAATAATTCCCATTTGCTTAAATTAATATGTAAATCATGTGAGTATTAGTATAATTTTACCATATAAAATTAAAACCTTAAATCCTAATTCCAGGATAAATATACATGTTGTTATATTGTGCTAAGGCACCAAAACAAAACTGTCATAATTTAATCTTTTATTGAGCGAATACAGTCGATTGGGATACAATCGTCGTAACCAAACTCGATCTTTTGTACATTCAGTTACAAAAGCAAGTGAGCATGTTAAAGGACTAATTGAACTGTAGCATTACTGTATCTATGATTCCTCCAATTTAATATCATTGTAGAAAAAACAAACGCCAAACCCCTTTATATGAAGGTATTTGGCGTTTGTTTTTATTCTAAAATAAATTACAGGAACTACAATTCAACTATTGTTTACCCACGTTTGAATTTTACTCTCTATTAACGTAGCATCTAAACTTCCGTCTAATCCATCTTCTGTAATTATTAAATTACCGATTTTTTCCGTTATTCCGACACTTTCATAATTTGTTCTTTTCTCGTCCCAATGCTTCCTATATGATTTATTTCCTAGCATTCCAAGATGCTCTAAATAAGCAGTTTTGCCTTGGTAGCGTAAAGTAAAATCAGGAATATAAGTTTTACCACTAATCACTAATGGTTCTTCATAGGAATAGTCAATTTTCATCTTATCCAGAATGTTTGCTACAATTACTTCGGACTTTGATCTTACCATCTCACCACGAATCGTTTTATGAATCAATCTTTCTTCAAAGTACCGTTTATGTTTTCCTAGCTCTATTTCAACAATGTTTGGAACTTCAAATAAATCTGTATAACGTTGTTTAGTATCTGAGTACCAATCATTCGCATACTGAACTAATTCTTGAATGGACAAATCGCTTATGACAATTAGCTTTTCACGTTGGCGAGAAAACGCAGTATATAAAAGTTCTTTTGTAACAAATGAACTTTTTCCATTTATGACTACTATAGTTTTTCCAAAACCTGAACCTTGTGATTTGTGGACTGTAAGAGCATAAGCAAGTTCTAATTTAGAATCACTGTTATCTCCCCCAAATTCATTTTGGGTATACGAAAATACTTTCCCTTTAAATGAACCAAAACGGAAGCTATATGATGTTGGATAATTTCCGTTCTTTTGAGCTCTGCATAATATGCCAAGTTCTCCGTTTGCTATATATTCTTCGGTATGATCCCAAGCTTTTCTCTTTTCGTTTCTATTTGAAATAACTTTATCACCTAAAACAATATTTTCAACGGATTGGGGTTCGTATTTATTTTTCCATTTCCACTTTTTCCAACTTTCAACTGTCTCTTGTCGATATTTTTGATGGATTTGGTTGTTTAAATAATAACTTCCCGTTCCTATAAATTTTGTAGGAGATAGGACTTGCCAATCTTCAATATGGTCTCCGGTATTATAATTTGTATAATTACCATTTTTCACAGCTCCTATGCTTTTGTTGAAACCATCGAGATCATCTACAGATGTCATTTCTGTGATTTCTACCAGTTCCTCAAAAAATACCTTTTCCAATTCATCTAAATCTGTGTATTGAATATATTTAAGGCGATGATCTGTTTGGTTGTTGTATATACGGTAAATTACATCCTTATCAATGGATTCCGAATTCGAGAATATCTGTGCAAATGACAAATCATCGCCACCTGTACCTTGTCTCATCTCAGTTTTTAACGTTGCAACTTTGTCTGGATGAGCAGTGTTCAGATAATTAATCAAATCGACAAATGGACGTCCTGCACCTATTGGGGGTAATTGATTTGGATCTCCTATAAAGACGATTCTCTCAGCATGAGAGTCAACAAGTTTGAGTATGCCTGCAAACATTTCTTCAGTTAACATTGAACTTTCATCGATAATAACGGTTTTTGCAATACTTGTACTAGGTTTGCTTGGCAATTTATATGCCATTGTGTTCCAGCTGAAACCTTCTGAACGAATTAAAAACTGCGCCACAGTCATAAATTCAGCTTCAACTTTATTTTTCTTAAACGAATTCTCAAGTTGAACTCTTGCTTTCCCAGTAGGAGTTAATGCTAATACTCCCCCAGCTTTAATATCTTTTGATGAAGCTAAAAATCCAAGTGCTGTCGTTTTACCCGTTCCCGCTCTTCCCAATAGGACAGAGATTTTAGATGATTCTATAATCTTTAGGGCTATCGCCTTTTCACTACGAGCTAGTTCATCGTTCTCTTCGTTATTTTTTTCCAGATCTTTAAACTGGTCATCAATAATTTTCCTCCAGTTTTGTTTACTAGGTAAAGTAGTTTCTAAACGGCAATTGACGATATCAACAACTAATTGTTTATATTCTTGATATTCCTTCAATTTGATGTAGGTATTTTCCACATCAACGTACAATTCACCGTCCTGTAAATACTCCAGTGTACCTTCAATCTTTTCAATTTGAAAATCAGTTCTTTGATCTAATGGTAATTGATTAATCTCTTCTACAACCCGTTCATAGCTGAGTAATGTATGGCCACGATTTGCTGACTGAACTAAAACAAATGTCACTAAAGCTCTAAATCGGCGCTTATCACCCTCAGTTCTCATTTTGGTTGGTTTATTGAGAGGGTGTTTGTTTTCCACTAGTGGATTAACAAACATAGCGTTATCGATTTGAGAAATAGTAATTTGATGCTCGTCCTTTTCTTTTCTAGTAAGCTCGAATAATAGATATGGGTTTTCAACAATTTCAGCAGCATAATTTTTCAGGTGATCCCATGCATGCGTAGCTTGTTCGACAGACAAATTCAATCGAGATAGAAGTTCGAAGTAACGAGTTTTGTTTTCATTTCTCAGTAAACCAGTAAATTCATCCTCTTTGTCAGCTAGGCTGTCATCCAGTTTCTCAATACCTATTTCTTTATCTCCTGAAAAATATAATTTTAATTCAGTAATTAAGTCATTTTCAGAAAAATCAATATGATGAGCAATATCGAAACCATATCTAACACCGAAAGCGGATAAGATTGAACCTAATCCTGGGAAAATTCCACGTTGATTCCAAACACTTTTTAACTGATTATCAACATAATCAAGTTGACGATTCACCCATTCATGATTGACTTCTTTTAGATTGAGTTTTGCAATATTTTTCAATGCCATTTTCGCTTGATTTAGCACATCGATAGCCGCATCATAGCTGACCCATTCAGCTGCATATGAAAATTCCGCTCTAAATCCTGCTGGTTCAAACAATGTGACAGTTGATACATCAAATTCAGGATGCTTTTTTATATACTCGGAGATTTCAAGATAAGGCATTAAAAAGCCTGCATTACCATTATCTCTTATTGAATGGGCTGCATTTGTCTCCCAAATATAATTTTTTTCGCCACTAGTTCCATCAGACTCATACTCACGAATTTCTACATTTGATACTAAATTTCCTATACCCGCAATTACACGGCGATTATCTTCGATGAATGGCACTTGTTTGTAATATGGAAATATCAATGAATTGTTCGGTTTTATGCCGGAAAAGAAGTAATCAAAGATCCCTTTTTGAGATTCTCCATGCGATACCCACGAACTTGACCAATCCAGCATTTGTTCTGTCTTTTCTAAGTCAAAATAAAAATTGTAATACTTTTGTTTCTCATTCGCATTATTCTTTAATGTCCAAGAAAAAGGGCGCAATAGAAATGAATAGGGTTGTACCTCAAAAGTAGTTTCTTCAAAATGACTGAACTTTGCATTTCCTTTTTTATATGGATGTTTCATTTTAAGATAAAGGTTGGTATCACTCATAAACGCAGCATTTTCTGTAATCCAGCTTTGCATTTTTACTGGTCCTACTGCTTCGTAACTTTTACCTTTATTTATTTCTTCAAATTCCAAGTCTCTTGAAGTTGCTATATTCGGGATTACTTGAGCAGCTACATTATACTTAGGATTATTGTCAATTCTCCCCGTATAGTCGTTATCCTTCCAAGGAATTCTCGTTGAAAAGTGTTGAACATAGTTTTTTGGTGGTTTAACTTTGTTACCCTTCTCAATCTCGAACATTAACTCTTACCCCCTATACCTTAGTTAAAAATATTTATTATTACTCTTAATTTGTAAAAATAATCCATACACTCATAATATAGTAATCTATTATAACTATCTATTAAAAAGTTAGATTCATAACTAAATGCTCATTAGAACGACATTGTTGTTGTTTAATAAATTAAGCAGTTAATAAATAATTATTAAAACAAAAAATGTGATAACAAGGCGTATTATTAAGTGAGTCTAATTAAAAAAGTAGATCCAAGAGAATTGCTCACTCTTCGAATCTACTTCTAGTTTTATCTATTTATCTTCTATATGAGGCGAAACTAAAATACAAAGACCGCCTCGTTCCTCTTCGTAATCCCACATTTTCACCCAAGGATAAGTACCATCTGGAAGATAAAATGTTCGTATTTCTAAGTGTTTAATTGGCGACATATCGCATTCCGTTCCATGTTCTCTTGTTGCAGGGTGAATACCTATTTCTCGACCCGTATCATTAAAGTATTCAAATTTCATTGGTACACACTCCCAATCTATACTAAAACCAAAAATTGTTTTCTATTTACTTTCGTATGTGTCTATTAATTTTTGTTACACTTCTTGCTGCGCTCATTTTAATGTACAATATATTCTATTGATAAATTTAAATTTAAATTCTTATAGAAATTATTTAGTAGATTTCTTCTTTTTAAATTTTGGCTTCTTGTTACCATAATTCTTCTTACTTTTAGGCATATAAGCTGATGTTTTCAATCTTTTCCCTTTTGTTTCCATTTTTAAAACTTCATTTAACCCTTTACCCTCAATATGGCAATTCACACAAAATAATTTATTTACTCCTTTCATAGGTTCTTCGGTTGTTCTTCCGCATTTTGTACATCTGTATTGTGTGAAATATTCAAATTGCTTTCTTTCTGCTTTTTTTCGCGCTTCAGCATCTTTCTTCTGTTTGGCAGTTCGTGGCCGCTCAATGCTACCAGAGACACCCATTTGCCCTTTAAGCCCCATACTCTTCACCTACTTCAACTTGTTGTTCATTTGTATTAAAATTATTGATTTTGTTCAATTTCTTTAACGACAAATCCTTTTTGAATTTCGAACTCAAACTTTCTCAATATGTAAGCATATAGGTCGTTGCTAAAACCATATTTAGACCGATTAGATGAAGCATTATATTCTTGTACTTCTAAATATTCATCTGCCAACGATATATCTTCATTAAAGAATTTATAAACATTTTCGCGAAAATGTGTGTTTATGTATTGATCTAACTTTGTTTCGTCATCTTGATATTTCTCATTTAGATCTCGTCGAATTTGCCATTCGTCATCATACAAATAACCTTTTTCATCTTGATGAAAATAGTAATATGGACTGGATTTTTCGGGATAATTGTGACGGTAACTATCTTCGTAATTTTCAAAATAAGTGTGTTCCACATAATAATTACATGCTTTTTTAATTGCCTGATTAGCATTTTCAGCAAAATGAACTTGTATCCAATCTTCATTTCCTAAATCAACTGGATAAATTAAAAATACTCTCATTAGATATTCTCCTCCTGTACTAAAATAGTTTTTCATTCTAGTAGTCATCTACTCTCATAGCTCTTTTACTAGTTATTATCCAATTGCTTTTTCTTCTTAATTACAACATTTAACAATTCTAAAAATTATTATAACATCAGCACTTGTTTGATGACTATAGTCTGTAGAGTTATTTGTTCATTCTTTTAGTTTTAGACTAAGAGGTGATTGTGACAATGGAACTTAATGAGGCTTTTGGTTATGTACTGAGGAAACTTCGGAAAGATGCCCAACTATCACAAGAAGATTTAGCACTGAGGTGTGATTTAGATAGAACGTATATTGGGCTTTTAGAAAGAGCACAGCGGCAGCCCACTCTTTCTACAATCTTTAAGATTGCTAATGTGTTGGAAATTGCCCCGAGTGATTTAATTAAACAAGTAGAGTACCATATCAATGAGACATTAAATTGAACAGTTTTAGAGATTGCCAATTTGCTATACAGTAAAGTGTTAAATAAAAAGAACCATCCTTTGATGGTTCACTTGTTTAACAATCATGACCGATTGTTATTAATCGTTATTCAATAACGGCTAGTTAGTGGAATAAGATTTGTATATTTCTGAACAATCTCTTAGTTGTTTTTACTTGTATGGATGATCAAGCATGCTTAGTGTTCTTCTTTTTTCATCTTCCTCAATAATTAACTTATAAGTAACTTTATCAATATCGGAAAAATTCATATTCTGTTTAAATCCCTTTTCTGAATCAAGCCAAATACAATTCATTAGCCTATCAAATGTTGCTTCACAACTTCGTCTCGGACAACGTCCCAATGTAGAATCAAAAAAACTTGTATGATATGAATAATGATGAGTATGAATAAACTCGTTCCACGATTCAATTACAGTATCTTCATCTCGAATATCAATTATTTCAATTTCTTCAAGCTTTCTATCATTGATTGAGCCCCATGCCTTTTTCAACATAGTAATTGCTTCAACATCGCTCTTTGGTGCACTATAGCCAAAAATTGTGATCATATATGCTTGTTCTAAAGCATTACTTAAAGACTTCCATGATTTTTTAATAGCAACATCACTGCTATAATCCTTCTTTTTAACTGGATATAACAGTTTCATTGGTTTAAGTGGCTCACCACATTTACAAGGCATCCCAACATTCCCCATGACATTATCATTTTCACAAAAACCAACAGCCACATTTCCATGTAGAAAAGCAACATTAGGAATATTTTTTGTATAGCGTTGAGCACGTGCGATAGCTTGAACTAGAAGTGGATCCCAATTAAATGTTGCAATTATATCCTTTTCCGTAAGACTCATAATCAAAAAATCATAAATAGTTGGATCATCTGGCAACTTATATCCACTCATATATTCTTGAATAACTTCTTCTAATTCAGATTTCACTTCGAAACATTTAGGATCATCTACACTACGTTCATCCAATTCCATATAAATATCTTCAAGATTATTAGATATCGTTTGAATAGATACTTTCTCGATAATATTTGACAACCCTAGTTTTTCTACAAATCCACTCATTGCAGATATTTTCTTTCCGTTTTTGTCCCCATTTGGGATAGTTGCACAACTTGCTCCTGCTCCTAAAATTACCACATGAGGTCTTTGTTTCATAGATCTTTCATATTTATGAAAATTATCCACATTAATATCTCCCATCATACTGCACCACTGATTATTGAAGATCAATAATTTATATTGTTGGTATTCACTTTTTGAAAAAAGATAGCTACTAATTCAATCTTGTTCCCCACCACAAGCTTACCGCCATCAAGACATATCCCCTATCCGTTTCACTATTATAAAGCACTCTGAACGGAGTGATTTTTGCTTTTACTTGGGTTCAACAAAACTAGTAATACCATCATTCTTCGCTTTTTTTATAAGTAGTCACAGGACCAGACTTTTCTACACGATCCCATCCTTTCCAAACTTTTTTATTATAGCGGTCAACACGTTTTTTTTCCCATTTCTTATTTTCTTTTGACATGCCAAGTTGGGGTTCTTCCTTTTTAGGCTGGAACTTCTTTCTGTTTTGAAACTTCTTCTTTGGCGTAGGCTCTGTTTTTATATTGTTTAGCGCTTTTAGTTCAGCTTCTTTTTTCTTTTTTTCTCTTTCGATACGAGCTGGATCATTAGCTTTTTCTCTATTTTTGCGTCTTCGCTCTTCTAATTTTTTCTTATTACGTTCTGCAGCTCTTTTCTTTCTTTCATCTACATCCATCAATATGACCCCCTATCAACAGAAAGGAAGCTTTTAAGTTTCCTTACTTACATTTATTTTACCATCTCAACACTAAATCTCTAAAACGTAAAATACATTTCTAGTAATTTGAGATGTTGACAGAGAGTTTTTTTAGAAATTAAAGTTAGATTGTTCTATCTTTATGTTTACCTCTTAAGAGGAATGGATGGATTTTTTACAGGCAGTTGGTACCTATCCAGTTTTCTAAAATTATTCTACTTCAATAATTTGCGCATTTGTAATCTCACAATGATCACATACCTGGTGCCCAATACATAATAGCTTCTGGTTGAGGAAGGGTTACTTTACTTTTACTAATGAAATAGCCACTTATCCAGAAAAAACTTATATCCACATTGATAATACCCTTCCCATAAAATTTATTACAGTAAATATTTCCATCTAGCTAAACTGACCCATTAGCCATCCATGAATCAAAACTTAACCACAAAGAATGAAAGAGCATTACGTCTCTTCCTGGTAGTTTAATGTGTAATCCTTCACAATCTCAATTGCATTATATATAACTATGTATATACTTTCCTTTCCTTTCCTTTCCTTTCCTCAACAATATGGCCCTAAAACGCAAAAAGGGCCAATCCTTTTATTCCAGGAAAGCGCCCGATTATGAAAGAGCATTTTCTAGTGCAGAGTATCGTTGTACTATGCAACATAATTTTTAACTCTTATTTAACATATTTTCTTTCAGATTAATTATTTCTATACACAATTTAACTTCGTGTCTTCTACTTTGACAAACTTAGAATCAATATTCTCAATAGGTACACCCATATTTGGTGAATTAATATCATAAATATCACCTTTTACAAATACACTTCTGCTATATTGACGATCTCCTTTACAGAAATACCAAGTATACCGTCCCCTACCCTTCCAATTTATTACTTGTTAAATAAAACTACCTATAAGAAAATAAATCTAGTGAATTCCTTTTATGTACCATAGGGTACTTAGAATAGAGTCACTATTTCAATTGATTTGACAATGATCTAAGGAGGAGTTTTTATGCTAGAATACATTTTTAATATTTTTATTACATTATTAATTATTTTTCCCTTGACCATTTTCATCCATGAATTGGGTCATGCGTTTTTCTTGAAAATATTTAAGATTCCCTTTAATAAGATTATATTAGGGATTGGAAAAGAGCTTTTTTCAATAAATAAAATACAGATAAATACATACTATTTTTTAGGCGGGGGATGTGACTATTCATTAACCAATAGGGTCCATTGGTTTAAATATTTCCTTTTCTCTTTTGGAGGTATCTTATTTAATATTATTTCTGTTTGCCTAGTATACTATTTTTCAAAGGATATATTATTTCACTCTGATTCTTTTTTATCAAACATATCTTTGTTGTTCATATTAATTTCTTCTGTTTCTATTTTAAATATTTTACCTTTGAGATTTACAATATTCGGTAAAAAGATGACTTTCGACGGGTATAATATGTTTGTTCAACCCCAAAATAAAGCATTAAAATAGGTACTAACAGAAGCACTGGTATTGATCTGTGCTTCTGTTTTTATCCAATTTGTTCCGTTTGTTCAAACATAAAAATACAGAGACCATTATTCAATCTCTGCATCATTATTATTTATTTCAATCCTCGCGACCGCCTAGTAATCCGTCACTATATTTACCTAATACTATATAGCAAATTAAACGCTTATATAAATCAAAGCAGTTATACATTATTCCGTGTGTATGATTTTATACTTGCTATTTTTTATAGAGATAATCAACATCATCATATATTTTCATTCTTTTTCCCACGTGAATATGGCTCTTTTTCTTTCCACTTCAGACCTTCTCTTGTATAGTAATGCTGCCCATGCCCCTTTACATTATGTTCCCTAGGAGAAGCGTGGGTAGAACAATTTTTATTAGCTCTTTCATTCGTACTACTTTTTATTTCTATCGAATCATTATCAATTAGACTTGGTCCCGATTCCGAACCCCTTCCAAATAACTTGTTCGCAAATACTCTACCCGCAGCGGCTTTAACTGGAGGAGAGGTTAATATTTTCCCACCTACATCCAGCACCATTTCAGTACGAGAAGTATATCCAAAGAAATTTGCTGCCATTTTTGTAAAGTCATTCAGTATTGATTTGTTAACTTTTTTATTTCCCTTTCCATTTATAATTTCAGTTGAAGCTTTAGTATTTTTTCTGGATACTTCTTCGAGTTTTTTCTTTTCTACTTTTGCCGTGGTCATAGGATTCAAATAATTTTCTGGTATATTTGGTAATTCAGAAGCTTTTTTACAGAACTCATCCCAGCTAGACCGATTTTCTATTTTACCTTGAAGTTTAGATAACTTATCTCTTATTCTATCGCGATTTTCTTTACTGGCAACAAACGGTCTATCTTCTGAATCAGCAGGGGTAATATCATCGCTTACATATTTAAGATAATCCATCATAAGCCTATTAATTTCTTGTTTATTCCACTCAGATTTAATAGGCTTCTTCTTAGGATGTACTTGTTTAAGGTGTTCAAACTTCTCTCGTTGCTTGGCAGTAAGCATTTTTAACCCTTCTTCAGTTGTCAGAATACCATCCATATCAACCATAGGTATATCATATCTACTATTTACAATTTTGCTCCACTGTTCTAAAACATATGTACTACCCCCGCATTTAATATCTGGTCCAGGGATAGCTTCATATTTATCACCATTATTAATGATATGCAATAAATCTGCCTTTGAAGTTGAATCAGGATTAATAATTGTCATTAATACATTTCCCTTGTTTTTTAACGCATTATATTCAATACATGCCAGCCATTCTGCAAATTTACCTCTGAAAAGGCTCAAATTATTATCCCTAATTGCTCCTATACTTGATGCCATACTTTGAGGCTTTTTTAACATTGAATCAATAGCAGCCTCAGAATATCTGCTATTAGTTGCATATCTTTTTATTGCATCTTTAACGCATGTATGAAATTCATTTGGTATAACATACTCATAATTAAGTATCTCCAATAAATATTCACGTTGACCTATATTAATATCCAGTTTAATCACCCGCATTTCTATTAAATAATTATTTTTAATGTTTGTAACCTCTTTATAATTATTAGATGTTATAATGCTCTTCTTGATCTATAAAAGCATCTGTATCTAGCTTCTAAGTTCTGAATGCAATTTCTGAATCCAACTTAATTCTAAATTTTAGATGGGACTTTGATATTAACGGTTACAAAGTAACTGGTGCTTTTCATGGTGTTGGTACATACCCAGAAAAATTAATTTTAGTATGGCTCCATCCCTGTAATAGCAAGAGCTTTGTCACTGCAATTGTAATTAGAATAAATATTATCTTCTACATGTATATTCGTTACTTTCACTGAATTCCCTTTATAAATCAAGGGTTACTGCCAACAAATCCCCTATTCAACTTGCCTTCAGTTTTCAAATCCGATATTACTCAAGAATATATAATAAATTTTATCCAACAAGATTGTTTTTTTGTGGATAAAAATTAGACATTTTTGGAGGTCTTGAACATGAACAACTTTATTTGAAACAATAAATTTTAACAGCCGCCCGTTTACTTAATTATATCTAAGTTGGAATTAGTAGAGATAAAACAACAGCAGATACCTACTAATTCAGTAATAGAATGTTAAGGAGTAAAGATAACATGAGATTTGAATTACAAATGCCTTCAGGATTCGAGGAAGAATTAAGAAACGTAGTATTAGCAACAGTAAAAGATGCTTTTGCTGAATTTACGGAAAATCCACAGACAAGGGAATGGATGAGTCTTAAAGAAGGTGCGGATTACGCTGGAGTATCATTCAATACATTTAAAAAGTTCAGAGAGATGGGCTTAAAAGTCTGCGTGATTGATGGTGTAAAACGTGTTTCAAAAGCAGAAATTGATAATTTTCTAAAACGCAACAGTCACTAATTTATTATCACATAATTGTGCAAGTTTTGATCGAGGACCTCCTATTCAAATTGAAATCCAAGCCCAAATATGATATGTATTAAACGTCAGAGTTCATAGACTTTGATAAATTTGAGTTCCTCCTCAAAGCTTGTCTCCGAAAGGTACAGGAGGGAATTATCATGGCTAAAAAAAATACAACACCAATTGAACCTTATACATTAAAAAATGGACAAAAGCGTTATCGATTTAAAATATATATCGGTGTTGATCCGTTAACTGGCAATGAAAAACGAACAACACGCAGCGGTTTTAAAACAAAAAAAGAAGCAGAATTAGAGCTTGCACGCATCAAACTTGAAATTGAAAAAGGTTCGTTTCGAAAAACGATTGCCGAGACCTATCAAGATATTTATGACATTTGGATTAAGAATTACGAAAAAACAGTAGAAGAAAGTACATTCGTAAAAACAAGGGGAATCTTCAAGAATCATATATTACCTGCTATGAGTCAATATAAAATTGATAAGATCAATATTGATGTTTGTCAAAAACATGTGGATGAGTGGGAGGGAAAACTAAAGAAGTTTCGTACAGTAAAACACTATGCCGCTAAGGTGCTAGATTTTGCAATTAAACGCAGTTATCTTCAAAAAAATCCATTTGATCATGTAGATATGCCAACTAAGGCTTCTAAGAAGTCCATCGTAACTGACGAAGAAAAAACAGAAAACTTTTACACTCGTGAACAGCTAATCGAATTTCTTTCGTGCCTAGAAAAAGAAAGTAATTATAAAGCATATGCCTTCTTCCGATTATTAGCTTATTCTGGAATGCGTAAGGGAGAAGCATTTGCTCTTACATGGAATGACTTGACCTTCACAAAAAATGAAATCCGCATTAATAAGGCTCTTTCAAGAGGTAAAAATAATCGGTTGTATGTAAAATCTACTAAAACAGGTGATTCTCGTACCATTAAAATGGACGATAATACAATGGCTGTATTAAAAGAGTGGAAGAAAAAGCAGAAGCAATATTATCACATGCTAGGCTATAATACAATGCAACCAAATCAACTTGTATTTAGTAATGAGAAAAACGAATACTTGCAGCCTACCAAAGATCGCAAATGGATTTTACATGTACAGAATAAATATAATCTTGCTTCAATCACAACACATGGCTTACGTCATACACATTGCTCGTTGTTATTTGAAGCTGGTGCTAGTTTGAAGGAAGTTCAAGATCGTTTAGGGCATAGTGATGTAAAAACAACAATGGACATTTATACACATGTTACAAAGAAAGCTAAAGAAGAAGCAATCATGAAATTCACTGACTTTATGAGTATTTAAATTGATTTTTTAACATCGGGTTTAACATCGGATTGTTGAAATTAACTACGATTTAATGAAACAGTGCAAAATAAAAAACCCTTGTTTATCAAGGGTTTTGACTCTGTTTGAAATCCACTGATTTCATATTATGGAGACGGCGGGAGTCGAACCCGCGTCCAGAAACTCCAATACTCAAGCTTCTACGCGTGTAGTTTGCCTACTTACAATTCGCGTGTCATTATGCCGACAAACAGGCGTCCTGCACGCTAGCTTGGAAATCTCTTGCCGGTGACTCAAGCGGCACCACCGACCGTATCCCACTAAAGTTGAGCCCCACGTTCTCTACATGGGCGATAGAGAGGCGGAGCGCTACGAGACTAAGCTGCGTAAGCTAAATTTTGTTGTTTGCCAGTTATTATATAACTTCCGTTGATGACGGAGCCGAGACCTCCGACGCGCAGCTCAAGCTTGAACCATCCCTGTCGAATCCGTAACGTCCCCCTATTATAATAAGGAGATGTGTTTTCACACATACGGGAAAAAGGCGTTATAAGCTTGTGCCTTAATGCACTGGCAATTTGTAATCTTATTATAAGATAATTATAGCAAAACTTCAACACATCTCTTTATTCCTACAGTACCTTTATTAACCAAAGCCCTGTAGAACTAGCGAATCTCTAAAATTGATTTTTTGCTTTAAACGCACGTTCCATTTCACGTTTCGCTTCTTTCTTCTTCAAATCATCACGCTTATCGTAATTCTTTTTACCTTTACCTACACCAATTAACAGTTTTGCATAGCCGTCTTTAATATAGATTTTTAGTGGCACAATTGTGTAGCCATCTTGTTTTGTACGACCGACTAATTCGCCAAGTTGCTTTTTATGTAGGAGTAATTTACGAGTACGCAGCGGGTCATGATTAAAACGATTTCCTTGCTCGTATGGACTAATGTGCATATTTGAAATCCATGCTTCACCATTTCGAATACGAACGAATGAATCCTTTAGCTGCACTTTGCCAGCTCGGATTGATTTAATTTCAGTTCCTTGCAGTACCATTCCTGCTTCAAATGTTTCTTCAATAAAGTAATCATGGCCTGCTTTTTTATTTTGGGCTAATACTTTCCCAGTTCCTTTTGCCAAAGCAAACACCTCACAATCTCACAACAAAAGCTCTATTAGAAAATAATACATTTAAACCGCACAATTGCCAAGGAGATGCCTCTAATTTCTTAGTCTCAACCCGAAATTAGAAGCAACCTCATCATTTTCCAACAGTTTTTAGGGCTAGCCAATTACAGCTAGCCCTCCAACAATATTATCGTTTCTTCGATTTTTTCTTTTTCGATTTTTTAGCGACACCCTCGTAAAACTTCTGTTTTTGTTTTACTTTGCGGCCGCCATTGCCACCGCGTGAGCTTTCTTTTTCGTCGCTGCCTTTTCCACGGCGATTTCCTCTTGCGGAACCACCTTCATCCTTCTTGCCACGGCGCTCTCCTCTTCCAGAGCCGCCTTCACCTTTTCTGCCTGCATGAATCACTTTAGGTGCTGCTTTTCGAGTGCGGCCAGCAAATTGTTTGACCATACCGACAATTTCAAAATCGACGGAAGATTCTTCAATGACAACATTGGCTACGCGAACCTTCACTTCATCTCCAATGCGGAATTGACGATTTGTATGTTCACCAATCATAATCATTTGTCGATCATCAAAATGATAATAATCATCTGTCATATTGCTAATATGCACAAGTCCTTCAACCGTGTTAGCCAGTTCAACGAAAATACCGAAGTTCGTAATGGATGATACGATTCCTTCGAATTCTTCACCAATTTTATCAGACATATATTGTGCTTTTTTCAGCGCATCTGTATCACGTTCCGCATCAACTGCACGGCGTTCACGTTCAGATGTGTGATCTGCAATTTCATCCATTGCTTGTGCCCATTTAAATGTCGTTTCCTTCGATACATCACCTTCAATTAAATACGTACGAATTAATCGATGAACGATTAAGTCTGGGTAACGTCGAATTGGTGATGTAAAATGCGTATAGAAATCAGTAGACAATCCAAAATGCCCAATCGATTCTGGATAATATTTCGCTTGTTGCATGGAACGTAGCAGCATCGTCGAGATAACCGGTTCTTCTGGCATTCCTTCAATAGCAGCGATAATTTCCTGCAACGCTTTGGGATGAACTGAATTTCCCGTACCTTTTACAACTAATCCAAAATTCGTTACAAATTCAAAGAAGCGTTGTAGCTTTTCTGGCTTTGGATCTTCGTGGATACGGTAAATAAACGGTACTTGCATCCAGTGGAAATGTTCTGCAACTGTTTCATTGGCAGCTAACATGAATTCTTCAATTAAGCGTTCTGATACAGTACGCTCGCGTAAAACGATATCTGTTGGCCAGCCATCTTCATCAACTAACACTTTCGACTCTTTAAAGTCAAAGTCAATGGCACCGCGATCCATACGTTTTTTACGTAAAATTTCCGCTAAGTCCGCCATATCCTTAAACATCGGAACAAGTGGCTCATAGCGTTTCAGTAATTCCTCATCCTGATGTTCTAAAATTTTATAAACATCAGAATACGTCATCCGTTCCGTCGTTTTTATGACACTTTGGAAAATTTCATGTTCAATCACTTGTCCATTTTGGTCAATAATCATTTCACAAGAAAGCGTTAAACGATCGACTTGCGGATTTAACGAACAAATACCGTTTGACAACCGATGTGGAATCATTGGAATTACACGGTCAGTTAAATAAACACTCGTTGCTCGCTCATATGCTTCTGTATCAATGATTGAGCCTTCTGTCACATAATAGCTGACATCTGCAATATGAACACCTAGTTTATATGTTCCATCCTCATTTTTTGTTACTGTAACTGCATCGTCCAAGTCTTTTGCATCGGCGCCATCAATTGTCACAATCACTTCATTGCGCAAATCACGGCGGCCAACTAAATCCTGTTCCGTAATTTCATCTGGCACTTCACCCGCAGCCTCCACGACTTCTTGTGGAAACTCTGGTGGAATGTCGTGTTTATAAAGAATGGATAAAATATCTACACCTGGGTCATTTTTATGGCCCAAAATTTTTGTAATTATTCCTGTTGCAGACTTGATATCATCCGGCCAATTAACGATTTCAACCACTACTTTATGTCCATCAACTGCACCTAATGTATCTTCCTTTGCAACAAAAATATCCATATTTAGTTTTTTATCATCAGGTACGACAAAACCGAAGCCTCTATTTGCTTGATATGTACCAACAAAAGTCGTTTTACTGCGCTCAATAACTTTCGTAACAGTACCTTCTCGGCGGTCGCCCGATGACTCCTTTAATACACGTATTAACACGGTATCGCCATTTAATGCACCATTTATTTCATGAGGGGGAATAAAAATATCATCCATTCCCTCTTCTTCTGGTGTTACAAATCCAAAGCCTTTTGCATGGCCGATAAATTTACCTCGCATTAAATTCATACGTTCAGGTAAACCGTAGCGATTCGAGCGAGAGCGCACAACTAAACCAGCGTCTTCCATTCTCACCAATGTTTTAACTAATTCTTTAAATTCATCAGCGTCCTCTAGTTGTAACACATCTTCTATTTCATCAACTTTAAGCGGCTTATAATCATCCTGTTTCAGCAGATTTAATATGCGCTGTTGTAATTCTTCATTTTGACTCATATAATTTCCCTCCTTTTTGCGATACTATAAGAAAACTGTAACGCCCTTAGCTGCTCTGCAGTGAAAACGCCCAATTGTTTGTGCCTAAGACTCACCCCTTAATCGGAATGAGGTGCTGGTCATTTACAGTTTTAAACTTCCCAATCCAGCGACTCTAAAAATTTCAAAACAGCTTCATGTAATTGCTCTTTTTCTTTATCTAACGTAATGACATGCCCAGAATGTTCAAACCAAATTAATTCTTTCTTTAAGGATTCCACTTCGTCATAAATAATATGAGCAGAATTCGGGTCAATAATTTCATCATTTTTCGATTGAACGACTAATAAAGCGGCATAAACCATGTCAAGTTCTCCACGAACATCTGCAACTAATTGCTGCAATTCGGATAAGGACGGCATTCCTTTTAATCGGATTGCTTCTACTTCATGTTCGATTTCATCATCCTTTTTCCCTTCAAAGCGTTTATAGTCCTTAGCATATTTTAGTACACCTTCGAACATTTTATCTGTCGTTCTCATCGTCATAGGAGAACACATCGTCACAATGCCCTTTAATGGTTTTAGTGTACTTAGTTTTAAAGAAAAAACGCCGCCTAATGAAAGACCTGCAACTGCTATTTCTTCATAGCCAGCATCCTTTAATGTTTGGTATCCTTGCAGAACATCTTCCCACCACTCTTCTGGAGAGGTTTCGATTAGTTCTTCCGGCGGTACGCCATGCCCTTTGTAATGTGGTGCATGACAAGTGTAGCCATTCTTTTCAAGAAATCGACCGAGCATTCGAACATCAGAAGAACTGCCAGTAAATCCATGAAGTAATAATACTGCCCGATTCCCTGCTTTAAAGAAAAATGGTTTTAGTTCTGCCTTTTGCATAAGTAAGCCTCCATTTATTTCTTATGTATACAGTATCTGCATTCTTTTTTATTTTATAATAAAAAGCCTAACCATGCTCGGCTAGGCTTTAAATTTTTATCACATTATAATTTTACAATAGCTAAAGTTAAGATAAAGAACAGGACTGCAAGAACGATTGTAATTCTATGTAAAACTAAATCCATTCCTCGTGCTTTCTGTTTACCGAAAAGTTGCTCAGCTCCACCTGAGATGGCACCTGATAATCCCGCGCTCTTACCTGATTGTAATAATACGATTGTAATTAAAGCTACGCTCACGATAATCAGTAGTATTAACAATACCGTATGCATATACTCCACCTCCTGAAATTGAAACTTCACAACAAGTAAGAGTATACCAAAAATAGTCTGAAGATACAATATTCAAGTTAAAATCATTCAATTATTATCATATCCTATCAATTTGTAACGTAATATGTTAACTAACGAAGCAACAATTTTACGCTATTTTTTATAAATTATTTCCTATTAAATTTCTTTTAATTAAAAGTAAAATCAATATTTCCATTTCCACTATTTCTATATTAATTACATAAAATTCTCACTTAATCACAACTATTCTTAGTTTTCAGAATTTTGTTGTTATTTGAAATCTTTTAATTTAGAATTTTCAGCATTCAGTAGAAAAGAGGTAACATCAATATGAACACTTTACAGAAAATCGGTAAATTTGCCGGTAATACATTTGCGCTTTGGGTTTTAGTCGCTGCTGGTTTTGCAATTTGGATTCCTGAATACTTCACATGGATTGGCGGCTACATCACTATTTTACTGGGCATCGTTATGTTCGGTATGGGGATGACTTTAAAGCTCGATGATTTTAGATTGATTTTGAAGCATCCTAAAGGGGTGGCAATTGGAGTCGTTTCTCAGTTTGTCATTATGCCTTTACTTGCATTCGCATTAGCAAAATTATTTAATCTCCCACCAGAAATTGCTGTCGGAGTAATACTAGTAGGTTGTTGTCCAGGTGGTACATCATCAAATGTTATGACATTTTTAGCAAAAGGAAATACGGCATTATCTGTTACAATTACATCTATTACAACATTATTAGCACCAATTATGACACCAGCATTAATTTACTTATTAGCTAGCGAATGGCTGCCAGTATCATTCATGGCAATGTTTATGTCTGTTGTACAGGTAGTATTAATTCCAATCGTATTAGGTGTTGTTGTACAACTTGTATTTAAACCACTTGTAGCTAAAAGTATTGATATTCTTCCAACAGTTTCAGTAGTTGCGATCGTTTTAATTGTAGCAGCTGTTGTTAGCGGCAGCCGTGACCGAATTTTGGAGACTGGTGCTACTATTTTCGCCATTGTTATACTACATAACGGATTAGGTTACTTACTTGGTTTCCTAGTAGCGAAATTATTTAAGCTTAAATATGATGATCAAAAAGCAGTATCGATTGAAGTTGGTATGCAAAACTCTGGGTTAGGTGCAAACTTGGCAATGGCTCACTTTGATCCAGTTTCGGCTGTACCTAGTGCGATTTTTAGCTTCTGGCACAATATTTCAGGTCCAATTATCGCAACTTACTGGGGGGCAAAAGCAAATCGAGCGGTAAAAGAATCAACACCTCCTGTAGAGGCTGAGCTTTCTTAAGATGAATTACAAAATAAAAAGAATTCGCTAAACTTCACTAAGAAGCAAGCGAATTCTTTTTTCGGCTCTATAATATTTGTTGGGGTTTGAAAAAATTTCATAAATAAAAAAGCACGTAATCACCGATTTCTATATACTTGAATTGTCGAGAAACAAGCAATGAAAGGTGATACGTGCAAATGAA
>NZ_RXNR01000034.1 GCF_003966145.1 Lysinibacillus telephonicus
TAGACAATCCTTTTTCATTTCTTAAAGTTTTGATACAATTAATTTCAGACATTGCTAGCATCCTTTCAAACCTCCACTGGTAAAATTCGACACTTTAACAGTAGAGTGACTTGGGGTGGCTTGCAAGTCTATTTTTTTGCACTAAAAAAGTGCTAGACTCTGTACAAATTCGTTGCACTAGTCTGCACTTTTATTATGCAATACACACCAATCATTGCCCACCCTGAAAGAAACCATGAAATTTTTGAAAACCCACTGCTTTTAGAAAAGCTAGTTAGAAATGGTGCATTAGCTCAAATAACAGCTGGTAGTTTAACCGGACACTTTGGGCGAAAAGTACAAAAATTTCCCTTAGATTTAGTCAAAGCAAATTTAATACATACCTATGGTTCGGATGTTCATAATTTAAAAGCACGTCCTTTTTTATTTAAGGAAGGGCTATGCTTCTTAGAAAAAAAAGGTCTCTTGGATTATGTTGACATATTGATTGGAAATAATAAAAATATAATAAAAAATAAACAATTAATAATTCTTGAACCAGAGAGGATAAAAAAACGGAGATGGTAAACTTCAACCCTTGAAATGAAATGAAAAATTTTAGTATTCTTGAAGAAGGAGCTTCTCCTAATTCTTTAATAAGTATAATATGAAATTTTAGTTTAGCTTATTCGTATGACCTAAAAGCAATTTACTATCCAATAATAGAAGAAAGTGGAAAATATGTATTCAACTCGAAGTAAATTATTATTTTAATGCCGATATTAATAATAGATGTGATGTTATAATCCATTGCTTTAGGTTCACACAAGTGATTCATGGCTGCTAAACATTTAAATATGTAAAGCAGCTGCTTTTCTAAAGGGAGCTCGAGTTTTTCTTAAAGCAGTATTCACATAAAATAAAATCCAAAAATAATAGGTGATAATAGTGAATCAGCGTAAAGGTTTAGTAATGCGAGAAATTAGAATGGATGAAATGGGACAATCAATTGATTTATTAAATTATGTTTTCCAAATGTCGATGTCCTTAAAAAAAGATCGTCGTTTCGTAACAGAAAAAAGTAGACAATTTAATGTCGGGCATGCACTTGGCTGGTTTGACGGTGATCAGCTTGTATCTCAAATTCTTAGTTTGCCATTTCAAGTAAACGTTTACGGGGTCGCTTATGAAATGGGTGGGATTACTGCAATTGGTACTTATCCTGAGTATTCAAAGCAAGGACTAATGGATCAATTAATTAAAGAAACATTAACGATTATGCGTAACGAGGGTCGTTATATTTCATATTTATTTCCATTCTCTATTCCATATTATAGAAAAAAGGGCTGGGAAATTATGTGTGACATTGTCGAGTTCCAGGTTAAGGACACACAATTCCCCAATTATACTGAATTACCAGGAAAAATTCGTCGTGTAGATACGAGAAATAAACATGTTGTAAATATTTATGAAAAATATGCTTCACGAACTCACGGTGCAATGATTCGAAATACGATTGCGTGGAATGAAAAATTCCATGAAGACTATTGGGAGGAAAAATTCGTCGATACCGATGTACAATTACAGGCAGCGGTTTATTATGATGAAGATGACGAGCCTCAAGGGTATATGTTTTATCGTATTATGGAAGAAAATTTTTATATTGATGAAATTGTTTATTTACAGGAAGAAGCGCGTAAAGGTTTATGGAATTTCGTTTCTGCCCATAAATCAATGGTATACAATGCATACGGAAAAACTGCGGGTAATGAACCTGTTGCCTTTTTGCTAGAAGATAGTGAAATTATTCAAGAAGTATCTCCATATTTCATGGCTCGTATAGTAGATGTAGAAAAATTTCTAGCAACATTCCCATTCGATGAACCGACATTTCATATTCGTTTTACCGTGACAGATCGTTTAATTGAATGGAATAATGGAACATATGATATTTCTTCTACTGATTGGAAAGTAACAGTGAAGAAAGTGGATCATTCCGACGATCAGGAACATATTAACGTCCACATGTCCATTCAAACATTAGCAACAATGTTATTAGGCTATAAACGCCCAAAATACCTTGAAAAAATCGAACGACTAAAAGGAAAGACTGACACAATCTCCGTTCTTGAGGATATACTTCCAGTTGGAATTCCTACGTTTATTGATTATTTTTAAACTCTTCTTTAAACAGTTGTCTGATATCAAATCAGACAGCTGTTTTTATTGTATAGAAGAGCAAACCACCAGTTATACTGGTGGTTTTGACTTTTTTTTGTTAATAAATACAGTCGTGTATGCCTAGTAATTTTTTATTAGTAGTTTAGGCATAAAATTAAAGAAATTTTATATTAATTATATATAGAATGACGAATTATTAAATAATATAAATAATTTTTACCACTAGCCAAGGAATTATGTATTATAAAAAAACATATTGTGTAAAAAGAAAAAAACAAATGAACTATTGATTAGATGATACTTTAGTTAGATTTATATGCAAGTTTTTAAAACCTCCTAAATCGCTTACTTATTATTAGTTCAAATGTTTAGAAGGAAGGCGAAAAAGGCTAAGAAAAATCTCGGAGGGGAAGAGTTGGAGTTAGCAGTAGTAGGTGCAGGATATGTTGGTTTAGTGACTAGTGTATGTTTATCAGAAATCGGACATCACGTGACATGTATTGAACTTGATAAGAGTAAGGTTGACAAATTGAAAAAAGGAATCTCCCCTATTTATGAACCTGGATTAACGGAACTAATGATGAAAAATGTTAATTTAGGTCGTCTCTCTTTTACAACAAATTATTTAGAAGGATTTAAAAACAAGGATGTTATTTATATAGCGGTAGGCACACCTGAGAATGAAGATGGTTCTGCAAATTTATCCTATGTTGATGATGTAGCTAAGATAATAGCTAAAAATGTGAAAAGAGATGCGATTGTTGTAACTAAAAGTACTGTACCAGTTGGCACAAATAATCGAATTCAAACAATAATTAATAATCATAAGCCTAGTTACATATCAATTGAAGTCGTTTCCAATCCAGAATTTTTAAGAGAAGGATCAGCCATTTATGATTCATTTCATGGAGATCGAATTGTTATTGGGGCAAATAGTGAAAAGGCCGCAAAACTAATAGAAGAAATCAATAAACCATTTAACATTCCTATTTATATAACAGGTATTCGAAGTGCAGAAATGATTAAGTATGCTTCCAACGCATTTTTGGCGACGAAAATAAGCTTTATAAACGAAATTGCTAATATATGCGAAAGAGTGGATGCAGATGTGGAACAAGTGGCCTACGGTATGGGGTTAGACCACCGAATTGGCTCTCATTTTTTAAACGCAGGTATAGGCTATGGCGGCTCATGTTTTCCAAAGGATACAAAAGCTTTAATTCAAATTGCTGGAAATGTCGCATATGATTTCGAATTATTGCAAGGTGTCGTTAACGTAAATAAAAAGCAGCAGCGAATATTGCTTGATAAGTTATACGATAGGTTCGGTAATCTGAAGGGCAAAAAAATAGCACTTCTCGGATTAGCCTTTAAACCGAACACTGATGATATGCGGGAAGCACCATCGATTAGTATTTCAAGTGAACTAGTTAAGGCAGGTGCTATTGTATATGCATATGACCCTATTGCCATTGACAATGCAAAACAAATATTAGATTCATCCATTCACTTTGTTTACAACATTGAACAGGCAATTGGAGGTGCTGATGCAGCACTCATACTTACCGAGTGGGATGAAATAAAGAATATGGATTTTAATTTAATAAATACAATGAAATATCCTCTTCTCATCGACGGAAGAAATTGCATTAAATTAAAGGACATAAAACCCTATCAAATAGAGTACCACTCTATCGGGAGATCTAGTGTTAAAAATATAAAATCCAATAATTCAGAAGTAGTATGCCAAGTGGGTGAATCTAAATAATGTCGAAAGATGTGTATGAACCATCCACTTCTCTTTCGCATAATATCAATTCTAAAATTATTCATAAAAAGAGGCTATCAAGGAATTATGCTTTTATAAAACGGAGTATGGATATTGTATTTGCTATTTTAGGATTAATAATAACCTCACCAATTTTCTTAATTCTAGGAACTCTTTATTTTCTCGGAGAGGCTAGAGGGCCGTTATTCTATAAACAACGAAGATTTGGAAAAGGTGGTAAATTATTTTTTGTTTATAAGTTCAGATCCATGGTTGTAAATGCCGATGAGACATTGAAGAGAAATCAATTTCTTTATAAAAAGTATATAGAAAACAATTATAAACTTGAACAAGATGAAGATCCAAGAATAACAAAGCTCGGAAGGTTTTTAAGAAAAACGAGTATAGATGAGTTACCCCAATTAATTAATGTACTTATTGGGGATATGAGCTTAGTAGGACCAAGACCAATTGTTGAGGAGGAATTAATGGAATATAAAGAAAGAAAAAATGTTTTTCTTTCTGTAAAACCAGGCATCACAGGATATTGGCAAGTAAACGGGAGGAGTACTATCGGATATCCTGAAAGGGTAAATGTAGAATTGTATTATGTATATCATCAATCATTAAAGTTAGACATCTACATATTATTAAAAACTATATACGTTGTTATTCAAAAGAAGGGTGCATATTAGAATTTCTTTCATACCTATTGAATAATGAGATTTCAACTACTATTTTTCGTTCTTATAGAATTTTTAGGGGGAAATCTTTGAAAAATATTCTATTATTATGTGAAGCATATGGTGGGGGAGTTAAAACATATGTTGATGGAATATCCTCGAATAAGGATAAATTAAGCAATGTCCAATTAATAGTTCTAGTTAGTACTAAAAGACTTGAAAGTAATGTGCTTAATTCAAATAACGAATTTATTATCGACAATAATCTTTCTTTTAACAAATCTTTTTTTAAGTTTATTAAGGCTTTGAAAACAATTAATAAAATCGTTAAGGAAAAGGATATACATGTAATCCATGCTAATAGCTCAATATCAGGAGTTTTAATCTTTTTTTATAAAGTGTGTTTTAACTCGAAAGTTAAGTTTATTTATACTCCACACGGTTACTTCTCTTTTAAATCAATGGGGAAGATTAAAAAATACTTAGTTAAAAAAGTGGAAAAAAGAATAAATAGTATTTGTCTAAAAGTTATTCATGTGTCAAAAAGTGAAGAACGAATGGCAGTGAGTAATAAAATTGTAAACAATAAAAACTCGATAGTTATTTACAATGGTTCACAATTACCAGAGAAGGATGAAATAAAGAAGTTAAATGGAATTTTTACAATTGTAAATTTAGCTCGAGTAGATAGTCAAAAGAATCCATTTGGATTTATTGAGTTTGCTAAATTTATTATTGAGAGAAATCCTAGTGTCCAATTTGTTTGGGCAGGTAGTGGAGAGCACTTAAACTCTGCTAGAAAGACAGTTGCTGAGCTAAAATTGGAACACAAAATAAAATTTATTGGATATTTAGAAAATAAAAATGATCTACTCTCAAACGCAAATTTATTTTTTTCAACATCATTTTACGAAGGATTACCATTTTCTGTGGTGGAGGCTCTTTCTTATAAGCTGCCAGTACTTTTAAGTGATATTGTCGGTCATCAAGATTTAATAATAGACAATAAAAATGGATTGCTCTTTAATTTCCAAGACTACGAAAAAGTAAATAACTTTATTACCATGTTAATAAATGATAAAGAAAAATATAATTATTTATCATCTAATTCATTTGAAATATTTAAGAATCATTTTAGTCTGGATAAAATGATTAAAAATATAGCAGAACTTTATGAAACGGTTTAAGTATATTAATTGTTAAGGAGAGGTAGATGTTAGTATATACATTACTACCTATATTAGTTTTTTATGGACTAGTGTTGCAACGTTTAACTATTAAAAAGAATTTTTATAATTTGCAGACAGAAAGATATACTTCTCAAAAGAAAAATACATTAATGTTTTGTTTTTTGTTATTATGGCTGTTGGCAGTTTTCAAAGGATTAACAGTAGGTACAGATGCATCGATGTATTACCAATTTTTTAAAAGCGAAAACTATGAAATATTTGAACCTGGAATTTCATTTATATATAATATTGCAAATAAGTACAATAATTATATACTTTTTTCGTTTATTGTTTATTTAATATTTTTATTTTTTATCTCTAAAGGGATTGAGAAGAATTGTCCCAATTATTTAATTAGTATACTTTTCTTTATTTTAACTTATGTATACTTAACCAGCTTTAACCAAGTACGTCAACTAATAGCTGTATCATTGATATTTTGTTTTATTAATTTCCTCTTGTCAAAAAAAGATAGATACAAATTCGTAGTTATCATTTTAATTGCCTTATTATTTCATAGGAGTGCAATATTTTTATTTCTATTATTTCTAGTTCCAAAAAGTAAATTTAATATTAAATATATTATTCCATTTTTTATATTAACTATTATTTTATATTTCATCTCAGATTTTAAAGATTTTGTAGGAAAATTTATTATAAACTTTTCAGGATTTTATGCAGAAAAATATGAAGTTAATACTAAGCATTTTTTTTCTGTGAATAAGGAAAAAGGCATTGTAGAATTAATGCCTGTTATTTTTCAAATGGGGATTCTAGTATTTACCCATTTTTATTTAGATGCAAAAAAAAATCTTAATATAAATTATCATTTGTTTTACTTCTCTTATAATATCATCACTATAAATTTATGCTTATATGCGATAGCTGGTATTGAAGCAGTCGATAGAATCCAATTATACCTCTCTGTTTTTAATATTTACTTTTACTCACTACTTTTTCATCAACTCTTAAATGATACAAATAAATATATGGTTAGGTTAGTACCGTTTCTCATTTTATTATTTTGGTTAGTCTATTATTTCCTCAGAATTTTAACTAATAATCAGGGGATAGTTCCATATACTTTTTTAAATTAGCAAAATATTAAGGGATAAAAGGGGTTATAAGTTGCCGGAAATATCAATCATTTTAACAATCTTTAACGGTGCAAATACGATTAGGGATACATTAAATAGTATTAAATCGCAAACGTTTAAAAATTATGAATTGATTATAGTAAACGATGGCTCAAAAGATAATACAGGTGAACTTGTTGAACAGTTTGTAGAAAATAATAAAATGATGACTATTAAATTTTTAAACCTAAATCAAAATATTGGTAGATCAAATGCATTGAATTTAGCGTTAAAGAACGCATCTTCAGATTTTATTGCAAATATAGATGGAGATGATTTATGGTCAAAAAGACATTTAGAATTACAAGTAAATAATATAAAGACACATTCTGAGTTTGATGTCATATGTTCAGATTACTATTTGTTAATTGGAAATGAGAAAACTATAAATAATTTTATACAAAGTGAAATAGGGGATCGGATGATTGATATTACAAAAAAGGTTGGTAGGTTTAACCCGATAAATCATAGTACAGTCATCTTTAAAAAATTATTAATTGAAAAAGTAGGAGGATATAATGAAGACTTAAAAAAATTAATAGATTATGATTTGTGGTTAAGACTTAAACAGCAAAATGTAAAAATTGGCTTTTTCCCAGTTAAAACATGTATTAAAAGAATACACAAAAATCAAAATTACGAAAATAAAAATCCAGTAGATTATGCTTATAAGATATTCCAAATGTCTGCAAAATCACTTATTAACACCAGAGATTATATTGGGTTTTTCTTTGCAGTAAGCAAATTCTTTTACGGTCTAGCACCCCAACATTTCAGACAATCTTTAAAGAAAGTGCTTTACGGAAAGTAAAAATAAGAGAATCGCAAAGGATCTTTAAGGAATAGGTTAAAAGAAAAATTTAAATTTACACGATGAATATTAACACTAAATCCTCTAAAATTTAATATCATTATTGTTATTATTACGTGATAAAGTTTTAAATTCATTTATAGGAAGTTTAATTAATGAGCAAATGATAACAACATATGTGGGGGATTAAATGTCAATTATAAAAAAGGTATTAAGACCTAGTTTTTCACTATTGGTAAAAACCTCTCCAGTATTTGCTAGTAAAGTTATATACTATAAAACCTTTAGGGAAAAATTAGATTTAAAAAATCCAACAACATTCAATGAAAAATTAATGTGGCTTAAATTAATGGAAGAGGATACTCTCAAAACTAGATACACAGATAAATATTTAGTAAGAGATTATATAAAAAAAAATGGGTATGAAAAAATTTTAATTGATTTATATAAAGTTTACGATAGTGCTGAAGAGATTGATTTTGAAGAATTACCAAATAGTTTTATTTTAAAATGTACACATGGCTCGGGTTTTAATATTATCTGTTCGAACAAAGAAAAACTTGATATAAAAAATACAGTCTTACAAATAAAAAAATGGATGAAAACAGATTATTCTTTAATCAGCTGTGAGCCTCATTACTCTAAAATTAAACCTAGAATAATTGCTGAAAAATTTTTAGGGAACTCAGATGGCAAAGTGCCTATTGATTATAAAATCCACTGTTTTCATGGAGAGCCAAAAATTATAGAGTTAATTTTTGATCGAGGAACTACTCAAAAGAAATGTATTTTGCTAGATTTGAACTGGGACATATTACCCTATAATGAACAAAGTATTAACTTCAAGGAAGAAATTAAAAAGCCTGAAAAATCTAATGAAATGCTGAATATCGCTAGAAAGCTAAGCAGCATATTTACGTATGTAAGAGTAGACTTATATTACTGTAATAGAGAGATTTTTTTTGGAGAGCTTACTTTTACACCGGATGCCTGCTTATTCACAGATTTATCAGATGAAGCAGGATATAAAATTGGCAACTTATTAGATTTGACAAAATCCTGCGTAAAATAATTTTTGTAAGGGGTTAATATCAATTATTAAAAGAACTTTAAGAATAGTTTTTTCAATGTTAGTAAAAACCTCACCAGAGCTCGCCAGTAAATTAATCTATTTTAAAACTTTTAAAAAAAGATTAAATTTAAAGAACCCTAAAACATTCAATGAAAAATTGATGTGGTTAAAACTTAACGAAGACGATTCCTTAAAAACTATTTATACGGATAAGTACCTAGTAAGGCAATATATTCAAGAATTAGGATATTCAAATATATTAATTGATTTATATAAAGTGTATGAAAGTGTTGAAGAGATTGATTTTCGAGAGTTGCCGAATAGTTTTGTATTGAAATGTACACATGGATCTGGATTTAATATTATTTGTTCAAATAAAGAGAATTTGGATAAAGAGCATACTATTCAACAAATAAAAAAATGGATGAAAACCGATTATTCACTTTACTGTTGTGAACCTCATTACTCTAAAATTAAAGCTAGAATAATTGCTGAAAAATTTTTAGGGGGATCTGATGGGAAGCTGCCAATGGATTATAAGTTCCACTGTTTTCATGGAGAACCGAAAATTATAGAATTAATATTTGATCGTGGAACTGCTCAAACAAAATCCATTTTATTCGATTTAAACTGGGACATATTACCTTATGATCAGCAGAGTCTTAGCTTTAAAGAAGTTATTGCACCGCCGGAAAAAGCGAATGAGATGCTGGAAATTGCAAGAAAGCTAAGCAGCGGATTCACTTATGTAAGAGTGGATTTATATTTTTACAATAAAAAGATTTATTTTGGAGAACTTACTTTTACGCCAGATGCCTGCTTATTTACCGATTTATTTGATGAAGCAGAGCATATCATTGGTAATTTAATAGATTTGGCAAAGTCTACTAAAGGAACATCCGGAAAAATGTTAGAACAAAATATAAATTTTTAAATTTAGGATTCTATCCAAAAGTATTACTCAAATAAGTTGATTATAAAATTCTATAAAGGAAGTTTATTATAGTACAGCTTTCATTAGTAAAAAATAAACTTAATACAAAATTTATAAGAAATACTGGTTGGTTATTATTTGAACAGATTTTTAGGATGGGCCTGTCGCTAATAATTACATCACTTATGGCTCGATACCTTGGTGCTCAAGATTTTGGTTTACTTAATTATAGTTTAGCTTATATTATAATTTTTACGACAGTAAGTAATCTTGGAATTGATTGTATAATCGTAAATGAAATTATTAAAAAAAGAGAAGATACTGGCAAGATTATCGGTACAACTATTTATCTTAGATTATTTTCTTCACTAATTTCATTTTTCTTAATCTACTTAATCGTTAGCTACTTAAACCCCAATGATACTATTCTTCTAATTATAACATTACTTCAGTCTATCTCATTACTCTTTATTATTTTTGATACAATCGAATATTGGTTTCAATCAAATTTGCAATCAAAATATATTGTGATTGCAAAATCGACAGCTTTTATTATCGTGACAATTTGGCGGTTAGCTTTAATTATTTTCGAAAAACCTATACAATATTTCGCTATTGCAACGGTGATTGAAGCTATTGTTATAAGTTTATTTATCGTGGTGTTTTATATAAGATTTAACGGGCCAAGACTGCAGTTTTCATATCAAACAGCAAAACGATTGTTATTTCAAGGTTATTATCACTTTATTGCCGGATTACTTATTATGGTGTATACCCAAATCGATAAAATTATGCTGGGACAGATGACTGGTGGTGCAACGGTAGGAATTTATTCAGCAGCACTAACGATATCTAGTTTATGGATGTTTATACCAAATGCACTTATAGAGTCAGCAAGGCCGATTATAATGAATTCTAAAGATCAAAATGAAAAATCATACATTAAGAAAAATAAGCAGCTATATTGTTCCATAATGTGGATAGGGATTGTAGCTTCTGTAGTAATTACTCTACTTGCCAAACCTATCATTTTATTAATTTATGGAAATCAATTTATTGAGTCAATAAATGTACTTATCATATTGATTTGGTCACGAATTTTTTCATTAATAGGGACTACTAAAGCTATATGGTTAACTGTAGAGAATTTAGGAAAATATCAAGTTTACTTTGTAGGAATTGGAGCTTTATTAAATATAGTACTGAACTGTCTATTTATTCCTAAATATGGAGCGGTTGGTGCTGCAATTGCTACTTTATTTGCGGAAATAGTTTCTACACTTATTGCTTGTTTATTTTTTAATAAAACACGTCCTTTGTTTAAATTAATAATTGAATCATTGTGTTTTAAAGATATAAAGAATTAAGCAAAAAGAAATGAATAAAGCTGCAAAAATTGAAAGCAATGTTGCTATATTTCAACAAATAGGAAATGAGGGAAAACTTGACAATTCCATTGCTTCATACTGGTATTTTAAATGAATCATTAGTTTATATTGACTGGTTAAGTTATTCTTCAATGGTAGCTTCAATTCATCATTACATTGAAGGAATAGAAGATGAACAAACAGGTTGGCTTAATTTACCTATCGAAACAGAAGATGATTTGTTGAATTCAATTGGAAATGTAGCAAATGAAATAAAATGCAATGCCGACATATTAGTAGTAATCGGTATAGGTGGTTCATTTTTAGGTGCGCGGGCAATACAAGATGCACTAACTCCATATTTTGGGCAACATCAAAATGGTGTTGAAGTTGTTTATGTTGGTCAAAACATGAGCGGTGCTTATATTCAGCAATTATTAAATAGTCTTAAGTTCAAAGACATATATGTAAATGTTATTTCGAAATCTGGAACAACACTTGAACCTGCTTTAGCATTCCGTGTATTTCGTCAATATATGGAAAAACGCTATGGGGAACAGGCAAAGGAACGTATTATCGTCACAACGGATTCTAAAAAAGGATTGCTAAGAAACATAGCTCAAAATTCAGGCTATCGCCAATTTGTCATACCTTCAAATATTGGCGGACGTTTTTCTGTTTTTACACCAGTTGGACTTTTACCAATTGCGGCTGCGGGGGTGGATATAAATCATTTAATTGAAGGTGCTAAAAAGGCAGCAATACATTTAAAAGAAGAGAAATTAGAAATGAATGAAGCATACCGTTATGCAGTTATTCGACATGCATTATATAAACAAGGCTACCAAATCGAATTGCTCGCATCTTTTGAACCTAGTCTTGCTAGATTACATGAATGGTGGAAGCAATTATTTGGAGAAAGTGAAGGAAAAGATAAAAAAGGTCTTTTTCCTGCAACAGTTAATTACTCTACTGATTTACATGCCATAGGCCAATTTATTCAGGAAGGCAACCCAATACTTTTTGAGACATTCCTTCATTTTAAAGAAATTATAGATGATTATCGAGTACCTTTTGACAATCGAAACGAGGATCAGCTTAACTTTTTATCCAACCTTAGCTTTAATGAAATAAATGCTACCTCTAAAGAAGGGGTTGCTTTTGCACATTCCAATGGGGGAGTGCCTGTTATTCAATTGGAGTTGCAACGTCTTGATAGTTATCATCTAGGATACCTCATTTACTTTTTTATGAAGGCATGTGTAATGAGTGCGTATTTGTTAGAAGTAAATCCATTTGATCAACCAGGTGTTGAGGCTTATAAAAATAAAATGCTTGAATTGTTAAATACAAAATTAGCAACTGAACAAATTTAAAATAACAAATGAGGAGATTAATAGGATGAAAGTTAAGAAAGCAATAATTCCAGCTGCAGGTCTTGGTACTCGTTTTCTACCAGCTACAAAAGCAATGCCAAAGGAAATGTTGCCGATAGTAGATAGACCTACAATTGAGTTTATCGTTGATGAAGCGATTCAATCAGGAATTAAAGATATTTTGATTGTCACAGGCAAAGGCAAACGTGCAATTGAAGATCATTTTGATATAAACCTAGAACTTGAACAGAATTTAGTAAAAAAAGAAAAGCATGAGCAATTAAATAAAATTAAATATTCTTCTGAAGTAGAAATTCATTATATTAGACAAAAGGAACCAAAAGGGTTGGGGCATGCTATTTGGTGTGCAAGGAACTTTATTGGAAATGAACCTTTTGCTGTCTTATTAGGAGACGATATAGTTGAATCACCAAAACCGTGCTTAGCACAATTAATTGACCAATATGATAAAACACAGTCATCGATTGTAGGAGTTCAAAAGGTCTTAGGAAAGGATACTGAACGTTACGGCATTATAAACCCGCTTAGTATGGATGGAAGACTATATGAAGTGCGAAATTTTGTTGAAAAACCAAAACGTGGTACAGCGCCCTCTAATTTAGCTATCGTTGGTAGATATATATTAACTCCCGAAATTTTCCCAATTTTATCTTGTCATGAAATGGATAATAACGGGGAAATCCAGTTGACAGATGCAATTGAAAAACTAAATAAAATTCAAAGTGTTTTTGCATATGAATTCGTAGGAAATCGATATGATGTTGGAGAGAAGATTGGCTTTATTCAAGCTACATTGGAATTTGCTTTAAATAATGAGGAAATTGGTCAAAAAGTAGAAGAGATGTTAAAGGAATTATTAATAAAGAGATTAAGTAAAGACAAAGTAAACTTATAGCGTCTTATATAAATTCTGAATTAGTGAGGGAGATTATTTAATGATTCTTGTAGTTGGTGGTGCTGGTTATATTGGCAGCCACCTAGTAAAAGAGCTGGTAAAGTCACATAAAGTATTAGTTTTAGATAATTTATCAACCGGCCATCAAGAAGCAATTGATGAGAAAGTAATTTTTATACATGGTGAACTAGGTGACCAACAATTATTAAATGAAATCTTTTCAACGTTCTCTATTCAAGCTGTTATGCACTTTGCGGCGAACAGTTTAGTAGGAGAATCTGTTATAAATCCACAAAAGTATTATATGAATAATGTAGTTGCGACACTCTCACTTTTAAATACAATGATAAAACATAAGGTGAAAAATTGTATTTTCTCATCCACAGCAGCTACATATGGCATTTCAAATTCACAACTAATTGATGAAGCTGTCCCCACATGGCCGATAAATCCGTATGGCCGATCTAAACTCATGATTGAACAAATATTATCTGATTACGCACAAGCATATGATTTACATTATGTTATTTTAAGATATTTTAATGCTGCGGGTGCTTATACAACAGGTGAAATTGGAGAAAGCCATCATCCAGAATCTCATTTAATTCCCATCATATTGCAGCACCTTGCTGGCTCTCGAGAAAAAGTATTCATCTATGGCGATGATTATGATACCCCCGACGGTACTTGTATTAGAGATTTTATTCACGTAATGGATTTGGCAACTGCTCACATTATTGCACTTGAGTCATTGTTAAATGGAAAGAACAAGGCTGCTATTTATAATTTAGGGAATGGCACCGGTTATTCAGTAAAGGAAGTTATTAAAACTTGTGAAAAAATCGCTCAATCAAAATGTAATTTTGAAATTGCACAAAGACGTGCAGGTGACCCAGCAATATTAGTGGCTTCTGCAAAAAAAATTCAGCAAGAGCTTGGTTGGAAAGCAGAAAAAGACTTAGAGTCAATCATTGAGAGTGCTTGGAAATGGCATAAACATCAAAAATATTAGCAGGCTAATAAAGTTGGGGTCTCTGTTGTAAAGACACCCCATATTGAAGAATAAACAAACTATTGGGTACATATTAATAATTGTACAAACCATATACTTTTATAATAAATGCTGGATTTCTAAAAGTTTTCTTTTTTAACTATAAGCACTAGGGAGGACACTCATTGGATGAAGCACTTAGTTTACAGGAAATATTAAAAATAATAAAAAAACGACTTTTTCTTATTATTAGCTTTGTTGTTATAAGTGCTGGAGTTACTGCGCTTCTTCTTTTTTATGTAATTCCACCAATCTATTCAGCGCAAACACAAATTTTAATAAATCAAAATAATATAAATCAGGAAGTTTACGGTTGGGCAGAACTTGAAACGGATTTACAATTAATCGATACGTATAATGTGATTATAAAAAGTCCAGCTATCTTGAATAAAGTAATTGAAGAATTAAACTTGGATATAACAACAGAATCGCTTTCAAATCAAATTTCCGTTTCAAATGAAGATAACTCAAAGGTTGTCAATATAATAATAGAAAACAAAGATTATGGACAAGCAGTGATAATAGCCAATAAAGTTGCAGAGATATTTAAAGAGGAAATTCCAACTTTAATGAATGTTGATAATATAAATATTTTATCAAGCGCAACTATAAGTGATACCCCCAGCTCTGTAAAACCAAATAAAGTTTTATATATTGGAATTGCAGCAATTGCAGGATTGCTTCTTAGTGTAGGTTTAGCTTTTCTATTAGAAAATTTAGATTCTACAATTAAGAATGAAAAGGATATTGAAGAAATTTTAAGCTTGCCAGTAATCGGTAGAGTTAGTTTGATGAAACTTGAAAAAAGCCATAAATCCTCTAGCTCGCAATATCATGCAAGGAGGAGTTAAATGTTCAAAAAAAAGAAAAAGAGAAGAAAACTTTCTACTATGCCGCGTATTCTTGTGACTTTATCAGATAATTATTCTTTTGTATCGGAACAGTTTCGAACAATTCGTACTAATATTACATTTTCAATGTCTATTGATGATCAAAAAACTCTTTTAATAACCTCCTCAATTCCAGGAGAGGGGAAAACAACAAATGCTGCCAATATTGCCATCGTGTTTGCCCAAGAAGGAAAAAAAGTATTGTTAATCGACGCAGATATGCGTAAACCAACATTGCATTTAACATTCAATATTTTAAATTTAGAGGGCTTTTCAACAATATTAGCAAGAAAAAAGCAGTATTATGAAGTAATTCAAAATACTTCGGTTGAAGACCTATTTATAATTCCTAGTGGTCCAATCCCGCCCAATCCAGCTGAATTACTATCTTCAAAGGCACTTGATGATATATTAAATGAGATAAAGAAATATTATGACGTTATCATTTTCGATGCACCACCATTGTTATCAGTGACAGATAGCCAAATATTGGCTAATAAAACTGATGGCACTGTGCTTATTATAAATTCAGGAAGTACTGAAAAAGAGGATGTTTTAAAATCAAAGGAAATTCTTCTTGCCTCAAGAGCGAACATATTAGGAGTTGTATTAAACAACTATAAAATACCTCGAAATAATTATTATAGATATCAATATGCATATATAGAAAAGCAATAACTGAATGTCATTCGAATACATTTGAATATAAAACTTGAAACGTAAATCTTTCTTGTGATTTACGTTTTATTTTGCTCTTATCAAACAATGAATGGTAAAATTGAGGGTGTTATTTATCTTATTTATTTAGTGCCACCCCACTAAATAGAGATAAAGCCTCCAGCAAGTTTCGATTTCGGAGAGTTCGTAGGAAATTAGCCAAGTAGTCTCCCTCCAGCAAAGGCGATTTAACCTTATCGGTGCAGGCCCTTTACGATTCCGAAAGCGGACGCTGGTTAGCATGGCGTTGATAGAAAGTAGGTCATTAAATGAAAGTTTTATTTATCGGCGATATCGTGGGTTCAATCGGTCGAGATGCAGTGGAAAAATATTTACCCCGCTTAAAGAAAAAATATGGTCCAGATGTTGTCATTGCAAACGGAGAGAATGCAGCAGCTGGCCGCGGAATTACACAAAAAATTTATCAGCAATTGTTGCAAGTTGGTGTTGATGTAATTACTATGGGCAATCACACTTGGGACAATAAAGATATTTTTGAATTTATTGATGATGCAGAGTATTTAATTCGTCCTGCTAACTTTTCAAACGAAGCACCTGGAAAAGGAATGGTGCAAATTACGAAAAACGGTGTTACGTTATCAGTGATTAATTTGCATGGTAGAGTGTTTCTACCGCCACATGAAGATCCTTTTGCGATGGCTGATGTTTTAGTGGAAGAAGCACGTAAAATATCCCCATTAGTTTTTGTTGATTTTCATGCTGAAGTAACAAGTGAAAAAATTGCCCTAGGTTGGCATTTGGACGGTCGTGCTTCTGCTGTTGTTGGAACACATACACATGTTCAAACAGCAGATGCCAGAATCTATCCAGGTGGAACAGCTTATATTACCGATGTTGGGATGACAGGTCCGTACGATGAAGTTTTAGGAATGAAAAAAGAAAGCGTCATTTACAAATTTCAAACAAATATGCCTTCTCGTTTTGAAGTTCCTAAAACCGGACGAGAAGTACTAAGTGGATTTTTCGTTGAGATAGATGATAAAACGGGTAAAGCATTTAGCTGTGAACGAATTTATATAAATGAAGACTATCCATTTAAAGGTTAAAAATAAATTTTTTTCAGCTCCAAATTCAAATTAGAATAGATTCTAATTTCCTCTTTAGCAACATAAAATGTGATACGGACACTAAGTTGAAGTCCTTTGAATGAATGCCCAAAAATTCAAATGCTTCATTCAACATTTATTAAAGCTATATGGGGAGGAATAATTGTGGATTCATTAAAAGTATCATCTCGCTCTAATCCAAATTCTGTCGCAGGTGCGCTCGTTGCGGTTATTCGAGAGCAAGGATATGCGGAAATGCAAGCTGTAGGTGCAGGTGCATTGAATCAGGCAGTGAAAGCAGTTGCGATTGCGCGCGGTTTTGTTGCGCCGAGCGGAACGGACTTAATTTGTGCACCGGCATTCGCAGATATAACAATTGCTGGTGAGGATCGAACAGCATTAAAGTTAGTAGTTGAAAAAAGAAACCGATAAAAGCGTTTGAACCGGAGCTCTCATTAATTAGCCTTGCTAATTAATGAGAGCTTTTTCAATTTAATTTTTGGTTTTACAATGCTCGGGAAATACTGACACAATTATGACATACTGAAGTAGTGAATCTTTAACTTATAGGGGTCGTCTTATTTTACATAAAGCTATAATTTTCGGTATTTTCTCTATTTCCGTCAAAGGTCTGATTTTCACCAAATTGTTGTATTTCCAATAGTTTATGATATACGTTCATGTTAAACTAATGTAGGAAATTCATATATAAATAGAGTAATAATTTAAGGAGTTGTTAACATGTTACATCAGCTTTCGTGGAAAGTCGGTGGGCAGCAAGGTGAAGGTATTGAGAGTACAGGTGAAATCTTCTCAATGGCAATGAATCGTTTAGGTTATCACCTTTACGGCTATCGTCATTTCTCTTCACGTATTAAAGGTGGCCATACGAATAATAAAATTACAGTAAGACCAACAGAAGTGCGCTCAATTGCGGACGATTTAGATATTTTAGTAGCATTCGACCAAGAAACGATTGAAGTTAACTATAAAGAGCTAACAGAAAAAAGCATCATTCTAGCTGATAGCAAATTTAATCCTACAAAACCTGAAGATTCCAAAGCTCCATTATTTATCGTACCATTTACAGAAATTGCTGCAGAACTAGGTACTTCTCTGATGAAAAACATGGTAGCAATTGGGGCAACTTCAGCTTTATTAAACTTAAATATTGAAGTATTTCAAGGTGTAGTTGAAGAAATTTTTGGACGAAAAGGCGAAGAAGTAGTTAATAAAAACATTGAAGCTATCCAAAAAGGCTATGACGTTATGAGTGAGCTTTTAGGTGAACGAGTAGGTGAATGGGAACTAGCTCCTGCAGATGGAAAACGTCGCATGTATATGATTGGTAATGACGCAGTTGCTTTAGGTGCTCTAGCAGCAGGTGCACGCTTTATGGCAGCATATCCTATTACACCCGCTTCAGAAATTATGGAGTATTTAATTAAAAAGCTACCGAAGCTTGGTGGAGCCGTAATTCAAACAGAAGATGAAATCGCAGCTGCTACAATGGCGATTGGTGCGAACTTTGGTGGTGCCCGCGCATTTACGGCATCAGCAGGACCTGGATTATCACTTATGATGGAGTCGATAGGTCTATCTGGTATGACGGAGCAACCTTTAGTGATTGTCGATACGCAACGTGGGGGTCCATCAACAGGTCTTCCAACAAAACAAGAACAATCAGACTTAATGGCAATGCTCTATGGTACACATGGTGAGATTCCAAAAGTTGTCATTGCACCTTCTACATTGGAGGAAGCGTTCTTTGACACAATTCAAGCATTTAATATTGCGGAAGAACTTCAACTACCAGTTATCATTATGACGGATTTACAATTATCTCTTGGTAAACAAACTACGGATCCTTTTGATTATAAGAAAATTGAAATTCGTCGCGGGAAAATTGTTGAAGGGGATATTGAACCAAACGACAATAAAGACTACTTCAAACGTTATGAAAACACTGAAGATGGAATTTCACCACGCGTTTTCCCAGGAACACCTAATGGTATTCACCATGTAACAGGTGTTGAGCATGATGAAACAGGTAAACCAAGCGAAGCACAAGGAAACCGTGAGATTCAAATGGACAAACGTTTCCGTAAACTTCAACATTTAAAATTCGATAATCCTGTTTATGTAAATGCACCACATGACGAGTCGGATGTATTATTAGTTGGTTTTAACTCTACACGTGGAGCAATTGAAGAAGTACAAGAGCAATTAACGAATGAAGGGCTTAAAGTAAACCATGCACATATCCGTTTACTATTCCCATTCCCATCAGAAGAAATGGCTCCTTTAGTAGCAGGAGCGAAAAAAGTGATTGTTGTAGAAAACAATAAAACTTCTCAACTTGCAAATATTATGAAAATGAATATTGGCGGTCACAATAAAACACTTAGTATCACGAAATATGACGGTACACCGTTCTTACCTCGTGAGCTTACAAATAAAGTAAAGGAGCTGCTTGACTAATGGCAACATTTAAAGATTTTCGTAACTCAGTTAAACCAAACTGGTGTCCAGGCTGTGGTGACTTTTCTGTTCAAGCAGCTATCCAACGTGCAGCGGCTAATGTAGGAATTGAGCCACATGAATTAGCGGTAGTTGCAGGTATTGGTTGCTCAGGACGTATTGCCGGCTATATTAATTCTTACGGGTTCCACGGAATTCATGGTCGTGCGCTGCCACTTGCACAAGGATTAAAAATGGCCAACCGTGATCTCCATGTTATCGCTTCTGGTGGTGACGGCGACGGGTTTGCTATTGGTATGGCTCATACAGTACATGCGATCCGCCGTAACATTGACATCACTTATGTTGTTATGGATAACCAAATTTATGGTTTAACAAAGGGTCAAACTTCACCTCGTTCTGCACAAGGTTTTATTACAAAATCAACACCTGGCGGGGCAATTGAACCTTCATTAAAACCGTTAGAAGTGGCATTATCAGCTGGTGCAACATTTGTCGCACAAGGTTTCTCAACAGATATTAAAGAATTAACAGCTTTAATTGAGGCTGGTATTCAGCATAAGGGATTCTCATTCATTAACGTATTCAGTCCTTGTGTAACATACAATAAGGTAAATACCTATGAATGGTTTAAAGAGCATCTAACGAAACTATCTGAAATTGAAGACTATGATTCTACAAACAGAGAATTAGCAATGCAAACAGTTATGGAAAAAGAAGGATTAGTAACAGGTATTATTTATCAAGAAACGGATACAAAATCTTACCAAGAAAAAGTACCTGGCTACTCTGAAGAACCACTATCAAAAATTGATATGAATTTATCTGAAGAAAAGTTTAATGAATTAGTAAAAGAATTTATGTAATTGCTTCGCAAGGGCTCCTTTTAAAGGAGCTCTTTTACTTGGGGGAAATACCTTGAATATGAAATTTTTACAAACTATTTACATATATCTTACAGTTGCTTTATAAAACTAAACTATGCTCTTACTAGAAATAAAGTAGAGGGGTCGTTTGGATTGCGTTTAAGACGCTATATTAAGGTAAAAGACCGATTACTAGTTTTAATGATTGTTTGTATTATTTCGAACAGTATTTTTGCAATTTTTAGTATTGATTATTTAAGGAAAATGGAAAATAATACAGAAATTATGTATGGAGAGAAGCTTCTAGCCGTTAACACAATCTCAGATATTGAAGTTGCTTTTCTTACCGGAGATTCCAATAGATTGAACGAGATTCAAAATTTACTAGAAAATTATAAGTTTGATTCTAAAATGGAATTTTACATAAAAGATTTAAATAGTAGTTTGGAAAGTGAAGATCATAATAAAATAATCACTACAGTACAAGAAATGAAGCAATATGTAATTGATAGGGCAGAAAGTCAAATGGCATCTTATCAAAAGGATATTTCATTTGGATACAAATTATTGGCTAGTGTGTCAGTTGTGATTATTCTAATTATTATTTATTTCAGTATACGGGCTACAAGAGCCGTAAATATACCGACAAGACAGCTAAAAAAATTGCTTAAAGAGGCTGAACAAGGTGATTTTACAAAAACCGCTACATATGATTCCAAGGATGAGCTAGGCGAGGTCATGCTAAGCTACAATCAAATGGCAACGGAAGTGAAGGAACTATTAAGGGTTGTACAAGAAAGTGCTGCTTCAGTAGATGAAGCAAATGACCAATTGCAACGTGCATCAGAAAAAACAACAGAGGCATCAATCCATATTTCACATGATGCTACCGATTTAACAAAAGCTACCATTCGATCAACAGATCAATTAAAAGTTAATACAAATGCACTTCAAGGGATTGCTGAGGGTATAGAAGTTATCGCAGAAGGTATTGAGTATATAGAGAAAACGATTCAACATACCGTATATGAAGCAAATGAAGGGGTTCAATTTGTCAACTTAAATATTGGACAAATGAATGAAATTGAACAAGCCGTAAAGCAAACGAACGATATGATGCAGGTGTTAGTTGCGCATTCAAAAGAAATTGAAAAAGTGGTTCAAATGATTAATGAAATCGGAGAACAAACGAATCTACTAGCATTAAATGCAGCTATTGAAGCAGCAAGAGCCGGGGAATATGGAAAAGGCTTTAGCGTAGTTGCTGACGAGGTTCGTAAACTTTCAGAACAATCAGTTCGATCAACTCGGGTAATCGAGAATATAGTCAAGCAAATTCAAAGCGACACAAAAGAGTCAGTACGTTTCATGGGAGTTGCTATTGAATCTGTCCAAACAGGTCTTGATACTACGAATCAAACAGCTGCAAAATTCCAACAAATCGTATCATCTGTAAATGAAATCGGACCGCATATTGGCGAGGTTTCTTCAACAATAAGCTCAATCACAGAAAGCACAAAAGAAGTTGCTCAAAATTCATTACAATTAAGCGAAGTATCAAAGCAAAATGCATCCAGAATAGAGCAAGTGTCAAAATCAACAAATGATCAGCTGGAAGCAACACGTGAAATGCACGAGGAAATTCAAAAAATTACCAAAAATATTCGTTCATTAACAAGTGCAATTAAGCGATTTACGGTTTAGTTTTTAATATTTTGTTAAAAATTGGTGCATTCATCATGTTCACTCAAATTTTCTATTCATATAGTAATGAATATGAATACGAATATATTTGGTGGTGAACGAATGGTTAAAATTAGTTTATGTATGATAGTGAAAAATGAGGAAGAAGTTTTACATCAATGCTTAAATAGTGTAAACGATCTTGTGGATGAAATTATAATTGTCGATACTGGCTCAACAGACAAAACGAAGGAAATTGCAAGTCAATTTACAGAAAAGATTTTTGATTTTGAATGGGTTGATGATTTTTCTAAAGCAAGAAATTTTGCCTTTAGTAAAGCAACGATGGATTACATTTTTTGGATGGATGCAGATGATGTTTTGCTAGAAGAGGATCAGGTAAAGTTTCAACAATTAAAGGATTCTCTTGCAAATAAAGTGGATGCAGTTTCCATGCTTTATCATATAGCTTTTGATGAATATGATAATCCAACATTTAGTTTTAGAAGAAATCGACTTGTAAAAAGAGCGCGCAATTTTCAATGGTATGGAGCAGTTCACGAATATTTGCAAGTGGGTGGAAATATAATTTCATCAGATGTTGCCATTACACACCGAAAAAAAGATAAATCAATCAATCGACCACAAAGTGATCGGAATTTAAAAATTTATGAGAAACGATTAGAGAAGGGGGAAACATTTACCCCAAGAGATTTATTTTATTATAGTAATGAATTAAAGGATCATGGACAATATGAAAAAGCAATTCAATTTTATAATAAATTTTTGTCAGAGGACAAAGGATGGGTAGAGGATAAGATTCGAGCTTGTATTAATTTAGCTGCATGTTATCGAAGTTTAGGTGATGCAGAAAAAGAAATTGATGCACTTTTAAAATCACTTGTATACGATGTACCAAGACCAGAAGTTTCTTGTCGTATGGGCGACTTATATAAAGAGCAAAAACTTTATGAGAAGGCCATTATTTGGTATCATTTAGCAACTAATGTTTCAACAGAAAATATTATGGGATTTAGACAGGAAAGCTATTCAACTTGGTATCCGTATTTACAGTTATGTGTTTGTTATTGGAATATTGGTGAAAAGGAACTTGCTGTTGAATATAATAACAAGGCAAAAGCATATCGACCACATGATCCTGCAGTCCTAAAAAATGAAGAATTCTTTAATAGTTATTTTGCAAATAAATAATTGAAAAAAAGTGTCCAGTATTATCTGGACACTTTTTTTCATAAATAGTAATTTTAGTGATATTTTGTTGCTTCTCCAGTAAATTTTCATATTTATTGCTATCAAAACTAGTAGAGTAAATCTTACTTAATTATAAAAAAGACTGTAAACAAAATCAGCGTTTATTGATTTTGCCTACAGTCTAAAATGGAGAATCCCGTCTAGTTATTTTATTTATTTTTTTATATATACAACCCATTGTTAAAAGGTTCAATAATCTTCTTTCGAAAATTAGTTTGATGTACGTTCAAATTTGAAAGGATAGTACTTCTATTATTAATAATGTCTGATTCCAACTGTGAAATTTGTTCACTTATATTTTGTTCATCAGTTGAGACCAAGTATTTTTCATGATTAATTGACTTAACAAAATCAAATACTTTAAAGCGATAACCAAAAGCAATAAAAGGAACATTTGCTGCTAATGAAATAAAATTAGCATGTAATTTAAAATTAATAGTAAAGGTGCAATTTTGTAAGATGTCCATCAACTCATACTCATTGTAGAGATTTCGGTCCAAAATCACTTGAGACTTATTATCAAGCTTTGAGTAAAGACGTTCTATAGATGGGAAATCCTGTCTCCAAACAGAAAATAAATAAATAAAGTACCCATTTTCAATGAACTGGTTCAAGCTGACTGCTAATTGATCTTCTACAGTGATTTCATCTTCCCCATAAATATTATTAAAGCTTGTTCCCCAATTCACACCTATAATTTTTTCATTATGTTGAAGAGTAGATTGTAATTTATTTATTTGTTCATTTTTAGAAATTACCTGAGGTTTTAGTAAAAATCCAGGATCTCCGCTTATATGAGCATCCTTTCTAACCCCATACTGTTCTAACACTTTTAATGTTAACGGACCTCTAACACCAGACCAAACACTTTCCATAAAGACCTGTTTAATTTTAGCGCTAAAATTATTTGAAATTAATATTGGAATTTCCACATTATTTTCTAATCGTTCAATATAATCTTTTGGAGCCCAGTCTATACCAGATCCCCAAATCATTATTTTTTTATTTATTGTTAAGCAATTATACAAATACTCAATGATATATGGATGGATTAAGTTTCCATTTCCACTTAGTATGGAACCGCCACCTAAAACAATGAGGTCATACTGATTAGGGGAGACATTTTTTAAATATTTGTGTTCAATATTAACAAAATCAAGCTTGTACGATTCTCCTAATATAGAAAACTGTTGCTTGAATATATCGGCCATTAATTCATCGCCTAAATTTTTATAGCCAATCCATCCAATATAAAGAACCTTTTTCAAACAGTCACTTCCTTAATAAAGAAACTAGTTGTTCTTCTTTGTTGAATTGATTTTTTTTAAACATAAATGCTTATATTCTGTAGCTTTAAAGCTCCCTGAACCCCGAAGAATAAGGTATTCTGTATGACCTTCACCTAATTCAAGACATTTTTCAAAGGAAGCTAGTGCATCAGAGTACTGTTCCTTTTGATATAGGATAAGACCTTTCATAAAATGAAGATCGACATAATCAGGATAAAGGAGAATTGCTTTTTCAATAGCAGGCCAAGCCCCGTCAAAACTATTCATTTCAATTAACATCCCATATTTTAAACGATAAAGTAATGCTGGTGGTTTTAAACCTTGGTAAAGAAAACCTAAAATCGCTTCATTTATATAAAGAAAAGCAGTATTGTACTCCTTTTTTCGGTAATATTCACTTGCTAAATGATATTCAATCCAAGGACTGTGGTTAGGTTGTTCGTATTCTATGAGAAGGGTTTGGAGATTGCGCTGAGACTTATTTTTTTGTTTTGTAATTTCTTCTATATATCCGTAATGATGGATTGGAGCTTTTAGGCTTTCAATTGACTCTGTGACCTCGTTTTTATTAGAAAGCATTGGGGTTTCATGGATTTGATTGTAAAATTTAACCCCTATATGATTTCGAAACAAACGTGGTTGATAATACAAATAGGCTTGTTGCTTCTTAACTGGAAATGTCTCTCCATAATAATTGATAATTGGCATTAACAGCATAGCAGCATTTGTCTTACTAATGCTTTCTATTATCATTTGTTCATTGCCAGCTTCTAATTCTTCGTCTGCATCAAGCCATAAAATCCAATCACCGCTTGCTTTCGATAAACCAAAATTTCTTGCATCTGCAAAATTATTCGTCCATTTAAATGAATAGATGGAAGCCTTGTATTTTTCGCAAATATTAATTGTTTCGTCCGTTGAGCCTGTATCAACGATAATAATCTCTTGAACAAAGTCATTGACGCTTTTTAAGCATTGCTCTATAAATTGCTCTTCATTTTTTACAATCATACATAATGAAATTGTCGGAGCTGTCATTTAGACTTTCACTTCCTTATTCAAAATGTTTGATTGTTCTCTTGGCTTCCAAGGCTTTGGAAGTGGAGATGTAATTTTAATTTTAATTGAGTTTGTATTATGAGAATAGTAGTTTAAAATTTGAGACAAGTTGTTTTGGCATTGAATTTGATTTTCTTCATCTAAAAAAGGATACTTATGCATCAATCTATCTAAACCTTTTAATAACTGAAAAAGTGTATCCGTTTTAGTATGATGAAATGGGTGGAATTCTTCAGGAAACGAAACGATTTGCTTATAAAGTTTATATCGAGAAAAAAGATAGAAATGTATTTTTTCAATTAAAAACAAGGAATGGGTCATTTGATTTTCAGTAAAAGAATCGTTTTGATTAGAATTTTGACCAAAATAATGAGTAATTGATTGTACGAATGACTCTAAAAAATTTATATAATTGATATCACTTTCTTTAACTGTTTCTTTTTTAAAGGTATATTTCTCCTGCAATTAATCTCCCCCTTTCAACTAATAATCTTTTTATAAATTTTCAAGAATGCCTCGTTAAATTTTTACTCTAGGTTATAAGTGTTTTTTATCTTTTTCTAATTTTCCGAAGCAAGAACTACATTTAGTTGGATGATCATGATGTTCAGAACAGTTATGACAACCCGAAAGTAAATTAAGTGTTACAACATCTTCAAGTTTAAGCTGTAGCAATAGTTGAGATTTAATAATGGTACGTAGTGTATTATTTATGCTGTTATTGATTTTTAAATAATCATGGTAGTTTTCTGGGCATGTTTTTAAAAAATATTGAAGTTTTTCACCTTCAGCATTCAAAATATGAGAAAGACCGATTTCTTCTAAAGCAATGGAAGAAAGTAGTAAGTTTATCGTATCACATCGTTCCAATGAAATTTTGGGTGTGATATTAGGGATATTCGGTAAAGACATTTGATTCCTCCTAAATTGATTTATTTATCATTTGGCAAAGTCTGGACCAATAGCATGACAAGGTTTAAAGTGTATTTAAGTTTTTATAATCGTTACTGATTGCTACGAAGATGGATAGAGAGTTTTTCATATGAACAATAAGGATATGCACCAGGTACTGTTTAGTGCAGACTATTACAATGGATCGAATGAAATGAGTTTTAGAATTATTAGGTGAATGACTACATAGGTCCTTTAATAATTTATTAAAGCGTTGTTGATTACGTGCTTGTTTCATATGAAATTTATGACTTAACTATTTGGATTTTAAATTTTATAGAATAATTCAATGTTTTTATTAATTGAGGAACCTCAAATTATATGTTATTAAGAGTAACAAAAAGCTGGATACATTATATGCATCCAGCTTTCAGCGAGTGTTATAAAGCTTGTTATAATTATTTAATTAAATTGTATCTGTAATTTGGTGTACTGACCAAACAATTCCAGAACCAGGTCCACCAATATCTATTCCGATTGTTAAACCATCAGATTCATAGAATAAGCCAATTTGATCTCCTGCATTCAATGCTACTTCTCCTGTTAGAGTAACAGTACCATTTCCGAGAATTGCCCTTAGTGTGAGTATTAATGCGACGTTTACATTTAATACAGGGAATAATCCAGTGATTAAGTCCTCCGCAGTATTAATTCTACGAACAACAAATGCTGGATTAACATCCGGTCCTAAACTTACAGTAAGTGCAGCCGTTGTTGTATAGTTGATTGTTGCTGAAATTGCATATCTTCCAGTTTCAGGGATTGTGTAAGTTCCCGTCGCTGGGTCAAAGTTTTCTCCTGGATAATACGGTGGTGCAACTGTCCAACCGCCAATTTGTGTAGGCCCTGTTACATCACTTAAGGCTGCTGCTTGTGCAGAGAATCCTTCCTCAGCAAATGCAGGCCCAGTCGGCCCAGTAGGTCCAGTTGGCCCAGTCGGCCCAGTTGGTCCAGTCGGTCCAGTCGGTCCAGTCGGTCCAGTCGGTCCAGTCGGCCCAGTCGGTCCAGTCGGTCCAGTCGGCCCAGTAGGTCCAGTAGCACCAGTCGGTCCAGTCGGCCCAGTAGGTCCAGTTGGCCCAGTAGCACCAGCAGGTCCAGTTGGCCCAGTAGCACCAGCAGGTCCAATCGGTCCAGTCGGCCCAGTAGCACCAGCAGGTCCAGTCGGCCCAGTAGGTCCAGTCGGCCCAGTAGCACCAGCAGGTCCAGTCGGCCCAGTAGGTCCAGTCGGCCCAGTAGCACCAGCAGGTCCAATCGGTCCAGTAGGTCCAGTCGGCCCAGTAGGTCCAGTTGGCCCAGTAGCACCAGCAGGTCCAATCGGTCCAGTCGGCCCAGTAGCACCAGCAGGTCCAGTCGGCCCAGTAGGCCCAGTAGGTCCAGTAGGTCCAGTAGCACCAGTCGGTCCAGCAGGCCCAGTAGGTCCAGTCGGCCCAGTAGCACCAGTTGGTCCAGCAGGTCCAGTCGGCCCAGTAGCACCAGCAGGTCCAGTCGGCCCAGTAGGTCCAGTAGCACCAGTCGGTCCAGCAGGTCCAGTCGGCCCAGTAGCACCAGTTGGTCCAGCAGGTCCAGTCGGTCCAGTAGCACCAGCAGGTCCAATCGGTCCAGTCGGCCCAGTAGCACCAGCAGGTCCAGTCGGTCCAGTCGGCCCAGCAGGTCCAGTCGGTCCAGTAGCACCAGTTGGTCCAGCAGGTCCAGTCGGCCCAGCAGGTCCAGTAGCACCAGCAGGTCCAGTCGGCCCAGTAGGTCCAGTCGGCCCAGTAGCACCAGTTGGTCCAGCAGGTCCAGTCGGCCCAGTCGCACCAGCAGGTCCAGTCGGTCCAGCAGGTCCAGTAGCACCAGCAGGTCCAATCGGTCCAGTCGGCCCAGTCGGCCCAGTCGGTCCAGTCGGTCCAGCAGGTCCAGTCGGTCCAGCAGGTCCAGTCGGTCCAGCAGGTCCAGTCGGTCCAGCAGGTCCAGTCGGTCCAGCAGGTCCAGTCGGTCCAGCAGGTCCAGTCGCACCAGCAGGTCCAGTCGGTCCAGCAGGTCCAGTCGGTCCAGCAGGTCCAGTTGGCCCAGCAGGTCCAGTCGCACCAGCAGGTCCAGTCGGTCCAGCAGGTCCAGTCGCACCAGCAGGTCCAGTCGGTCCAGCAGGTCCAGTTGGTCCAGCAGGTCCAGTCGGTCCAGCAGGTCCAGTTGGCCCAGCAGGTCCAGTTGGCCCAGCAGGTCCAGTCGGTCCAGTTGGCCCAATTACTCCATTACCAGTCAATTGAGCCACTTGTCTTAATCTATTGTCCAGTAACAATTCCTTCTTTATAGCCATCGAAAGTGTATCTTGAACACTAGAATTCACATCAAGGATGTCATCTAATGTGGCTGGAGGTGTTAAGCCAGGAATTGTCCCCAAAGCATACTGGATTTTTTCTCCCTCAGCATTAAGAATATGTGCTAAACCTATTTCTTCCATCGCAATCGATGCTAACAATAGGTTAATAACAGAATTTCTACTAAGGGTGATTGTTGGGGTAATATTTGGCAAATTCGGTTGAGACATTTCACTTCCCCTTTCTATTAAATTTAGAAAAGAACTCGTTTCGCCTAATTCCTATCGAATCCTCGATAAACCGATCGGCAACGTGTTCTTTAGTAAATTATTCAAATGGTAAAGAAAGGTATAAACACTCGCCCGATTTTCATAATAAATATAAAAAATTCGGTAAAAAGTAATATAAATAGTTGGTTTTCTAGAATAGAAGAAAGATAATTAATATCTATGGTCCCCGAAAATATAATATTCTTGTTAAAGGTTAGGAGAATTTCCTTTAACTTCTGGAGATATGGAGGTTTAATGAAGAAAGAAATAATATGTATTTAAAAGAAAATGAGTAGCAAAAGGGTTATCAATTGGAAGGATACAAAAAGAATGAGTACTACAAGTTTAGTAGAACTCACTCTATCGTGATGTTAAGTATTATATATTACAAGTGATTTCACAATAAGTAACATCGTACTACTTGACTTCAACATTTTGATCGACCGCTATTAGCTATTTGAAATTAACTGAATTATTTGTTTTAATTTAATATCAAGCAATAGTTCTTTTTTAATCGTGGTAGTTATTGTATCTTGAACACTATTATTTATTTTTAAAATATCTTCAAAAGAGGCTCTAGGGGATAGACCAGGAGCTGACCCCAGCGAATATTGTATTTTTTCTCCTTCTGCATTAATGATATGTGCTAAACCTAATTCTTCCATAGCTATTGATGCAAGCAGTAAATTAATAGCATCATCTCGATCAATGGTAATTGCAGGGCTTATATTCGGAATATTTGGTTGAGACATTCAACTCTCCCTCCATAAATTTCATACCAGATATAATGTGTTATATGTAATTTATTTAAATTGGGTGCGCAAAAATGGGTTTTCGCCCAGTTTTACAATTATTTATAGAAAATCTTGAAATCAATTAATTGAAACTTAATGAGATTGGTGGAAAAATATGAACTGGGAGTAGAACAACCAAATTGGAAAAGTAAATAGTTCTAGACAAAATAATACATTAACATTACCTACTAATGAAAAATGATAAAATGAGGGGACTATTTTGAAAAACGTTATTGATTTCATATCGATTAAAAAAAGCAAGCAGAGTGAACAACTTGAAAAAGTGTTTAGAAAAGGGAATTCTTTAAAAAGTCCGATAGAAATAAATAAGCTTGTGGAAGAAAAGTCCCTTGTACTACAAGATCATAAACTTTTTCTTGCCTTTCTCGGATACTTGAGGGAAAGAAAAATTGAACCATCAACTATATTTAAAGATGTTTTAAAATATCCAAAGCATCAATTTGAGCAGAAGTATGAGATGAAGTGGTCTTCAGTTGTTCAGTTTTGTTTTACATTCCTTACAATTTTAAAAGAAAATGACCCAAAACAATATGAATTATTCATTACAAATATTTCGGATAAGTAAACCCAATATATTTTGTTGAAAAATAGTACAAGTTCATATTATATCTATAACTTTTCAATTCCCTATATTGTTCTTTCTACCTATCATTCGTTATAATAATAAAATGGGATTCGAATGTGCGAAACCAATCTTGAAAGGAGTTTCTAGATTCAATGAATGAGGAACAACGACTGGCTAGTCAACAAGTAAAACAACCAAAACCAGAAAAAGATTATAGCAGTTATTTTGAACGAGTAGTTACTGCTCCTTCATTAAAAGAAGCGAAAAAACGTGGGAAAGAAGAAGTAAAGTACCATAAAGACTTCGCCATAGATGAACAATTCAAAGGTATGGGAGTAGGTCGCAAGTTTTATATTCGTACGTACGGATGCCAAATGAATGAACATGATTCAGAAGTAATGGCTGGTATTTTTATGCAGCTAGGTTATGAACCAACAGATCAAATTGATAAAGCTGATGTTGTGCTGTTAAATACTTGTGCAATCCGCGAAAACGCTGAAAATAAAGTATTTGGAGAGCTCGGCTTCCTAGTAAAATATAAGCGTCAAAATCCTGAAATGTTAATCGGCGTTTGTGGCTGTATGTCACAAGAAGAGTCGGTTGTAAATAAAATTTTAACAACATACCAACATGTAGATATGGTATTTGGTACACACAATATTCACCGTTTGCCACATATTCTAAAGGAAGCATATATGTCCAAAGAAATGGTCATCGAAGTTTGGTCAAAAGAAGGAGACGTAATTGAAAACCTTCCGAAACAACGTAATGGTGCCATTAAAGCTTGGGTAAATATTATGTATGGTTGCGATAAATTCTGCACGTATTGTATAGTTCCTTATACACGAGGTAAGGAACGCAGTCGTCGACCAGATGAAATTATCCAGGAAGTACGTGAACTGGCTGCTCAAGGATATCAAGAAATTATGCTTCTTGGTCAAAACGTAAATGCTTACGGAAAAGACTTTACTGATATTGAGTATCGTCTAGGTGATTTAATGGACGAGTTACGTAAAATCGATATCCCAAGAATTCGTTTTACAACAAGCCACCCTCGCGACTTTGATGATCATTTAATCGAAGTATTAGCTAAAGGCGGCAATCTAGTGGAACATATTCATTTGCCGGTTCAATCTGGGTCAAATAAAATTTTAAAGATTATGGCCCGTAAATATACTCGCGAGCACTTCCTAGATTTAGTACGTAAAATCAAAGAAGCAATTCCTAATGTTGCTTTAACAACTGATATTATTGTAGGTTATCCTAATGAAACAGAGGAACAATTCCAGGAAACAATTGACTTATATCGTGAAGTTGGATTCGAAACAGCATTCACGTATATTTATTCTCCTCGTGAAGGAACGCCTGCTGCAAAAATGAATGATAATGTTCCACTAGAAGTTAAAAAAGAGCGTCTTCAACGTTTAAATGCAGTAGTTGAAGAATTTTCATCTGCTGCATTGAAAAAATATGAAGGTCAAGAGGTTGAAGTATTAGTTGAAGGAAGCAGTAAAAAACGTGATGATGTTTTAGCTGGATATACTAGAAGAAATAAATTAGTGAACTTTAAAGGTCCTAAGGAATTAATTGGAAAGATTGTGAAAGTAAAAATACTCGAGGCGAAATCTTACTCTCTACGTGGTGAGTTTGTAGAAGTCGTCAATCGACATGGGGTGGAAGTATAATGACAACAAAGCTTTATACAAAAGATGAAATCGTTGCAAAATCTAAAGAAATTGCACATATGATCGCTAATACAGAAGAAGTTGAATTTTTCAAAAAAGCAGAAGCGCAAATTAATGAAAATCAATTTGTTCGTGAAAAAATTGCTAGCCTTAAAACATTGCAAAAACAAGCTGTAAATTTCCAACATCTTGGAAAAGAAAAAGCTTTAAAATTAATTGAAGAAAAGATTGCAAAAGTTGAAGAAGAGATCGATACACTACCAATCGTGCAACAATTTAAACAATCTCAAATGGATGTAAACAATTTATTGCAGCTTGTTTCAAATGCTATTGCCAATACTGTGACAACTGAAATTATTGAATCAACAGGCGGCGACCTTTTACGTGGCGAAACAGGTTCAAAAATACGGAATTCTCAACCTGGAAGCTGTTCATAAATTAACATTAAAACTGTCTCATTAGTTTTTATAAAACTTTGAGGCAGTTTTTTTATTTCCATGGGAACACTATTCGCCCATCTTTAATACTATAAGTTGTCAAAACCAATAAAAATCAAAAAAAAAATAAATAACAATTCTATTATCTATAGTTAAAATACCTTTTCTTCAAAAATTTAAGAGAAATTTATCCATGACATTTCACCAATTAGGCATGTGCCGCATACTATAGTTCGAAAATGTAAAGGAGGAAAGTACGTTGAAACGTTTGCGTCAAATAGTGACAAAAGCGATTGTCGCGAAGGGTAAAAAACGAGTTGAAAGTAGTGAAGTTATACGCCCGTCCAATGTTCCAACGAGCATTTTAGGTTGCTGGGTAATTAATCATCACTATAATGCGAAGAAAGTAGGCAAATATGTAGAGGTTTCAGGTAAGTTCGATGTGAACGTGTGGTACGCGTATAATAATCACTCAAAAACTGCAGTACACACTGAGACGGTTCAATACAAAGATCGTATAAAACTTCATTACCGTGATGACGATGTTATTGATTCAAATGATTGTCATGTACGTGTATTACAACAGCCAAATTGTATAGAGGCAGTAATTACATCGAATGGGGACTGCTTCAAAGTTGTTATTGAACGCGAATTCTTAGTAGAAGTAGTAGGAGAAACAAAAGTAGTTGTATCGGTTCATCCAATAGAATATGAAGAAGAATGGACATTTGAAGAAGAAAAAGAAGAAAGTTCATCTTCTTCTAGCTCAAGTTCAAGCTCGAGTTCAAGTTCAAGCTCAAGCTCTAGTTCTTCATCAAGTTCAAGCAAATATGACAATATAAGCGACGAATCGTCATCATATCATTAATAAAGTTGAGAGCGCCATCTACTAAAAAGAAGTAGTGAAGTAGGCGCTCTTCTTTAATTTGTGGATAGGAAAGTATAAGTTAGAAGAGTAATCTTTTCTATTATATAAATAAAATTTATTGCATTTTGCACATGCTATCTGGCCTTTCTATGCTGTGATCTGCCCCGGTCAAAAAGCTGGAAAAAAATTTATCGATATTTTATCGATATTGACTTTCAACAACGCACATAGATGTTCAAGTACGACAATACCACATAATGTGGCGCTTTCTAAATAGAGGGGCAAAACGGAGCCTTGCGCTTTTCTAAGTAGGATTCCTCGTTAATTAATAGATTTTTGTTATAATAAAAGATAACTAGTAATACATGTGAGGGAATAAAATGACGACATATACACCAATGATGCAACAATATTTATTAATTAAATCAGAGTACAAAGATGCCTTTCTGTTTTTCAGATTAGGCGACTTTTATGAATTGTTTTTTGATGATGCCATATCCGCATCACAAATTTTAGAAATTACATTAACTAGCCGTGATGCTGGGAGCACGGAGCGTGTTCCGATGTGTGGAGTACCCCATCATTCAGCCCAAGGTTATATTGAGACACTTGTTTCAAAAGGTTATAAAGTAGCAATTTGTGAACAGACAGAAGATCCTAAGCAGGCAAAAGGCGTTGTGAAGAGAGAAGTAATTCAGCTTATTACGCCAGGAACTTTAACAGAGGGAAAAACGATTGACGGGAAATCAAATCATTATATTGCTGCTGCCGAACAATTATCCGAAAATAGCTTTGCATTAGCCTATTTAGATGTTTCAACAGGTGAAACTAACACCTTGTTAGTTGAAGGTGGGACTAAATCCTTGTTGCAGCAATTGATGGCATTTAATATTCGTGAGCTCGTTGTGACAGAGTATCTTCAAGTTTTATTAGCTGAACAAGCAGCCAATTTAGGGATAGTTCTTTCTCTTGAAAATGAAGAGGGGACTGACGAAAATTCAATACAGTATGTAAGCAATTTGCCGAAATCGCTGCAAGGAGCTGCTAAATGTTTATTAAAATATGTTGAACGCACTCAAATGCGCTCACTTACTCATATTCAACCATTTACATATACAGAAACAAAAAAGCTTTTACGAATTGATACGAACTCAAAACGAAATCTAGAGCTGCTTCAGTCAATTCGCGGTGGTGATCAAAAAGGGACTCTTCTTTGGTTGTTAGATGAAACTGTTACAGCAATGGGTGGGCGAAAATTAAAGCAATGGATGCATCAACCTCTTGCTGATAAGAGTGCAATAGAAGAGCGCCTCTCAATTGTGACAGACATTCTAGATGAATTTTTCATTAGAGACGAATTAAGAGAGCTTCTTAGAAAAGTGTATGATTTAGAACGTTTAGCTGGACGAGTTGCATTTGGCAATGTAGGAGGGCGTGATTTAGCACAGCTACGTGAATCACTGCGCCAAGTACCATCGATTAAAGAACAATTAATCAGCAGCAATAAAGCAACTTTGGTGAAGCTCGGTGAAAAACTGGATGAATGTACGGATATCGAGCAGCTCTTATCGAAAGCGATAACTGATCATCCTCCAGTAGCAATTAAAGAGGGGGATGTTATTCGTGAAGGCTATGATGATAAACTTGACGAATTGCGATTTGCGGCGCGCAACGGCAAGGATTGGATTGCCCAATTAGAGCAGAAGGAACGTGAAATTACAGGCATAAAAAACTTGAAAATCGGTTACAATCGGATATTTGGTTACTATATTGAAATTACAAAATCCAATATTGCCAATGCGGATTTAACTCGTTATGAACGAAAACAAACATTAGCAAATGCCGAGCGCTATATTACCGAAGAGTTAAAGGAAAAAGAAGCGGTTATTTTAAATGCAGAAGAACAAAGTTTGGCACTTGAATATGATTTGTTTGTCGAGCTTCGTGAACAATTAAAGCAATATATCCCCCGTGTACAAGAGCTTGCATCTGAAATTAGTGAACTTGATGTTTATATTAGCTTTGCTGTCGTATCGGAAAAATATCGTTTTGTGAAACCAACATTTCATGATGGAAGGGCGTTAAAAATCGTAGGAGGACGCCACCCTGTTGTAGAAAAAATGTTAAATAAACAAATGTATGTTCCAAACGACTGTATACTAACCGATGAAAAAAATATGATGTTAATTACTGGGCCTAATATGTCAGGTAAAAGTACATTTATGAGACAAGTTGCTTTAATTGTCGTGCTTGCACAAATGGGCTGTTATGTTCCAGCTGATGAAGCAGAACTTCCAATAACTGACCAAATTTTCACACGGATAGGTGCGGCAGATGACTTGGTTGCAGGTCAATCAACATTTATGGTAGAAATGCTTGAATCGCAAAATGCAATTATGAACGCAACAGACAAAAGTCTTTTATTGTTTGATGAGATCGGCCGAGGTACTTCAACTTATGACGGAATGGCGTTAGCTCAAGCAATGATGGAATATATTCATGATAAGATTGGTGCAAACACATTATTTTCAACACATTATCACGAGCTAACAGCACTTGAACAACAATTACAGCGCCTTCAAAATGTTCATGTTAGCGCAACGGAACAGGACGGCAAAGTAGTCTTTTTACACAAAGTGAAACAAGGTGCAGCTGATAAGAGCTACGGTGTTCATGTAGCTCAACTTGCAGAAATGCCTGAAGCAATTATTGAACGTGCAAGAGTTTTGCTAGAACAATTCGAATCAAAGGATTGTCAAACTACTAAAGAGGTAAAAGAAGATGCACTTCAATTATCATTATTTGAAGAGATAGAGAAACGTAAGGAAGCACAACTTTCTGCTACAGAAAAAGTTTCACAGGCTGAGTGTGAAGTATTAGAACGACTTGAAAAAATGAATATCATGGGCACATCTCCAATTCAAGCAATTAATGTACTGTATGAGCTGCAACAACTATTGTTAAACAAGAAATAAAGCTTGGCGGATAAAATTAGAAAAATGGTGGATAAAACTCCAAAATTAACGGATAAAATCCCCAATAAACCAATCAAACAGAACGCAAAGGAGGTTCTTCCAAATGGGAAAAATTCAAATTATGGATGAATGGTTATCAAATAAAATTGCAGCAGGTGAAGTGGTGGAACGACCTTCCTCTGTCGTAAAAGAACTTGTTGAAAATGCCATTGATGCAGGCAGTACATCAATTGAAGTTTTTCTCGAAGAAGCAGGATTAACCTCCATCCAAGTAACAGACAATGGTAGTGGGATGGATGAAGAAGATGCATTAAAGTCATTCTCCCGCCATGCTACATCCAAAATCTCAAAGGAGCAGGATTTGTTTCGCATAAGAACTCTCGGATTTAGAGGTGAGGCATTGGCATCCATTGCATCTGTATCAAAGGTTACATTAAAAACTTCTGATGGAGAAAGCAGTGGGATGGAGCTTCGGCTTGAAGGAGGGCATATTGTTTCTAAGAAACCAACTTCTTTTCGAAGAGGAACTGATATTACAGTTTCGCAACTATTTTTCAACACCCCTGCGAGATTAAAATATTTAAAAACAATTCAAACAGAACTCGGTCATTCAATTGATTATATGAATCGTCTAGCATTGGGTTATCCAGAAATTGCGTTTAAACTTGTACATAATGGGCAAACACTTCTCCAAACAAATGGTCGAGGGAATGTGCAGCAAGTCATCGCAGCAATCTACGGAGTTCAAAATGCAAGAAAAATGATTTCTTTTAATGCTGAATCTAAAGACTATAAAGTACACGGATTTGCCAGCCTACCTGAAGTAACACGAGCTTCAAAAAATTATATGTCTTTATTTGTAAATGGAAGGTGGGTCAAGCATTACTTAGTTCAAAAAGCGATTGTTGATGCATATCATACGTATTTGCCAATCGAACGTTTCCCAATTGTTGTGCTTTATATTGAGGGAGATCCTTATTTGACGGATGTAAACGTTCATCCAGCAAAGCTCCAAATAAGATTAAGTAAAGAGCAAGAGCTGTTGCCACTTATTGAAGATGCAGTTCGCCAAGCGATTCGCTCTGCTATTCATGTTCCGTTGGCAGAAAAGAAAGAGAAGCCAGTACGTGTTCCGAGTGAGCAAATAAATTTTTGGAAACCAACTCCTACCTTTGATGAAACAAAAATGAATCAAATTGTGGAAAAATTAAATGCTCAGCAGTCGGTTGTAAAAGAAACCTCAAAGGAAGTTGAAACAGCAACCAATCCAAAAGATGTGCTCAGTGAGGACATTACTTCTGAGTTTTTGGAACAATGGAATGAAACAGACATAACATTGCCGCATGATGAGAAAAATGAAATGACTTCAACCATTCTTGAGGATAATAAACAGGAATTGGGAGCAACTGTACAAAAGGAAGAAAAAGAACCATTCCCACAGCTTGAAATTGTCGGTCAAATTCATGGTACGTATATCGTTGCGCAAATGGAGGATGGATTTTATTTAATCGACCAGCATGCTGCACAAGAAAGAATTAAATATGAATATTTCCGCGACAAAGTTGGAGAAGTCAATGCAAATGAACGACAATCTCTTTTGTTGCCGTTAACCTTCCATTATTCAGCTGATGAGGCATTGATATTAAAAGAGAACCTTAGTGCACTTGAAGAAGTTGGAGTTTTTTTAGAGGACTTTGGCCAATCTTCTTTTGTAGTTCGGGAGCATCCAACATGGTTCCCGAAAGGTTTTGAACAGGAAATTATTGAAGAGCTAATTGAACAAGTTCTGAAAACTCGAAAAACCGATGTGAAAAAGTTAAGAGAAGAAGCCGCAATTATGATGAGCTGTAAAAAATCAATTAAAGCAAATTACTTTCTAACAAAGGAACAAATGATCGCATTACTAGAAGATTTGCGAAAAGCTGACAATCCATTTACTTGTCCGCACGGAAGACCTGTTATGATTCACTTTTCAACATATGAAGTTGAGAAAATGTTTAAACGTGTCATGTAACATCCAATAATTCGATAGCAGAAGGAGATATACTCGATGTTTTCATTTAAAGATCGTTCCAAACTATTAAATATCTGCAATAGTTATTCATTTGATGTTCTTGTTATTGGTGGAGGGATTACGGGAGCTGGCATCGCTCTTGATGCTGCTTCTCGTGGTCTTTCAGTTGCGCTTGTTGACATGCAAGATTTTGCTGCTGGTACTTCAAGCCGTTCCACTAAATTAGTTCACGGAGGGCTTCGTTATTTAAAGCAATTTGAAGTTGGATTAGTTGCAGAAGTTGGCAGGGAGCGTCAAATTGTCTATGAAAATGCAGTTCATGTAACAAAACCTGAATGGATGCTCCTTCCTTTGTATAAAGAGGGAACTTTAGGAAAACTAACAACGAAAGCTGCTTTAACAGTTTACGATCGGCTTGCTCAAGTACAAAAAAATGAACGGAGAAAAATGCTTTCTGCAAAAGAAACTCTTCAAAAGGTTCCTTTATTGAAAGAAGAAGGGCTGCTTGGTGCAGGGTACTACGTGGAATATAAAACAGACGATGCAAGATTAACGATAGAAGTATTAAAGAAAGCAGTGGAATACAAGGCTGTTTGTTTGAACTATGCGAGAGTTACTGGCTTTGAATATAAGGGTGCAAAAATAGTAGCAGCAAATGTTCGTGATGAAATCTCGGGTGAACAAATTACTATACATGCACACCAAATTGTTAATGCTGCGGGTCCTTGGGTTGATGAAGTGCGAAAAATGGATAAAATTCATCATAACAAACATATTCGACTTACTAAAGGAATTCATATTGTCATTGATCAATCAAAATTCCCGCTTCAGCAAGCTGTTTATTTTGATACAAAAGATGGCCGTATGGTTTTTGCAATACCTCGTGATGGAAAAACGTATGTTGGAACAACGGACACTTTTTATAATGATGATCCGATTCAGCCTGTTGCAACAAAAGAAGACATAAACTATTTATTAGATGCAATTCAGTATATTTTCCCTAAGGTTCATATTACATCCAGTGATATCGAATCAACTTGGGCAGGTGTACGGCCACTAATTTCTGAAGAGGGTAAGGATCCATCTGAAATTTCTCGCAAGGATGAAATTTGGACTGCTCCTAGCGGATTAATAACAATTGCAGGAGGGAAATTAACCGGCTATCGCCAAATGGCACAAACGATTGTTGATAAAATTGTGAAGAAACATCGGTTTAAACATGCTTCAGAATGTATTACGAAAGAATTGGCATTGTCAGGTGCAAGGGGTTTGAATTCGCTCAATTTTAAAGATTATATTGTAAATAAAGCAAAAGAAGGCGAAATGCTAGGGATTCCGAATCATGAAGCGAAGCAGCTAGTTGAAAGATACGGGACAAATGTCGATGAAGTATTTCAATTTGCTAGATCAGTTATCGATAATAGCGTAAGTCTGCCAATAGCGTTATACGCACAGCTATTATATTCAATTTATCATGAGATGACGATCACCCCTAGTGATTTCTTTATTCGCCGAACTGGCTATCTTTATTTTAATATAGGTTTAGTTGAACGATATAAAATAACAGTAATCGATTTAATGAGCAATATTATCGGCTATTCTGAAAGTGAAAAGGTCTTTTATCAAATGCAGTTAGATCAATTTATTGATGAAGCAAAAAATCAAACAATGTAAGGTGTGAGTGCTTTGGCAAAACTTTCTAGGTTTTTGCAAATGAGTGATGGACATCAGATTTTTGTTCGACTATATGAACCGAAAGAAACAGCTATTGGGCATTTCTATATTTTACATGGAATGGCCGAGCATGGTGGTCGTTATGACGCGTTTGCCGATGCACTTTGTGAGCTTGGGTATTTCGTTACGATACATGATCACCGTGGTCATGGAAAAACTGCAGAAATGAATGGAAGACAAGGATACTTTACAGACAACAATGGCTTTCATCGTGTTGTTCAAGATGTTTATGAATTAATTCAATATTTTCAGATGGAACATGAAGTGCGTGAAACGATATTATTCGGTCATAGTATGGGTTCCTTTTTAGCACGGAGATTTATACAACTTTATAGTCAAGAAATTGATAAATGCATTTTGTGTGGAACTGGTGCAACAACAGTTCTTCATAGCTTGGGAAATATACTGGCCAAAACTCTTTCACTTGTTCAGGGGAAGACAGTGAAAAGTTATCTAATGAATGAGTTGAGCTTCGGAAGCTTTAACAAACAATTTGCAAATGTAAAGACGGCATTTGATTGGCTATGTACTAATGAAGATGAAGTACACACTTATATTAACGACCCATTTTGTGGGTTTGTACCGACAAATCAATTTTTTGTAGATTTAACAGAAGGATTATTATTGATTAATCGAAGGAATGAAATTGCAAACATTCGAAAAGATTTGGCTGTACTATTAATAAGTGGAAGTGAAGATCCGGTAGGAAATAAAGGTGTTGGTGTTTATAAAGTTGCAAACCAATTGAAAAGAGCTGGATTAAACAATGTTGTCGTGTACCTTTTTGAAGGAATGCGCCACGAAATATTAAGAGAAAAAAATAAAGAGCATGTGTTTCATGTCGTATCGCGGTGGTTGAGTAAATGATAGAAAAGAAACGTATTGAGGTTGTAGCTATTGTTGGGCCAACAGCCTCAGGAAAAACAGCATTAAGCATTCGAATGGCAAAGGAATTTAATGGTGAAATTATTAATGGGGATTCGATGCAAATCTATAAAGGCCTCGATATTGGAACTGCAAAAATAACGGAAGAAGAAATGGAAGGTATTCCACATCATCTACTTAGCTTTAAAGATCCAACAGAAAGCTTTTCAGTTGCTGAATATCAGGTATTGGTAAGAAAGAAAATTAGTGAAATTCAAAGTAGAGGGAAGCTGCCCATCATCGTTGGGGGAACAGGGCTATATGTACAGGCCGCATTATATGACTTCCAGTTTACAAAAGAGGAAGTAGAACTAGAAGCTCGGAAAAAATATTATGATGAGTTGGCTACTATTGGACCAGAGGCAATGCATAAAAAATTAGCAATGCTTGACCCGGAAATTGCAAATTCAATTCACCCGAATAATACTCGTCGTGTTATTCGAGCACTTGAAATGATTGAATTACATGGTGTGTCAAAAGCAGCTGAGGAGTATAACCGAGGAAATATTCCACTGTATCACCATTTGATTATCGGTTTGGACATGGATCGAGAAAAGTTATACGAACGCATTAATTTACGAGTAGATTTAATGATGGAAAATGACCTGCTTGATGAAGTGAAAAGTTTGTGGGATAAAAAAATTCGCAATGTGCAGTCTGTTCAAGCAATTGGATATAAGGAGCTATACGCATATTTTGATGGTTTAATCACTCTTGAAGAAGCTATTGAACAATTAAAACAGAATTCAAGAAGATATGCGAAGCGACAATTGACCTACTTTCGAAACAAAATGGATGTTAAGTGGGTTGGAAACGATTGGGATGAAATTAAAAAGTTTTCTAAAATTTTTAATATTAAAGAAGGGAATTAATTTCCACTTGCCGAATACGTACTAATAGAATAAATAGACGAGGTGTACGGCATGAAATCAATCAATTTACAGGATACATTTCTTAACAATCTTCGTAAAAACAATACATTTGTCACTGTGTTTTTACTAAACGGTTTTCAACTAAAAGGGTTAGTAAAGTCGTATGATAATTTTACTGTATTGTTGGAGTCAGAAGGGAAACAACACTTAATTTATAAACACGCAATTTCAACTTTTGTACCATCAAAAACAGTGCAACTCGGTTCAGACGGCGAAGACAATAATTAATATTTAAATCGGCGAAGTTAATATACTAGCCGATTTTTTACTTATTTACTATAATGGCATAGTAAATGGAAAATTTGGAGGTCTGTTCATGAAAACAATGACAACGGATGAGTTAATTAACCTATTGGACGCGAATGAAGATTTAAATATTATTGATGTACGTGAAGATTTTGAAGTTGAAGAAGGCATGATTCCTGGAGCAGTTCATATCCCGTTAGGTTCAATTCCCGAACGTGCAGCTGAACTAGATAAATCAAAGGAATATATTATGGTTTGCAAAGCTGGCGCTCGCAGTGCAAGCGCTTGCGAATATCTTGAATCACAAGGCTTTGAAGTCATCAATCTTGAAGGTGGTATGATGGCTTATGATGGTGAACTGGAGTTTAAATAATACTATTTAAAGTCTAAAAAATGGGTTCTATGTCAAATGTTGGGGTGAAGTGATATTACACGGCACCCCGATTATCCTAAATGAATCCCAATTTTCTTAGATAAATTATTTAATAAAATTTTCGCTTTAAAGTGTTCATAGCTT
>NZ_RXNR01000035.1 GCF_003966145.1 Lysinibacillus telephonicus
CGCATCGAATGCTTCGGGTTATTTACTCCATGTTATTAAACAAGGAGCCTTATAAAGAACCCCAAATGTCATAACTTAACCAAAACCAAAAAGTAATATACAAAGTTACCCCACAACAGGTAGCTCTGCTTTCTTATTGGCTTTTTTCGGTCAATTTAAGAATAAACATATTTGATTAATAGTATTCAAAGACCGAAGGGATTAATTATTTTCACAGAAAAAAAGAAACCATTAAGAAAATTTATCTAAATGGTTTCTAACATTAGATTGAAATAAAATTCTTTTTTTACTAAGCCATTTCTTTTCGAGTCGTTTTAATATACTTGGTGAATATGTAACGCACTATTGGCCCCATGACAACGATTTGTAAAGGTAATGCCATAATGAAATTTTTCCCAAATATTGATAAGTACAGTGATACAATTGAATTTGAATTAAATCCATTGTGGAAATAAGTTGTGGCTAAACCATAAATCGACATAAAAAAAGCCATACCAATAACCATACATGTCGAAATTGCTAGGACTTTATACAGTACTTTTGATGTATTTGCTGTTAATTTCAGTGCTATTTTTTTAGCATTTGGCCCTACTATATACAGGTCAAGTATTAATGCAATAATAAACCCAATTAAAAAGTCAGATATTCCTTCTAGGAAAGTCATTTTTCCCAAAGTGCCATTAAGATAAAAATTATATAAGGTCATAATTAACACCATTCCAAAGCACATAATCATACCAAAATACAGACTTTCTCTTCTTGTTGTTGGCATAAGTCAACACTCCTTTCTATTCACAAGGAGTATTATAAAGAGTTGAATAAGCGCTTCGTAAGTGTACATTTTGTGACAGCGATAAAATTAAATTTATAAATGCTGCCTTTTTATTATTTGGAGATATTAGTTAACCGGGCATTATATAGGCACTTCTTAAATAAATAAAAACGAGTTTTAATCACTAGATCAACTCGTTTTTATTTATTGGATTTCAACTGTTCTTTCAATTGCTGTTGCATATGAATTGCAGCTGCAATTGCTTTTTTGTCATGTTGAATTTCTCCAGGTTTACTAGCTTTGCCTATTAAGTATCCTTCGAAGGACATGCCAAAAAAGTCGAATATATATTTAAACTGCTGGATTAATGGCAATGCTTTAATTGAAGGATTATCCCCTCCCACCACAATAACAAATGCTTTCTTTTTTGCTAAATCTGCTCTAAAATTCGGGTATTTTTTATCTCTTAAGGATTGTGACCAGCGATCAATGAACAACTTCATCGTTCCGCTCATGCTATACCAGTAAACAGGCGTTGCAAAGACAAGAATGTCATGCTTTAAAACTTTATCTAAGACGGTATTATAATCATCGAAAACTTCTTGAAACCCTGCTTCTGAATGTCGTTCATCTTTAATCGGTAGTATTTCAAACTCATTTAAATAAACTTTTTCAACAGGAATTCCATGAATAACCTGATCCGTCAACCATTCCGTATTCCCATTCTCTCGAGTACTACCATATATAACCGCTATGGACATATCACTTCTCTCCTTTAATAGCATGTTATTCAAAATCATTTAATGTAAGAACTAAATAAGATTTGCTTAAAATGCAAATGTAATTGAAATCATCTGATTAAAAAATAATAGCATGTGTATCATAAAAATGAACACAAAACCTTTTCATTTGTGTACAAAAATATGTAAGGAGATTAGACATGGATTTTAAAAATATAACAGTAGCTGGAAGTGGAGTTTTAGGTAGTCAAATTGCATTCCAGACTGCATTTAAAGGATTTAAAGTATCTGTTTATGATATTGATGATGAAGCAATTGATCGTGCCAAAAACAGAATTATGAATTTAAAAGTTCGGTACCAACAAGACTTAGATGCAGCAGAGGAGGATGTTAATTTAGCATATAATCGAATGGCTTTTTTTACGGATTTATCTGAGGTTGTTAAGGATGCAGATTTAGTAATAGAAGCAGTACCTGAAGTCGTAGATATTAAAACAAATTTTTACAATCAATTGGCTGAAGTTGCTCCCGAAAAAACCATTTTTGCAACAAACTCATCCACTCTATTACCTAGCCAGTTCGCCGAAAGTACAGGGCGGCCTCATAAATTTTTAGCTCTGCATTTTGCTAATGAAATTTGGTTAAATAATACGGCAGAAATCATGAAGCACCCGAATACTGATAAAAAAGTATTTGAAGATGTCATTGACTTTGCTAAGGCTATTGGAATGGTTGCGTTACCACTACAAAAAGAACAGCCTGGCTATATTTTAAATTCATTATTAGTACCCTTTTTAGAAGCAGCACAAATGTTGCTATTAAAAAGAGTTGCTGATGTTGAAACAATAGACAAAACTTGGATGATTGCTACAGGTGCTCCTAAAGGGCCTTTTGCAATCTTAGATATTGTAGGTATAAATACTGCATATAATATTGCAAATGCAAAAGGAGAAGCTGGTCAAGAAGAGTTTAAAAAATTAGCTAACTTGTTGAAATCGGAGTATATCGAAAAAGGAAAACTTGGTGCAGAAACGAAGGAAGGCTTTTACACTTATCCTGACCCAAGCTATTTAAATAAAGATTTTCTTGAGTAGAAATCAAAAATAATGTGGGGCGACACCTTTGTCGCCCGCATTAGAGAAATTAATCCAGCATTGTAAACAGTCGACTATCGGCTAAATTTGTATTGATTGGAAGGTCATTAGCATTCCGCCCATATTGCCACGCCCAAACATTTGCATCACAATCTGGTGTAATCGGCTCAAATTTAGGTGCATCCTTTGCTTTTGTAACACCTAATTCTGGTTTGGCACTCCACAGCACAGCCTGATTCGCTACTCGTCTATCTTGACTTGCTGCTTCACAATAAGCTTCAACAAACTCACCTTCAGTCGGATCGTGGTAAAAACCAGGTTTATAATCAGTATTAAATAAATAATCTACATACCCTTTTATCCATGCACTATCTACATCAATAGAGCTGCCTATAGCTGCAAAAACAGGTGTACCCTTACGTATACCAAGTCGTTTGGCATGATATGCAGCATTCATTGCCACTACTTTTGCATGACTTTCGCCCACTGCCCGTCGGAAATCATTATATATTGGGAGCAGTTTAGTACCACTATTATGAAGAAGGTTAATCTCTTCCCTTGTTAAACCCTCTGCCATTCCTTCAACTCTAGTTAAATACCTTCCCCAAAATTCAGGTTTCCCATAATTATTTAATACAGAGTTATATAGCTCTCCTGTTATCGCCTGTGAAGAGTCTACACCCCAATGATAAGTAACCATTTAAGTACCTCTTTTCTTGATGATTTTAATTGTCAAAGTTCACTTTAAAGTTCAGCAAAACCCCTCTTAAATATTAATTAGGTAAATGACCTCGATTTTAAATCTCCATCTATTTATATGAAACTGTTAGGAAGTGTGTGAACAATGAGTGATAGGAGGTAATATGGGGATATGTTTTCAAATAAAAAAGGCGATACCTTTAGTTTGTATCACCTGCACAATAAGATAATTTGTTGGCGTCAATTTCTCAACTCATACTTAAATAAATCCGCATATTCTTTTGAAGTTTTAATTTGCACTGTTAGGGAGCCTCTACTATAGTAAGTTTTGATTAATAATGGAATTCCAGTTGTATTCTGAAAACGATAATCTAATCCACCGAATGAGACTGTAGCATCTCTCCCTCTCGGAACATATTTAACATCTTTCGAATGATGATGTCTTTCAATTGTTTTTACATCTAACTGATCTATTGCATTGAAAAGTGTAGAGGAAGTTTGGCAAATACCACCGCCAATCCCCATTACTAATTTTCCTCGAACAATCTCAGGCGCTTCCTGATAGCCGGTAGTAACATCTCTTGGACCGACTGTAGTATTAAAAGAAAAAATATCTCCGCTCCCCACAATTACGTTATTGATTGCAATTGAAGACAGCTCAATATTTTTACTTCTACCTATATTCGCTCCATTAAAGTATGTGGTATAGGATGCTAGTGCTACCTCATGTAAATGCGGGACATCCTCAGCATCATATCCACTTTTTATATAGAGCAAAGGAAGTTCTATTTTTCCCCCGGTAAATAAGCGTTCAACAATTTTTTCTACCAATTCTTTTTCATTAATTACAACCATTGACTTCCCCTTTATAATACTGCCATCTTCATCAATGCGATCTAATATTATTGGTTTGTTATAACCAATTTTTGTTTCGGACCCGTTAGCAAAGCTGTGAACCCATTCAGTTATTTCCTTTAAGTATGTTTCGAATTCAGTTTCTATTCTATAATCTTCTCTCTCAAAGGTTTTTACTACATTTTCCGTAACTGGATCAATTAATTCTATTGTACCTTGAGTTTCTAATTCCTTCTCAAATGGTTTAGTTTCAAATGCTGTTGCGTTAGAATCGATTTCATATATGTTGTTTATTGTTAAAAAGATTGATAATAAACATACTTTCTTCATCATCATTTCCATATAATCCAACCTTATCCGCTTTGATAGATGTAATTTCTATAACTTATCGTGCCCCATAAATCATCATTTATGAAAATAAAAAAACCTTGTACTTTTTTGATATGTACAAGGTGGCACATCTTTATTCAAATACTCCGTCTCGAACGATTGTTGACTGAACTTTAACATTTACTTTCAAATTTTTATATATCTCATGCCATTCTTCTTCTGTTAATTTTGCATTTCTAGTATCTGCTCTATATTTTTCACCGAAACCAAAATGATCTGAATGTAATTCAATGCTCTTGTTGACAATTCTTGAAATTTCACTTTCTAATATTTTATTAATGCCTTTTTCAAGTTTTTCAACTATTGTTCGATCAGCTGTTGAAATGCTTGAATGAATTTCTAGAAGACGGCATTGGACTATTACTTTTAAATCAAATTCAGGTACAGCAGGATCTACTAATTTCATCTGTCTATAAGATTTAATTGAGTCGATTGAAATTGGAATTGTTTCAAGGTCATCTTTTGCAGATAAACCCTCACTTGGCAATTCTAGTTCTAGAGTTCCGTGCCTAAATTTACCCCTGACCATCATTAAATATAGAGTGTCTTCAATTGGAAACTCGCCTACCATCGCGCCCTTATGAAAAAGAGCAGTTCCTGAAATTTCTATATTCTCGCCATTTTTTTTTACTATTGGTATTAGAGGATCCCGAAGTGGACTATAAAAATCCCGTACTACTTCATGTAAAGTAGAAGAAACTGCATTTTGCTGCTCTATATTATGCTCAATAATACCATAGATATGCTGGCCAATATCTGTAACATTTTTATATTGTCCCTCAATTAAAGTCTGTGCACTATCTTCTACTACCGCTACATAAATGCTGGTGCTTATTTCTGAATTCATAATAAGGGCATGAAGCATTTCGTCCAAACCTTCTTTTGCGATATCCTCACCAAATAATACGACCCTCATTTGACCAGCCACTATTTTTTTAGATGATTCAAGGTTCACTTTTAGACGGGTTTTCTCGCCTGTTGCTTCTGTTTCAGTATGTGTATTAACCGTACTTTGGTAATCTGGATTTACTTGTCTAACGACAGATGTTACTGTTACTTTATCCTCTTCTCCAGCATCATACCCTATTAATGTAACTATTCCTACTCTTTCTAATATTTTAGGATCTGCACAGCCGATTACTAAGACAATGGATAATAGCAATGAGACTATTAGTTTAAATTGTTTCATCGTTTTGCACCTTTCGCTTCGTAAAGAGCTTTTTAATTAAGGCAAATATAAACAAAATAAAAGGGTAAATAAAAACAATAATAAAAGCGATTTTTGAGAAAATATTATTAACCATTTCAATTTGTGAACGTGTGTTAATAAATAGGGTCAAAATAAAAATAACAATTGAGAAACTCCAAACAAATTTATTGGGAGATATGCTTTTAATTCTTATTACCCCCCTGTAAGCTGCCCACAAATATATACACAGATTCGGAAGTATAATAATCATCCACCCACAAATTATGAGAATTTCAATTCTTTCAAAAAATGGTAGCTTGATCATACTAAGCATTGATAAAGTTGCCCAAATCAATTTATTTAACTGTTCACCATTAAAATACGTTAAGGCAATAAGCATTGTTGTAAGATAAACAAATAAAGTGGTAAGCAGCCCGATGTGAACATACTTTCCAACTTTACTCTTTTCTTTTACATTCGGATAAATAAAATTGATTAACTCAAATCCTGCAATTGTAAACGTCATGGAGTATACGCCCTTTAACAAATTAATCATATCGTTGTCTAATATTGGTAGAAGGGAATTTATATTTGCATATTTTAATGGAACTAATAAAATAATTGGAATAGCTAAAGTAAAAAGAAAATTTATTGTACTAATACCTATAATAATTCTGAAACCGCCAGTAAAAGTATATATTACAATTATAAGTAGTGAAATGTATAGGAAAGATGAAGCGAGATGTGGAAACACCCAAGTATTTATAACTTCTTTATAATTTATTATTATTGATACAAAAGCGAAAGAACAATATAACACATATAAGCTATTTAGAAAATTCCCAAAATACTTTCCAAAGATCATCTGATGAATGCCATATAAATCTTGGTCCTGAAACATTTTCAACGTCTTTATCATAATAAAGGCAACAAAATGCGCATATATAAAGCTTAGTATGACTGCTATCCATGCATCCTGCTTTGCATCTTGATAGACTACTCGTTGAAACCCGTGAATGCCGACTCCAATTTGACAAGCATTAACAATGACGATGAGAAGGAAAGCATTAATCTTCTGATTAAGACTTATATGTAAAGAGTTTTTCAACTTTACACCTTCTTCCCACCATTTTGTTCATTTATTGGATGCTCACTATTTCCACCTCTAGTGTTGACTGATTTTCTTTTAATTAAAAGCAAAGGCAATCTAATAATACTATCTGGCCAATCCTTAAATCTTGGTGGATAATAAGGAGCGGTATAAGGTGCACCTAAACTTGATTGTTTTAATAAGTGAATCAATAATATGCAAAATGCCAGCATAATACCATAATAACCCCAAAAACCTGCCAACACGATTGTCGGAAATCTCAACACCCGGATAACATTACCCATTGTATAGTTTGGTGTTGTAAATGACGCTAATGCACATAATGCGATAATAATAATTAGAATGTTGCTTGTTATTCCAGCTTGCACCGCAGCAGTTCCTAAGACAATACCTCCAACGATACCAATTGTTTGACCAACTTTTGTTGGCAATCTTAAACCTGCTTCTCGCAGTAATTCAATTATTAATTCTAAAAAAAGCGCCTCAATTATTGGTGGGAACGGAACTTTTGCCCTCGACTCACTTAAAGGAACTAGCAAAGGCTGTGGAATTACTTCATAATGAAATGTTAGAGATGCAACATAAATCGGCGTTAAAAAAATGGATAAAAATACAGCAACGAATCGTAGTAAACGAACAAATGTAGCGATTGGCCATCGTAAATTTTGGTCCTCTTTACTTTGAAAAAACTCAAAAAAAGTATAGGGACAAAGAATAGCCATTGAACTTCCATTTACGACAATTCCAACCTTTCCACTTAATAATCCATCAGAAAAACGATCTGGCCGTTCTGTTAAAAGCATTTGAGGGAAAATAGAAAATGAATTATCTTCTATTAATTCTGCAAGTACTGCACTATCAATTAAATCTGCTATATTTAGGTCTGAAATTCGTTGTCTCACTGTATTAACATGAGTTTCTGCTGCTATTCCATGGATATAGAGCATAGATACTGTTGTTTGAGTATGTCTACCTAGGGTGAATTTTTCATTACATAAATTGGGGTTTGTAATATATCTGCGAATAAGGGATAGATTTGTATTAATATTTTCATTAAAAGCAATTTGCGCTCCAATTACTTGAGATTCGTTTTCCGGAGCTGCTAATCCCCGTGATTGATAAGAAGAGATTTTAGCAATAACAACTTCAGGCTGTCCGACAATATGGATTAACGCTGCCCCAATTAACATTTCATTAATACTTTTATTTAATTTGATCGATAGGTTGATCTCAGGTATTGGTAATATTGAATGAATTTCACTAGGTGTAATACTTTCTTTATCTTTTAATCCATTTAATACCAATTCATTTAAGCTTTGTACATCCACCAAATTATCAATATAGACAATTGTAATCGTTGGCGAAACATAGCGAATAATTAAATCTGCTGGTGAATGTGTTTTATCTTTTACGGATTTAATAAAATCGTTTTTGTTAGGATATATTGGTAAATCTTCTTGGTTTTCTTGATTTTGCTGATTTGGTTGTTTATCTTTTATCCCAGCCAATTTTTTCTTTAAGTTTTTTTTCATACTTTTCACATTCTCTCCAGATAGTATCTTGTTACTTATATTTAGCTTTAAAGGAAGTATCTATACAAAAAATTCTTATCAAAATAAAAGAAAGGTCCCCTCAAAAATATGTTGGAGGGAACCTTTACTACATTGAATTTTAATCTGACCATTATAGTAGCATTGCTTTTAAATGAATACTAAAAATTAAAGAAAAGAGGTTGTTCAGATAATTTTATCTGGACAACCCCATTCCCTTTTATTTGTTTATAATTTAAATTTTTCTGCCGCATACTTTAATTCTTGAGCCATTTTTGCTAAAGTTTCAGCAGAAGCTGCAATTTCTTCCATGGAACTTGTTTGCTGCTCAGAGGCTGAGGCAATTTCTTGTGTATTACTTGTTGCTTCTATTGAAATTTCTGAAATATGGGTAATATCTTCAACCATTTTTTCTGAACTAGTCTTAATTAATCGACTCTCGGATAATATTTCTTGCATATGATTAGATACTTTTTCAACCGATTGAGTGATATTATCGAACTCGATGCCAGCTCTTTCAACAATAGCTTGACCATCATTGACAGCTATTTTCCCATCATTCATTGCTTCGATTGATGATGCAATTTCTTTTTGAATTTCTTTTATTAGCTCGCTAATTTGCCCTGATGCTTGGCTCGACTGCTCTGCTAACTTTCTTACCTCATCTGCTACTACCGCAAAGCCTTTTCCATATTCACCAGCTCTTGCAGCCTCAATGGCAGCGTTTAATGCAAGTAAATCAGTTTGATCAGCAATACTTGTAATAACAGAAATAATCTCATTAATCTCAGATGATTTTTTTCCTAGACTATTAATTGTTAAAGAGGCAATATTTGTTTTTTGCTCTACAGTTTTCATTTGACTAATAGTACGTTCTATTACTTCTGTTCCTGATTCAGCGGCTTCAACTGCATCGTTTGCTAACTCATTTGTTTTTTGAATGTTATCTGAAATTGCAGTAATTCCGCTTGATATATTCGTTACTACTTTTTTAGCATCATCAGTAAAGTTTATCTGTGTTTCTGTATTTGATGCAATTGCCTGTATAGAAGCTGAAATTTGTTCAGCTGCTTGAACAGTTTCTTCAGAACTTGCTGATAGCTCCTCTGAGGATAAATGGACTTGATCTGAAGCAGTTTTTATTTCAGTTACTAAATGTTTTATATTGTCTATCATAGAATTGAAATTATTTGCAAGTTGCCCTAGTTCATCGTTAGCTTTAACATGCAATTTTTCAATCGTTAAATCACCATCCGATACTTTACCTATACCTTCTACAACTGCTAAAATCGGTTTCGTTATAGTTCTTACAATAACAATAGATAAAAGGATGATTATGATAGCTGATATCGCAATAATAATAAATGTTGTATTCTGAATTGTTTTTGAGTCTGCAAGCACTACATCTTCAGGTGTGTAAATGCTTAAACCATAGCCAACTGAATTAATTGGTGCATAAGTAATAATATAATTTTCGCCACCGTATTTAAAACTTGAAATACCTGTTTCCTCCATACTTTTTTGTAGAGAGGAACTTAAGTCCCCAATTTCTGCTTTTTTAACATGGACACCAATTAGCTCCTCCATTGGAGACTCTTGAATAAATCCTTGTTGATCAAGTAAAGTAATCATGTTGCCAGAACTCTCAGACTGTTCAGATTCCTTTAAATATGTATCAACCAATACTTCAAAAGTCGCTGATCCAGCTAAAACCCCAACAACTACTCCATTATTATCTACAATAGGAGTTGCAGAAACAACAATACGATTCCCTGTTGCTTTTGATGTTAATACTTCAGAATAATTAGATTTACCACCTAATCCAGCGGCAACATAACTTCGGTCACTATAATCTGACCCAATACTGTCTGCCATTGTATGCGCAATTACTGTCCCTTTGCGATCAACGACAAACATTGTTTCGAATACATCAGAACGTTTTTCAAGCATTGAAATATATGGTATAATCCGATTTGAATCCATTGATTTCATAATATCACTAGCTGCCGAAATCTCCATTTCTGACATACGGGAAGTAAACCACTGATCAATTGATTGTGCCTTACTTAATACAAGATTGTGCATTGCTTCCTGTTCTTTTGCAATTAAAATTTTACTATTATTGTTTTGAATAAAAAGAGATACAACGAGTAATGGAATAATTGCTACAAGTAAAAAAAGAGCACTAAATTTAGTTCGAATGCTACTCTTTTTTTGCTTCTTTTGTTGTATTGAACCCACTAAAAAACCCCCCAATGTTGTTAATGAATAAACATAATTAAACTGTAAATAAAAAATTCACCATCCTTTTCTCCCATACCTTTACCAAATATATTATATACATAAAGTAATAGGAATTAAAGTTAATAAAAGATATATAGTAAAATAGTCTTGATATTAATAATGTAATGAGTTGTATCAAAAGTATTGTGGAAATTCTGTTGGATCGTTTTGGATTCGACTGCGAAAAAACCCCATTATACTTAAACTATAATGGGTCACATAAAAATCATTTAAATTTCTTATAAATTTTTTGAACAGGGCTTATTACTTCATAATAATCAACAAAATCTGTATAATTGATTGATTCCTTATTTCCAAGGCAAAGGACACCGAACTTTCCTAAACTATCATGGAAAAGTTGATGTACTTTATTTTGAAGTATTTTATTAAAGTAAATTAATACATTTCTGCATAATATCACATGGAATTCATTAAACGAGCTATCGGTTACAAGGTTATGCTGGGCAAATACAATATTTTTTGATAAAAATGAATGGAATTTCACTCCATCATTTGTGACTTTATAGTAATCAGAAAATGCACGTTCCCCACCAGCTTGTAAATAGTTATTAGTATATTTTTTCATATACTCTAATGGGAAGCATCCACTTTTAGCTGATGTTAATACCTTCGTATTAATGTCCGTTGCATAGATTTTTGTCTTTTCATAAAGACCCACCTCATGAAGAAAAATTGCCATTGAATAAACCTCTTCACCAGTCGAACAGCCAGCGTGCCAAATTCGAATGGATGGATATGTTCCTAGCAAAGGAACAATTTTATCTTTAAACTCTTTGAAAAATAAAGGGTCACGAAACATTTCAGTTACATTAATCGAAAAGTCCGCAATTAATCTTTGTAAACAACTAGAATCATGTAATACCTTATCAAGTAAGCTTGTAATTGTCTTTAAGTTTTCAGCATGTACACGGTGCCAAATTCTCCTTCTGATAGAAGGATATGCATAATCTCGATAATCGTAGCCATATTTTAAATACAGTCCCTCTAATAACAAATGAATTTCAATCTTTTCTAATTCATCTTCAAGATTTACCTCATATGCGTTGATTCGGTTCATTCTTTAAAAATCCCCTTTAGATTTAATATAGCCATACCTTTATTAAGGAAATTAATTGTTCCGGTTCAACTGGTTTTGCAATATAATCTGATGCACCGATTTCTAAGCATTTTAAACGATCTTCCTTCATTGCTTTTGCTGTTAGTGCAATAATCGGAAGTCTTTCAAACTCAGTATTGGATCGAATTTTTTCAATCGCCTCATAGCCATCCATTTCAGGCATCATAATATCCATTAATACAAGGTCAATATCCGAATTTTCATTAAGTATTCTTAGACTCTCTAGACCATTTTCAGCGAAAACAACTTCCATTCCCATCATTTCAAGAACACTAGATAAGGCAAATACATTTCGGATATCATCATCAACGAGTAGTACTTTCTTACCTTCCAATTGATGCGTTGAGCTAATTTTTTCGGTAGTTGAACTTTCATTATCCTGACTAGTTTTCAATTCAGATAAATAAAGTTCAAGCTCTGCAACCAAACGTTCAGGAGAATGCTCATTTTTAATAATAATTGTATGTGCAAACTTATTTAACTCAATTTCCTCTTTACTTGTTAAATCACGTCCTGTATAAATAAAGACTTTTAGCTGTTCATAAGCTTCGGTATTCTTAATTTCTGCTAATAAATCAAAACCACTTTTATCAGATAATCCTAAATCTAAGATAAGGCAGTCAAAATGATCTAATTTTAATAATTCGATCGCTTCTTTTCCTGACGATACAGCCTTAATGACAAAATCCATATTTCCGATTAATTCCATTAAGCTATTACGTTGGTTTACATCATCATCAACAATTAATAGGCGTTTTATATGGCCATTTTCAGGTGGATTTTTTTGTACATTATCCATTGGTTTCTCTTCAAAATATAAGTTTGCTTTAGCAATTTCTTCGGGAATTGTTGCTGCTGCTTCATTTTTTGCAGTGTCAATCACTTCTATTTTCTCTTCTATATAATCCGAGATAAATAAAGTAAACTTGCTTCCCCTGCCTTCCTCACTTTCTACTAGAAGTTCTCCTCCTAAAAGTGTTGCAAGCTCTCTACTAATAGACAAGCCTAGCCCCGTACCTCCATATTTACGGCTTGTAGTTCCATCCGCTTGTTGGAAAGCTTCGAAAATTAAGTCAAGTTTTTCTTTCGAGATGCCGATTCCCGTATCAAGTACGGAAAACGCATAAATTGGTTTTTGGCTGTTGTCAATTAGCCCAATTTCCAAATGAACTTTACCTTGCTCAGTAAATTTAAATGCATTTGATAACAAATTGTTAAGTATTTGCTGAATCCTTACTTCATCACTATAAATCGTATTTGGGGTTCCCTCTTTTACTTCAACCGTTAATATCACATTTTTTTCTTCTGCGATAGCCTTAAAATTATTTTGAACAAATTCAACCAGGTGGCTAATGTAGACTGTACCTGGAATAATTTCGGTCTTACCTGATTCGATTTTCGCTAAATCTAATATGTTGTTTATCAAAATTAATAAGTCATTACTAGATGAATAGATTGTTTTTGCATACTCAACTTGTTTTTCTGTTAAATTTTGTTTTGGATTATCAGCTAACAGTTTAGATAAAATAATAAGACTATTTAAGGGAGTTCGTAATTCGTGGGACATGTTTGCAAGAAATTCTGATTTATATTTTGAACTTAATGCAAGCTGTTCCGCTTTTATTTCAAGTTCTGCTTTCGCTTTTTCAACAGTACGATTTGCTTGTTCAAATTTAATATTTTGTTCTTCTAATCGTTTTGCCTTTTCCTCTAACTCAGTATTTGTTTGTTCAAGTTCCTCTTGTTGTATTTGAAGTTTTTGTTCAGATTGACGAAGTGCCTGGGTTTGTTCCTCAAGTTCTTCATTTGTCGCCCTTAACTCTTCTTGTTGATTTTGCAATTCTTCTGCTTGAGCTTGAATTTCCTCCATGAGTAATTGAGATTCTTCGAGTAATTGTGTTAATTGAATTCGTCCAACCACACTCTCAATAACTATCGCTAGATGATCAGCAAATTCTTCTATAAGGCTTTGCTGAGCTGGACTTATTGGCTTAAGTGATGCAATTTCTAAAAGTGCGTTTACCTCACCCTCAAAAATAATCGGCAATATAAACACCTGACTTGGTGCCGTTTCACCAAGTCCAGTAACAATACGGATGTAATCAGGCGGCACTTCTGTTAAAAGGATGGGTGTCTTTTCTATAATGGCTTGTCCAATTAATCCTTCTCCAGGTTTAAGTGTATGACGAATGCGTTTATTTTCTTTTAAACCATAGGCAGATATGAGATTAAATTGTTTAGATTTTCGATCATCTAAACTTTTTACATAGAATACAGCATGACTTGAGTCTACTAGCGGAACAATATCCGAAAGTAATCTATTTCCTAATGTTTCGAGGTCGTGTGAACCAGTTAAATGAGCGGAAATTTTGGCTATATTTGATTTTTTCCATGTTAGTTCCTTTTCTTTTTCAATTTTCTTATCTAATGTATCAGTCAATTGATTAAATGATCTAGCGATTTCATCAAATTCATCATTTGCTTTCATCTCAACTTTTGTCGTAAGATTTATTTTCCCATTTGCAATATCACTCATCAGTTTAGCCATTGAAGTCATACGGCTTGTTATGGAAGATATACTTTTAACAATAATCAACATAACTACAATAATAATAACTACTAAAATAAATCCAAATAAAATGATGTTATTTTGAACTTCTGTCAACATCATTTTTAATGAATTCTCTAGATTTCTGTTATATGATAAATGGATTTCATTTAGAATTTTAGAGAAATCTTCGTGAATCGAATTAGAATTTTCACCAATTAAGGCTCTGGCTTCATCCTTTTTATTCTCACTTATAAGTGAAATGACTTGGTTGCTATAAATTTCAAAATCATTAATCGTATTATTCAATGTATCAACTAATTCTTTTTGCTCATCTGTCTCGGCATTTTCCTGTATCATATAAAGATTTTTTTTTATGTTGTCAGTTTTAATTTGCAATTCAGCAATTTCTTTTCTTATCGCTGTGTCATCACTATAGTTAACTAAGTTTCTTAAAATAATCCCTTTATCTTTTATATCCGATTGAATTTGACTAGCTAATACTGATAAATTAAAATTTCTTTCAATATCATTGCTTGCATTATTCAGAAAAGAAATTTGTATCCAACCGCTTCCAATTAAAAGTAAAAGTAAAATTGGTAATGTGCTTAGTGCAATTAACATCCTTGTTCGAACCTTCATTGTGTTACACTCCGATCAAAAGAAAGAATCGATAATTATAGAACATTCTTTTTGTTCATGCATGTTTCATAGACCAATGCGATTGCTTGTACACGGTCAGATACACATAATTTTGAAAGGATGTTCGTAATATGATTTTTTACTGTATGTTCACTTATAAATAATTTTTCAGATATTTCTTTATTGCTAAGGCCGTCTACAATTAATGAAAAAACTTCTGATTCACGTGTAGATAGTGCATGATGTGTTTTAATATTTTGTATAGCTATTTGAATTACATCTTGGTTAAGTTCATTTTCATTCTTTTTATTAAGAAGGATGACATTTTCATTTTGGTATGATGAAAAGGAAGAGGAATTGCTAGAAAATAGTTTATTTTTTTCCTCGCACTCAAGGATATAGTTTAATAAATTGTCTGGTAATTGCGGTCGACTAAAAATATATCCTTGTACTTCCTCACATTGTAAATCAATTAGGGCATTTAGCTGTTCAACAGTTTCTACACCTTCTGCAACAACGTTTAAATCTAAATTTCGTGCCAGCGTAATTATCGATTCGACAATTGCTCGACTATTTTTCTCTTTGTTAGCCACATCTTGAATAAAGGACCTATCGATTTTTACAATATCAAATAGAAAATTGCTTAAATAATGCAAGGAAGAATAGCCTGTTCCATAATCATCGAGGGTTATTTTAATATTCATTTCCTTTAATTGCAGCAACGTTTGTTTCACTGCCTCTTCATTTCCTAGAAGCGAGGTTTCTGTTATTTCAATTTCGATAAGATGCGGATCTACATTATAATCTTTTAATATTTGTTCTATTTCTTTAATTAAATTTCTTTGGATGAAATGTTGAGCTGAGAAATTAATGGCGATTCGCAATGGTATGTTATGACTTTCCTTCCACTTGTTAATCTGTTTACATACGTTTATCAATACCCATCGATCAATTTCAATAATTAAATCAGATTCTTCGGCAAGAGGAATAAATTCAGCTGGAGAAATTGTCCCCCATTTAGGATGGTTCCATCTTATAAGGGCCTCCGCACTTAACACTTTACCTGTTGATAAATGAATTTTCGGCTGGTACATTAATGTAAGTTGATTGTGTTCAATTGCTTTTCTCAAATCATTTTGAAGAAGGTACGTTCGATATGATTTAATATTCATACCAGAATGATAGACAGAATAATTGTTTTTGCCCTGTTCTTTTGCTCGATAAAGCGCAGCATCTACATTTTTCATAATGGTGTCAGAATCTTCCCCATCATATGGAAAAATTGATAGCCCTATACAGGTTGTCATATAAAATTCGTATTGATCAATATAGAACGGCTTTTTAAATTGTTTAATAATGGTTTCAGCAACTTCTAGACAATCTTCTGTTCCACTATTTGGGAGTAAAATAATAAACTCATCTCCCCCAACCCTTGCAATAAAGTCCTCTTCCCTTATTATTGAAGAAAGTTTTATTGCTATTTGTTGAAGGAGCTTATCACCGACTAAATGACCGAGGGAATCATTTATGTATTTAAAACGATCCAAGTCTACATACATAACTCCTAAGGTTTCATTTGTTTGTTTAGCTTTAGAAATTTTCGCAACAAGTTGATCATTGAACATTCTTCTATTTGGTAGGTTTGTTAGACCGTCATGGTAAGCCATATACTCAATGAGTTTATTTTTTTCTTCAAGAGCATTTGACTGAGAAATAAGCTTTTGACGCAATAAATAAATTTCTACGAATCTCTCCACCTTCGATTTTAAAATTATAGGATCAAAAGGTTTTAAAATATAGTCAATAGCTCCAACAGAATAACCCATGAAAATATATTGTGAGTCTTGATTATTTGCAGTTATAAATAGAATTGGAATATTTTTTGTTTTTTCACGAGCTTTAATAATTTTAGCAGTACTAAATCCATCCATTCCAGGCATTTGTACGTCCAATAAAATTACTGCAAAGTCATACTTTAATAAATATTTAAGAGCTTCTTCACCAGAATATGCTTTCACTAAATTATATTCGTCTCGTTCAATTATTGCTTCCAAAGCCACTATATTTTCTGGGCGATCATCTACTAAGAGAATATTAATTTTTTCATTTTCCATAGTTCAAGATCACATCCTGTTTAGATTTTGGAATTTTCAAATATTTAATATCAGCATACCATAATAATCCTATATTTGGGAGAAGTTTGTAGATAATTTACAAATACATAATGAATAATTAGTATTAAAAGCTATTCATAATATTTTATAAAAATCAAAAAAATGTTCTGATTACAAATTATTTATTGAATATTTGTAATCAGAACTATAATATTTTTCTGCCTTATTATATTTTGGTGGAACTGATAAATAGTTACACAGACAATGTATATCCTTTCATATCATAGCTGATAATGATTCTTTCAATATCTCCACTTGATGAAAAAACAGATGCGAATTCAGAACTTAAGATTATTGAATAGCCATTTTGATGTATATGTTTAAGTTCAACTCTCATTTTTTTTCTAATCGTTTTTAATTCTTGGATGATATTTTTTGCTTTATATTGATCATCCTGATGGATAAAATCTAAAAATGAATTCCCAATTATCTGTTGAATGGAGTACCCTAAAATCTTTTCTAAAGTTGAGGAAACATACTTGATTTCCCCCTTATTATCCAATATTTGAATAATCGTTTTCGAATGTTCGTTAGGAATATCATTTTCATTTGCAATGGCTCTTACAGTTGTTAATACCCCCATTGTTTTGCCATTAAACATATGAGGGGTAAATTCTACACAAACATAAACTTTGTGACCATTTTTATGAATTAACACGGTTTCAAATTGAACTATATTCCCATTCATGACATCTTTAAATAATTCTCTTGTTCTTATAATTTCCTGAATAGGCATTAATTGAGCGAGACTAGTACCAATTAAATCAAATGGAATATAACCAATTATATTTTCCATACCAGCATTAGCTTGCAAAAAGAATCCATCTGAATCTAATATAAAAATTCCTTCTTTGTTATTTTCAGAATTAGTTTTTGATAAATAATTATTGATAGTAAGAGACATAAAGTGTATCTCCTCTCTATTAAACTTCAAATAGTCCTACTAAATTTATTGAATAAATTTATAATAGATTTAAAAACTCAAAATATATATCACCTATACTTCTTATTTTTTATAGGAGACGCTTCCTAATTTTCCAATTATCTATATTTGTGCATTGGGATTCATAGTGGGAGTAAAGTAAAAAAGACCTTCCAAAATTTTGGACGATCCTTTAGATATGACGTAACAATTAACCATAGAGGAAAATTTATTTCAAAAGCAAGGTGGTGACTGTTAGAAAATTTATATTTTAGTCAGCCCTTTCGGTTAATGGAGATTTTTAAAGGTAATTTTCATGTGCAATTAAAATTTAATAGAACAAATTATTGGCTAATTCTACCTATTTAGTTTATATAATATCATCTTCTGCATTATTAACATTATTCAAAATCTATAATTAAGAATATCAAAGAATAGAGAATGTGGTACAATATACCTAAGACACAGTTAATAACTCTAGGTTGCATCCGTAGACAATCCCGTTAGACATACTATAAACTATAGCACTTACAGAAAAATGTAGCGGTTAGGACATTACATCCCCATTCATTTTTCAACAAATACATGTATAATAACATCAATATAAATAAAAACTCCAACTTTAGAAGAACACCTGCTACTTATTTAATATGTATACTGAAATTAAACCTTGTTTATTTGCACTGGAATTGCAATTGCTTTGTGCTTTTTTATACTTTGTTATTTTTATGCTGATTGTTGTTCTTCCTCATCTAAGCCAAGTACTTCAATAATTTTATCCATATACTTTTTCCCGCTACGTTCACCGTGTAATATGAAGTTTAAATAAACTTTACTTACACCAACTTTTTCACAGAGCCATACTTGAGTTTGGTTCAGGTCCACAAGACGTTTGACAATTTTTTTGCCTAATGGAGTCAGTTGTCTTTGTTTCATCTTCTTTACTCCTTTCTGCATTATCAAGGTGGTGATTTCTTGTTATTTAGGCATTAAATACTCTTTGTTTTCGCTGATGTTCTTCATTAAATTTTAGCTAAAAACACTCGAGATTACAGTAACAAAAGTTAAACATAGTCATTCAATTTTTTAATTTAATCATATATCAGATCATTCCTTTCTATTTACTTGTCAATGTTCATAAATAAATATAGTAGTGTATAGTAATGGATTACGTTGTGATAAACTCTAGTTGATGAATTTGTTTTTCATATCTTAATTTTAGTTCCAATATTGAAACAAATCAATAACAAAGTTATTGTTTTTGAAACAAATTTAGCACGGAGGTTCTAATATGAGTACAATGGGCGAAAGAATAAGAAAACTACGAAAGCTACACGGATTATCACAAGATAAACTTGCTGAATTAATTGAAAAGACCAAAAGTAATGTTAGTGGATATGAAAATGATAAATTTGAACCTTCAGCACAGACAATTATTGCCTTATGCAAGGTATTTAATATTTCTGCTGACAGTCTCCTATTCGGAGCAGATGAAGTAGTTCTAAAAATAGAACAAAGTGAATATATAAGTATAATTAAGGATGAAATTGAACTTGTGAAGAAGATAAAAAAGTTAAATTACGACGAAAGATTAAAAATCGAAGGTATAATTGACGGTATTCTCATTTCAAAAGAGTTATCACAAAATAAAAATAAAAACTCATCTTTATTAATAAATGGAGAAGAATCCGCAACGACTGAAACGGCTTAGTTTTCGTTAAAATGATTAACTTATTTATCTTCTTTCCCCCTTCTTTCTTTAATTACTTGTGCAAGGAAGACATATAATATACCCCCGCTTGGTTTCTTAGAAAAATTCCTTGCATAATTATTTGTCATAATATTTCCGAATATTTTATTTAAAATCTAAAATATTAAAACAGTACGAACACCATTGGTGGATTCGTACTGTTTTCGTTAATCACTATTTAAAAATTCCGTCGTAATATCATAGCCGCGCATATAATCAGGAGAACCAGGAAAACTTTGCATAAAGCCATGTATATTTCCATCGAATCTAACTAGTCTGACTTCAACTCCCGCCTCCTTTAATCTTTGGGCGTAAAGCTCCCCTTCATCGCATAATGGATCATATTCAGCTGTGAAAACAAGAGTTTTAGGCATTTTAGTTAAGTATTTTTTACTAGTTTTTATAGGCGAAATATAGTCAGTTTCCTCATTTTCGTTGTAAAGCGAAAGATTTTCTGCATTTGAAATATCGAGTCCGTACTTTGCGTTATATAATTCCCGCGATTGATATTCGCTGCCCTTTATTTGATTATTGATGTCTGTAATAGGATAGTAAAGTATCTGCTTAGATAATTTAAAATCTCCTGTTTTAATTGATTTTAATACGATAGCTGCTGCTAAATTAGCACCTATGCTTGCCCCACCAATAGCAATGTCGATTGATTTCCCCTTATATTCTTCTGCATGCTCTACTATCGATTTTGTAACAAGGTAACTATCAGAGAATTGTGCTGATGTATTTTGATAATCGACAGCAATAACTTTATATCCAGATAATGTTGAAATAAGACGGCAGGAAACATCATGTGTTTCTAAATTACCTTGAAGAAGATCTCCGCCATGAAAAAATATTAATAATGGATAATTTTTTTCTTCAGAGGGAGTATATATTCTGATAGGAATTTGTGGAGCAGTTTTGACATTACTATCCTCTACTTTAAATATTTTCGGTCGTTTTTCTAATGGGGAATTTTCTATAGAAATTCCTTTACTTCGACTTTCAGGATGTTGTTGAAAATATTGCTCTATATAATGATGTAGCGGCATAACATTACTCCTTTACTTTTTTCGCTGATATTCCGATATTTGTATGACTCGGACATTTTTTGTATTAAGTTCATGATAAATTCCTCTACTATCAGTAAACGAAATATATTGATCACGTTCACTTTGAATAAGTCGTTCAGCCATTTGTTGAGACTCGACATAGATAAATCTTCTTACGTAATGGTGTTCGTCAAAAAAATAAGTAACTTTAAATTCCTGCACTAAAAAGGACCCCCAAAATATAAGAAAATTTTCTTAATATTTAGCATAACCAATGGAAAAATCCTTATTACTAATTAATACAAGCGACTTTGTCATTGTTATGTATCAATAATACAGTAATTATAATTATCTTGATGCTTGTTAGTTCATGATTCTATTGCCAATAATAGAGAACTTTATGCATTATAAATAACCTGACAAAATAAAGGCAAATCGTATACATACAAAGGTGTTCAAAATAGCGTTTTAAACTAAAATATTATCGCCTAAAATAATAAAAGATATGGTAGCATCGGGAGCCCTTTTACACTTTTTATGTTGTTATTTCCCTTATTCTCTACTAGTGAACTCCCTAGTCAACTTATTCCTGTAATGGAAAGGATATAAAAATGAATAAAAGACATCTTATGGTCGCGTTTTGTACCTTCATTATATTCTGTATCCTATGGATGACTTATGAATCACCATTTATCCAAGCTTTGGACACGTTAGCATCTAATTTATTGTATGGAGTACATTGGATTACGATGTTTCACTATTTCGGCGAGACAAAGTTTATCTTTGTTATTTCATTTATTGTTTTAATATTTATTGGGATTCGAAAGCGTGATTATAAATTGATGCTTTTTGTATTTATGAATGTAGGTATTGGATTTGGATTGTATCAATTTTTAAAATACTTAATTGAACGTCCTCGCCCTGATATCATAGATCAATTTTCAACCTTTAGTTTTCCTTCAGGCCATGCTTTACACGGTCTAGTATATTTATTAACAATCGCATATGTATTTGATCATACCTCTGATAGAGTTATCAATTCTAAAAAAAATTCGCGAACCGTTTGGATAACTGCAATTATACTCATTCTATTTATTGGACTGTCTCGAATAACAGAAGGTCGTCACTATGCTTCTGATGTATTAGCCGGCTGGATGCTTGGTTATAGTTGGTTTATCTTAAGTGTATGGTGGTATGAACAAGGGAATCCTTTGAAGAATAAGAAATTTTAGGGTTTTCAAATGTATAGCGAAATTCCAAAAGAATCTCACTAATTTGTAGGTTCCGTTTATTATCCTTAAAGTTAATTTTCGTTTAGGCAAATTAAAAATAAGATTTAAATAAAAATTTTTTTCACTTCCACCCAAAAGGTACTGTTTTCCCATCACGAACCATCTAGTCAATCGCCTCATATTCTAGGTCTAAAGGAAACGAGGGGATGTTGTATGGGTGTTGAATTAACTGCTCTTCATTGGATATATGTCGTGTTTATTGTGTTAATCATTGGCTTTATGGTGAAGCGTCGAGATACTTCACTTATTTGTATAATTGGTATTTTTGTCTTAGCGATTGTCGCAACAGGAGATTTTACTTCTTCTATAAGCAAAGTCTTCAATAGCTTTGTTTTTGCTATTACCGAGCTCTTATCGACTATATTAATCATTTCAATTATTGTAGCTATGAGTCGTATTTTAATGAAAACAGGTATTAACGAAGTGATGGTTGCTCCCTTTACAAAAATCATTAAAAATCCAACACTTGCCTACTGGACAATCGGGATTTTAATGATGATTATTTCATGGTTCTTTTGGCCTTCACCTGCAGTTGCACTGCTAGGGGCAGTATTGCTTCCAGTAGCTATTCGCGCTGGATTGCCAGCACTTGGAGTTGCAATGGCGATGAACTTATTTGGCCACGGGATTGCACTATCAAGTGATTTTGTAATTCAAGGTGCACCAAAGCTAACAGCGGATGCTGCTGGTATTCCAGTAAGTGATGTTATATCTGCAAGTATACCCCTAGTTATCGTTATGGGTGTTGTAACAACAATCGTAGCGTTTATTTTCTTGCGTCGTGATATGAAACGTGGCTCGATGGAAATGGTTGGTACATTTGAAGGAGAAACTAAAGTAGATAAAGTAAATGAAAATTTACTTTCATTAGGACAACGAAAGTTCTTTGCCTTCCTAATTCCAATTGCATTTGCGCTCGATGTTGTTGCCATGTCTCTATTTAACCTATCAGGGGGAGATGCAACTGCGCTCATTGGCGGCACAACCGTTTTCATCCTAATCTTATTAGCTCTATTTGCACATAAAAATGATGGTCTAGAAAAGACTACAAGTTATTTAATCGAGGGCTTTCAATTTGGGTTTAAAGTATTTGGGCCTGTCATTCCTATTGCAGCATTCTTCTATTTAGGAGATTCAGGATTCTTAACAATTATTGGGGAATATCTTCCATCCGACTCTCATGGAATCGTCAATGACCTCGGCATTGCATTAGCATCTGTTGTGCCTTTAACTTCTGAAGTAGCGGCTGTTACGTTAACAGGCGTTGGTGCGATTACCGGTTTAGACGGTTCAGGTTTCTCAGGTATTACATTGGCCGGTTCAGTAGCTAACTTGTTTGGTAGTGCTCTCGGTGAAGGAATTGCTACTTTAACGGCATTAGGTCAAATTGCTGCCATCTGGGTTGGCGGAGGTACATTAGTTCCTTGGGCATTAATTCCAGCAGCTGCAATTTGTAATGTAAGTCCCTTTGAATTAGCTCGCCGAAATTTATTGCCTGTTGTTATCGGGTTAATAGTAACTACGATTGTGGCGATGTTTATTCTTTAAAGCTTAAAGCAAAGGTTTACTTGAATGAAATCTTAGTAAAAACCCACTAAATAAAAATGCATGACAACATTTTATCTCTTGTCATGCATTTTATTATAAATTACTTAAATTCTTCTGTTATCAAGTCACTATTAACCCCAATTGCAGCACGACTTCCTTGACTAGCAGCAATTATTAATTGTGATGGACCAAATGATATATCCCCTGCTGCGTAGACGCCTTTTACATTTGTTCTACCGAACTCGTCCATAATAATTCCACTGTTACTATTCATCTCACACCCTAATGAATTTGCAAGATGATTCGGTTGTTCAAGTTCTGTCGAAACAAAGCCTCCTGTCCTAATAATCTCTTCCCCATTCTCAAAAATCACCTTTTCTAATTTCCCATTTGCCCCACTTAACTTTGCTATTCGTTCTACTATAACGCGAATGCCTTTTTTCTTAAATAACTGCTCCTCTGCATCCGAAATTATTTTACTGCCATTTGTACAAACAACTAAGTCTTTGCTCCATTGATAAATCGTCATTACTGCATGTGCAGCCCTTTTATTTTCAGAGATTAAAACTAAAGGTTGATCTCTTAGTTCCCAGCCGTCGCAATATGGGCAGCTGAATAAGCTTTTCCCATAGTAATTTTTAATCCCTTCAACATTAGGCAAAGTTTCTTTTAATCCTGTTGCAATGATTATTTTCTTACTTAAATGGGAATTACCTTCTTCCGTAGTTAGTCTGAAGAAGCTATTCTCCTCTTTTATTTCTACAATTTTTTGCTTTTTTATTTTTACTGATGGATATTTACTTATATCCTGATAAGCAAACTCTCTGAATTCTCTTGGAGAAACACCATCTCTAGTAATAAATCCATGTGATTCCTGAGTAACAGCATTTCTCGCTTGATCATTATCAAATAGAATAACGCTTCTTCTTGCCCTACCTAGTACGAGAGCAGCATTTAACCCAGCAGGGCCGCCGCCTATTATTGCACAATCTAAAATCATTTTTCTTCACCTCTTAATTATAGATATTATAGATATTTATAGTCTTTAATTGATGTAAAAAAATTAATTAGCCATAGATTTGATTTGATTTACTGTATTTTCATTAACTTTTTGAATAACATTTTCAATAGATTGTGTTCTTAAGTAATTTTCCATTTTCAGTTCTGCTTCATTCATCACTTTTTCAATGAAACAGTTTTGTCGATCGTGAAGATTATTTTCTAAACTACAATTAAATAATGAAGAAGTCCCCTCAATAGCGTCGATAACATCTAAGAATGTTATATCCTTTGGATCCTTTATTAATTTATAACCACCCTTAACCCCTGTAACAGATTCAATAAAACCAGCTTTAACTAAGTTAGTTAGCACCTTAGAGAGGTATGTGGGCGATACTTTCTGAACTTCAGCTAAAGGTTTTACCCCGATTGTTTTTTGGGAAGGTAAAAGTGCTAAATAAACAATTGTATGTAATGCATAATTAGTTGCCTTTGAGTACTTCAATTTTTTCACCTCTATTATTGTAGATTTAATGAGTCTATAATATCTCTAATAATTAAATAAGTCAATTTATTAAGCTCCCTTTTTAAAATAAAAGTTAATCCCTACAAATAAGAATGCATGACGTTTTTGGTTCGTCATGCATTTTCTTTAATTACCATTAACGTATCGACCATGAGTTGGAATTGCAACTGTATCAAAATCAATAGCTAAACATTGCAACTGAAGTTTGAGATCATCACCTTCCATTGGTGCACCATGGCCAGTAATTGCAACAGCTGGTTTTAATGATTCTAACTTTTTCACTGAATCCCATGCTTGCTGCCAATCTGTAGTTAAATATCTTGGAGGACCGCTAATTTCCTTGTCTTGGACCAGCACTTTAAAAAGGGATTCTTGTTTAACGGTAACGAATGCATCCCCTACAATTAAAGAACGGTCGGATTCTCTAAAGAATGATACATGTCCCGGCGAATGTCCAGGTGTATGGATCCATACCCAATCTTTTAATGGCGGAATTGTTCCATCTACCGGCAATGGTTTAACATGGGTTCCTAGATTGATTGGATCATTTGGAAAGTAAGGGGATATTTTTGCAACAAGTCCACCCTCAACAGTAGAATCTGGTTCAGGATAGCTTTTTTTCCCTGTTAAATAAGGTATTTCTGCTTCATGTGCATACACGGGAACATCCCAATGCTCAATTAATTCGACTATTGCTCCAACATGGTCAAAATGCCCATGAGTTAATACAATTGCATTTGGACGTGCATTTTCACCGAAACGGTTTTCGGCTTCTTTAATAATAGCTTCAGCTGATTTAGGCATCCCTGCATCAATTAATGTCCAGCCTGTTGCTTTCCCCTTTTCTCCAACCATACATAGATTAACCACTTGAATTGTATAAGCGTAAATATCTGGTGTTACCTCAATTCCGATTCCACTCATCAGTGAGGTCATTGGAATATATTTATAATCTTCACCATAATTCATTTGTTCACTCAATTTTAAACAACCTCCTTTTAAAGGTAGTTTCTCTATATAGAAATTGATTATTCAAAGAAATAGAAAAAGCTCACATCACTGTGAGCTGTCTGATTTATCATCCAGTGGTATGTTAATTTCAGCAGATCCTTCCAAGAAATTCGGATAGCTATTGAAATAGACGCGTACTGGGTTAACTGCACCTTTTAAATCAAACGAATAAGTTGCTGTTGTGCTATTTTCTCTATATCTAAATGAATGTCCATCACTATAAAATTTATTTCCATTTGCATCAATAACAGTACTTAACAATTGCTTATGATCGTTTTGCGGCGACTTATATGATACATCGAACATATCAAAGTCTCTTAAGGATAACTCAAAGTCTTTGAGAGGAGGTATTTTTAAAATTTCTTGTTTAAGGAAATCAATTTCAATATAGTCTTCCCCTTTAGGTAAAGCCTCGACCTCATCGATAACAAGTGTTAAGCTTTGTGGTTCTCTAAAATAATTGCTTTGAATAAAAATACTATTGTCATTTTCTCTAAATCCTCCAAAACCGGAGAATCCATTCGTTATTTTGCCCCATTCTTCACCATTTTCATCTAAAACCTTTAACTTATTGATTTGTAATATTTGCATTGTATTTTGGTCATCCGCTGTTATCTGTACTTCTGCACGCAATGGAGAAATTTTAAGGGATTTTATATGAATAATTTGATTGTCAATCTCCAATTGTTGATTTATCTCATAGGTTTTAGTCGGTACAATTTCTTTTTTCAATGTAAAAGGTACGGTAAAGGAAGTATTATTGGCATCGTCAAATGTCAGTTCAAGCTGAAAGTTTGGATTTGAATAATCTATTTTATTTGTTGCAACGACTTCTAGCTTTTCTTCTATTATTTTCGTTGAGTCTTTTGCTGCCCAAGAATAAGTTGTAGCTGCCTCGATGTCTTTATCATTTTGTGTAAGTCTAAATTTTTTCGTTTCAAGTTCTGAAATATCATAAGGCGCTTCTAATTGATAGAAAATAATCATTCCGGATTCATCTGCTATTGTTCCGAGAATAGTTAATATAAGGTCATTTTTTATTTCTACAATATTAAGCTCTTCATAATATTGATTATCTAATATATCTTTTACCCCTTTATCCTGTGTAATCATTTCAACGAGTGGAGCAAACCCTGGGATCTTAGCGATTGTTTGTGCAAATGCTGGTGAAACACGTACGGTTGTAACAAATGCTATAAGGAGAAGCATAACAATCGACACTTGTTTCCATGTTTTTATTTGACGTTTTCTTGAATGGAGGTGTTTTGCATATGCCTGTTGCCGTGCTGCCTGTATTTTCTCCTTAGGGATTTCAATTTTTTCTAACTCCCGTTTTAATTTCTCAAAATCTTGCTTATTAAAATTACTCATGATTGACCTCCTTCCCCAAAAAAATATCTTAATTTCCGAAGTGCATTATGTAGGCGAGATTTTACTGTTCCTTCTGGGATATTTATTTCACTTGCAATTTCTTCATTTTTTAAATCCTGAAAATATTTTAAGTAAATAAGATGTTGTTGTTCTGGCGATAGTTTAGAAATTGCTTCGGAAAGTTCTAAATAGGAACAATCATTGTGTTGTCCGATTTCAATTGATTCATGTAATTCCAAACGTTTCTTTTTCTTCTGCATATCATGACATACATTTAATAACACTCGAATAAGCCAAGTAGATAAATATTCCGGCTTTTTAACAGTATGGAGTTTTTTTAAGCTGCGGTAAGTAAATTCCTGTATGGCATCAAGTGCATCATATTCATTTTTAAAATAACTAAAAGCAATCCTATAGTGCGTATCTTCGTACATTTCTAAAAGTTCGAGGAAGGCTGATTTATCACCATCAATTGCTTTTTTCTCGCGTTCAAAGTTTTGCATATGTCTCCCCCTTTAATCATTAGACTTTCTATAATAAAAAAACGTTCATTAATTAATAACTTTTTCTATAAAGTAAAAAAGGGGCTGCTTTTGAAGCCATTTTAGGATGAGCCTACTGATGAAAATGACACGATTATTAAAGAAGTTGCTGATTACAAACAGTTGAGGGGCTGCTCAGAAATTTTAATTTCTAAACAACCCCAACATAAATTGTATTTATATTTTGAAAATTCTTAAGTAACCGTTACACTTTCTATATATGGTACTCAATCATGTCATCGACAAAATGCCAGTCGTATGGTGTTTCTTGGTATACGTAGTAGTTTAACCAGTTGTAGAAAAGTAAATGTGAATGGGCACGCCATGTGTTTTTTGGTGTTTTTGATGGATCGTTATTCGGGAAATAGTTCACTGGAATATCTACTGGCTCCCCTTTTTCAACATCGCGAATATATTCATCTGCCAACGTTGTTGCATCATATTCTAAATGGCCAGTAATCATAATATGCTTTGTATCTTTTGATTGGATAATAAATGGTCCAGCTTCTTCAGAGTAGCTTAATAATCTTAAGTCAGGATGGCTGCGTACATCATCAATAGATACAGAAGTATGTCTTGAATGAGGAGCAACATACTCATCACTAAATCCTCTTACTAAATCAACCGTAAGATCTGTAATGACATGCGAATAAATCCCAGAACATTTTCTTGGCAGTTCAAATTTGCCGATATTAAAATGATGATAAAGTGCAGCTTGTGCTCCCCAGCAAATATACATGCAAGATGTTACGTTAATTTTTGCCCAATCCATAATTTCTGTAATTTCTTCCCAATAGTTAACATCTTCAAACTCCATACGTTCTACTGGTGCACCTGTAATAATCATGCCATCAAAACGACGGTGCTTAATTTCATTAAATGTTTTGTAGAATGTGTCTAAGTGCGATTTTGAAACATTTCGCGACGCATATGTTGCTGTGTTTAGAAACGTTACATTCGTTTGTAAAGGCGTGTTCCCTAATAAACGTAATAGTTGCAGCTCTGTTTTCTCTTTTTCTGGCATTAAGTTGCAAACTAAAATGTTTAGTGGACGAATTTGTTGCGTTCTCGCGCGGTCTTCTTCCATCACGAAAATTTTCTCTTGTCGCAATTTTTCTCCAGCAGGTAAATTCTTTGGTATATTTATAGGCATTCTTGTTCCCCCATTTCTTATAATGCCGTTTTCATCTCTCTTTTAAATCAAATAAAAAACCCCTCATTCCAGCATGAGAATGAGAGGTACAATGTAAACGCGCACTCTTATCTCTCAAGACATAACGTCTTGCTGGAAGTAGCACCTTTCTAACTGCTGTTAGAGGTTGCTGAAGCTTCATAGGGCCATGTCCCTCTGCTTCTCTTGATAAGAAAGATGAAATTAAGCTAATACTAACATGGAAAATTAATATTTGCAATATTCGAGATTTATTTTTTTGTTAATATTTTTCTTGCCACATAGATTGTTCTTTTTCTTGTAATTGATACTCAAGAGTAGTGTCCCAAGAATCCAGTAGTGTGTTCCAAACTCGAGCATGAAAAGAACTTTTTTCTTTATCAAAAATAATAAACTCTAAACATGGGATATCATTGATTTGTACATTTTCAATAGCATCGATTGATGTAATGAACAATTGATCTGATTGCTGATCGTCTTCATAATTGTGCTGCAGCTTTCGTATTTCAGGTAAAATCTTGTCGTTATCAATATTAAGCTCCTCCTCATGTGAGCTATATCGATATATTTTTTCAGGAAAATCTTCAAAATCCAAAATTTCTTCAATATCCCCACTAAAAAATGACTGATGAGTTGGGCTATATAAAAGCTCTACGGAAGTTGTATCTTGATCTTCTTCATAAACGCCATTTGCTAATTGTTTCAACCCTTTTTCAGTTAATTGATAACAATCCTCAACTTTAGTGATAAGCCCTGTTTTATGCATTTTGGATAATAAATCTTGTACAAAGAGCTCTTCTACTAAAAGAATTTCGCTTAATTGCTCACTATTTTTAAATTTCGCTTTTTGTAATGAAATAAGCAGCATTTTCATTAAAATGTCCATTTTCGTACGAAGTACTGGTTTATATGAAACGTTTATTGTATGAACAGGAAAGCACCAAATGTCTTTTTGAACAATCGTTCCAGTAGTTTTGCTTTCAAGCTGCTCTAATAATTTCTGTTGTAATAATTGTAGCTCCATCGCTCCTCCTTTATAACATTAATTAATAACTGTTTTTTCGTATTCTCTATAGCCGTTCTGGTTTTTAACTACATTTAATAAATTTTTATACATGTTTCGTGTTTCTTCGTGCTTTGGACGTCGTGTAAACATTTCTGTACTGCCAATTAATACGAGCAATTCCCGTGCACGTGATAGGGCGACATTTAAACGGCGATAATCCTTGGCAAAACCAATATCACCATACTTATTGTCATTGTTTCGAACCATGCTGACCAAAATAACATCCATCTCCATGCCTTGGAATTTATCAACAGATCCTGTTCTAATATGCAGGTGAGGAAGATGCAATTCTTCTTCGATTAATCGATTAATCCGTTTTACTTGTTCAGCATAGAAACTTATTACACCAACTGATTTTAAAGTGTCTTGTTCTATAATGCCTTGTTCTTTTGCTTGTTCAGTTGCATCATTTAAGTCAAGGAGCATATTGCGAATCATATCAAGTTCTGCTGTGTTAAATAAACTTGAGCCTTCCTTCATCCTTTCCTCGAAAAATGCCGGCTTATTCGGTATATCGAACCATAGTAAATGTTCGCTGCGATTTACAAATTTGCTATTTAATTTATGGTCTCTCACTGCATCTGAATCCGTTAGGCCGCACTGAAGAGAGTCATTTTCACTCTTATAAAATGACGTAATTGTTTGCATAATATTTTCGTGCATCCGGTATTGAATGGCGAGCATTTTTTTATTCGAACGCGGCAAGTTTTTATATAACCGTTCAAATAATGATTCTTCAAGTAGTTTTTCTAGTTCTCGTTTTTCTTCAAATGTATCGCTTTCTTTTATGACCGTTTCCAAAGTTTCTTCGAATGTATCATCGCCTATTAATGGCGGTAATTGGTGATGGTCCCCTACTAATACGATCTTTTTACCCTTTAACATTGGCAGCAATAGTTCTGGTGGTGTTGCCTTCGACACTTCATCGATAATAACAACATCAAAAATCGGGTAATTATCCATAAATTCTTTGTTTGCAGATGCAACACAGGTTGTCCCAATTACATTTGCATGTTTTACATATAATTTGCGAATTTCATCTAAATCGTGATCAGTAGATTGTTCAAGCAATTCTTTCCACTGTAATTGTAAACTTTGCGTGATTGGAAGCATTGAAATTTTTAAATCCAGTTTCTCTATTTCTTTTTGATGACTTTTTATTTTTTCGTTTGTTTTTTCTAGTTCAAGCTCAGGATTTAGTTTTGTAATTTGCTCTAATTGTTCATATTTCTTTTCAAGGAGCAAACCATCTAAATTAAGTTGTTTTAAGTCAGCAATTGTTTCTTTTAATAGCTGTTGACCATTTAATAATTCAGTCTCTATACTTTGCTTTTCATTTACTTTTTTCTCTAATTGCGAGTCAATTTCTAGTAACCGTTCTTTATCTTGTTGTAATTTTTTAATATCTTCTTCAAGTAAAGTACAAACTGATTGCAGCTCACTTGTTGAAGGAATGACCGAGCCTTCTAAAATAGGATGAAATGCTTCTAGACGATTATGATATTGTTCAATCTTTTGGTTCAAGCTATCTTCTTGTACTTTTAATGAATTAATGGAAGATTGATCTACTCCGGTTTTCTCCATAATTTGATCGGTTACTTCTTCTTTTATTTTTGAAAAAACGAGGAGAGATTCATCAATTAGCGCCCGATATCGATATGATAACTGATCTAGGAAGCGTTTTCTCATATATAACCCTTGAATAGAACGCAATCCATTTTCCTTATTAATCTTCTTTTGAGCGAAGGCATAGCTTAGTTTAGTTAAAAAGTCATTTATCTCATCTAAAGAATAATGGTGATTTGGCGGCAAATCTACAGTTTGCACTTGTATTCCAAGGGTAGTATGACTATATTCAATTGCTTTTTCTAATCGATTCATTATTTCTTTTAATGGTTTAAATTTTATTAGCTGCGTATGGATTTTTTCCATATCAGCGAACAGTTGATTCAAAACATATCCGCGGCGTAGCTGGTGTTTTTCTATTATCTGTTCAACTTCATAAACTTTTTTCAACGATTGGATTTGTTCTACCGTATTCTCCACTTTATCAGAGCTAAAATCTAATTTTTCTAATCGGTTTCGAATATTTTCTCGTTGTTTTTCTACTTGATCTAATTGCTCTTTTAATTGTAAATACTCGATGGTATGTTTACTTTTTTGAATTTTTTCCTCTGCTTTTTGTATTTCCTCATTTATTGATTGTAATGAACCAATTGATGTTAGTTGTTCATTTAGTTCATTTATTTTTGCTGTTAATTTTTCTAGAGAATTTGTTAATGTTTCTATTCCTTGTTCTGTTTTCTCACGTTCTTTTTTTAGTGGAATGATTTGTTTTTTGAGCTGTGAAATCTTTTCTGCCACTTCTTCAAGCTCTATTTTTGCTTTTTGCTTCTTTTCAATGTCCTCAAGTAATTTTAATTCTCTATTTTTTAATAACTCAATTTGACTTTTACATTGAGTGATTTCTTCTTTTAGTTCTTGTTCTTTTGTTTGATGATGGTTAATTTCATGAATAATAGCCTCGTATGTTTGTTTCTTCCAGTACTGTGCAACATTTTCTTCAATAAACTTTTTTCCTTCTTCTTCAATACTTTCTGTACGGCCATATCTTAAAATACGTATATCTTTATTTGATAATAATCGGCTTAGTGCATTGTCTACTGCCAAATTCGATTGAGAGGCAATCAAAGTCCTTAAACCAGCTTTTGCATTTTGGTAGCAAATTTCAGAAATAACAGTCGTTTTCCCCGTACCTGGAGGACCTTGTATAACGTATAGATCATCTGCACTCATTGCCCCAATTACTGCATCTCTTTGATATTCATTCAAATTATTATGAAACTCAAGCTCGATATTATTTTTCCGTTCAGCAATAGTTGGCTTATCTTCGAACAGAATATTTTCTAAATTTGGATTTGCTGCTAGACCATCTTTTAGTCGTTCAAATCCTTTTAGGAGACGATTTAATTGCGATTTTGTGGAGGCATTGCTAAACGTAATATGCTCGGAAGCGAAATCGAAGTTATGATTACGAACATCTTTTGCAAGTCTAGGATTAAGTTCAATATCTACAGTAAAATCAGATCGATTCACTTTTACGACTTCCCCAATTTCTTTTGGGAATCCTTTCGTATAAACACTTAAGCCTTTAAGTTGTTTCCACTCTTTATTATCAATACCTTTACAGCGCAATGTAACAGTTGAAAAGTCGTGACTGAACTTGACCGAATCAAAGGTTGCATCAATATCGTCCACAGACGCATTTTTATAAAGCACCTTTAAATAGCCTTCCCAGCTTGTGATTCGCTTGTTGACATAGTCAAAGCGTTCTTGGGCAACAGGAAGTTCTGCTATGCAAGAGATAAACTTTTCGGAATATGTATGGCCATTAATGCGGGAAGGTACAAAATGAATGCGCATTTTTTGGCGACGGTTAGTTTTTATTGGTGTGTTTTTACCTCGTGTACGAAAACTTTTTGCGACGAGTCCATTTTTTAAATCGAATACGCAATCCATTATAACAACGCGTTCGCCAAATTTCTTAGCGAGTTTTTCATTTGTTTTATTATCAAAATAAATTGTTAATGAAATAGAAGTTTGTTCGATTGATTGTTTTTCTAAATATACTTCGAATGGTTTTTGTAAATTAAAAAAGGCATGTTCATCTTGAAAATGTTGCTTTATTGCTTCACGAGCAGTATTGGTTAAAACAATAAAACACTTTACTGAATCTTTTGCATTTTGTACCATGAACATACCTCCATTTCTCTTTCGATTTTTCTCACAAACGTCATTATATCAAGTTTCTTAAGTTAGCGGTAGTTTTGACAAAACGTTAAATATAAAGTAATGCAAAAAGAACCTTTAATCCAAACAAACTTAGATCAAAGGTTCTTCTTTATACTTTAATATATGAATACTAATTATAGTTTATAGCTTTTAGCTAAGAACAGGTTCTTTTTCACTTAACCCAAGAGTATGTGCTGTTGAATTATGAAGTTCTTGTAGAAGCTCTGGGTGATCCATAAGCTTTAAGCCATATGAAGGAATCATTTCTTTAATTTTTGGCTCCCATTCTTTATGTTGATCTGGGAAACATTTCTTGATTACTTCAAGCATAACGTGAACAGCCGTAGAAGCACCAGGAGAAGCACCAAGTAATGCTGCAACTGAGCCGTCACTAGCAGTAATTACTTCAGTACCAAATTGCAGTGTTCCTTTACCGCCTTTTTCTGTATCTTTAATAACCTGTACACGTTGACCTGCTATTACAATATCCCAATCCTCTGATTTAGCATTAGGGATAAACTCGCGCAACTCTTCCATACGTTGTTCTTTTGATAATAGCACTTGCTGGATTAAATATTTTGTCAATGACATTTCTTTAACCCCTGCTGCTAATAACGTTGTAAGGTTATGCGGTTTAATTGATGCAAATAAATCCATATTTGAACCTGTTTTTAAGAATTTTGGTGAGAATCCTGCGAAAGGTCCAAATAACAGCGATTTTTTATTATCAATATAACGAGTGTCAAGGTGCGGTACTGACATTGGTGGAGCACCTACTTTTGCTTTACCGTAAACTTTAGCGTGGTGTTGCTCTACTATTTCTTGGTTATTACATACCATAAATAAACCGCTTACAGGGAATCCACCGATATGTTTTCCTTCAGGAATACCAGTTTTTTGTAGTAATTCAAGGCTACCGCCTCCAGCTCCAAGGAAAATGAATTTAGCATTATAGTATTTTGCTTTACAGCCATCAAGGTCATGTACTACTACTTCCCATGAGCCGTCATTAGCACGTTTAAGTTTCTGAACTTTGTGTTTATAGTTAACTTCTACACCTTTAGACTCTAAATGTTCAAATAACATACGTGTTAAAGCACCAAAGTTAACATCCGTACCGTAATCAACTTTTGTAGCTGCAATTGGCTCATTATCTTTGCGGCCATTCATGATAAGTGGAATCCACTCCATCAATTTTGCTGGGTCATCAGAAAATTCCATTCCTTTAAATAAAGGATTTTTCACCATTGCTTCATGGCGTTTCTTTAAGAATTGAACATTTTCTTCGCCTTGCACCATACTCATATGAGGTAATGGCATAATGAAATCTTGAGGATTATTAATCAATTTTTTATCTACAAGATAAGACCAGAACTGTCTTGAAACTTGGAATTGTTCATTAACATTAACCGCTTTGCTAATATCAATAGATCCGTCTGATTTTTCAGTAGTATAGTTAAGCTCACATAAAGCAGCATGTCCAGTACCTGCGTTATTCCATTCGTTAGAGCTTTCTTCCCCTGCTTTTTCGAGCGATTCAAAAACTTTAATATCCCATTCCGGTTTTAGCTCTTTTAGCAGTGTACCTAAAGTAGCACTCATAATTCCGGCGCCAATTAAAATGACGTCTGTGTTAGTTTTTCTATTGCTCATTTTTACCAACCTTTTCCCCTAAATTTGCAGCAAAGATGCAGGTATCCCACCTAATCAAAGCCTAGCTTAGGAACACATCTTTTCTGTATCGTTTTATAACCATTCTATAGTATACTACATTTATTTATAGATTAAAATATATACTATTATATGATATATATAAGGTAATTAAAAAGTGGTAAATAGTGAGAAATAATATAACACAACCTAGTAATTAACGAAAAAACCTTATCCTAAAGAATGTGCTAGGATAAGGTTTTGTAATGTCCAATATCGAAAAATTGCTTAAAAATTTAGTTATGTGTGTGCAATTTCTAAATATTTCGCTTCCCATTTAGGATCAACTTTACTTAAAGGATAAGGTCTAAAGTTATCCTTTTTCACTAATGTATGAACTGAAGTACCAGTTGCAGCAACTGATCCGTCTTCATGCAATATTTCATAGCCATATGTAGTGCGAAGCTTTGAATGTGATTCTACCCAAGTTCGAACAGTAGCTACTTGTCCATATCTCATTGCTTTCTTATATTGAATCGATAGATCAAGTACTGGTGATAAGTAGCCTTGTTCCTCTAATCCGGCATAGTCAAACCCTAGATCTTGAATGAGTTTAGTACGCCCAATTTCCATCCAAACTAAATAGTTTGCATGATACACAACACCCATTTGATCTGTTTCTGCATAACGAATTTCTATCTGTTTTTCACTTACAAACATTTTATTCACCTCTAATTATTAGTATAGCGCAATAACTGTTTTATTGGGATTTTTTTAAATGTCTTTGTATGTATCTTTATCAATTTTAATATTTAGGACCACTAGTCTTTACAAAAAAATTTAAATTCTATCCTAATTCTTTTTTTAACTGTAATGCAAATTTTTCAATAGTTTCTCTATCTTGATATATCGTTATCCCGATGCCTGATCCGGTAGATCTTCTACAATTAAATTCACCTGCGTCAATCCAAAATTGAAATCGATATATTTTATCATTAATTATTTCACTTTTATTTTCAAAAATCGAAAATGAAAACGAAGGATCAGTTGCATCCCACACGCCACCTTTTAATAATTCATCCCAGTGATTAAAAATCAATTCATAAATCATCTCAACATCTTCTCTTAAGGTTAAAAATTCAAATTCTAATTGGTGTTCCCCGCTATTAAATATAATTTTTATTTTACTCGATAAGGACTCGACTTCTATTATTTTAAACTCCAAGCTAGTTTTAGAAGCCTTAAAAAATCTATCATTTAAAACTGGCATTTATACCCATCCCCATTATTTGGTTTTTAATTTATATTAACACACAATTAAATAAAAGAACCTAATGTGGATTGTTTATAAAGTCATAAAGCGATTTACACATATAAATATAAAAAATGTGAGAAACTAATGATAAGAAGGTTTATTATAGCCTATAGAATATTTCCTTTCTAGCAATTCATTGGAAGTTATGGTAGCATGAAAATCTATACAAATAAAGGACGTGAAATTAGCTTGATTAAAATTGAATTTCCAAAACCCGATGTTGTCATTTATCAACGTAAACAAGAATTAAAAGAAGGCGATGTGCCAATTACACCTTTCCACGGATTTATAGATTTCCATAAAATTACTCGTGATAAAGGCGGCATTTTCTTCTTTTATAATAAGGCAAACGAGCTGCTTTTTGTTGGAAAAGCACGGAAGATTCGTCAGCGTATTAAAAAACACTTCGAAGATAATGTATCACCGATGAAAAATCATCGTGATGAAATTTATAAAATCGAAGTGTATGAAATTGAAGACCCAATGGAACGTGAAATATACGAAACCTACGCAATTAATACATTCCGCGCAAAATATAATATTGATAAAGTGTTTTATTAAAATTCAAAAGCGAATCGAAAATAAATTTTCGACTCGCTTTTTTATTATTTTTCATGCTCAAGCATTTGTGGTATTTGATTTAAATCATTCAGTATAAACTCTTTGTTTCTCATTACATCGTTAAACCATGAATCAATAGCTTTCATTATTTGTTCTTCAGGCGATTCTTTGTTTTCAATTGAATAAACTAAATAGTCGATTACCTTTGTTCTTTGTTCATAGAATTTAATTCGCATGTGGAAATCTCTATTAACCTCAACTTTAAATATCTCTCCTAAACGCACAATTCCTGAATTGACATGCTGCTCTGCATATAAAGAAGAGCCCACTATAGCAATCTTCTGTGGAAAGGAGTAAGTTGTTTCTTCTTTAAAGTAAGATGCCATGAGGTTTTCTGTTTTTTTAACAATCAATAATAGCTGTTCTTTTTGCTCATATGTTAAGGATTGAGTTTTCTCAAATACTTGCACAATTGTATATGCTTCATCTAATAAAGATTTCGCTTTTTCAAAGCGTTCTGGATCATGAGGTTCGTTAAGCCTACGATAAATAGTTTCTGCAACAAATAGCCGCTGTAAATAGCCTGTTAATAAAATCATTCCGTTATATTGCTTCGTAGCTTTATTTGCCATATGAAATGACCCCTTTCCAAGTTTTATTTTTTGAGCCATTTCCCTCAAGAAAGTTCCCAATTAAATTTGAAGAGATTAATTAAAAGTTAGATGTTCTCAAGTTCTGACTTTTGATGAGTTGCAAGACTTACAATAACAAAAACGATACAGGAAACCAATACAGGTATCGTTACAGTATGCATCCCAAAAATATGCGGAGATAATCGATCAATAGAAATATACAAAACTAGGCCGGTAATCATGGAAGCAATAGCTCCATATTTATTTGCTTTTTTCCAATAAAGTCCAAATACAACTGACCATAAAAAGGCAGACTCCAAACCACCAAATGCAAATAAATTTAACCAAATTAAAAATTCAGGAGGCTTCATTGCGAAGAATACAACAGCTAGTCCTATTATTGTTGTAACCCAAAAACTTCTTGTCTTAATTTGCTTATCTGTCGCATTTGGGTGAATAAAATTTAAGTATAAATCCTTTACTACTGTTGAACTGACTAAAATAAGCAATGCATTAACAGTTGACATAATTGCAGCCATTGGAGCAGCAAGTACAATTCCAGCTAGTAACGGCGGCAATACTTCAAGTGTAAGCATAGGCATTACTTTATCACCAATTTCAATTCCTGGTATTACCGGACGTGCAAGAACTCCGATTACATGCATCCCAAACATTATCGTTCCAATGCCAATTGTGCCTATAAGAATCGCGCGATGTAGACTTTTTGAATCTTTATAACTCATAGCACGAACTGCAATTTGTGGTAATCCTACTACACCAAGACCAATTAATATCCAAAAAGTGGAAACATAAAGTGGCGTAAGTGATCCATCAGATCCAAAAGGAGACAGCATCTGTGGGTTTTCATTTACTAGGGAATTCATAATATTATCTAATCCCCCACCTGCTATAATTGTTCCGATTAATAAAATAATTGTTCCAATTAGCATAACTGACCCTTGCATTGCATCTGTTAATGCTACTGCACGAAATCCGCCGATAATAACATATATTAGTACTGTCACCGCAAAAATAAGCAGCGCCACTGTATAACTTAAGCCAGTCAACGATTCAATTAATCTTGCTCCCCCAACCCATTGAGCAGTCATGGAAGCAAATAGAAATACAATAATGCTGATTGCAGAAAGTACTACTACAGTATTACTTTCATATCTTTTTTTAAGAAAATCTATTAATGTAATCGCTTCATAACGACGTGAGAGGATGGCAAATTTTTTACCTAATATCATTAATACAAAATATCCCGCTGGCAGCTGTGCCATTGCAAGTAAAACCCAGCCTAAACCTAAGTTGTAAGACACACCAGGTCCACCAATAAAGCTTGAAGCACTGCCATATGTAGCCATCATAGTCATAGCTAATAGAAAGCCGCCCATTTCACGACCGCCTAGAAAATATTCCTGTAAAAAGGATTTGGATAAGCGTACATGTTTGTTAGCCCAAAAGCCTATACAAAAAATAATAATTAAAAAAATCAAAAGTGGGATAATCACTTGCCAATGAATCATAGGTGCTCCTCCTCATCGTCAAATGGAATATCTTTGAAAAACAATTTGATTGCAAGCCAAATAAGGACAATCATAAAAATAGTGCCCGCAAAACAGCTATAGAAAAACCAGGCAGGAAAACCAAAAACATACGTATATTCAGTTGGATTACCTGAACCCAAACCATAGGCAAACCCAAACCAAATTGCGAAATTAATCACGACAAGCACTATACCAATCAATGCTTCACGGTTTGCAATTTTAAAACGTTTATCTTGCAACCTATTTCATCCTTTCATTTCCTAAAAACTTTTATAGAATTTATTCACTTTTCTATCATACTTTGTCACATATAGAAATGGAAGATTTTCTAATAAGTTCATTTCTTTCTCATTTTGTTACGAAATACGTAAAACATTGAACAAACAGAGTATTTATTTTTTTCATTTAATATAATTTGATATACTTATAGTGTAATTAGATAAATGGAGGAATTACTTAATGAAAAAACTTTCAGCAATATTTATCGCCTTCACTTTAGCTTTCTCAAGTGTAGGAACAGTTATTCTTTTAGATGATGTTCAAACGGTAGAAGCAAAATCGTACAAGTCTGGAAAGAAAAGCTATAACAATAATACAGGTTCAAGTAACTATATGCAAAACAACGATTCCGGAACAAATTCAACAGTGAATAAATCCACTACTACAACAAATAAATCGAATACTAGCACTACAAAAGCGGGCGGCTTCACAACTGGCGGTCTTATGAAAGGCTTATTTGTTGGTGGTATAGCTGGGCTGCTATTTGGTAGTCTATTCTCGGATATGGGGTTAATCGGTAATATTTTAGGATTTGCAATTAATGCATTTGCTATTATTTTCATCGTATTTATTTGTATAAAAATTTATCAAATGTTGACTCGTAGAAAGAATAAAGAGGTAACAGACACTTGGAAAAGATAACATTATCAGAACAAGAAGTAATTAATGCACTTTGTTTGTTTCATGCAAAGTTTAGAAATGTAGAACCACAAGCTGTTGAAGTCGAATTAATGTATGACGATGCTTCAGGGTTTACTGCTGAAGCTTATGTAAATGGACAAATGGATTTTTATAATACAGTTAATTTTATTACAGCTATTCGTTTATATATTGATGAACAATTAAATCGTGATTCTATATCAGCACGTATTGTTTTAGACTTGCATGATGATGAAGGAATTATTGCGAATATTGAGTGGTAATAAATTACTTACTGAAAGAGGGGATCAAAAACTTATCATTTTTGGTCCCCTCTTTATTGTTATTTTCTTTCTGTTTCTGTGAAAATACTTGAAAATCTTTAGTATAAACAGCATTTTTCCAGTATTTAAACATTGATTGATTATTATGAAACATATTACAACTCGTCTATTTGCTTATTAACCTAGTACATAGTATCAATCCTATTAGGTTAAACCTAATACCCTTCATTGGATTTACATACTGGAATTTCATAACATCTACAAGAACAATGATTTATCATCAAAAAAACCAGCTCCGTGAGGATACTGGTTTAAAATTATTTCATAATTAATTACTTGTAAAATTTCACACGATCCTCAAGTGGTTGGAATTCCTTTTCACCTGGTGTAGCTGTTGGATTACCAAATGGCATTTGTGCAATAAGCTTCCAATTATCAGGGATGTTCCATTCTTTTTTCACTTCATCATCGATTAGCGGATTATAGTGTTGTAAAGATGCACCTAATCCTTCTGCTTCTAATGCTGCCCATACAACTAATTGATGCATACCTGATGCTTGGTTTGACCAAATTGGAAAGTTTTCAGCATATAAAGCAAATTGTTCTTGAAGTGATTTAACTATTGCTTCATCTTCGAAGAATAAAACAGTCCCATAACCAGCTTTAAAAGAATCCATTTTTTGTTGAGTTCCTGAAAAATTTCCTTCTCCAACTACTTTTTTTAATGTTTCAGTTGTAATATCCCATAATTTATTATGTGCTTCACCTGATAATACAACTAAACGTGCAGATTGAGAATTGAAAGCTGACGGGGTGAATTTTACAGCAAATTCTACAATTTCTTTAATTCTTTCTTCTGATACTTGTACATCTTTATTAATCCCATAGTAAGAACGTCTTTCTTTAAGTACAGTGTAAAAATCTTTCTTCATAATTTACTTCCTCCTAAATTTTCATTAAATTACTTGTACGCTCTTTAGTAGAATTGTTCATCCACATACTTGGCTCCTATAGTAATATTCCTCTTATTTTTTAAAATAATACTACGATAGAACACCTTTTTTCTGTGAAGCACACTTTTATTTAGGGCGTAATATAAAATGTCTTACTATTTCATCTTGTATTGGTTGCCTACTTTTTTGCAGAATTTGGACGATTTAATCCAATATGGTAAGCGTTATAAGTGAAAATATTGCTTAGAATCACTCTTCATTTTGCAATCAATGGAAAACCGTTCACTTTACTTTTATGGTTCTATGTCAAATGTTGGGGTGAAGTGATATTACACGGCACCCCGATTATCCTAAATGAACCCCAATTTTCTTATATAAATTATTTAATAAAATTTTCGCTTTAAAGTGTTCATAGCT
>NZ_RXNR01000036.1 GCF_003966145.1 Lysinibacillus telephonicus
AATTTAAATTCTTTGTCGTAACTTTTTCGATTTGTCATCCTAGACACTCCTAGTAAATTATTGAGATTATTATACTTTATAAACTCCCAATTTACTGTGTCCATAATTTAGACTAACATCAGCCTTCCTTTGAAAAAACTTCATCTAACAATAAACGTATGCCTTTTTGGTCATCTACTATTAATAACTTTTTCATAGTTGTTGTCCCCTTATTGTCGTTTTATTTTCAGATATTGGCAACTATTTATTCCCTAAAATATTTCCCTTAAAACCTAATTTTCGATTTAATTAATGAAACTCCTTCAATCTTTCACATTTTACATTTGATTGAATAAAATTTTATAATACTTACTGAGGTGAAACTATGTCAAAAATACTTTCTACTCAAATGAGTGGATTATTCCAAAGAATTATTCAAACTGAAGAAGAAGCAATTGAAGAAACTGCACGTTTACTTGCGCAAGCTAGTGTTGGACAAGGAAAGGTTTATTTTGCATGTTTTGGTGAATTAGAAGCTATTGAAATTCATGCTTTAAAAGGTGTTGAGAAGTTTGTGAACCTAGCTGCATGGACACCAGAAACTGTTGTGACAGAAGTAGACCGAGTTTGTATTTTCACTGAAAGTTGTCATAACGAAGAGGCCTTACAACTTGCAAAAAAATTATTTGATGAATTTATTCCATTTGCTGTTATCTCCAGTGAGCCACAAGAACCTACTAATAAACTTAGCGAATTAGCCTACACTTATATTTCAATGAAAATACGTGGGGGTTTGTTACCACATCCATCAAACTTAGGTGAGCGAATTGTTATCCCACACCTGATTGCAGGTTTATTTATCTATGAGGCTATTAAGTTAAACTATGATGAAATAATATTTGATGATGAACTCTAAGTTTAACCTTTCACCAGTGGCATTTATATGGATTTGATTATTATTCTTTTTCTAGATAATTTTATCTTACTATAAAATAGTTAAAGATTGGTTAAATATTACACAATTTTACTTCATTATTCAAAACTTAACCAAAAAAGGGATGTCTTATATGTCCCTAATTTGAATATATGTAGAAAAATAAACTGCACCTCATCCACCATTGACGATAGTTCCTTATTAGGTAACTTCTGCTACCTAATGAGAGATTTAAAATCAAAAACTACCTAGTAAAGTTCCCATAAAACTTTTACTAGGTAGTTTTATTTCCTCTGATATTTCGGTTGACTAACGAATTCTAATTTCTGTCTCTTTATTAAAGAAATGAGCTTTATTCATATCAAAAGCAAGTTCAAGCTGATCACCAGGCTTGACTTCTGTACGTGGATCAATCGTCGCTACTAAATTCTGACCTTCAATAGTAGAGTAAATCGTCATATCCGCACCAGTAAGTTCTGCTAAATCTATATCAATTTTAACCGTTGCTCCTTTAGCATAGTCAATAAATACTGGCTCATCATGGAAGTCTTCCGGTCTAATGCCAAGAACAACTTCTTTTCCAACGTATCCTTGTTCACGGAGAACCTTCATTTTTCCTTCGGGAATCACGATGTTTGTTTTTCCCATAGAAAATACACCGTCTAAAATCTTCCCATTAAAGAAATTCATTGAAGGTGATCCTATAAATCCGCCTACGAAAATATTCTCTGGATTTTCGTAAATGTATTTAGGTGCACCTACCTGTTGAATTACACCATCTTTCATAACGACAATTCGACTCGCCATTGTCATTGCCTCTGTCTGGTCATGCGTTACATAAATGGTTGTTGTCCCCAAGCGGCGGTGAAGCTTAACAATTTCAGCTCGCATTTGAACACGTAGTTTTGCATCAAGGTTTGATAATGGTTCGTCCATTAAGAATACTTTGGCGTCACGAACAATGGCACGACCTAGTGCAACACGCTGACGCTGCCCTCCGGAAAGAGCTTTTGGTTTACGTTTTAGATATTCTTCGAGACCTAAAATTTTGGCTGCTTCATTCACACGACGATTGATTTCATCTTTTGGTACTTTACGAAGCTTTAATCCAAACGCAATATTATCGTAAACCGTCATATGGGGATAAAGTGCATAGTTTTGGAAGACCATTGCAATATCACGATCTTTTGGGGCAACATCATTTACACGGCGTTCATCAATGAAGAAATCTCCTTTAGTAATTTCCTCAAGTCCGGCAACCATTCGTAAAGTGGTTGATTTTCCACAACCAGATGGTCCAACAAATACAATGAATTCTTTATCTTGAATATGAAGGTTAAAATCACTTACCGCGGTTACTTTATTGTCGTATATTTTATAAATATTATTTAATTTTAGCTCTGCCATTTTTTCAGCCTCCTACTATCTAAAAGTATTATCCATCGTTTGCCAACAACACGACTGATTTTTTATGCTACTCTTATTTCTCATTTTATCGGAAAACGCTTTCAAATATAATTTAATATTTTTAGATAATTGTTAAATATTTTTATATTTTCATTAGTCCAACAAAAAGACTTGCCAGTATGTATACTGAACAAGTCTTTTATTTAAGAATCTTATTTTATTTTACCTGCACCTGCTTTTGCCTTTACATTTGCAGGAACAGCCTGTGTTGGCTGAATTTTTGTGTACAAAGATGGCTTCCAACCAACATTCTCATTAAGTTGTGCATCATTTCCTTGGTTATGTGCTTTAACAAGATCTACTCGGCTTCCTTTGCCTTTTCCGTTAACGAATGAGCCATCTTCATATATAGAGGTTCCTTTCCAATAACGAATAATTTGAGAAGGATCTACATCGTAACTAAAGTTGAAATAGTTGTTTTCAGCATAGATTTTTGATTCAGCTCCTACTCCAAATGCATAATCGAATAAGTACTCCGAGTCGTTTGTATACTCATAATAGTTATTGTAGATATGAACCTCACCATAACGTACTCTTGGTAAACGCTGCGTTACATCCTTAAAATAATTATGGTGAACTGTTACTTTTAATCTATCTTTATCAGTGGTTTTGCTGTCACTTGACCCAATCAGCATCACTTTATCATGATCTTCAAATTTGTTATACGAAATCGTTACATAGCTTGCACCATTAGTTACGTCTAATAAGCCATCATGCTGCTGGTAGGTACGGCCAAAGTATTTACCAAACGATGCGTCTGTGTTTTCGCCGTCTGTAAATGTACAATGGTCAATCCAAACATTTTCAGTATTATTTGTGATGGAAATATTATCGTACTCTGAATTCCATTCACCATAATCTCCGTCTGTCGGGTCCCATTGTGGGAAGAAGTCACGTGGTGCTTCAAACTCAATATTGCGTATAATGATGTTCTTTACTCCGCTCAGATTAAGACTTCCCCCAATAATTTTGGCATCATTATCAATTCCTATAATGGACGTATTTGAACCAATATTGATAACGATTTGTTCTTTTTGCTTCTTCTGAGCTTCGGCACGTGCATCCTCGAGTTCGCCTTCTACTTCCTTTTCATAGCCCCACTTTTCAGGATTGTATGCCTTTAAATATTCTTCAAAATCATATCCTGTACCTTCCGCATAGTATTCGGGTCCAATCGGATTATTATTTTCATCTACATTAAGCTCAATTGTCCCTTTTACATAAATAATCTTCGGTGTGTCATTCTTGCCATTTGATTTATTATCGCCGCCCAGTGCTTCAATCAATTCACTTTTATTTGTAACAGTAAAAATATGTTTTTCATCTGCTTTAGCCCCGCCTGTTGTACCATTTCCAAAGGAGGCCCAACCATCCTTTGGTTGTAATACTTCACTTCCTAAGTCATTTGATGTAGCTGAGACGGAAATAACCCCAAAACTAAATAAAAATGCTGCTAGGATCGTACTAATCATTTTTTTCATAGATTCACCTATTCCTCTCATTTTATTTTTCTTGTAAAAAATCTTCGCGCTGCGGGGTAAAAACATCTAAAATGGTAGACTCATCTTCCAGCGCTTTGACACCATGACGTATACCGGATGGGATGTAGATACTGTCTCCTTGTCTAACGATTTGCACATCTCCGTCGAGGTTGAACTCAAAGCTTCCTCGTGTGATATAACTTACTTGTTCATGAGGATGTGAATGGACGCTTCCAACCGCGTCTTTCTCGAAGGTTACCTCAGTCATCATTAAACTGCCTCCGTAACCTAAAAGCTTTCGTTTTACCCCTTCCTCTGTTGGGATGGCCTTGATTTTTTCTCCAAAAATAAACACATCATTCACCCCTTATTAAGTTTGCTTAGGTAGTTCAATTAAATAAAGATTACATGATCCTTCTCGGTCAGATGTAAATAAAATCTTTTCGTTATTCCAGCTAAAGGTTGGATGGCAATGAGTTTGTTGAGTGTTCCAGCTCGTATGATGAGAACATAACGTTTTGATCATCGCTTTCTCCCCTGATATATCTATTAATACTAAATCTTCTACTTCATCTCCAACTAATAGGGTATTATCAAGATTGCTATGATAGTGATTACAATAGAAAGGCAAATCAATTTGTCTGATTAAGTTCCCCTCATCATCCACTAGCCCTACAAATGGAATCTGCCCTGATTCATGTGAATTCTGAATAGTTGCTTGCGTTCTATGAACGGTAATAGTTCCGTCATGGCCTTTTCGACGGTTGTCAAAAAAGATCTTGCCATCACTGGTCCAAAACTCATGGCCAATACAATCGTCTTCTGCTTGCCTAAATAATGGTTGAGGTGAACGAGAGCGAATATCCAATAGCCAAATCCGTTGATGAACAAGATTCCATGGTCCTTCATGACAAAAAGTTGCCAGGCTGCTATTTATAGGAGAAAACTGAAAATGCCCTAGCCAGTGGGTATCTTGGAAAACATCAAAAACTTCTTTCCCATCCATGCTGATTAAAGTTATCCACCCCTTTTTCGTCGCATACATCGTTTCTTTAAACCCTCTATAATTGGCTCCTCTTTCTATTGGAACAAATTCATTACGAGCCATCCCGATATACCTTTTGTCCGCAGAAATATGCGGATGTCCTAATTCTATCCCTGGCTTTTCTTCATAGAGTACAGTGGTTTTAAGAGTTGAAGTTTCTAACTTCTTTAGAAGTCTACCCGTTACATAAACGACAATGTCACCCTCAGGCGTTTTCGTATGGAAGCTTGGGGTGATTCCCTCGGGTTCATCTGTTAACTGCAAAATCCTCCCAGTCTCTAGATTCATTTTAAAAAGATTATAAACTGTTGATTTTTCAGAGGAACGATCTGATAAGAAGTAAATGTCTTGATCACCTGTACAAAAAGAGTTATCTGTAAAGTAAAAGTGGAAGTTATTAGAACCGTTAGATGTTAGCTGTTTAACAATATTTCCTGTTTTCTCATCTATAAACTCTTTGATTTCTGAAGGAAACTCCTTGCCAATCATATTTCTTCCTCCTTTTCTATTAAGGGTAAAGTCATTAAGACAATGACGGCTTCTAAGGAAATAAATGCTTTAACACTAACATCAACTTATAAAGTTACTCCCGTCTTAAAAATTGCAATTTCCCTAAAATCATTTTTCTCATTATTCACGAGTTCTCCACTCGCAACTTGAATAATATAGTCGATAAAATCGTTTAACACGATATCGGACTCCTTCTCTAATAACACACCAGCGTTAAAATCAATCCAATGTGGCTTTGTTTCAGACAATGGGGTATTTGTTGAAATTTTCATTGTTGGCACAAAGGATCCAAATGGCGTTCCCCGTCCAGTCGTGAATAGTACCAATTGACACCCAGCCGCAGCTAGAGCAGAAGATGCAACCAAATCATTGCCAGGTGCACTCAATAGGTTTAACCCTTTTTCTCTAAGGACTTCTCCGTATTTTAGAACATCTGTTACCGTTGATGTGCCCGCTTTCTGCGTACAACCTAGAGATTTGTCCTCCAATGTAGAAATTCCACCATCCTTGTTTCCTGGTGAAGGATTTTCATAGACTGGTTGTTTGTTTTCAATAAAATACTCTTTAAATTCATTAATTAACTCAACCGTCTTTTCAAAAACTTCTGAATTCGCAGCACGCTCCATAAGAATTGTTTCCGCGCCAAACATTTCCGGAACCTCTGTCAGCACCGTTGTACCTCCTTGGGCAACAAGAAAATCTGAGAATCTACCAAGCAATGGATTTGCCGTGATGCCTGAAAAACCATCAGATCCACCGCACTTCAACCCAACCTTTAACTCAGATAATGGTACAGGTTCACGTTTATCATTTTTAGCAGCTGCATAAATTTCTTTTAGTAATTCAACACCTGCTTCAATTTCATCAGTTACCTCTTGCGAAACTAAAAACTTTACACGATCTTCATCGTAATCTCCAAGAGCATCTTTAAATTCATATAAGTTGTTATTTTCACAGCCTAATCCTAAAACGAGGACACCACCGGCATTTGGATGGTGCACTGCATCTCTTAAAATTTTTCTAGTATTTTCATGATCGTCTCCTAATTGGGAGCATCCATAATTGTGTTTTAATACGAGGACGTTTTCAAACGGGTGAATATCGCCCACTTCTTTTTCAAAAAGTTTCAGCATTCGTTCTGCAATCCCATTCACACAGCCAACAGTTGGAACAATCCAAAGTTCATTTCGAATCCCTACATTTCCGTTCTTCCTTTTGAAGCCATTAAACGTAAGGTTTTTATTTTCATAGGGATTGCTGTTTAATTTTTGATGAAATTGATACTCCTGAATTCCATCCAAATTCGTTTTAATATTATGGGTATGAATATGTTCACCCACTGAAATTTCTTTAATTGCGTGGCCAATAGGATATCCATACTTAATGATATGATCATTAATAAATAAATCTTTGATTGCTACCTTGTGACCTCTTTTAATATCATCCTTTAGTACGATGATTTCCTCTTTAATAGTCAGTGTTTGCCCTTTTGACAAATCTTTTAATGCTACAACCACATTATCGTGATCATGTAACTGGATGAAATCCAACATGAACATTCCCCCTATTAATTGGCCGTCTTTTGCTCCAATATGGATTCAATGGCCTGTTTCATTCCCTTCGTTTCAATTTCAAATAGATTTTTCGTCACCTCGCCTGTTAACTCTGGTACATCGTTTAGGTTAATATCCCAGATTTTTTCGCAACTTAACACACTTGAGACAATCTCCTTTATGCTCTCTAAACTGCCATTAGCTTTACTCCATTGTGTCTTAAACAATTCAAGCACTTCAGGATCGTCCGAAAGTTCAATTTCTTCGTCACCTCTTTTCCCCTTATAAAAGGAAATTAACGCAGCTAGTGAGAATACTAGCTTCTTCGGCAATGTGTTTTTACGGTTAACATATTCCAGCAAAGATGGTAAATCTCTTGTTTTAAATTTAGACGTAGAATTTAATGAAATACTTAACAAGAAATGCTGCATATAGGGATTCCTAAATCTTTCAATCACTTCGTCTGCAAATGAACGACATTCTTCCTCGGGGAAATCCAATGTTGGAATGATTTCATCATAAATTAGCTCTTTCACGAATTTCCCAACAATTTTATGCTCAATTGCCTCGCCTACCGTATTGAGCCCATATAAATAAGAAACAGGAGCCATCGCTGAATGAGCACCGTTTAAGATTCGCACCTTCCTTGTTCGATATGGGGTTATATCATCAACAAAGAATGTATTCAATCCTGCTAGATGAACTGGAAATTCCTCACGAATCCATTGAGGCCCTTCAATAACAAATAGATGGAATTGCTCACCGACAACGACAAATTCGTCTAAATAGCCAAGCTCTGCTGTAATCTCGTCGATTGATTCTGTCGGAAAACCTGGGACAATTCGATCAACAAGTGTATTACAGAAGGTATTTGCTTCATTAATCCAGTCCACAAATCCTCCCCCAAGGTTCCAAATTTTCGTATACTTCAAAACCAATTCTCTTAATTGATCACCATTACGCTCAATCAACTCACAAGGTATAATAATTAATCCTTTATCTTTCTCACCTTGAAATGCTTGATAACGTTCATATAAGAATGATGTTAGTTTTCCCGGAAAACTCTTTTGTGGTTGATCTGTTAATTTATCATTGTCGTCAAAAACAATTCCGGCTTCTGTTGTGTTGGAAAATATAAACCGCAGCTCAGGATTATGGGCAAGTTGTAAATATTCATCATATTGTTTAAAAAGATTTAAACCACGACTTATACAACTGATTATCGAATGCTCTTTAACAGGTCCCCCTTCTTTTATTCCTTGTAAATAAAGGGTAAATAAACCATCCTGTTCATTTAACTTTTCAACCGCACCCTGTCCGCGTGGCTGAACAACTACCACACTGCCATTAAAGCCTGTTTTCTCGTTAAGTACATCTATTTGCCAATCAATAAAGGCTCTTAAAAAATTACCTTGACCGAACTGAAGGACTTTCTCCGGGCGTTTTTGATAATTTTTTAAGAAATGCTTATTTAATTTTTCCATGACTTCCCCCTAAACATTTTGCCATTCACCCATAAACTTTAAGAAGATGTGTAATGTTTAAATCCTATCAATCCTTTAGATTTCTTTTCTAATGACTCTCCTTATCTGAATTGCTTCTTACCCTCGTATTCTTTATTCAAATTGAAAGTATTCTTTTGCATTGTAGTATGAGATGCCTTGAACGATTTTCCCTAGGAATTCAGGATCATTTGGAACTTCTCCATTTTCTACCCATTCACCGATTAAATTGCATATTAATCTTCTAAAATATTCATGTCTTGTATAGGATAAGAAACTTCTGGAGTCGGTCAACATGCCAATAAAACGGCTAAAGAGACCCATATTGGCTAAGGACTGCATTTGTTCAAGCATTCCTAACTTATTATCGTTAAACCACCAAGCGGTACCAAACTGAATTTTTCCTGGAATTCCTCCCCCTTGAAAGCTTCCAATTACAGCGGAAATTACGTTATTATCTTTCGGATTTAAAGAATAAATAATCGTTTTCGGCAGCGCATTTTCTTTGTCCATTGAATTTAATAGCTGCACTAATGGTTTCGCGATTTCTTCATCATTGATTGAATCATAGCCTGTATCCGGACCTAAAATAGTAAACATTCTTTCATTATTATTTCGTAGGGCGTTAATATGGAACTGCATTGCCCAGCCTAATTCGGCATATAGCTTTCCTAAAAATCTTAATGTAAAACTTTTATATTTCTTTTCAGCTTCTGTGGAAACTTTTTTACCTTGTAAAGCTTCTGCAAAAATGCTTTTTACTTCATCTAACGTTGTGTCTGCATACATCATAGTATCAATTGCATGATCCGAAACTCTACCGCCTATTGAATGGAAAAATCGAACTCTTGACTCAAGTGCTTCAAGGAAATCCTCATAACCATTAATCTGGATTTCTGAAATTCCTTCGAGTGTTTTCACCCAATTTAGGTATCCTTCACGGTTAATTTCGAGACCTTTATCCGGGCGGAAGCTAGGTAAAACTTTTACATCAAAATCATTATCTTCTTTCAAACTCAGATGGTACTCAAGGCTGTCGACTGGATCATCTGTCGTACAAACAACCTGTACATTTGACTTTTTAATAAAATCCCTTGCACGGAAACCATCACTATTTAATAACGCATTTACCTTTTCCCAAATGATAGGGGCGGTCTCTTCATTTAAAAGTTCATTTATCCCAAAAAATCTTTGAAGTTCTAAGTGAGTCCAGTTGAATACTGGGTTTCCAATTGTCATCGGAAGAGTTTTTGCCCATGCGAGGAACTTATCGTAATCACTAGCATTGCCTGTGATATACTCTTCGTCAATCCCATTTGCTCTCATTAAACGCCATTTATAATGATCACCATATAACCAGATTTCCGTAATATTTTTGAATTTTTTATTGTCGTAAATTTCCTTAGGGCTTAAATGGCAATGGTAGTCAATAATGGGCATATTCTTTGCATACTCGTTATATAACGTTATGGAGATATCGTTGTTTAGTAAAAAATTTTCATCCATGAAATTTCGCATATGAACACCAGCCTTCTAATTTTTATAAAATTTATTTGTAAAAAACACCAATATAATATTCCCTTGTAACTATTTCATCTTCTTTATGGCGCATCAATTCATCATTATGCGTTGTCATATTTCTCCTTTAAATATGTCATACTGCTAGTGATGTAAGGTTCACTTGTACCTTCCATAAGAACGTTCAAAAAAGGTTTTCTTTGCTTTATGCATTTAAAAATAACATCATAATTTAACAAGCCTTGCCCTACAGGTACCATTTTGATCCAGTTATCCTCAATGATAAAATCTTTTGCATGAAGTGCTACAATCTTGTCTCCAAACAGCTCTATTGCTTCTTGAATCACATCTTCTTGATGTTGGTAATTATCTATTGACATAAAATTAGCAGGATCATATATAACTTGAAGATGATTAGAAGGAATTTCGTCAAGTAAACGTTTCATTCGTTGTGGTGTATGGATTGGATGATTAATTCCCCCTTCGATTCCAACAAGCACACCGAATTTCTCCGCCTCTTCCACAAGTTCTTTGACACTTTCCACTACTTCAAGGAAGGGCTGTTCCTCAAAATTATTCTCTGTATACACTATGTCCTTATTGACATTCCCCGTCTCTGTTCCCACAATGCTACAGCCAAAGTCTCTTGCAAATCGGATATGCTCCTTGAAACGATCGAGTTCCTTTCTTCTAACATGATGATCCGGATGAATCATGTTAATATAACAGCCTAAAACCGCAATCTGAATTCCTTTTTGTTTAAAAGCGCTTCCAATGTGATGGGCAAATCCAGGACTTAAACTTCCTAATGAAGTATTCATCTCTTTAAATGATTTCCCTAACGCTAACTGAACAGAGGTTAATCCTTTACTAGATATCTCGCTTACTAATTCTTTTAATGGAAGATTGGCCACATCATGAGCTCTGATTCCAATGTTTAGGCTCACCTTTTCTCCTCCTATTCTAAAAAAGGATCTGGCCCTTAACCTGAACCAAACCCTTTTAAATTTGTTTATCTCCTAGTCCCCTCCACTTATTGCAAGAGGATTATTATATTAACGAACGCTAGACATTAGCAACATTAGGATTTACTTAGCGTAAATCTTCCATTTTAACGTGGTCCATGTCTGTATACGTGATATTTTCTCCGCACATTCCCCATATAAAGGTATAGTTGCTTGTGGCTGTTCCTGTATGAATTGACCAGCTCGGTGAAATAACTGCCTGTTCATTTTTCATCACCAAATGTCTTGTTTCATTTGGTTGTCCCATAAAGTGGAATACACGAGTATCAGGTTTCATATCGAAGTATAAGTACACTTCCATTCGACGTTCATGAGTATGACATGGCATTGTATTCCAAACGCTGCCTGGAGATAGCATCGTTAAGCCCATTTGAAGCTGACAGCTTTCACACACATTAGGATGAATATACTGATAGATTTTTCTTTCATTTAACGTTTCAGGTTCCCCAGCTTCTAGTGGTTTTATTTCATTAATATCAATTTTGACGGTCGGATACGTATGATGTGCCGGAGTTGAGTTGATATAAAACTTAGCCGGATCCTGTGGATTACTAGAGCGGAACAATACTTCTTTTGTGCCTCTGCCTACATATAAGCCGTCGCGACGTTGCATATCATACTCAACACCATTCAAGATAACGCTTCCATCACCACCGATATTGATAATTCCTAACTCACGGCGCTCAAGAAAATAAGACACTCCCAATTCTTTATCGAGCTTTATTGTTAACTCTTCATCTGTTGGAGTAACCCCGCCAAAGATCATTCGGTCTGCATGTGTATAAGTTAAGTGAACCTTTCCTGGTTCAAAAATAGTTTCTACTAAAAAGTGATTTCTTAATTCATCTGTGTTGTACCTTTTGATTTCCTCTGGATGGTTTGCATAACGAGTTTCCATTTTAAATATTCCTCCATTCGAATTGCTTAGCGTACAATTTTACCTGGTGCCTGATTAGCAAAGATCTTAATCTCCTCTGGTGAAAAGGTGTTACAGTCACCAAGAATAGTGTGTTTCAAGACAGATGCAGCAGTTGCAAATGTAACCGCTTCCTTAAATGGTGTAGATTCAAGGATTCCATATAACATCCCTGCCACGAAGGCATCTCCACCACCAACCCGATCGACAATATGATCAATTTGGTAAGTTTTCGACTGATATAAAACCCCCTCAGCAAAAAGATTTCCTCGCAATGTATTGGTTGATGCTGAAAGTACATCTCGGAATGTCGAACTTAAGTATTGAATATTCGGATAATTTTTTCGGATAGTTTCGTAATAATATGTAAGTCTATCCTTGTTTTCTAATGAGTTTGAAGCTTTATCAATGCCAAGCAAGTAAATAGCGTCTAATTCGCCACAAAAACAAATATCCACATATGGAAGAAACAGTTTCATTGTTTCAGCTGCTTCCTGATGGCTCCACAATTTGGAACGATAGTTAAAGTCAAAGCTTGTGGTTACTCCATTTTCCTTTGCCTTTTGTAAAGCTATTAGAGTTAACTCTACTAAACTAGGTGAAAGTGCTGGTGTAATCCCGGTAATATGGAATAAATCAGCGTCTTTAAATATGTTATCAAACTCGATTTCCTCGCTCATTATTTGTGAAAAGCTGGAATTTTTTCGATCGTAGGTTACTTGTGAACTTCTAGCTCCTATACCTGACTCAACATAATACGTACCTAAACGCTCCCCGCCCTTTAATAAAAATTCCGTTCTGACACCGTTTGTTTTTAAGTGTCTTTCTGCAGCTAACCCAAGGGGATTATCAGGAACTTTACTAACAAAATAAACGTCATACCCGAAATTTGACAAAGATACACTGACATTCGCTTCCGCACCGCCATAGTTCAGATCAAGTTGATCTGCTTGGGAAAGCCGTTTTCCAACATCAGTTGACAATCGAAGTAAAATTTCTCCTAGAGTAATAATCTTTTTCATCATTAAACCTCTCGAGCAGTTTTGACTTTGTTCATATATTCTCTTGCGTATTCTGTAATCCTAGCAAAATCACCTGTTTTTGCCGGTGCTACTAAACTTCCTCCGACTCCAACAGCAACACAACCATTTTTAATCCATTCATCGACGTTTTCTAAGTCGACTCCACCTGTAGGCATAAGATTAATTTGTGGAAGAGGTCCTTTTACTGCCTTCACGAAATCAGGTCCAAATCCACTTCCTGGGAAGAACTTTACAATATCTGAACCATATTCTAGTGCACGTTTCATTTCTGTTATCGTCATACAGCCAGGCATATAAGGGATTTGATAAAGATTACATAATTTTGCTGTTTCTTCATCAAAACTTGGACTGACAACAAACTGAGCTCCAGCCAAAATAGCGATTCTTGCCGTAGTCACATCCAAAACAGTCCCAGCACCAATAACCACATTGCTATTATTCTCATAATGAGCCAATAAAGTTTTTATTACCTCATCGGCTCCATTGACCGTAAAAGTAACTTCAATCCCTATAATCCCACCTTCAATGCAAGCATGTGAGATCTTTATAGCCTCTTCTTGGGAGTCTGCCCGAACAACTGCAACAACTCCACAATCTAAGAGCTTTGATAATATATTAAATTTTTTCATAGCGTCACCCCAAACGTGGTTATCAATTAGAAATTTTTAGGATATAAGAACTTATACGTTGAGTATATAAATCCATGAAAGGGATTACAATTTGATTTGGCAAACATCTTAAAATCTTAAACCATTATCTTAAGATTTTGTACATGTATGAAAATACTAGCTATGGAAAATGGGGAAAGATTTTTTAAATCTTTGGAAAAATAATTGTAGAAATGCTTCTAAAATGGGGCGAAAATTCCTTTCTTCGTGAAATGTGCTCTTAATAGCTCATAGGGTGCGTTATTTTTTGTATTACTTACTAATTTATCCGCAGATATCACCACTCCTTTTAACAAAGCCAAAAAAAATAAAGGTCAGACCCCCTCTAACTCAACATTAGTTTCGTTGGGGGCTTATACCCTTTAATATATTTTATCTGTTGAATTTATTTAAACTGCTTTTTATACTCAGCAGGAGTATAGCCAGTAAATTTTTTAAAACAAATACTAAAATATTGAGGATTATTATAGCCTACTTTTTCACAAACTTCATATGTTTTCTTATCACCTTTACGCAATTCTTCCATGGCTTTCTTCATCCTTAACTCCAATAAGAAATCTCCAAAATTAATTCCTTTTTCGAGTTTAAATAAATTACTTAAATACGGAGCACTAACATGGATAAATTCAGCCACTTTTTTGAGTGTCAAGGTGCTGTCATGAAAGTGATCTTTGATGTACATAATTGCTTGATCAACATGGCTGAAATGATTCTTGTCCTCTTTTTTATACATTTCATCAGACCATTGTTGTATTAATCGATTTAAAATCTCCATCATTTCTGAAAGGGTTTCCATTTTTATGATATCTTGATAAACATCCGATGAATTAAAACTCTTAATCTCCTCTTTTTTCCACTTTTCAACTTCGAAAAAGAGCATCGTACTAAACTTTAATGCGATAATTTTTAGTTCAGTCAACGGCACGGATTTTTTTTCAATAATCGCTTTATTTAATTGATTAAGCGTTTCACTCACCTTTTCAGGTATTCCTAACTTAATTTGATTTTCTAATTCAAATTCCAATTCTTTCAAACGACTTTCAGTTTCTTCCTTGCTTGAAACGGTATCTTCAAATGAAAATACCTTGCCTATCCCCATAATATGTCTCAAATCCATAGCTAAACGTGATTCAAGCAATGATTTGCCTAGCTCGAATAAATTTGAGTAAGTTCTACCAAGCGTTATTGTTATAGAATGTTTGACGGAATTACAACAATCAAACAATTGTTGTACAAGCTGTCCCTTCCTTACATCATTTTCTCCTTCCAGAGATAAAAGAATTGCGAATTCATTAGCATCGATATTTATGACAATAAAATTATTCTGTGAAAAAAAGGAAGAGGTAATCTCTGATATCTTTTGTTTACATTCATCATGAAAACCGGTAGAAGAATGAACAAGTACCGCGCCATAGTTAGGGCCTTCTAACTCAACCCCAAGCTCGGCTAATTCCTTTTCTATATCCATCCACTCCTCCCCTCCCTTCATCAACTCTTGAAAGAATTTTTGCTGAAGATAAGGCAAGGATTCTGTGATTCTTTTTTCTTTTTTTGTTTGCTGTTCCCAATCTGCTGCTGCTTCTTTTGCTTTATGTAACAATTGCTCGGAGTCCACTGGCTTTAGTAAATAATCATATGCTTTAAGTTTCACCGCTTGTTGAGCATACTTGAAATCTTCGAAGCCTGTTAGAAAAATAATTCTCGTTTCCGGGCTAATTTCTCTTATTTTTTTCGCCATTTCTAACCCATCCATAAATGGCATATTAATATCTGAGATGACGACTTGGGGTTGTTCTTTTTCAATTAACCCAAGTGCCACCTCACCATCTCCTGCTTCCCCTGCAACGATAAATCCATGCTCATCCCACTTGATTGACTGACAAATCCCACGACGAATAATACGATCATCTTCAACAACAATCACTTTATACATTTTCGCTGATCTCCCCCTTTGTTTTGGGAATAAGAATGCTCACCACTGTGCCTTGACCAGATTCACTTGATATATGCAAACCATACTCTTTTCCAAAGTGAATTTTAATTCGTTCATTTACACTTTTTAGCCCAATCCCAATAAAACTCTTTTTCTCTTGAAAGGAAGCTTCCATTTCTCTTAAAATCTCTACTAATTTCTCTTTTTCAATGCCATTCCCATTATCAGCCACCTCTAGGTGAATCGCATCTCCTGTCTGATAGCCTTTTATTGTAATCTTCCCTTGTCCTCTCCTCTGCTTTACACCATGGTAAATGGCATTTTCAATCAAAGGCTGCAATGAAAGTTTAATAATGTTATAGGATAAAATGTCATCTTCAACATCAATTACGTAGGAAAAGTCATCCCCATATCGCATTTCCTGGATGAATAAATAGTGCTCAATATGTTCAATCTCATCCTTAATTGAAATAATTTCTTTCCCTTTACTAATTCCTATACGGAAAAAGCTTGAGAGAGCACTTATCATTTGGCTTGCATCCTTATTTAATCCCATATCACATAATCCTTTAATCGAATAAAGTGTATTATAAAGAAAATGAGGATTAATTTGCGCATGCATAATCGCAAATTCTAATTGCCTTTTCTCCTCCTGTTCTAACTGAATCTGTTCCATCAATGATTGAGTTCGTAAAAGTAACTCTTTAAACCCATTATGAAGTATTTTCATCTCCTCTGGACCAGACGATTCATCATAAAAAGCAAGACTCTCCCTGTTAATAGTACGCATTTGCTTAGCCATTTTTTCAAATGGTTTTGAGATATACTTTCCAACTAAGGAGGTTAAAAAGATAGCACTAACAATCATTATTAATATGAAAAAAACAGTAGAGTGTTTTATGTAATTTACTTTATTTAATATTTCACTTTCAGGAACAACAGCCGCCAGTTTCCATTTATTAGCCTCAATCGTGTCATAAATCACGATCATATCTTCACCGGCAACGCTTTCATAAGAGAATTGCCCACTCTCATCTTCTGTATTTTGAAGTGAATAGAGTGTTTTATTATCTAGCTTATATTCTGTTTTAACGTCTTTCGATTCATATTTGCCATTTGGGCTAATTAGTGTTAAATAGCCATTTTCCCCGATTAACGATTTGTTTAATACTTGTTCAAAATAATCATCTCGAAGATTAAATAGGATAATCCCTCTATCAGACGAGGATTTTCTCTCAATTAATCTAAATACTGAGATCACTTGATCATTCGTATTAAAAATTTCATCTTCATGCATATTTCTCCAATAAAAACCTTCTTTGCTTCCATTATATTGATTAAAATAATCCTCATATAAAACTGATGGATTCGAATTATAATCACTATGATAAAGGAAAAACTCTCCTTGATTGAGATCAATGAGAACGGATTCAATTATGACGTTATATCGGGAATATACATGCTGCAAACTCTTATCAATTTCCACATAATATTCTGGTTTAATTTCTGATTCCTCAGTTCCAACCAAGTTTAAAATCCTTGGGTTACTCGATACAGTAACTAGTTGCTGGAAAACATCTGAAAGCATATAGTCTAAATAATTCTTTGTTTGGAAAATCGTATCATTGACATTTTTATATGCATTTTCTTCAATTTGTGCGGTTGCAAGCATAGAAGAAACCCATCCAGAAATGGATATAAAAATAATAATGATAGGTAAATAGAGAGTGTTAATCGTCGATTTAATAGAGTACAGAAAATATTTCTGAATTAAGTTCTTTATTTTCTTAACCATCATTTATACTCTCCTTCTCTCCTATCTAAACAATAACTGATATTATGTAAGCGGTAAACAAAATTCGCCTCTTTATTCTAAATATACTAAATTTTCACTATACTCCACAACCATATATAGATTGATTTAGGAATTTAACTGACCTATTAAAATGGTTATAAATTTCCTTAGTCGAGCGAAAGCTTTGTAGAGTTATAAATTGAAAAGTATATTAAATAGGAGCTTCCATTTCGTTAACTTTACTAATAAAACTTTCATAAGCTTTCAAACCCATGTACCTAGACAAAAGGGCTTAAATCTTGAGAGATGGCTTGCAGTCTCTAAGAGTCATAATCATTATTTACCCAATATTTATTGATCAATAGCTGTACAAATAGGAAAGAAAAAAGCACTCGTTGCGATTTCACATCGAATGCTTCAGGCTAAACTCCATGTTATTGTACAAGGAGCCTTGTATGTGCCCCAAATAAATACAAAATATTTTATACAAGCGACCCCTCAAGAGGCAGCTCTCATTACTTATTGACAATCCATCATGATTACTCAATGACTCTATGGATTATATATTTTCACAGAAAAAATTTTAACGACTTATAAATTCAGTTTTTTGACGAAAGCTTTTCCTCAAATAAAATCAACGGTTTCGCTTGGATCCAAAATTACCTCATCACATACTACAAATCCAACTATATTATGCTTTTATAAGGTCGTAATATGCCATACTTCCCAAGATAAATGCACCCATGCCATGTAAATCATTTTCAGATGTTGGGCGGTCCACATAGTAGTCATACACTCCAGCCGAAGTGCCAATGCAAATTCCACTTAAAGTAAGTGTAGAATCCTTTTCTTCCACCATGTGCTCTATCAATCCCTTATAGATTTTATCTGCTACCGCACGATAGGAATCGTCTACATAACCATGTCCAATAGCTTTCGATATAAAATAAAGGAACAATGCAGAACTAGAGGACTCTAACCAGTTATCTTCTAGACTGCCTTTATCTACAATCTGATACCATAAGCCCGTTTTGTCATCTTGGAAGTTAACAATAGCTGGTATGAAGCTTTGAAGAGCTTGAATTAATTCTTCTTGCCCTCGCTTTCGATCCCCTAAAAGCTCTAACAAATCAATCAATGCTGTGCCATACCAACCAAGTGCACGTCCCCAAAATTCTGGTGAACAGCCTGTTTCAGCATTCGCCCATGGCTGAACCCTACGCTCATCCCACGCATGGTAGAGTAGACCTGTTTTCTCGTCTGTCATATTTTTTCTCATTAATTTTTCTTGCAAAAGAACTGTTTGAATTAGTTCTTCTTCATGGAAATGCTGGCTGTAAAGAACCATGAATGGCCCGCCCATGAAAAGTCCATCTAACCACATTTGATATGGATATTTCTCTTTATGCCAGAAGCCATTTTCTGATGTTCTATTCAGCGTATCTAATGCACTTCTTAATCGCTTAGCTGCAATCATATACCTTTGATCATTTGTTTCTTCATATAATGGAAACAACAGAATTCCTGCCATTGTTGAGTCAAGCTCATCCCTCGCGAAACACAAATTTCCATACTCATCAATTAAACAATCATAATAGGCTTTAATATAGTCAAAGTATTCCTTCTTACCTGTTTCTTGATAGACTCTGTACATTCCATACAGAAAAACACCTTGATGGTAGTGAAAAGCTTTTGCAGGCGGCAATTCTTCGGGACGAAATGCTTGCATTAAAGCTTGACATGCCTTTTCCGCCATCACCAATGGAGTTTCAGTTGCAATTGTATCTGTTGTCTTTCCCATTGTTCATTCCCCTTTTCTTGAAAGTATTTCACCTATATTGAAGGATTGGGCTGATCCTTTACCTGCCCGTTCGTTTTCCTGTATTAATCGTGAAAAAACGAGTGAATTAGTAACATACTTAAATTTTATAAACAATGCTTTTTTAAAACTTCATTCAGTGGAGACTTCCCCCACTGAATGAGTTTACGTCATCGTTTAATTGTTAAACGTCTGATCATATTTTTCTTTTGACTCTTCAATTGCTTTAGCCCATTCATCTAAGAATTCTTTTGCTGTCTTTTGGCCACTCATCACTTGTTGGATCCCAGGGTCTACTAAATTATCAAGAATTGAACGATAATCTGGTAAGTAGAATGGCGGTTCATAAAGCTTAGTTTCAGGGTTTTCATACACTTCAAACGCTACCTTAATATGCTGTGCATTTTGTACCCACTCGTCATCCAATACATCAGCGTTTGTTGGGATTTGCCCAGTAGATTCATTCCACAAGCTTTGTGCTTCAGCAGAGTTTACAAACTCGACAAATTTCCAAGCAGCATCAGGATGTTCTGTACTCTTGAAGATTGCTACATTGACAGCGTTTCCACCTTCAGCAACGTATTTACCATCCTCTGTCTTAGGCAGTGGAATCGTCTTAAATGTACCTTCTTCTAATGATTTTTTGTGCTCACCGTAAGAGCCAACATTATGGTGTACCATTGCAACAACACCAGTATCAAAACCTGCAATCATTTCCTTATATCCATTTGTAATATCACTCTTTGGAGTGAATTTTTCATAGTAAGATAGGTATTTTTCAACAAATTCGACATGTTTAGGGTCATTGATATTTACTTTACCATCTTCCCCAAAATAATCTAAACCGCTGTAAGCAAACATTAAACGCTGAAGCTGGAAGGATCCTCCTGCCCCACCGCGGATTGTGTATCCATAGCGACCATTTTCCTTATCCGTCATTTTTTCAATTGCAGTAAAGAACTCTTCAAATGTCTCTGGTTCTTTTACTCCTGCTTCCTCAAACCAATCTGTACGGATCCAGATTGTATCTAAGTTTTGAGCATATGGAACTCCATACAATTTGCCATCTTGTGTGATTTTCTTATTGAATTCAATCGCACTTGCATTAATTTTATCCTTTATTTCAGAACCTTCGAAGTATTCATCGAGAGGAATTAATGCTTCACGGATAGAGAATTCTGGAAGCCATGTTGTTTGAACAGATCCAACATCTGGAGTATCATTTGCAGCAATGGCTGCATCATATTTTGATTTAGCTGATTTATTTGGAATTCCTACATACTCAACGTCAATATTTGGATTTGCATCTTCAAACTGTTTAATAATTTCTTCCCACAACGGTGTACGCTCTGGACTTGCATTTTCATCCCAGAAAGTAATTTTTACAGGTTCATCTGAATTACTTTCTGAGTCAGTTGGTAAAGAAGATGTCGTTTCATCATCACCACTGCAACCAGCAAGCAGCAATCCTGAAACAATTGAAAATGCTAAAATAGAACTTTTGTATTTTCCCCTTTTCATAAACATGATGTTTCCCCCTATTCCTTTTCATCATTGTATTTATTTTTATTACAAAATTAACCTTTGACAGCTCCACCCATGCCATTGACAAGGTGTTTCTGTGCGTAGGCAAATAATATAACCGCAGGAATTAAAGCAATCACACTTCCAGCTGCTAATGCTCCATAGTTAACGTTAAATTCTCCCATCATTGAACTTAAGCCGACAGGGAGCGTGAACCTGGATTGTTGGTTAGTCAGCATCAAGGCTAATAAAAATTCATTCCAAGTATAAATGAATGTAAATACTCCTGTTGCCACGATCCCCGGCATTAGTAATGGAAAGACAACATGGCGCAGGGCTTGTAATTTTGAACATCCATCAATCATGGCCGCTTCTTCCAATTCCCTTGGAACATTTGAAATAAATCCTGACATAAGAATCGTTGTAAATGGAATCTCAACGGCTGTATACGTAATGATTAATGAAAGCGGATGACTAATTAATCCTAAATTTTTAAAGATAATAAATAATGGGATAATCATCATTGCCCTAGGGATAAATTGAGTACATAATAGCATCAGCATGAAACCCTTTTTCCCTTTAAAATTGTATCTAGCTAGAGCGTAACCAGATAAAGTAGAGCAAATAAGAACAATGATAACTGTACATATCCCGACGATTAAGCTATTTTTAAAGAATGTGGCAAATCCAATATTGGTCCAGGCATAAACAAAGTTTTCAACTGTCGGATTTGCTGGCAAGTATTGGAGTGGACGCTTAAGAATATCTCCTTCCGGTTTCAATGCTGTATTGATTGTCCAATAAATTGGAAACAAGGTAAAGCTAAGCATTAACGCTAGAGGTACGTATAAAGTTAAGATTCTATCTAGTTTTTTATTTTTAGAAAACATCCCTCAAATCACTCCTTTTCATAACGTGATAGCCTCAAATAAAGGATGGCAAAGATTAATAGAATACCAAAGGAAACAACCGTTAATGCTGAACCGTAACCGAAATTACTTCCGTGTACAGCTAAATCAGCTATATACATCGTTAGGGTTGTCGTTGAATGTGCAGGGCCACCGCCTGTTAAGTTGAATAGAAGATCGACGTTATTAAATTCCCAAACTACCCTTAATAATGTTGTTAAAATAATTGTATTTTTTAGTTGTGGCAGAGTGACGTAGATAAATGATTTCCATCTGCTTGCACCATCCACTCGTGCAGCTTCATATAATTCGTTTGGAATACTTTGCAAGGAAGCTAATAGAGTAATAGCGAAGAAAGGAATTCCCCTCCATAATTCAGCAATTACCACAGCTCCAAAAGCGGTTGATGTACTTGCTAAAAATGCCATTGGTTCGTTAATGAGTCCCAATTTCATAAGCATGTCATTGATAACACCCATATGTTCATTGAACATCATTGACCACATAACGGAAGCAAGTACTCCTGAAATCGCCCAAGGTATAAAGGCAACCGCTCGTGCCAACCCTCTAAATTTGAAGGTTTGGTTCAGTAATAAAGCCAAAATCATACCAAAAATTAATTGCAGACCGACTTCTGAAACAACCCACTTCAAACTGTTAATTAAACTTGGGATAAACATTTGATCTTGTGTAAAGATTTTTATAAAATTATCAAGTCCTGCAAAACTATTGTAGTAAGGTGCAGATACATCATAGTTTTGAAGACTGTAGTAGAATACAGTTGCTATTGGGTAAAACAGAAACCCTAAAATAATAAGAAATGATGGCAATATAAAAAGATAAGGTACCCATTTATCTTTCTTTATTTTCTTTTTATGAACCACTTTTTTACTGTTTACAGCAGTTTCAGGAAATCCTTGTGAATAACTCATTTAGTTTCCTCCTTCCTAATTTCAATTGTAAATGAAAACGGTTTCTTTAATAATTAAAGATTTTAAGATGATTAGTAAAAATTTTAAGATATTTTAGAAAATTACTTTTACGGAATTTTTTTCAAAAACAAGTCAAGCTTTACTGCTATTAATCAGGCAGTTAGGAATGATTATTTTCTATTTTAGAGTGCGATAGGCGTGAGTAATCTCGATGCAAAAGCTTGTGAGGCCTCACCTGCCCCCGCTAATCCCGATGCTGACTCGCCTATTACACTCAAGCTACCGTAAACGTTAACTTTCAAAAAACCTATTTAAAAATAACAACTTATTAAAAGAGGCCCTTATTTCATGTCTACTTTTTATTTAGTAGAATGGCTCGTAACTTTCTTTGGCTGGAATAAAAGCTCTTTTATTTTCATAGGCTTTCCTTCTTTGACAGATCTCCATACACCTTCTCCAACTGCAATCGAATAAGCACCTGCTTCTGAGCCAGCTAAAATTGGATAGTTCCGGGACGGGTCAGGACCGAGAAAGAGATCTTCTAGTAAAATTGGATCTCCCCCTCCGTGGCCCCCAGGATTTTTGACTAGTTCTATCGTTTCTTTTGCACCGAAAAGCGGAAAATAATCGATTGTTTGCTCCGGATAATTAAAGTGGATTCTTGATGGTTCATGGAATTCAGTTGTCTCGATTCTTCCTTTTGTTCCATTGATAGCAAGTCGATATCCCTCATATGGAGCTGAGAAATTAATTGAATAGCTTAGTAAACTTCCTCCATCATATTTCACTGTGGCAACATAAGTATCTTCAATATTAATCTCCTCATCGTAAATACAAGCATCAGGTCTGTAGTTGGTATAAGGAATTTCCTCATAAACACCTGCCAGAAGATGGTCGTCCCTCACAGTATTGGAACCACTGCGTGGATTCCAACGTCTGTAATAGGCACAGTTTCTCTGCTCATCACAGTTCCCACAAAAGCGGCTTGCTTCCTTACGAGGATTTAATTCACCACCCGGGCCATAATAATGTAGAGCTCCATAGGCAAACACTTCTTCTGGTTTTTGGTCCAACCACCAATTCACTAGATCAAAGTGATGAGTTGATTTATGAACAGACAACCCTCCTGAAAGTTTTCGATCTCGGTTCCACCTTCTAAAATAACTAGAGCCATGGAACGTATCAATATACCAATTTAAGTCAACAGAAGTAACTCTACCGACTTTGCCTTCAAGAATCATTTCTTTGATTTTCCTGTGAAATGGACTGTATCGATAGTTAAACGTGACAATGACACTTGCATCACTTTCTGCTTCAGCCTGCATGACTTTATAGGCATCTTGGGCATTTGTCACCATTGGTTTTTCTGTAATCACATTCACTTGCTTTTGCAACGATTTTAGAATGTAATCAACATGGGTATCATCTCTTCCCGCAACAATGACATAATCTGGTTTTGTCTGATCAATCATTGTTTCAAATTGTTCTGAAGAAAACGTTGGAACATGTTTAAGGAGTGGGTATTTTTGTTTACATATGGTAAAGCGATAAGAATCGGAATCAAGTAACCCCACAATCTCGCTTTCTTTTGAAAACTCGTTGATCATTGGACCGATAAACATTTGTAATGCCCGGTTACTAACACCACAAATGACATACTTTTTTTTCATACAACTATCCCCCTATTTCCATGATGTTAGCGCTATCATTTTAATTACCTAAATCTAGCAAAGGTAAAGATAGTGTAATTCAATCCTTCCCGACTCTCAATCAAACTTTCTATTTACCTTAAAATTTTAATCATTCATCTTAAAATCTTTAATTATTTTCAAAAGTGAATTCACCTAAAATTTAAATGAGTGACAAAACAGTTGGAGGGAATTATGCTCAATAATAATTGGTTGTTTAAAGCCTTAAATTATCACCTGCTCAGTCTTGTCGGCTCTTATCCAGTAAAGATTTCTAGCTTTTCTATGATAGAGAAAATGCAGTTAAACTTTAAGATCCTTGCTTAGTTTTAAAAAATACATTTATAAAAGAGGCGATGTAATATGACATACTTACTATGGCCAGAAACAAGGATGGAAAATAACGAAGATGTCCCTACCCTGACTCCCTATCTAGTTGAGCACTCAGTGGGTCGTGGTGCTATCATTATTTGTCCTGGTGGAAGCTATCAGCGCCGTGCAAATCACGAGGGGGAGCCCATTGCAAAGTGGTTAAACTCTCTTGGAATCTCAGCGTTTGTACTAAATTATCGAGTAGCTCCATATAAACATCCCGCTCCATTATCAGATGCCCAACGTGCAATTCGTTTTGTCCGTTTTCATTCTAAAGATTGGAACCTCGATAAACAGAAAGTTGCCATTCTTGGTTTTTCTGCCGGGGGACATTTAGCTGCTTCAGCCTCTACACTGTCCAGTTTTCATGCTTATCAACCGAGTGATGAGATTGATCAGGAAAGCTGCCAGCCAGATTTCGCAATACTTTGTTATCCTGTTATTTCTTTTTTAGAGAATTATCATGATGGGTCCCTCCATAACCTACTAGGAGAAAATCCCACTAATGAGCTACGAGCTAATTTATCTAATGAGTTAAACGTCTCCACTCACACTCCACCGACGTTTTTATGGCATACGGCTGACGATGCTACTGTTCCTGTTGAAAATAGCCTTTTATATGCCAGAGCTTTATCGAAATGGAACGTACCTTACGAAATGCATATCTTCCCAAACGGCCGCCATGGTCTGGGCCTTGCAGAAAGTGATGTAGTTGTTGGACAATGGAAGGACTTATGTAAAAGCTGGCTTGTAAGACAAGGTTTTTAAAGAGTCGAACTTTCTCTCCCTTATTTGAATATAAAAATAGAAAGGGGCTAACCCAAAGTGAATGAATTATCACTTTTGGGTTAGCCCCTTTGTTAAGAAATTCATATTAAGCGCTAATAACTTTGCTCTAAAATAACTTTGATGCCTGAAGTGCCCAATTCACCTATTATTTTCGTCAAGCTTCGTGTGCTTGTCCCCGTATCGGCACTTTTCCACCGGTGAAATAACACATCAAGTTTCCTCTGCTAGTTGCAGAGTACTTACTAACTCATTTATTTTTTAGCGATTGTTAAATGCTGCACCAACAAACTCGCGGAATAGCGGTTGTGGGCGTTGTGGACGTGAAATCAATTCTGGGTGGAATTGACAAGCCACATAGAATTTTTTATCAGGCAACTCAATAATTTCAACTAATTTATTGTCAGGGCTTGTACCTGAGAATACAAGTCCTTCTGCTTCCATCGCTTCACGGAACTCGTTATTAAATTCATAACGATGACGATGACGTTCATATACAAGCTCATCATTATAAGCTGCCATTGCGCGTGATCCCTCTTTTAATTTACATGGATATAATCCTAAACGTAATGTTCCACCTAAATCGATATCATCACTTTGATCTGGCAGGAAGTCGATAATTGGATATGGTGTTTCTTTATTAAGCTCAGTTGAATGTGCACCTTCTAATCCAAGAACATTGCGTGCAAATTCTACTGTTGCCAATTGCATACCTAAGCAAATTCCTAAGAAAGGAACGTCGTTTTCACGTGCATATCTGATTGCAGAAATCTTTCCTTCTATTCCGCGATCACCGAACCCACCAGGTACTAAAATTCCATCAGCATCTTTTAATAATTCGTTAACATTTTCAGAATTTACGTGTTCTGCATTGATCCAGTCGACTTCGATATCTGAATCATAAACGTATCCTGCATGTTTTAATGCTTCTACTACTGAAATATAAGCATCTGGAAGTTCAACATATTTCCCAACAAGGGCAATACGTGTTTTATTTTTTAGATGTTTTACTTTATCTACAAATTGTTTCCAGTCAGACATGTCTGCTTCTGGTGCTTCGATGCCAAAGTGTTCTAGAACGATATCATCAAAGTCTTGAGCATGTAGATTTAATGGTACTTCATATAAATGTTCAGCGTCGCGAGATTCAATAATATCACGAGGTGTTACATCACAGAATAATGCTAATTTATCTTTCATATCTTGAGATACAGGTTGTTCAGTACGAACAACTAAAATATTTGGTTGAATACCTAAAGAACGTAATTCTTTCACAGAATGTTGTGTTGGTTTTGTTTTTAATTCACCAGCAGCAGCGATGTAAGGAATTAATGTACAGTGAACATACATTACATTGTGGTGGCCAAGATCTGATTTCATTTGGCGAATTGCTTCTAGGAATGGAAGCGATTCGATATCTCCCACTGTACCACCTACTTCTGTAATTACGATATCAGCATTTGTTTCACGACCTGCACGTTGAATACGATCTTTTATTTCATTTGTTACATGAGGAATTACTTGTACAGTTTTGCCGTTATAATCACCACGACGTTCTTTTGCAAGAACTGATTGATAAACACGTCCTGAAGTTACTGTTGAATGTTTCCCTAAATTGATATCGATAAAGCGTTCATAGTGACCTAAGTCTAAATCGGCTTCAGCACCGTCATCCGTTACAAACACTTCACCATGTTGATATGGACTCATTGTACCTGGGTCAATATTTAAATATGGATCAAATTTTTGAATTGTTACTTCTAATCCACGGTTTTTTAATAATCGTCCTAATGAAGATGCGACAATTCCTTTCCCTAGCGAAGAAACTACCCCACCTGTTACAAAAATATACTTCGTCATTTGCAAATTCCTCCTCATAACTACAATTGCTTTTATATCAATTACGCCACTTAAGATTGCACCTTTAAGTTGGTTGAAGGTACAAAAATAGTGCATGCGTAAAGATAAAATAAATAAATTTAATAACTCGTTTTAGCTGTCTACAACATTTATTCCCTTTATTCCAATTGCTAAAGCAAAAATAAAGCTTATCTTTTTTAAATATTGTTTTACTGAGTAGAAAAGTATAAGACATATGATTTATTTCTATTGCAAGCATACTAACCTCTTGAAGTGATTTGTATTCCTCGATGAAAGGGAAAAATCGAAAGATGCTTTCTTTTTGTACCTTCCGATTTACAGAATGTATTAGTGTCGCCTTTTCCAAAGGAAGAAACATTAATGTCAATCCGCGCTTAAAGCCACACAAGGTGATTTACAATAGCATTACCATTTGGCATTGTTTGTCATCTCACTTCTAAAATGCCTTGCCCTTTTCTTACCTGCAACATTCCACGAGCTTTTCAAACCTATACATTGGAGGATCTCCTTAATGAATCCTCTTTAAAAAACTAGAAATTAATTGTCTCCTTAAATGGTTGCTTACCGTGCTTATCACACTTTCAACACCTTTTTTGCTAAGACATTAACTCATTGAAATAGCCGGAAAAAATAAAAAAACGCTCCACCTGCAGTACGTTGCAGGGGGAGCGTGAATTTATCAATCACGGTCATTCTCCATTTTTAACGGAGCCCAAGTAAAAGATTATATTGAACGATAAAAGAAGTCAAGCCCTTTACGAAAATTAAGAAAAACTAATTAAAAATTAATCTTCATCTTCTTCGTCTAAAAGATCGTCCTCTTCCTCCTCATCATCAATAATAAATCCATCTTCTTCTTCAATTAATTCATCGTCAATGTCTGCATCAACATCTACATCTACTTCATCAATGCTGTCAATTTCTTCTTCAACGAAGTCCAAGTCGTCTTCGTCATCTAAATCATCATCTTCCAAATCGTCCTCAACGAATTCATCAAAGTCTTCTTCAAATACTAAATCTTCTTCATCAACAATTAATTCTTCCTCATCGTCTTCAAGAACAGCTTTTTTACGTTTACGAGCTTTAACTGTTGGTGCAGTTTCTTCTTCGATTGTTTCGATTTTGTACCATTCACGAAGACCCCAAGTATTTTCGTGGTTTAGAAGGAAACGACCTTCAATATTCATATCAGTATAAAACTGAACAAGTCTGCTTTGAATTTCTTCATCCGATAAACCGTTTAGATTTTGGATTTCTTTTAGTAAGTCGTGGAATGCAATAGGTGATTTTCTTTCTTCTAAAATTGCATAGGCTAAGTCAATTAACGATTCCTCTGCTAATTGTTCTTGTGTCATTTCACGAATATTCAACTCGTGCACGTCCTTTCTTTAAATACGTTTCATTCAATTTCTTCTTTATTAGAAATTGCGTCCAGATTTCGGACTCGTGTTTTCACGAGACTCTCCATTAGCGAATTCTCGTGATTCGTTGGAGGCATTATCTTTATTCATCAATAAAATCTAAACTATGTGGATGATTTTTTGAACAAAGATAATTATATCTTAAGCATAATATCCATTATATACAAAGTACTATAGACTATGCTAGTTTCATTTACTGTTTTTTATGTTATATATCTCTTTTAAGCCCAAGTAAAATAAAAAACAAGATAATATAAGGAGTGGGATTGACCCTAACTGCTTATTATACAAAAAGAAAGTAGCAACAAGGCATGCGAGTATGATGATATAGTGCGCGTATTGTTTAATCACTTGCAAATCCTTCCTTTCTGTATTTTTATTATAGCTAAATTTCCAAAAATAGTACTAATTATTACGTTGGAGAGTTTAACTTATTTTTAAGCAGCAACATTTATTAGAAATTTTTGTAGTTCAAGCAGTTGAAAATCAATTAAAATAATAACATTTCGTGTAGTATGAAATTAATTTATGCAATAATTGAGCGCTTGCTTGTTGCATAAGCAAGCGCCTTATTAGTGTATCTACATATTTCTTCTATATTGTCCTCCGACTTCATACATTGCTTTCGTAATTTGACCTAGGCTGGCTACTTTCACAGTCTCCATTAATTGCTCGAAAATATTTCCACCAGTTAGTGCAACTTCTTTTAATTTTTTTAACGATGCTTCACACTCTGCTTCATGTCGTTTATGGAAGTCCTGCAGGTTTTTAATTTGCAATTCTTTTTCTTCTTTTGAAGAACGTGCTACTTCCATGCTATCGATTTCTTCAGCAGAAGGTGGATTCGGATTTAAATAAGTATTTACTCCAATTATCGGAAGTTCTCCAGAATGTTTAAGCTGCTCATAATACATTGACTCTTCTTGGATTTTGCCGCGCTGGTATTGCGTCTCCATTGCACCTAACACACCGCCACGGTCATTTATACGTTCAAATTCTTCAAGAACGGCCTGCTCAACCAAATCTGTCAGCTCCTCAACGATAAATGAACCTTGCAGCGGATTCTCATTTTTTGATAGACCGTGTTCTTTCGTAATAATTAATTGGATAGCCATTGCACGGCGAACTGACTCTTCTGTTGGTGTTGTAATCGCCTCATCATATGCATTTGTATGAAGTGAATTACAATTATCTTGCAATGCCATCAATGCTTGAAGCGTTGTACGGATGTCATTAAAGTCGATTTCTTGTGCGTGTAGGGAACGCCCTGAAGTTTGGATATGGTATTTCAATTTTTGAGAACGTTCATTAGCCCCATATTTGTCACGCATTACAATTGCCCAAATTCTTCGCGCAACTCTTCCGATTACTGTATATTCAGGATCCAATCCATTTGAGAAGAAGAATGACAGATTTGGTGCGAAATCATCAATCTTCATGCCCCGGCTTAAATAATATTCAACATACGTAAAACCATTAGCAAGAGTAAAGGCTAACTGAGAAATCGGATTTGCCCCTGCTTCTGCAATATGGTAGCCGGAAATGGATACAGAATAATAATTGCGTACTTTGTGGTTGATAAAGTATTCTTGAATATCGCCCATCATTCTTAGCGCAAACTCAGTGGAGAAAATACAAGTATTTTGACCTTGATCTTCTTTTAATATATCTGCTTGGACTGTACCTCGAACTACTTGCAATGTTTTTTCACGCACTTCTGTAAATTCCTCAACAGTTAAAGTACGCCCAAGTTCTTCTTCCCGTTTTTTTACTTGCTGATCAATCGCCGTGTTCATAAACATAGCTAAAATAATTGGTGCAGGACCGTTAATCGTCATTGAAACAGATGTTGAAGGAGCACATAAATCAAAGCCGTCATACAGCTTCTTCATATCATCAAGTGTACAAACGCTTACACCAGACACGCCAACCTTACCGTAAATATCTGGACGGTAATCCGGATCTTCACCATAGAGTGTAACTGAATCAAATGCTGTAGATAAACGTTTTGCATCATCATCTTTTGATAAATAGTGAAAACGTTTATTTGTACGCTCTGGTGTACCTTCCCCTGCAAATTGGCGTTTTGGATCCTCCCCTTGCCGTTTAAAAGGAAATACTCCTGCTGTATATGGAAACTCCCCAGGGATGTTTTCAGCATATACCCATCGCAATATTTCACCGTAATCTTTAAATTTCGGTAAAACGACTTTAGGAATTTTTGTACCAGATAACGAAGTTGTTTTTAAAATCGTACGTATTTCTTTATCTCGAACTTTCGTAATAAATTCATCTCCAGAATACGCTTCTTTTAATTTTTCCCAATTATCCAGTATACGTTTTGACTCTTGAGATAATTCATTTTTTACGCTATCTGCCAAAGATTGAAGCGATTGTATTAGTACATCATTAGGTGAGCTTTCTAATACTTGCTTAATTGCCCCTTCAAGTTGATACAGTTTAGACGCCAGTTCAACTTGATGTGCTGCTTTTTTATGATAGTTTCGAACCGTTTCTACAATTTCTCGCAAATAATAACGTCGATCATTTGGGATAATGACATCTTGTTTTTGAGTTTTTACGAATTGCTCATAAGATGTTTTCCAATCGTAGCCGAATTTTCCATTAATCTTTTCAACAAGTGCTGCAAATAAAGAGTTTGTTCCTTTATCATTAAATTGACTAGCAATTGTACCATATACTGGCATTCTATCCAAGCTTTCTGACCATAATTCATGGGAACGCTGATATTGTTTTTGAACTTGACGAAGTGCATCCTCTGAACCTTTTCTTTCGAATTTATTAATTACAATTAAATCTGCATAGTCAATCATATCTATTTTTTCAAGTTGTGTCGGTGCACCAAATTCACTTGTCATAACATACATTGATAAATCTGTATATTTTGTAATTTCCGCATCCCCTTGGCCGATTCCACTTGTTTCTACAATAATAAGATCAAAGCCCGTCGCTTTTACAACATCAAGAACGTCTCCAATGGAAGCAGTCAGTTCTGTTCTAGAACCCCTAGTTGCCAGGCTTCTCATATATACCCGTTTATCAAAAATGGCATTCATTCGAATACGGTCCCCTAGTAGGGCTCCACCTGTTTTTTGTTTTGTTGGATCAACTGAAATAATTGCAACCTTTTTCTCCGGGAATTCACGTAAGAAACGTCGAATTAATTCATCTGTTAAAGATGATTTACCAGCCCCACCAGTACCAGTAATCCCTAATACAGGTGTATGTTTTGTTCTTTTACGGGCTTCTGCCAAAAATTCTGTGATTTCTGCATCTTCACCTATTTCAGCAGCTGTTATTAGATTTGCTAATATTTCTGGTGTATCTGTTGAAAGCTTATCTAATAAATCCAAGTAATTTCCTTTTAAAGTAGAGAAATCTGCCCCTTCTATCTGCTTATTAATCATTCCTTGCAGCCCTAATTGCATCCCGTCTTCTGGGGAAAAAATTCCTGCAATGCCGTAATCGTGAAGCTCTTTTATTTCACGTGGTAAAATAACTCCCCCGCCGCCCCCATAGATTTTAATATGTGGTGCACCTTTTTCACGTAGTAAGTCATACATATATTTGAAATATTCCAAATGTCCACCTTGATAAGAAGAAACGGCAATTGCCTGTGCATCTTCTTGTATAGCGGCGTTAACCACTTCTTCAACAGATCGATTATGTCCTAAATGAATGACTTCAGCACCACTTGCTTGTAAAATGCGACGCATAATATTAACGGATACGTCGTGTCCATCGAATAAACTAGACGCAGTCACAAAACGAACAGGGTGTTTTGGACGATATACTCCAGGTTTTTCGTTTTTTTCTACAAAATCAGCTTGCACCATATTAAATACCCCTTTCATTTCCATATTGCATTCGTTCAATTAATGTTGCCTAAAAGTGGTTTACAACGAATGCTTATGTTTAAACGTAAACAAACACCGCTAAAATGCATCGTCAAACGTATGCTTTTAGCGGTGTCATCCCCATTACTCACCATAATGTATAATTCCTGACAAGCACATTTTCGTTTGAGCAATTGTAAAGTCTTGAATTGTAAAACGTTTATTAAGTGCCCATTTTCTAAACGCCCAGCTTTGTCCTTGAACAACGATATGATTTGCAGCTAAATATATTTCCTGATTACTCATATTAATCGTGCCTGCATGCACAAGTGTTTTTAATATTTTTTCAAAGAGTGCAGTCATCTCTAGTTCTTTTTTTAGTACGTATTGTTGTGCTTCTTTGCCCAATGATTTTGTTTCTTGATACATGATAGTAAATTCATCTACCATACTATCAATCAATAAAAAATATTGTCTGATTGCCTCTTTTAATTCTTCTATCGTTCCTGAACTCGTTGAAATTCGAGATAAACGTTTCATCACTTGGTCATAGATATTGTCACAAACTAAAAACAGTACGTCCTCTTTCGTACGGATATATTCATATAGTGTTCCAATGCTAAATCCGGCAGCTTTGGCGATTTCCCTTGTTGTTGCGCGATGAAAGCCTTTTTCTTTAAACAATTTTAAAGCGCCATTTACAATTTGCTTCCTACGAATTTCTATTAAGCTTTCATCTTTTACGGATGACTGTACTAAAATTTTCTCATTGTTATTGTTCATAGATTATTTTGTTAGCATTCTTGAGATTACAAGACGTTGAATCTCTTGTGTACCTTCATAGATTTGTGTAATTTTTGCATCTCGCATAAAACGCTCAACTGGATACTCTTTTGTATAGCCATAGCCGCCAAAAATTTGTACTGCATCGGTTGTGACAGACATTGCTGTATCTCCAGCCATTAATTTTGCCATCGCAGACGCTTTACCGTACGGAAGATTATTTGTTTCTAGCCAAGCAGCTTGATAGGTTAGTAGTCTTGATGCTTCAACAGCTGTCGCCATATCCGCTAATTTGAATGAAACGCCTTGGTTTGCCACAATTGGTTTGCCGAATTGAATACGTTGTTTTGCATATTCAGTAGCAGCATCTAACGCACCCTGTGCAATTCCGACTGCTTGTGCAGCAATGCCATTTCGCCCACCATCTAACGTTTTCATCGCAATAATGAATCCTTCACCTTCGTTGCCTAGTAAGTTTTCTTTTGGTACTCGACAATTATCAAAAATAATTTCTGTTGTTGGAGATGAACGAATACCCATTTTCTTCTCCTTTTTCCCTACTCCAAAACCGGGGAAACTTGATTCAACAATAAAGGCGCTTGTTCCTTTATGCTTTGATTCAGGATCTGTTACGGCGAACACGATGTAAGTGTCTGCTACCCCACCGTTCGTAATGAAGATTTTAGAGCCATTTAGAACGTATTCATCACCTTCTAATTTTGCTGTTGTTTTCATGCCGCCCGCATCACTGCCCGAGCCCGCTTCTGTTAAACAATAAGCACCAATTGTTTTCCCCTCTGCCATTGGCCGCAAATATTTTTGTTTTTGCTTTTCATTCCCATATTTGAAAAGTGGCCACCCTGCTAAAGAAGTATGGGCTGATAAAGTTACACCTGTTGAAGCACAGACACGTGAAAGCTCCTCGACAGCAATGCAATAAGCTAAATAGTCAAAGCCTGCTCCGCCATATTCTTCAGGCCAAGGTATTCCGGTCAATCCAAGCTCAGCCATCTTATTCCATATAGCGCGATCAAAGTGTTCATTTTCATCGCGCTCAGCTGCAGATGGTGCTACCTCATTTAATGCAAAATCTCGAACCATTTCCCTTAATTGCTCATGTTCCTCTGATAATTGAAAGTTCATTTCTACCCCTCCATTTATGTTAAGTGCAATTCTTAATTTTCAGATAATCAAATTTGTTTGCTTATTACGATGCGTTGGATCTCACTTGTTCCTTCATATATTTCTGTAACTTTTGCATCACGGAAATAGCGTTCGACTGGATAATCCTTTGTATATCCATACCCACCGTAAATTTGTATTGCTTCTGTTGTTACTTGAACAGCAGTTTTTGAAGCAAATAATTTCGCCATTGAAGCCTCTTTTCCGCATTGGAGACCGAGAGAATGCAGATGGGCAGCGCGGTACACTAATAGCTTTGCAGCTTCCACCTTGGTTGCCATATCCGCTAGCTTAAAACCTACCCCTTGGTTTACTGCAATTGGTTTGCCAAATTGAATTCGTTCACTTGCATATTCAATTGAAGCTTCCGTTGCGGCCTCGGCAATTCCAAGTGCCTGTGCTGCAATCCCAATTCTCCCTGCGTTCAAGTTTGCCATCGCAATTTTAAACCCTTCATTTTCTTTTCCTAAAAGATTGGATGCAGGTACTTTCATATTGTCAAATGTAAGCTGTACTGTACTTGAACCATGAAGCCCCATCTTATGTTCATTTTTTCCGATAATGAGTCCGGGACTGTCCTTCTCGACTATGAAAGCGGAAATACCCCTAGATCCTTTTTGAGGGTTTGTCGATGCAAACACAATAAAAACATCTGCTTCCCCACCATTTGTTATAAACGCTTTTGAACCGTTAAGGACATAGTAATCATCGCTTTTTACCGCTCTAGTTTTTAATGCGCCCGCATCAGAACCGGCTTCTGGCTCCGTTAAACAAAACGCCCCCAAATATTTTCCACTCGCGAGGTTTGGAATATATTTTTTCTTCTGCTCATCACTTCCAAAATAAAGTATCGGATTCGTTCCGACAGAGGTGTGAACAGATAAAATGACTCCTACAACAGCACTTACTTTCGAAATTTCATTGATTGCTAAAATATAGGAAGTAAAGTCCATCCCTGCACCACCTAAGCTTTCTGGAACAGTCATCCCCATCAGCCCAAGTTCTCCCATTTTAGCAAGGATCTCTTTTGGAAATTCCCCCTCTTCCATTTTTTCAACAAATGGGGCGATTTCACTTTGTGCAAATTGACGCACCATTTCCCGGAGCATCGTTTGCTCTTCTGTAAAGTTGAGATTCATAGATGTCACTCCTTATTATTCGTATACATAGAAACCTCGCCCTGTTTTTCTTCCTAGCCAGCCTGCTGCAACATACTTTCGAAGTAAAGGACATGGACGATATTTGCTATCTCCCAATCCTTCATGAAGAATTTCCATAATATATAGACAAGTGTCTAAGCCGATAAAGTCTGCCAATGTTAAGGGTCCCATTGGATGATTCATTCCTAGCTTCATCACTTCATCAATTGCTTCTTTTGTTGCAACCCCCTCATATAGTGCATATATTGCTTCATTGATCATTGGCAATAAAATGCGATTTGAGATAAATCCAGGAAAATCATTTACTTCAACAGGTGTTTTGGACAATTTTACTGTCATTTCTTCTACTGCTTGGTACACCTCATCTGCGGTTGCTAAACCTCTAATAATTTCTACTAGTTTCATAACTGGAACCGGATTCATAAAATGCATACCGATAACTTGTTCAGGCCTTTCCGTCACCGCAGCGATTTCTGTAATCGGCAATGAAGAGGTATTTGTTGCTAAAATTGCATTTTTAGGTGCTATTGCATCAAGTTCTCTAAATATTGATTGCTTAATATCCATATTTTCTGTTGCAGCTTCGATTATGATATCGACGTCGAAAGCATCTTTCAGGTCTAGTGATGTAGTAATGCAATTTAGAATTGCTTCTTTTTCTCCCTCTGTTTTACGTCCTTTTTCGACGTCGCGCATAAGATTTTTCGTAATGACTCCTATGCCTCGTTCTATAAATTCTTGTTTTATATCATTCAACTTAACGTCAAATCCTGCTTGTGCACATACTTGAGCAATTCCAGATCCCATCTGGCCAGCCCCTACAACCATTACTTTTTGAATTGTCATTTCACGATCCTCCTATATATAATCAACATCTAGAAGCTTTAGCCATACTGTCTTAAAACGCTTTTCATACAAGCCAAACGAAACGCGAATAGTTACCGAAATTCGCAGATAAGTGAGGCAAATAACGTAGTACGAATGCTTTTGTCAACAGATTTATTGTTTTGGTACTTTAATCATAATGGCATCCCCTTGGCCACCACCTGAACAAATAGCCGCAATACCAATTCCACCGCCTCGGCGTCTTAATTCATACGCAAGTGTTAAAATAATTCTCGCACCTGATGCACCGATTGGATGACCTAGTGCTACTGCACCACCATTGACATTTACTTTCTCTGAATCTAGTCCAGCAATTTGGTTGCTTACTAGAGCTACAGCAGCAAATGCCTCATTTATCTCAATTAAATCAATGTCTTCTACCGTTTTACCAGTTTTCTTTAGCAATTCATTTATAACGAGTCCTGGTGTTTGAGGGAAATCTTTCGGTTCTACGCCTACTTCTGCGTGCCCTAATACATATGCCAAAGGCGTTCGCCCTTCATTTTGTGCTCTTTCGTCACTCATTAATACGAGTGCACAAGCGCCATCATTCACACCCGGAGCATTGCCAGCAGTAATCGTGCCATCTTTATCAAAGGCTGGCTTTAACTTTGACAGCGCTTCCATTGATGTGCTTTTACGAGGCGCTTCGTCTTCTGCAACAGTTGTAATATCTCCTTTGCGTCCACGAATTTCAATTGCTGCGATTTCTTCAGCAAATTTCCCTTCCTCCATCGCTTTAATAGCTAATTGGTGGCTTCTTACTGCCCATTCATCCTGCTTTTCACGGGAAAGCTCAAACGTATTTGCCGTTTCATTTCCATAAGTCCCCATGTGTACATTGTTTGGATGGAATGCGCAAGAAAGTCCGTCAAAAATCATTCCATCAACAAGCTGCGCGTCCCCCATTCGAAGGCCCCAACGTCCTTTTGGTAAATAGTAAGGAGCATTAGACATTGATTCCATACCGCCAGCAACAATAACTTCTTCTTCCCCTAAACGAATAAGCTGGTCTGCTAGAGTTACACTTCTCATACCTGAAGCACATACTTTGTTGATTGTTTCTGTTTTTGCAGAATAAGGTATTCCAGCTTTTGCCGCTGCCTGACGAGAAGGGATTTGCCCTTGCCCTGCTTGAAGTACAGTACCCATAATCACTTCATTTACTTGTTCCGGTGCAATATTTGCTTTTTGCAAAGCTGCTTTTATCGCATTTCCTCCAAGTTCACTTGCAGATAATGTTGATAATGCACCTCCAAATTTACCAAATGGTGTTCTTGCTCCGTCTAAAATAACTGTTTTCAACACTTCTCCCACCCCTTTGTTTTATTAGGAAAATCATGTTTCTTTAACTGTACTTATTTCTTGATACTAACTTGCTTGCTTCGCTGCTCGTCGCAAATTTGATTGTTCAAGTACAGCTTGAACAATCAAATTGACTGAACGCTCGCTCAACTTCTTGCTTAAATAAAAATGGGAGTCTTTTAGAGCTCCCATTTTTTTCTTTTTACAATATAATTGTACGAAATTTTCTTTTTTTTCGCAATTTGTATTTTTCTAATTATTTAATTTTATTGTTGAATAAACGAAAAATCCCATCGTTCAATCAAGATTCTTCTGTTGCTGCAATTTCTGTTGGTTGAGTACTTGCTATCGCATACTCTTCCTCTTCTTCTATTTTCATATCCCCAAATACAGATCGTTCTAGAAGTTCAGCTATATCGAATGTTCCTACTGTTTCCTCTACTTCTTTTGCTTTCGTACCGTCAGAAAGCATTGTTAAACAGTATGGACATCCCGAAGAGATAACTGAAGCATTCGTTGCAAGAGCTTGTTCTGTACGAGCTACATTAATGCGATTTCCTACATGCTCTTCCATCCACATTAAACCACCGCCAGCTCCACAGCACATTGCAGTTTCACGATTTCGTTCCATTTCTACTAGGTTAACACCTGGGATAGATTTTAAAATCTCACGTGGAGCATCGTAAACATCGTTGTATCGGCCTAAATAACAAGAGTCATGGAATACAATTGTTTCTTCAACACGGTGATTTAAAGTTAAACGTCCTTGATCAACCAAATCGTATAACAACTCAGTATGGTGGTAAACTTCACCCTCCCAGCCAAAATCTTTATATTCATTTTTAAAAATATTGTATGCGTGAGGATCGATTGTTACGATTTTCTTCACTTCGTTTTTCTCAAATTCCTCTATATTTGCTGTTGCTAGCTCTTGGAATAAAAATTCATTCCCTAAACGACGCGGCGTATCACCGGAGTTTTTCTCCTTGTTTCCTAGAATTGCAAATGTAACGCCTGCTTCGTTCAAAAGACGTGCAAAGGATAAGGCAATTTTTTGTGAACGGCTGTCAAATGCCCCCATTGAGCCAACCCAGAATAAATATTCAAAACCTTCGCCAGATTTTTTTGCTTCTTTCACTGTCGGAATCTTTATTGTTGGATCAAGATCACGCCAGTTTTCTTTTTCTTTACGGTTAAGACCCCAAGGATTTCCTTGTCTCTCAATGTTATTCATTGCGCGTTGAGCATCTGAATTAATTTTTCCTTCTGTCATTGTTAAATAACGACGAAGATCAATAATTTTATCAACATGCTCGTTCATTACAGGACATTGGTCTTCACAGTTGCGACATGTAGTACATGCCCAAATTTCTTCTTCTGTAATGACATCTCCAATCAAGGATGGACTGTAAATATCATCAATAACAGCACCTTCAGCACCTGCTGCCATAGCTAATTGATTGCCTTTTGTATTATTAAATGCAAATGCTGGCACCCAAGGCTTTTGCTTTGTTGTAACAGCCCCTGTGAATGTTAAATGGTCACGCAATTTTACGATTAAATCCATTGGTGAAAGCATTTTTCCCGTACCTGTTGCCGGACACATATTTGTACAACGACCACATTCTACACAAGCGTATAAATCAATTAATTGTTTTTGTGTAAAATCAGTAATTTTTCCAACACCGAATGACGGCATTTCTTCTTCATCTTCCATTTCTTCCATTGCTTCAAAATTAATCGGGCGAAGAGTACCCGCACGATCCAGCCTGTTAAAGTAAACGTTTACAGGTCCAGCAATTAAGTGGAAGTGTTTCGATTGTGGAACGTATACTAGGAATGTTAATAAAATAAGTAAGTGAATCCACCACATTACATAAAATACCCCTGCAGCTGCTTCTGGTGGCAAGAATCCAAAAATTGCTGCAATAGTTGATGCAATTGGTTCACTGCCTAAAAAGCTATGTTCATGCCAAATAATACTCATGCCGTTTCCAACTAATGTAGACACCATTAATCCACCGATAAAAATTAGCACTAGCCCATTTTTCCAGCCGCGCTTTAAACGAACAAGCTTCTCGATATAACGGCGATAAAATGCCCAAACAACTGCTACTATAATAACAACTGCCACGATTTCTTCAAATAAAGTAAATACTTGATAGAGTTGTCCTAAAGGCAAATGCGAGCCTGGTGCCAACCCTTTCCAAATAAAATCAATGGCACCAAATTGTACGAGAATAAATCCATAGAAAAATAAAACGTGAATTAGTCCACTTTTTTTATCTTTCAATAATTTAGATTGTCCAAATACATTGATCCATATTTTCTCAAGTCTCTCTTTTACATTCTCATTAAATTCTTCTTTTTTCCCGAGCTTTATAAATGCATATCGTGTTTTTAGAATATAAACAAACAATCCCACCCCATATAACACGACAGCTAAAAAGAATACCCAGTTTGCAATTAATAACGGATTCATCTTCTCTCCCCCTCTAACCATATCCCCTATGAATGCTGTTTTTATTAGTTATTCTTCTATACTGCTAAATATGATTCTAGTTTCATCGGTAAATTATCTTCCCTCTGTACCATGTCTTTATTGTAAATATGAATGAGCATTCAGTCAACGTATTATTCGAAAATTTCTAATAATCAATCATTACTTTGTCGATTATTCACGTTTTCTCTATTAAAAGATGTTATGTTGGATTATGTATTAATACGTGTATAGTCCTTTACCAAATAATAAAACCACCCTACTCTCGATAAGAGTAAAAAATCCACGAGTTATGGACTCGTGGATTTCAGACTGTAGACAAACTCGAAAATTCGAGTTTGCCTACAGTCTTTTTTCTTTTAAAATAAAATTAATAACCCTTTTTGAATAAGTTAGTTGATTTCCGTTTCGGCGGACGCTTTCCGCGG
>NZ_RXNR01000037.1 GCF_003966145.1 Lysinibacillus telephonicus
GGCCACTGTTTGTTTAAATTCTTGATTATAACGTTTTTGACTCATAATTCGGACACGACCTTTCGTTAGTTCAATATTAATGACTTAACCTAGTTGTGTCCATAAATCTATACTACATCTATTATATTTACGTATGGAAGCTTAAAGAAAAAAGGCTCGTCCAAACTCTCTCCCCAAATTCACGAATATAGTTGTGATATTGATTATAATAAAATCAATCGAAATGCCACCCATAATTCCCGTTATTAATCGACGAATGTTGTTGCTCTCCCACTTATGAAAGAGCTGCCCTGTGCCATCCACAATCATAGGTATAATCAGAGCAAATGAAAGGAGTAGTGATAGCCTTCCGTATGTAGCTAAGATAAGCAACCCAATGACATAGCCTGCCATAATCCCTGTACACCGCGCACATAACGGAAACTGCTTCCCATTACAGTGAAATGACCTTTCAGGCAAACGGTGACACATAAAAGCGTATTGAAGAAACTTATCCATGTTACTACCTTCCCATCCATAAATACAATCCTAGAATAGAATAATACAAGTATATACCATTACTGGAAATTTGTAATTTAATTTTTTGATAATTTTATAATATTTTACAATTAATATATGCAACAGCAATATACTCTAGCAGTAATAAAACAGCCGTAGAGAAGCTTTGCTTTCCCTACAGCTATCTTGAAAACATATAGTCACTTATCAGTATAAAGCTTCTTTTGTATCTCATAAAACTGTTCATTTCTCATCCCGAAATACGTTGGGCCAAAAACATTAATTCCTTCATTAGCCCAAATATCGGGCGCTCTGAAGTTGACTACAGCAACCTTCATGCCTATTTCACAATAAGGGTTTAAAATAGGTTCACCAGTATCGGCATGTAAAATCGAAATAATTTCTGGTGCAATTGAAATCAGCTCATCGTTTTTCTTCAAATACATATTTTCATTTCTAAACCAAATAGTATATTTTTCTTTATCAGCGAAGCTTTCAATTACAATATTCCCTTCAATAAAGCCCATTGCATCCTTCCACTCAGATTGAATAACTTCTCCCTTTACAAATAAGGTTATATTTTCTATTTATATTAACCTATTAAAACATTAATATGCTATATAATTACCTCCTAAGGATTTTTTTGGAATTATTAACTTGTAACACGTTGTATATCGTGTTACGATGTATTTAAGTTTCTATGAAATGAGGTGTAGTAATGGACAAAGAAATTATGAAAGGTAGCATTGATATTTTACTTCTCTCACTCTTAAATAAAAGAGATATGTACGGTTATGAGATGGTAAAAACGTTGAAAGAAAATAGCAATGAACTTTATAACATGAGTGAAGGAACCCTATATCCTGCTTTAAAAAGACTAGAGAAAAAAGAGTGGCTTATATCTTATTGGGAAAATTCAGAGTCAGGTGGAAGAAGAAAATATTATACGATCACAGAAGATGGTAGAAAGGAATTGCTCAAAAAATTACGAGAATGGGGGAAAATTAGTGATTTAATAAAAGTTTGTTCGGAGGGAATGGCTTGGATAAAATTATTGAAACCTACATTAACCAAATTGTAAGTGAATTGGGGTGTGATAAAAAAGAAAAACAAGAAATAGTTGATGAAATAAAAGACCATTTATACTTATTGAAAAATGAATATTTAGAACAAGGCTTATCTGATAAAGAAGCTACTAATTTGGCATTAGAAAGTTTTGGAGAGCAAAACCAATTGAAAAATGGCTTTCAAGAAGCTATTTTCCCCTTTTATAAATTGTTCAAAATAGGGACATGGATTTTATTTGGTCTATACTCGTTTATTGTTTTATTTAAGTTAATATACCAACGAATTATTATACGTTTTACTGATATTCTTAATTCTGCTACTTATGATTTTCCTGTTCGTAATCGATATTTTTCTTATCCAAATGATTCAAACGAATTTTATAATTTAGAAGTATTACAATTGAACTCAAATATCATCCCTTTTAAAAATATACTTACTTATTTAACTGGTTCCATGCAATTTAACGATGATATTATTATCAATAATACGTTAGGTAATATCGTGATTTTCATCCCTTTAGGAATACTTCTTCCTATCCTATTTCATAAATTCTATAAATTCTCAAGAGTTTTTATTAGTTTAATTTTTATTAGTTTTTCACTCGAAGCCCAACAGTTAATTCTTCAAGTTGGGCAATTTGATATTGACAATATTATATTAAATACCATAGGAGGAGTTTTGGGATATTTCGTTATAGTGACAATACCTAGCATTACTAGTTTATTTCAAAAAACGCTAAGTTAATATTCCTATTTTAGTAAAATGAGATTCGATATAGAAAGTGCTAAAAAAGTTAACGCATTTTTATAAAAGAGTTTTTTCATAAGATTATTCTTGTTTTTAAATCGAGTTAGAGTAGCATTACCCTCGTACATACGGTTCCGTATACTGCGGTCAATTAAGGTGTATAACGAAATTTTTCGTAACGAGGTTGCAGACTTTCAGCCCTTGACTACTCCAATATGAGTTGCCAAGGGTTTCGTGTAATATGGACTATTCGATATTCTCCAATAACTTTTTCGTGTATTCCCCCATTTGCAGGCTTTTCAATCCGGTACACCAAAGCGAATGAGATTACGTACCTTTGTCTTTAGTTTCCTCCAATTCTTCCAAAAGCGCATTCGCAGTCTTCTTTGAATCCATCCATCATAGTATGTGCACTTTCACTCTATCTATCCGCTTCATTTACTCGATTCACTCTTAGGCATAAAGGACTATACATTGTTTTAGCATGCTCATCCTGCCATTTCTATTATATATGGACATAATCACCTAGAAACTTTTCAACTTGCTTCGAATAGACACCCGTCGCTTCAAATACGATTTCAGGGGCTTGTCCATCAAAAGCTGTGATTTCCTCAATACGTTGGTGTAGCTGCTCAAATTCAGAAAGTGTATGATCAAACTCACCATCAAATTCACATTGTTTATCCCCATAAAAAATGGCGATTGTACTTTTCCCTTTACTTCATCATGTACGATGACAAATCTACTCCTTTTTACCAATCATAAAAGGGTTTCACAGTGCCATATCGATTCCATTTTCTTTTGCACGATCTCTTGGACCCAACATACTAAACTGATTCAAATAAAGGTGTGAAGTTAGCCAGTTTTAAATATGGATTCTAAATGATCCTAGAGGCCTGTCGACTTTCCTTCACTTCTACTATAAAAAACAGTAGCACAAACCATGGCCTTGGTTTATGCTACTAATGTTAGTATGTTTTTAAAAATTATTTTAATACAGAACCAATTCCTTCATAACGGGCACCTTTCGAATTTGTATCAGTCTCAAATCTCATTTGAGCACCTGTAAATGAGTCACTTTTTCCTGTTATAGTTGTAGAATAAGGACTAGATTTAGTACCACTAACATATCTACTTCCCCAAACATCATCACCATACCAATGTTTTTTTACCACACTATAAACTATTCCTGGAGTTACTCCTGATATAGAAGTTTCTTGTGTTAACAGCACATCTAATGATGATGTACCACTTATATTAAATTCACAATCAGAATAAAAAGTAGAACCTTGGTTCCTTGCCGAAAAATGCCAATCACAAAGGGTATGTAGTGGACGAATAGTTAAATCTTCACCCTCTTTTATTACTTCAAAATCATCAGTGTCTAAAGATTCAGAATTAATATTAACCTTGTCCGAATTAATAGTGAAAGGAACCTTAGAGACTCCACCATTCTCAAAACTTAAATTTACAATAAAATAATTATTTTCTTTGTTTTCAATAATTTCATATTCTACAAGCTTATCTTTAAATAATAATAATTTGTACTCTTCTTTAAGTCGTTTAGTAGATTCAAAACGCTCGTCATTTACATATTTTATCACTCCATCAATATCACCATTTTTCATAGATTCTAAAAAGTTAATCAAGATTTTACTTTCTTGAGTCTCTTGCTTACTTGCCGCATCAGCTAATAAAGGAAGTGATAATGCAAAAAGCATGCCAAACATTAATACTGTAATTAATCTCTTCATGTAAACATTCTCCTATATTTGTAAAGTACTGGTAATAATACCAACAAATGTAATAATATCATATAATAAACTATTTTTCTATTAATTTTAGTGAATTTTACAATATATACAAATATTGATAAATTTTATAACAATAACAAATTAAAAGAGCAGCTTTACTATGAAAAAGTACATACTTTAGTTATAGTGTGATTTGCAATAAGTGCAGAGAATTGCAATTAAATATACAGAGTGTTGGCACCCAGTAGGACATGATACATGTGAGCGCCTAAACTTTCAATAATTTACTAAATATACCATTTGGGTGTGGGAGGCCGGGTTAGAAGAAAAGAAATTGAGAAGCTAAAAATCAAACTCTAGAAAACAATATCGACTAAACAAATTTTTGTAAAAGTAGAGAACAATGATGAGTTAAAACAAATGGATATTTTAGAAATCTAAAAATTAAAATAAACAAAAAGGGTGACCCAAATTCGTTAGTTTAATATGGTACCTGTAGTTAGGACACTTGAAAAAGAGTGTTTTATCTACAGGTATTTTTTTATATACTGAATTTTAATAAATGGAGATTAGAGGACATCATGAGTAAGATAATATTTTCACTTAAAGAGATTAAAACATTAGAAAAGAATCCAAATGTACAACGTGTAAGTGAACGGGCGATTACATATACAGATACCTTTAAAAATACATTTTTAGATGAATATTTAGCTGGTAAACTTCCTCGACAAATTTTTGAAGAAAACGGCTTCGATGTAGACGTTATAGGAATTAAACGCATTGAACAATCTGCTTATAGATGGAAGAGAGCTTATGAAAAGAATGGTTCAATTGGACTCACAGATTCGAGAAAAAGTAATACTGGTCGACCATTAATTCGTGAACTGACATCTTCTGAAATTATCGAAAGGCAAGAGGCTAGAATTAAGTTATTAGAGGGCCAAGTGGAATTATTAAAAAAGCTCGAAGTGACAGAAAGGAGGCTGCTAAACGCCAGAGAAAGTCTAGATCCAAGTAGTATATATCAGTTAATTTATGAAACCGTTGAACAGAATCAATTTAAGCGAATGACGGCTTATTTATGTGACCTTTTAGAAGTCTCACGTTCTGGATATTACAGTTACCTAAAGGCGGGTTCTAGCCGTAAAGCTAGAGAGCAACGAGACTTAGAGGCGAAAGAGATCATATTAAAAGCCTTTAATCGACGTGGTTATAAGAAAGGGTCCCGTTCCATAAAAATGATTCTGGAGAATGACTTTAATCTTATCTTTAGTCGAAAAAAAATCCAAAGAATTATGAAGAAATACGGAATCGTCTACCCTTATAGAAAGGCGAATCCGTATAAAAGAATGGCCAAAGCGACAAAAGAACATCAGGTCGTTTCAAACAAGCTAAACAGAGAATTTAAGCAAGGTGTTCCTGGAAAAGTGTTATTAACAGACATTACTTATTTGCCATATAACAATAATTGTATGGCTTATTTGTCGACCGTAAAAGATGCCGCCACGAACGAAATCCTAGCTTATCATGTTTCTGATCGAATCACTTTAGACATCGTAACCCAGACAATCCATAAATTAGTCAAGAACAAAAAAATCATTCTACATAAAAATGCCTTCATCCACTCAGACCAAGGAAGCCATTACACAAGTCCAAGCTATCAAAAATTATTAAAGAAATATGGTCTAGGCCAATCTATGTCTAGAAGGGGCAACTGTTGGGATAATGCGCCTCAAGAGTCATTCTTCGGTCATTTAAAAGATGAGGTAGACTATCAGTCTAGTAAAACATTAAAAGAATTAAAAGCAAAAATAAATCATTACATGGTTTACTACAACAATTATCGATATCAGTGGAACTTAAAAAAGATGACCCCTATTCAATATAGGAATCATCTTCAAATTGCTTAATCTCTTTTTTTATTGTGTCCTTGACATAGGTGCCAGTTTAGTTTTGGGTCACCCTTATTTATTATTCGCTTTTTAGAAATACTGTTTTCGTTAAAGTATAAAACTCTTTTGCGGCTTCACCTTGTTCGCGCATGCCTGTACTTGAAGCTTTTACGCCGCCGAATGGTGCTTGGAATTCTACTCCGGCACTTTCTGCGTTTACACGTACTAGCCCTGCTTCAATTTGATCAATGAAAGTCATAGCGGAACCAAGATTTTTAGTAAATATTGATGCACTTAAACCATATGCAACATCATTTGCAATATCGATTGCCTCTTCTAATGAATCGGCTTTCATCAATGCTATGACAGGACCAAAAATTTCTTCCTGGGCAATTCGCATATTTGCTGTTACATCCTCAAAAATAGCCGGCTCTACATAGAAGCCTTTTAATTCTTCAGATTTTAAAGCGTTGCCACCAAAAATTAACTTTGCCCCTTCTTCCTTGCCAATTGCAATATAGTCCAATACCGTATTGTACTGGCCTTCACTTGCACATGGTCCCATCCAACTTTGCTTTTGATCATTATTGATGGAAATTTTACTTGCTTCTTCTAATAATTTATTTTTAAACGTTTCATAAATAGATGATTCAACGATCACTCTACTTGTAGCTGTACATTTTTGCCCTGTTGATTTAAAACCGCCACTTAATACAGCTGCCACTGCATTATCTAAATTTGCATCCTCTAATACAATGACTGGATTTTTTCCTCCCATTTCTAACTGGAACTTTACGCCATTTTTTGTTGACGCTTCTGCTACTAACTTCCCAGTCGCACTAGAACCAGTAAATGTGATACCGTTTAAATGTTGATTATTAATTAGAGCATCTCCTACACTTGAGCCACTGCCTGTAATAAAGTTTAATACGCCGTTTGGAATTTTGGCTTCATCAAAACATTGTACGATTTTAGCTGCGGTTACTGCTGCTTCTGATGCTGGTTTAAATACAACTGTATTTCCATATATTAAAGCAGGCGCAATTTTCCACAAAGGAATCGCAACTGGGAAATTCCACGGTGTAATTACCCCAACAACGCCTAATGGTGCACGTTTCGTAAACATGATAGCTTTGTTATCTGATGCAGGAATTACATCACCATCTTTTCGGCTGCCTTCAGAAGCATAGTAACGTAGTATCGCAACGCCGCGCTCTGTTTCACCTAATGCTTCTGGGTAGGTTTTTCCCATTTCATCCGATAATGTTCTAGCAATATCTTCTTTATTTTTTTCAACATTTTCAGCAACTTTATAAAGAATTTGTCCTCTTTGAAATTGACCTAATTGATGCCATTCCTTTTTGGCAGCTGATGCAGCATTCACAGCCAATTCTACTTCCTCACGAGTAGAATTTTGAACCCTCCCGACTACTTGAAGTGTTGAAGGATTGATACTTTCAATTACATTTCCGCTGCTGCTTTTACTCCACTTACCATCTATATAATTCAAAATTTCATTCGTCACGTTCATCATCCTTTCACAACCAAATCGTTGATGTTCACTTCATTTTTTAAGGAACCAATTTGTGTACTGATTATTTCAATATGATCGTGAAGCTGTAATGTAAAATCATTTGGCGGAACGATACACGTACCAGTCATTAATGCTGTACCTGGTAATAAATCATTATCAAAGACTAAATAATCTACTAATTCTTCTAATTTACGTTTTAATTGACTAGTTACTGCATTTCCTTCAAAAACGAGTTCGCCATTTCTATAGATTCTACATGTTAGATCAATCGAATAAGGATCCTCTACTGACTCAGGAATAAGGATAGCAGGTCCTATTGAGCAAGAATTTTTCCATACCTTTGCTTGAGGTAAATAAAGAGGATTTTCACCTTCAATATCACGACAACTCATATCATTACCTAGTGTATAGCCAATAATATCCCGACCTTCACCTAAAATTAGTGTCAATTCTGGTTCTGGAATTTGCCAATTTGAATCACTGCGTATAAACACTTCACTATTTGGACCAACAACACGGCGACCTGTAGACTTCAAAAACAACTCCGGTCTCGGTGCGTCATAAACCTTATCATAAAAAGTTTCTCTGTCTAACTCCCCATTTGTTGCCTCATAATTTCGTGCTTCTTTACTTTTTAAATAGGTCACACCTGAAGCCCAAACCTCATCAGGAACGATTGGAATTAACAGCTCAATTTCATCAATTTGTTTCTCAATTGGCTCTAAACCATTATTTTTAATAAACTCTTCAACTGTTAAACTCCCTTTTTTTAACGTATAGTAAAACTCTACGTAATTATTAAAAGGAATGTTATATATAAGATTATGTTGATCAATTAATGCACCTTGAATTTGTTCCTGATCACGGTAACGAATAAATTTCAAATAATTCCCCTCCATATAAATGAATTATGCACCTAATAAATTAGGTAAGAACAATGAAATTGACGGGAAGAAGGCAATTAATAAAGCTGCAAATATAAGTAATAGCAAGAAAGGCCAGCTTTCTTTAATAAATTCTTCAAACCGAGTTCCAGTAATGCCGCAAGTAGTAAACATAATTGTCCCTAATGGTGGTGTTAATGTTCCTATACTTATACACATAATAAAGAAAATACCAAAGTGTACTGGATCAATCCCATATTCAATTAACATTGGCATAAATAACGGTGTTAAAATAATAATTAATACGTTCCCCTCTAAAAACATCCCTACAATTAATAGGAAAATCAATGTAATTAAGAAGAATAGAACTTCATTCGAAACAAAAGAGACCATTAACTCTGTTGCCTTTTGAGGTACACGTTCCAAAGTTAAAACCCATCCAAAAGCTGAACCAGCTGCAATAATCAGTAAAACCGCTGCTGCCGTTTGAATTGTTTCTTTCAAGCTTAAAATTAATTGCTTTACTTTCATTTCCCGATAAATAAACATCCCTAGTACAATCGCATATAATACTGCGATTACACCTGCTTCAGTTGCGCTGAATGCACCAAGACGGATACCTCCGATAATAATAATTGGCAACAGTAAAGCTAGAGCAGCATCTTTAAAACTTAATAGAAAATCTTTTGTTGAATATTTGATACTTGAATCTGTTTCTAAATTGTATTTTTTTGCATAAAAATGAACATACATCATAAAGCAAATACATAAAACAATTCCTGGCAATATCCCTGCCATAAATAATTTACCAATCGATACATTACCCACGTAGCCATACATTATTAAACCGATACCTGGTGGAATAATAGGCGTAATGAGTGATGTTGAAGCTGTCAAAACTGTTGAGAAAGATTTCTTATACCCCTTTTTCTCCATTTCAGGTACTAGTATTTTCGATTGCATTGCTGCATCAGCAACATTAGAACCTGATATTCCTCCCATTAATGTACTTAATATTACGTTTACTTGAGCTAATGATCCCGGTAGCGGATTTGTAATAACTGTAGAAAAACGCAACATTCTAGAAGTTATCCCTGTATAGTTCATTAAAATGCCAGCTGAAATAAAGAAGATTATTGCCAGTAGTGGAACTGACTCCATTCCGCTTATTAAACGTTGAATTAAAATTTCACTTGAAAAACTATTATTAAAAGTAAAATACATTAAACAACTTAAAATCAGCCCAAATGCAATCGGAATATTCAATAGAAATGAGATAATTAAAACTGCTAACGTTGCAAATATTGCCATTAAGCATCAATCCCTTTTTGAGTCTCTTTATAACTTGTTATTACTTGAGAAGTGAAACGAATAATTGTGAATACTGCTCCTACAATAACTGCAATATTTATATACTGATAATTGATTGTTAAAATAGGAGTCACTTTCCCAGAGACATTGCCAATAAACTTAACTCCTAAAATAATAAATACATAGATTAATACTATATATATAGAAAGAATTCTAATAAAATCTGCTACTATTCTTAATGGCTTTGGAAGTTTTTCAACAAAGTAATCTACCCCGATATGCGTGTTATATTTCATAGCCGTACTCATTCCAACAAAAATTAACCATACAAAAAGCATTAAGGTTACTTCTTCTGTCCAGGCAATCGGTTTTGAAAATAAATATCGTAAAATTACATTTGTACCTGTTAAAAGAATAATGCCAGCCAAGCTAACTACTGCAATCCAATCATCAATATTTTTTAAGAAGCTTTTTAATAGGATCATATAGTCATCCCCCAGGTATATGGACTGAATATTCAGTCTTTATTTTTCGTAAAAACCTAGATATTTATTTTAAATTCTCTAATTCAGCTAATAAATTATTATAAAGATTGTCAGACCATACATCCTCGAATTCATCATAGACGCTGGCAACTTTTTCTTTAAACAAAGCTGTATCTACTTCTACAATCTCTACACCTTCTGCTTCAAAAGCTTCCAAAACTTTTTGGTCTGTTTCTTTTAGAACTTCATATCCATAATCTGCAGCTTCAGCACCTGTTTCTTTTAAAATTGTTACAATATCCTCTGGCAGCCCATTAATAAAACTTTCGCCACCCGAAAACGACACGATAAAGCGTTGATGCCCAGTTAATGATAAATATTTTGAAACTTCTTGTACTTTTGCCCCATGAAGTACTGAAACAGGATTTTCTGCTCCATCAATTAACCCTTGTTGCAACGAAGGATATAGATCTGCAAGCGGTAGAGGAGTTGCAGCTGCACCTAGAGCCTCCATTGTTTTAATCGACATTTGATTATTCGGTACTCTCACCTTTAATCCAGCTAAATCTTCAGGTGTTTCAACTTTCTTTCCTGTCATTAAGTGACGTTCCCCATACACTACGTTTGGAATAATTACGCTAACTCCTTTATCTTTCAGTTGGTTATTAATATTACTAAACCATTCAGTATCCGTGATTTTACGCAGCAACTCTGTGTCATCTGTTAAATATGGTGCCGTTAATATCCCAGCATCCGGGACATAATCCAGCAAAAAGTCATAACCAGCTAGAACGATGACATTATTACCTTGGATCGCTTGTTCAATTACATCCTTCTCTGCGCCTAATTGTGAGCTAGGATATAATACTAAATCAATTTGACCATTACTTTTTTCTTCAGCAAGCTCTTCCCATTTTTTCGCTAATTCATCAATTGGTTCACCTGGTTGATTTCCATATGCAATGTTAATCGTATACGTTTCTGTGTCCGCATTTGCACCATTGCTAGATGTATCAGTTGCATCCCCACAAGCAACTAGTAATAACATAGATAAAGCAATACCACTTATAAATTTTAGTTTCCCCTTTGTCATGTTTATTTCCCCCTTATTAAAATGTTGGTCCAATACGCCAAATCCCAAAATCATGCTGCATTAAAATTTCCGCTTTCGTTAATTTTCCAGAAGCAACTTTCGAAATTTCGTTAAGAATAGTTTCCCCTACTTGCTCAACAGTCTCTTTACCTTCGATAATTGTTCCACCATTAATATCCATATTTTCACTCATTCGCTCAAATACTCCTGTATTTGTTGTTATTTTAATAACGGGAGCAATGGGTGATCCTGTAGGTGTGCCTCGACCTGTAGTAAATAGAACAATTTGAGCACCACCAGCAACCATACCTGTTAATTGTTCAATATCGTGTCCTGGCGTGTCCATCCAAACTAACCCTTTTTCTGTTGGGCGTTCAGCGTAATCTATCAGTTCATTTAATGTGCTTTTTCCAGCTTTATTTGCTGCACCAAGTGATTTTTCTTCAAGTGAGCTTAAACCACCTTTAATATTCCCTGGACTTGGATTACCTGTACGGATATCAACTCCCATATTAATGGATCGCTTTTCCATAGCATCTATTACTTCATATACACGTTTAGCCACATGTTCATTTTTAGCTCGATTCGCCAATAAATGTTCTGCACCAATAAGTTCTGTTGTTTCAGCTAAAATCGATGTACCACCCAATTCAACAATCTTGTCACTTACATATCCGACAGCTGGATTTGCTGATAACCCAGAGCATGCATCTGAGCCTCCACACTCTGTCCCAATAATAAGCTCGCTAAAATCACACCATTCTCTTTGCACTTCAGATGCCTCTTGTACCAACCTCGCAGCTAATTTTGCTCCTTGTGCTATTGCATCCAATGTTCCACCTTCATCTTGAATGGATACTACTTCGACTCGTTTACCTGATGCAGCAATTTCCTTAGCTACATTACGAGCTTGATGTGTTTCACAGCCTAAACCGAGGACTACAACACCATAAACATTCGGATTTAGCCCCATCCCAACATAAGTTCTAAAAGTTTGCTCATAATCTACACCGACTTGAGCACAGCCATGTTGATGAACAAAGCTAACTGTTCCATGAACCAGTTCCGTAATTTGACGAGCAGCTTTCGTAGCACATGTGATTGTCGGTAAAATTAGTACATGATTACGAACCCCTACTCTTCCATCTGCACGACGATAGCCTAAAAATTTTCCTTTCTCAAACTGCATCTTTATCCCCTCTTCCCCTTGTTCCTTCTAGATTATGGACGTGTACATATTCCCCGCATTTAATAAATTTTGTTGCCCTGCCAATGACTTCTCCATATTTAATAATGTATCCACCTTCAGCAATATCCTGAATGGCAAACTTATGACCGAATTGAATTGGTTCTAATAAATTTATAACGCGTTGCTCATCCCCTATCGTAATCTTTAAATCTTCTACAGAAGGGATATTTTCCAAGGCTGTCGCTACATTGTCTTTTTCCGTTAATATGATACTTTTGTACATATTAAGCCCCCCTCTAAACGATTTTGTTGTATAGCTTTCCTAGTTTTTCAATTTCAACAATCATTTCATCACCAGGTTTTAAATAAACCCGCTCATTTTCTGGAAGACCAAGTATTACTCCTTCAGGGGTACCTGTTAAAATAACATCACCAGGGCTTAATGTGATATATCTAGAAATATATGAGATGATTTCTTTGCAGTTAAAAATCATATCGCTAGTATTTGAGTTTTGTCTGAGCTCTCCATTTACATAGGTTTTAATCTCTAAATCGTTTGGATTACCGACTTCATCTGCCGTTACTAAATAGGGACCTATTGGGCAAAATTTATCTAATGCTTTACCTAGTAACCATTGATTTGTTCTAAATTGTAAATCACGTGAGGATAGGTCATTCGCATTGCAGTAACCAAAAACATAATTTAAAGCGCTTTCATCAGAGACATTTTTTGTCTCTTTTCCAATTACAATCGCCAATTCTGCTTCATAATCGTTTTCACTTGAATCTTCAGGTAAAGAAATTTCCTCATTATGTGCTGCTAGAGAGTTATTGAATTTATTAAAAAGCACCGGAAACTCTGGAATAGCCATATTTGATTCCTCAGCATGCTTCCTGTAATTGAGCCCTACACATATGATTTTAGATGGCCGTTGAAGAACCGAAGCTAATGTTAGAGTAGATTCTTCCACTACAAATTCCTCTGAAAAATCATGAGCTTCAATAATACTTTCTACTTTTTTCTGTAAATCTGGATTTTCAATGATATCGTGAATACTATTTAATTGAATTGAATTTTTCTCAGCATAATCAGATAACTTGAAAATACCTTCTTCCAATTTAACCCCTACAAGAACTGTTTGATTCTCAACATAACTTAATAGTTTCATTTAAACACCTCTTCATATTTTTTTTCCGAAAACAGCTCCACCATCAATATATAGTGGTGAACCCATTAAAAATTTTGACTCATCAGATGCTAAATACAATGCTGCTTGTGCTACATCAATTGGTTTCCCTAATTCATCAGATAATTGTCTCTTTTTAATGCCATTTAAAGTCTCTTCAGGATTTTCAGCAGTAGATAAATATTTTTCAACAAATGGTGTATAAATTGTTCCTGGTAATAAAGCATTCACTCTAATATTGTGTGATGCATAATCGACCTGCATCGATTTTGTCATAGCTAACACGGCACCTTTAGTTGCGGCATAAAGAACTCGGTCCTCTAAACCAATTTCAGCAACACAAGATGACATATTGATAATTGAGCCACCTCTATTTAACATCTTTTGCACAACATACTTGGACATTAGAAACACACCATTGACATTTACATTCATGACCTTATTCCAGTAATCTTGCGACAATTCATGGATTTTCCCAATACCACTTATCCCTGCATTGTTAAATAAAATATCAATTTTCCCATATTGCTCAAAAACTTTATTCACACTCTTCATCACAGCTTCTTCATTTGTTACATCTACTTCAAAAAAGGCAGCCTTATCTTGGAAGTCTTTTTCTAACTCTGCTACTGAATCATTATGAAGTAAATCAAAAATTACAACTGTAGCACCATTTTGTAAAAACAGCTTTGCGGTAGCCAAACCGATTCCCGAAGCCCCACCGGTGATAATTGCTACTTTGTTGGCCAATCTCAAACTTATCCCCCCTTATTTTTAGAGATTTGAAGAAATGTTTCGTGCTAAATTAAGTACAGCTTCCTTCAGAACCTCTGATTTCGAATCATAATAAACATCTAAAGCGGTAACACTAACAGCTGCTATCATTTCTTTTTTATGATTGAATATTGGCGCAGCTATACAAAACAAACCCTCCTCAGTCTCCCCTCTTTCCAATACATAGCCATTTTGTTGTCCAAATTGTATCTGGTGGATTAGTTCATCCATAGTTTGAACTGTCTTCCTTGTCAAAGGTTTAAAAGGAGGTTCTCCTAATCTTTCATATAACTCCTCATTTGGTAGACCACTTAATAAAACCTTCCCCATTGCTGTTGCATAAGCAGGAATCATTTGTCCTGGCTCTGTTTTAATTCGAATATTGGATTTAGATTCTACTTTTGCCAAATAACATATATTCCCCCCCTTTAAAATAGATAATTGGCATGTTTCATTGACCTGCTCAACTAGTTCGTTGCCAAACCGGTCGAAAAGTTCTATATACTTTGAATTTTCGGAATACTTAGAGCCTAAAAAAGCTAAACGATAATCTATTACATAATTTTTCTTATCGTTTTTTGAAATATAGTTTAAGTTTTCTAAGGTATTGAGAATTGAATAAATAGTACTCTTGTTCAACTTTGTTTGATGAACAATTTCCATAAAACTCAAACCTTGTCTACTTTCAGCTATTACAGTTAAAATTACATCCATTTTTTCAATAGATGGAACAAGATTTGTCATCAGATGCCTCCTTGTTCTGTATAGAGAACTGGTTTTTATATACAGAACTTATTTTTAAATTACAACACTTACCTAAGGAAGTCAATAATGTTTTTTTCGACATAAAACAACACATAAAGTAGAAAATTACAGAGTTATAATGCGTATTCGGTTCAATGATAACTATATTTTTTTGGAAATTTAATAGTCTTGGTAGAGTTTAACTAAACTTTTTTTGAAGCTGCAGGTAAGTGTGGAAATTAAGAGGGAAATGTTGTTACACCTTTGTATCAAAGTATAAAACGAGGTTTAAGGAAAATTACTAATTGTCCTCAAACCTCGTTCTATGAAAATAGACTGGAATAGTCAGTGCATGTTTACAAACAATCATGTTTAGACACCTAGATACTTATGCTGAATTTCATCATTTTCCAATAGTTCGTCAGGTGTTCCTTTCCATACAATTGTTCCTTTGTTCATAATCAGTATTTCATCAGCCGCTTGGCAGGCAAGTGAAATATTTTGCTCTACCATTAAAATTGATAATCCTGATTCCTTCAATTTAGCAACAATGTCACCTATCTGATCTATAATTACAGGCGCTAATCCTTCAGAAGGTTCATCCATAAGCAAAAATTGCGGATCGGTCATTAACGCTCGACCGATTGCGAGCATTTGCTGTTGTCCTCCTGATAATTGAGTTCCCATATTTTTTTCTCTTTCTTTAAGTACTGGAAATAATTCATAAACCTTTTCTATATCCCATTCACTAGTATCGCCCTTTAAGTTTTTTCGGGCTGCCATCGTTAGGTTCTCACGTATTGAAAGAGAGGGGAAAATACGCCTTCCTTGTGGCACAAGCCCAATTCCTTCGCGAGAAATTTGATAGGATGTAAGGGATTCTACTGGTTTACTCTTAAAGCGAATACTCCCCCTTTGAGATTTATGCAAACCTGCAATTGTATGGATTGTAGTTGATTTTCCAGCACCATTTCGACCAAGAAGGGCAACACATTTGCCTGTTGGAACAGCTAAAGATACTCCTTGGAGTATGTGACTATTGCCATAATATGCATGGACATTTTCAAGCTCAAGCATGTGCCTTTGCACCTCCTCCGAAGTAAATTTGTCTAACTGTATCATCATTTCGAACTTCTTCTGGAGTTCCACTTAAAATGACTTCACCATGATGGATTACAGTTATTCTGTCTGCAATCGCAAATACAACATCCATATCATGTTCAATTACTAATAAAGCAACTGATCTAGGAAGTTTTTGAATCATTTCAGATGTTTGTGCAGTTTCAGCCGGTGACATCCCTGAAGTCGGTTCATCCAGGAGCAAAATTTTTGGTTTAGAAGCCAGCGCTAAAAGAACCTCCAATAATCGTTGTTCACCATATGAAAGATTGTCTACTTTTACATTTTGACGGTCGGAAATTTGCCATTGTTCAATCAGTTCTTCCGTTTCTTTTTTGAGGTCGGAATAATTTGATAATGGTTTAAAAAGTTGATATCGATAAGGCTTTAAAGCGGTTAATGCTAAGTGTAGATTTTCTTTAACCGTTAGATCACCGAATAAATTATTCTTTTGGAATGTCCGTGCCATGCCCAGATGTACTAATTTATTAGGAGGAAGTTTACTAATTTCAACATCTTCTAAAAAAACAGCACCCGAATTAAGAGGTAATTGGCCTGTGATGCAATTAAATAATGTTGTTTTCCCTGCACCATTTGGCCCAATGATGACATGTCGTTCACCTGGTTGAACATCTAGAGTAACATTTTGCAAAACCTGCAGGGTATTAAAAGATTTACTGATGTTATCAACTTTTAGTAAAGTCATGTTATTACCTCCCTCTCTTCTTCGATTGGTTTTGAAGTTTCTACATTTTTTGTACCTTTTCGTATAATAAACTTCTCTTTAAAATAACCAAACCAATGGATAATACCGCCTTTACCTACAAGGACTAGGAGCACTAAAATTGCACCTAATATCAATTGCCAACGTTCAGTATATGAACTGATAAAGTTTTGCAATATAATAAATAGACCTGCACCAAGGACAGGACCGATAAGTGTTCCCACGCCACCGAAAATTACCATAATCATAACTTCCCCGGAAAATTTCCAATAAGTTAAATCAGGACTGACAAACATATTAAAATAACCATAGAGTGAACCTGCAAACCCAGCTAATGCACCTGCTAATGAATAGACTAAAAGCTTATAAACTCTAACTTCATAACCTAATGCTGCCATACGAGACGGATTTTCCATAATCCCCTTTATAATCCTTCCTGCTGGAGAATTTACAAAGAGCTTTAACAGTATATAAACAAAGATAAAAGCTATCCCCATTAAATAATAAATAGCTAAAGGACTGGCGATTTCTCCAAATCCAAAATCCAGTGTAGCTGAGACCCTCATTCCATCTGCTCCACCTGTCCAGTTTTCTAATTGCCAAGCTAATGCGTATAATAATTGACCAAAAGCAAGTGTAATCATTAAAAAATAAAAATTTGATGTACGAATGAATAGAGAACCAGTCAGTAAAGCTATTAAACCAGCAATAATGATTGCTGATAATATCAAAATATACACATTGTTAATAAATTGGCCTAAAATTGCAACAGTATAGGCACCGATTGCAAAAAATGCTGCGTGACCAAGCGATACCATACCAGCAAATCCCATAAGCAAACCCAAGCTCATTGCAAAAATTGCCATTATATAGATTTCTGTGGCCAAATCAACACCAAAACCAGAAAGTAAGAATGGTAATCCGGAAACGGATATTATTAAAATTAAAATAATAAATAGATTATTTTTCATTGTGACACCACTTTCCCGTAAAGTCCTTGTGGTCGGATCATCAGAACAACAACCATAAGTAAAAATACAATTAGCATGGACAGTGATGGGAACCAAATTTTACCTAATGTTTCGATTAATCCAATTAATATTGCACCAACGAAACTACCTTTCCAAGAACCGAGTCCTCCAATAACCACGACAATTAGCGATGTTACGAGAATATCAGAATCCATCCCTGTATACATGCCGATTAATGGCCCACCTAAAACTCCACTAAGGCCTGCCAGCCCAGCTCCAAAAGCAAAAACACCTGTAAAAACAAGACGAACATTGATGCCTAGAGCTGCAACCATTGCCCGATCATCTACACCCGCACGAATAATTGCTCCTACACGTGTTCTACTTTCAAGATACCAAAGTATAACAGCAAGAATACAACCAACAAGGACTACAAAAAGACGATATGCTGGAAACACCATCTCTCCAATTGTTATAGAAGAATTTAATAGCTCAGGTACTGCAATTGTTTGCATTTCTGTACCCCAAATCCATTTTGCACAATCTGCAATAACAAATGTCAAACCAAATGTTAGAAGAACTTGCTCGAGTTCTTTTCCATATAATTTATTAATTAATAACTTTTCTATAATAATTCCTAGAATTGCAGTAACAATGACTGCCAACAATAGTGCTAACCAGAAATTCAAATGTAAACTCATGAAAGTAAACGCAAAATAAGTTCCAAGCAAAAAGAATGCCCCATGAGCTAGATTAACAACATTCATTACCCCCAAAATAATTGTTAATCCTGCTGCAATCATAAAATACAGCATTCCATATGCTACCCCTGTTAATAATTGAACGATGTAGATAGACATATATCTCCCCCACTTCCTTAAATAAATTGGTAGGAATTTATCCCGGTGTAACTGTCCGTAAGACTACCACCTCAAGCTTCAAAAGAAATAAGAAGATAGATGAGAGTTAACGGACGCTAACACCTTGATTGGTTGCAGACTAAAAACGCCATATCCTGTCCCAACATCTGCATAACCCACGTCCTGTGTATCAGAACTCCCCCACTGATCGAAGTTTCACTTTATCACTAAATTCCTACAAAATTTATTTACTACTTTGCCGGATTTGTTTCAGGCATTGTCACATTTTCAATTGTCTCAATTACTTCTGGAACTACTTGACCATCCTTTTTCACATTTTCTACAATATAGAAATTTTGAATTGGATTATTTGTTTTCGGATCAATTGTAATTGGACCGCGTGGACTATCAAATGAAATACCTTTTAATACTTTTACCAACTCCTCAGTATCAACACTTCCAGCTTCCTTAATTGCTTTATCAATGATTAAAGCCGAGTCATACCCTTGTACAGAGAAAGTATTTGGAAGTTTGTTATACATTTTTTGGTAAGCTTCTACAAATTGTTTGTTTTCCTCATTATCTATCCATGGAGAATAAATAATTCCAGAAACAATACCTTCTGCAGAATCTCCTGATGGTTCAACAATTAACAAATCTCCAAACTCCATAGGACCAGTTAATGGTATTTTTCCTTTTAGTCCAAAGTCATTATATTGTTGTACAAATCGAATACCATCACTACCAGTAAAGAAGGCATATACTACATCTGGATTTGTTTGAGAAACATCTGTCAAATAAGTAGCAAAATCATTTGTGCCTAATTTTGGATAAACTTCTTTGACAACTTTCCCACCTGAAGCTTCAAATGATTCTTTAAACGCACTTGCAACCTCTTGCCCTGCTGGATAATCTGGTGCGATTACCATCGCAGTTTTCCCAATATTATTTGCTATATAAGATCCTGCGCTGCTTCCATTTTGCCAGTTAGAGAAAGAAGTTCGAATCACATAATCACTTCGTAGATCCCAAGAAAGGTCGTTCCCCGCAGCATTAGCATCAATTAATATAACTTTATCTTTTTCTACTTCATCACGAAGTGCGTAGACAACACTTGATGAAATAGGTCCAACAAGGAAATTAACTTTCTCACTCCCTACCAAGTTTTTATATTTTCTTAATGCAACTTGTGGATTTGCTTCATCATCTTCAAAGATTAATTCAACTTCCCTGCCGCCAAGTTTGTTGTCATTCTGTTCTAAATAGAGTTTGAAGCCATTTTTAATATTTTCAGATAGCGGTGCAAATGTACCCGAATCCGAAAGAATAAATCCTATTTTTATTTTATCTTGAGAAGCAGCATCGCCACTTTCTCCAGAATTACCACATGCTGAAAGAATCATCACAACTATAAGCAACATTACACCTATAAACTTCCACTTTGTTTTTCGCATTTGGTTCTCCCCTTTAGTTCCAAAATATTGAATTTTTTACAAAGACAAATTTTATTTCCCCTAAGCTTTTATATAATCCCTAGAACATTTAATTAGACAAGTTCATATTTCGGAAACTGGACCGGCAATCCTACATAGTTTTCTGCAAGGCTTTCTGCAGCTGCTCGTGATGAGGTGATATAATCTAAATCTGCAAGCTGAATACTGTACTCAAAAGGACTGTGCTCCTTGTTTCTGTGTAGAAGTTCTGTCATTAATTTTGAGAATCTTTGAGCTTTCCATATTCGCTTTAAACATATTTCAGAATAATCGCCTAAGAGTCTATCACTAGCATTCCTGTAAAATTGTTTTAATCCCTCTGCTAGAACTTGAACATCTCCAATTGCTAAATTTAATCCTTTTGCTCCTGTTGGAGGTACGATGTGTGCAGCATCACCAGCAAGGAATAAACGGCCATATTGCATAGTTTCACAAACAAAACTTCGCATTGAAACGATACTTTTCTGAATGATGGGTCCCTCTTCTAGTTTCCAACCATCGTTTGTTTCGACACGTAATTGAAGCTCCTCCCAGATGCGCTCGTCTGACCAATCTGAGATTGAATCATTTGGATCAACTTGTAAGTAATAGCGTTGAATTTCTGGCGTTCTTGTACTAAGAAGAGCAAAACCTCTTTCATGTGTGGCATAGATTAATTCATTATTTGCTGGAGGAGTTTTTGCCAATATTCCTAACCAACCAAAAGGATATATTTCTTGTTTTTCTTGGCGGATTGTTACTGGTATAGCTTGTCTACTTGGTCCATGAAATCCGTCGCATCCTGCTATAAAATCACAATGTAGTTCTTGTAGTTCTCCTTCATGCATAAATCGAATGACCGGTGAATTCGTTTCAATTTGGTGTAAGCTCACATCTTTAACTTCGAACAAAACTTTACCACCAGCATTCAGTCTGGCTTCAAGTAAATCCTTCACTACTTCATGTTGTGAATAAACCATTATTTCCTTGCCACCAGTAAGTTCTTTGAAATTGAGACGATGTCGTTTACCATTAAACTGTATTACTATGCCTTCATGTACGAAGCCTTCTTTCATCATTCTTTCACCTATGCCTGTAGACTTTAGTAAATCTACAGTACCTTGTTCTAACACACCTGCACGAATCCTACTTTCAACTTGAGCTTGTGATTTTGTTTCTAAGATGATGGATTCAATTCCTTGCAAATGTAGTAAATGTGATAGCATAAGTCCAGCTGGGCCAGCACCAATAATACCTACCTGTGTTTGCATTGTATTTTCTCCTATCATTTAATTAATACTCCTCGTTGATTAACAAACTAAAACACTTTCATTTTACTGATTTATAAAAATCTTACTCTTCTATAACAACGAACTATTATTAGAATATTCTAATTATTATATTCACACTATTTACCAGCATCTTCAACATAGGTGTTGCACTATATGCAACAAGTTAAATTTTTTTATCTAATTCAATCAGAAAAGCGCAAGGCCCCGCTTTGCCCTGAAAAGCTCTAGCCGACATACCGCCACGTCCTGTGGCAATGTCGGCACTTGCACATCCATGTGCGGCGGAACCTCCGACAAGAAGGGGCTTTTTGCCTTAGCAACAGGATGTAAAGCGACTCAAGGGGCTCGATTACTCAAACTTCTTTCTGATAGAAACATAAGTAAATACAGTATTTTTTGTTGCTAACTTATTATTTAACATGCTCACTCGCTTCTACTGCATTTACAGTTACAAGTTCTTTATTGCCAAATGTGATTAATACATTCCAACTACCTGATGATTGGCCATCTGCTAGATACACCGGTTCAAAATCTTTATCGATCATACTGAACAGCATTGCTAAATGACGTCCTCCAGACTCGACTTTAGCAAACCGAGCATATTCTGGAAGCATATTATAAGCAGATTCGTAATCTTTATTCATTACAAACTCTACGAATTGTTTATCCATCGAGTGCTCTGTAACTGTTGGCTTGTTATGTCTACCACGTACTAGATTATGTGACAAAGCACCACTAGAAATAAACACGACTCTTTTATCCGTATTACGTAAAACCTTGGCTATTTGCTGCCCCCACGTATAAGTTTCTTCTAAACTTGCAGCTAATGTAACAGATAGATTGATAACTGGAATATCTTCGTTAGGTACAATGTAGCGCAATGGAACGACACTGCCATAATCCCAAACAAAATACGGATCATTTACTGCTTTTACTTGGAGTCCTAAATCCTCACCAGATTTCACTAATTCCAATGCTAATTCGTTGTCACCTGGATAGCAGTATGGAACGTCTCTAATAAGGTCGGGAGCTTCTGTTGCAATTAATATTCCCTTATGAACTGGCGTAGCATCTACATAGTGAAAGAATGTAGATGGCCAATGACATGAAACTAGTACAATGACATCTGGTTTATTATTTGAAAGCTCTTTTCCTAATTCCTTCATGGCATTTGCCATATCCTTTTGAAATTCTGGAACTTGATCCTCGTAACATAAACTCGGTACATGTGGCAACAACATACACAATTCAATTGTCATAAAAAATCCCCCATCCCTTAGAATTTTTTTATTGTTGAACTTTAGACATAGGTATTCCAGCTCTTCCCCAATGCGTTTTAGGAATCTCAGTTACAATGACACGGATACTCTCCTTTGGGGCATCTAATGTTTCTGAGATTGTATTCGTCACGTTTTCAATCACTTCTGCTATTTTCTCTTCAGATCTTCCTTGTAAAATTTGAAGTTGAACGATTGGCATTCCGATTCCCCCTTATTCGATTACCGTAAATGTAACCTCTCCTAGACCATCAAATTTCCCGCTTACATAATCCCCAACATTAAGCATGACAGCACCAGTAAGGGCTCCCGATAAAATAACATCACCTTTACGTATTTTTTCCCCTTTTTTTGCAAGCATATTTGCTAGCATCGCAATTGCATTTGCTGGATGACCTAAAACTGCTGCCCCAGCACCTAAATCTTTAATCTCTCCGTTAATTGAAAGTGTTGCACCAACTAGATCTAATTCAAATTGTTCTGGTGATTTTAATGTTGTACCAAACACAACCCTGGAAGTGGATGCATTATCAGCTACAACATCAGGTAATGTAAAATTAAAGTTTTCGTATCTACTATCGATAATTTCTAATGCTGGTAGAACTGCTTGAGTTTTCGCAAGTACCTGTGCTCCGGTAATTCCAGGGCCTTCGATATCTTCCCCAATTAAGAATACGATTTCAGCTTCAACTTTAGGGTGAATTAAATCATGAAATGGAACCTTTCCACCATTGTGGATTAACATATAGTCAAATACGTATCCGTAAATTGGTTCTTCCACACCCATTTGTTTCATTTTCGCTTTACTTGTTAATCCCATTTTTGGACCAACGATTCGTCTACCTTCTTCAAGCTTCGTTCTAACAAGTTCTTGTTGAACGAGGTAAGCCTCTTCAACAGTTAGGTCTGGCTTCAATTCAGCTGTAACTTTTAATACTTCACGCTTCTCGACTTCCGCTGCAACTAAGTAGTCAGCTATATTTTTATAGATTTTAGTGCTCATGAACAAGCCCCCTATTTGAAATTTCTGCGGCTACATCCATAATCATATCTTCCTGTCCGCCAACTACTTTTCGATTCCCAAGTTCAAGTAAGATATCCCGAGAATCAATACCAAAACGTTGTGCCGCCTTTTGCGCATGTAGTAAAAAGCTTGAATATACACCTGCGTAGCCTAGAACAAGACTGTCTTTCGTAATCTCTTGTGGTTTTTCTAAAATCGGTGCCACTAATTCTTCCGCAATATCCATCATTTTATAAATATCAATTCCTGTTTTAATTCCTAGTTTATCTAATACTGCAACTAGCACCTCAGTTTGTGTATTTCCAGCACCAGCTCCTAAGCATCGAATGCTTCCATCAATGCGGGTCGCACCTTCTTCGATAGCTACAAGGGTATTTGCCATTGCAAGAGACAGGTTGTTATGCGCATGGAAACCAACATTTATTTTTAAAGAATCTTTTAATGCTCGTATTCTTTCTTTCACTTGGTACGGCAATAAAGCACCGGCAGAATCTACAACATAAACTGTGTCTGCACCGTAACTTTCCATTAATTTCGCTTGTTCTACTAATTTTTCCGTTGGCGCCATATGAGACATCATGAGGAAGCCAACTGTTTCAAGACCAAGATCCTTCGCTAATGCGATGTGCTGTGGTGATACATCTGCTTCTGTTACATGGGTTGCTATTCTAGCCATTTTTGCACCTAACTTAGCTGCCTGTTTTAAATCGGGCATCGTACCAATTCCAGGTAAAAGCAGCACAGCAATTTTCGCTTGCTTAACAACTGAAGCTGCTGCTTCAATTAGTTCCAATTCGTTTGTTAGTGAAAACCCATATTGTAAAGAAGAACCCCCAAGTCCATCACCATGAGAAACTTCGATAAAAGGTACATTTGCTTCATCTAATGCTTTTGCAACGTCAGTAACTTGCTTTACTGTAAATTGATGTCTAATGGCATGGCTTCCATCACGTAATGCCACTTCAGTGATTAACACATCTCTTTCATTTGTCATCTGTATATCTCCTTTCTAATCAAATGCGCCTTGGCGTATTTGCACCCAGATTTTATCGAGCTCGCTCGATAAATTACCTTTAAAAAATATGTGGCATCTGCCAGAGGCTTTAACTTCATTCAGTCGGGGTTTGTACCTCTACTGAATCGATATAACTTTTGCATTCTTCTCACCACTTATAGAAGTGGAGACTTCTGCTCAATGAAGTTAAACAGTAAGTTTAGTGATTCTATTTTTTGCCCATTCTTCTGCGACTTTAACAGAAGCAGCAGTCATAATATCCAAGTTGCCTGAGTATTTAGGTAAATAATCTCCTGCACCTTCTACTTCGATTAAGATTGTAATTTGATTACCATCAAAGATTGGTTCTTGTCTGAGTCGATAACCTGGAACATATGATTTCACTTCTTGTTCCATCTCTTTAATAGAAGCTGTTATTTCTTGTTGATTAATGTAAGCGCCTTCAACCATGGCATGAATTGTGTCTCTCATAATGATTGGAGGTTCAGCAGGGTTTAAAATAATAATTGCCTTCCCTTTTTTCGCTCCACCAATAAGTTCAATCCCACGTGAGGTTGTTTGCGTAAATTCATCAATATTTGCACGTGTACCTGGACCCGCACTCTTACTTGAAATCGTCGCCACTATTTCTGCATACTCAACAGATTGTACTCGATTAATTGCATGAACCATTGGAATCGTTGCTTGACCACCGCACGTTATTAAATTAATATTGTCAGCATCTAAATGTTCATCTAGGTTTACAGTTGGAACTACAAATGGGCCGACAGCTGCAGGTGTTAAATCAAGCACCTGTTTTCCAGCCTCTTTTAGTAATTTTGCGTGTCGAATATGAGCTTTTGCACTTGTTGCGTCAAAAACAATATCAGCAAGTTCTGCCCTCTCCAAAAATCCTTCAATTCCTGTATCGATTGTTACATATCCTAGTTCCTTCGCTCTTTTCAAACCTTCTGAATCTGGGTCAATACCAATTACTGTTGTTAATTCAAGTACCTCAGATCTACCTAATTTATACATTAAATCTGTTCCAATATTTCCTGACCCTAATATAGCAACCTTTACTTTTGCCATCGTGTTCTACTCTCCTTTCCTTAATGTTAAAATTGAACACTTACTTGCCCAAGATGAGCGAATCTTGCAGTAAAGAAGTCACCTTTCTTTGCTTCAATCGCTGCTGAAAGTGCGCCCGATAAAATAACTTCACCCGCTTTTAAAGAAATATCAAAATCGGATAGTCGATTTGCTAGCCAAGCAACACAGCTTGCAGGGTTTCCTAATGCTGCTGCACCGACACCTGTATTTACGACTTCACCATTTTTACTAAACACCATTCCTATTAATTCAAGATCGATATCTTCAATTTTCGTCGGCTTACCACCCAGTACATAAAATCCAGATGATGCATTATCTGCGACTGTATCAGTTAACTTAATCTTCCAATCTGTAATTCTACTATCAACAATTTCTAATGCAGGGACAATATATTCAGTTGCTTGTAAAACATCCAGTGTCGTAACATTTGGCCCTTGAAGGTCTTTTTTCAAGACAAAGGCAATCTCAGCTTCAACTTTCGGCTGAAGAGTCTTTTCTATGGAGACCCTACCGCCATTTTCAACAACCATGCAATCTAACAGATGGCCGTAGTCAGGCTCATTTACTCCAAGTAATGTTTGCATCGCTAAAGAAGTTAAACCAATTTTCTTCCCTACGATTTTATGTCCTTGTTCTAGCTTACGGTGAATGTTTTCGAGTTGAATCGAATAGGCATCATTCACTGTTAGCTTATCATCCATTTCGCTTAATGGAGCAATACCGATTCTTGTTGCTTCTGCCGCAGCAAGCTGATCGGCGTAATCTTTAATTTTAGTAGTCATTTTGTTCCCCCCTTTTATAGCTTGATTGTGATATTAGAAAGTTCTGAATAGAAATCAATGCTATGCATGCCACCTGTACGTCCAATTCCGCTATGCTTCATGCCACCAAATGGAGTACGTAGATCACGCAAGAACCAAGTATTTACCCAAGTAATTCCTGCCTCAATTTGATGAGCAACACGGTGAGCACGTTTTAAATCGTTCGTCCATATCGTTGCACTTAATCCGTAATGAGTGTCATTTGCCTGCATAATCACTTCTTCTTCCATATCAAATGGAGTTATTGTTACGACAGGTCCAAAAATTTCTTCCCTTACACATCTTGAATTGCGATCTAAGCCTGTAAGAATTGTAGGTTCAAGGAAATACCCCTTAGTTAAACCTTCAGGACGTTTTCCACCTGTAACAATTGTCGCTCCATCATTTTTCGCAATGTCGATATAGCTATTCACTCGTTCATAATGTTCTTTAGAAACTAATGCACCAACATCAGTACCTTTTTCAAGTGGATCTCCTACTTTTAATTCTCTTACTCTTTCTGCAAATCTTTGGACAAATTCTTCATAAATTGGTCGTTCTACGTAAATGCGTGAACCGCAGAGACAAACTTCACCTTGGTTAATAAAGCTAGATTTGATTGTTGTATCAATGACATCATCTAAGTCTGAATCAGCAAAAATAATGTTTGGATTTTTCCCACCTAATTCATAGGAAAGTTTCTTCAGAGTGTTCGCGGCAGATTTCATAATCGCCGTTCCTGTGCTCGGTTCACCTATAAATGAAATGGCATCTACATCTGGATGCTCCGAAATTGCAGCCCCGGCAGAATTTGGACCAAAACCATGAACTAAATTGACTACTCCATCTGGAACACCTGCGTCCTTACAAATTTCCATTAATACAGTTGCTGTCATCGGAGTCCATTCTGCTGGTTTAATAACCACAGTATTCCCCATTGCTAAAGCAGGTGCTAATTTCCACGTTAATAAAAGTAATGGTAGATTCCATGGTTTGATAATTCCTACAACACCTACAGGACGACGGTAAGCATAATGAATTGCTTGATCATCCTGCTGATAAGCGTCAGTACCGACAGATATCATATAATCTGCAAAGAAATGGAAGTTGTATGCTGCACGAGGAACATCAATTTTATTAGCTAAAGAAACTGGTTTTCCAGTATCTAATGATTCTAAAAGTGCAAGTGCCTCTTGTCTTTCTAAAATAAGATCGCCAATTCGTCGAAGGATTTTTGAGCGTTCTACAAGCGTCATTTTTTTCCAAGAACCATTTAAAGCCCTCTTTGCAGCAGCCACTGCGTAATCTACTTCTTCCTTGCCACCCTCAGAAACTGTTCCTAATACTTCTTCTGTAGCTGGATTAATATTTTCAAAGGTTTTTTTGTTTTGAGATTCTACAAATTGTCCGTTTATGAAATGTAAACAATCAATTGCTTTTACTTTTGTTTCTAGTTGCATACTACAATTCCTCCCAATTAAAAAATAGTTTAAAATTTTCATAATTTTATGTTAATTGTTGTTAATTGCATCTTCAACGTCCTTGTTGCTCTATTTGCAACAACTACAAATTTTTTGAAACTTTTTGATTTACTTACAAATCAAGTAATAACAAGCAATTCCATTGAATGAGAAAAATGAAAAGTTAGAATTTTATAAAAAGTGACTTTCCAAGAATTTTTTTATTTGCTATATTTTCCTCAATATAACAATTGATTGACTATCAAATGAAGGAGGGAATTTTATGAGCTTTGAGAAGGAAGATTTGAATCAACTATCCACTGTTAAAAATGCTCTTCGAATCTTAAAAAGTTTTACAATGGACGAACCTGAAAAGAAGATAGGAGATCTCGCTGAAGCGCTTGGTTTAAATAAGAGTACAGTAAGTAGAACAATGTCAACTTTAGCAAGCGAAGGTTTTGTCTATAAAGATCCAGAAACAAAAAAATATCGTTTAGGCTACTCCATTCTTTCTCTAAGTGGAATCGTAAATAGCAATATGGACGTTTACCGAGAATCAATGCCCATCATTAATAAATTGGTAGAAACCGCTGGAGAGACTTCTCACATTTCTATCATTGATAATTTAGAAGTGGTATATCTGCAAAAGGTTGAATGCAATCATCCCGTTAGAGTTTTAACCCATGTTGGCAGGCGCAACCCGCTTTACTGCACTAGTTCAGGGAAAGTGTTTCTAGCATTTAGCAAAGATCAAGAGCTTTTAGATAAAGTAATCAAAAAAGGTTTAAAGCAATACACAAAAAAAACGATAACAGATCCTAAAAAATTGATAGAGCATATAAAGGAAATCAGACACAATGGTTTCGCTTATAGCTATGAAGAGTATAACGAAGGGGTACACTCCATTGCAGCTCCCGTTTATGATTATCGCGGAAGAGTTATTGCTGCTCTATCAATGGTTGGCCCGAAACAGCGAATTCAGTATCAGCGATTAAACAACTTGGCTAAAAGAGTGATTCATGCAGCTGATGAAATTTCGAGTCGAATGGGGTATTGGAAATAGAACAAATATAGAAGCTTAAAAAGGGGGAAATCGATTTGTACGATCTTCATACACACTTTATACCTGAAAATGTTCTATCTTGGCTCAAGGATAATAAAGAGGCTGTTCATGCTCAATGGGTTCATAAAGAGGAAAACAAGGATCCCCTCCTAGTAGTCAATGAAAAATGGGGATTTGAATTAAAAAAATCTTTTATCGACAGTAAACTTTACATGGCCCAACAAGCAGAAGCTAATGTCTCACATTCAGTGGTTTCACCGATTCCACAGCTGTTTATGTATGATTTTCCTATAGAAATTACAAGTGAAATTTCAGAGGTTTATAATCAATCACTTGCTGAATGGGCAGCTTCTTCACCTACAACCCTTTCAGCACTCGGAACGGTTCCATTGAATGATCCAGACAAAGCTGCTCAAATGCTGCAACAAGTTATGAATCTTGGTCTGAAAGGCGTCATCATTGGTCCAGGTTTAGCAGATCATATGCTATCAGATGAATTTTTCACACCTTTTTTTGAAGAGGCAAATCGACTGAAGGCAGTCCTTTTTATTCATCCATTACTATGTGAAGATCCAAGATTAAAAAGAAGAATGTTGCCGAACTTAATCGGGGTACCTTGGGAGACGACCATTTGTGCAGCAGATATCCTGTTAAGTGGATTAATCGATAAATATCCAGATGTGAAAATATTATTTGCCCATGGTGGAGGCTTCCTTCCATATCAAATCGGTAGAATAGACAAAGGCTTTGATCAATGGAACCTTGTATCATCCAATTTGAAAGCGCATCCATCTGAATATTTAAAACGTTTCTGGTATGATAATGTTCTTTGGAATGAGGATAGTATTGATTTCCTTATCAAATGTGTTGGAGAAGATCGAGTCGTTCCAGGGTCTGATTTTCCATTTGACTTAAGTGTTTGGCCACCGAAGCTAAGCAGTTATGAAGGTGTGGAGTCTTTGTTGTTTAAGTAAAGCATTATTCAATCTCCGCTACAGACGGACGCTTTCCGCGGGCGTGGCTTGAGCCTCCTCGGGCCAACACGATGTTGGTCACGAAGCCGTTGCCACATGGAAGTGGCGCTCTTAGGCTTTGTTCCTTTAAGGCTCCTGCGGGGTCTCAAGGCACACGCTATTCCCGCAGGAAGTTACTCTGTAGCGAAAGGCAAAGTTACTAAAACATCAACTTCTCCTCTTTGACCACAGTATGAGAATTTTTTGTTAGAAAATACATGATATTCTTGATGCCTCTCAGAAAAAATTCGCACACACTCTTATCCAACTTAAATTGTTTTAGAATCTTCGCTATATCTTTGTTATTCATCTCTAAAATTAACTCCCTGGTTAGTAAGATTCGTGTTTTGGACAAAAAAGAGCATCCAAAGCTACAGTTAGCTTCTGACACTTCTTTATTATAACAATCTTTAAGATGAAGAAGGCCTATCTATTATGGATTGCCTTTGTTCTTCTTGGATCGTTATGTACCTCTACGTGTTTTGTATACTTTAAATTAAATTGCTAATAATATGTATGAATAAGGAATTTTTAAGTACGACTAGAAATGTTTTTTCTCAATAAGAGGGGTGCGATGTACATGTTTTGGAAAAAAAAACAAATTGAAAATAAGCTTGTTGCTCAATCAATAACTGAATCAGAATTATCGGTAGAAGCTCTGAAAAAAAGCCTCGTTCAAATGGATGATGCAGAATTTGTGGAAATTGACATTTCCGATATTCGAAAAATTCATCTTGTTTACATACGAACTCTCATTGACCAAGAAAAATTGAATGAAAGCATTATAAAACCTTTAACTAATTGTTCCAAACCGTCTATTCAAGATTGCATTGTGAATTCCTCAATTATTCCCATTCCTATTTTTATAGAGGCAAAAAAACAGTTGTTTTCAGGGTCCATTTTGTTATTTGATTCTTCGCAAAACCTTTGGTTAGCTGTGCCATTACAAAATCCTATTGGACGTGCCATTGAAACATCTGAAACAGAAACCATAATGTTCGGAGCAAAAGACAGCTTTAGTGAACAAGTAGAACAAAATATTACGCTTATTCGAAGACGACTCCCCATACATGAACTGAAAGCAGAGAAGTTTACTGTCGGTTCTATGAGTGAGACAAGTGTTGTTTTAATGTACATAGAGGGATTGACTAATCCAGATTTTGTTTCAACAGTCAAAGAGAAGATTTCTGAAATTAATTTTGATCTCTTCTTTGACTCCTCTCAAGTTGCGGCATTCATGGAGGAAAATCAAAACAGTATTTTTCCTCAGTTTCAGCAAACTGACCGGCCTGATGTAGTTGCTTATTCTCTGGGATTAGGAAAGATCACCCTTCTGGTAGACAATACACCATTTGCTCTTGTTGCACCCATTACTTTTTTCCATTTGTTCCAATCACCCGAGGACTATATTAATCGATGGGTAGTTGCCAGTTTTTTGCGCATCATCCGATATGTCTGTTTTCTTCTGTCAGTCTCATTGATTCCTATCTATGTGGCATTGACAACTCATCACTATCAAATGATTCCTATGCAAACACTTCTGGTCTTGGTCGAATCAAGGAGCAAGCTTCCTTTTACTCCTTTTTGGGAAGCATTTATCATGTTAATTTTTATTGAAATCATAAAAGAAGCAAGTTTAAGAATGCCTACAAAAACAGGTCAAACACTTGGGGTTATTGGTGGTATTGTGATTGGTCAAGCGGCTGTTGAGGCTGGATTCGCTAGCAAAGTATTAATTGTCATGGTTGGGATCTCGACGATAGCTTCCTTTCTTATTCCCAACTACCTTATGACAAAAGCAAATTCATTAATTCAATTGATGCTTCTAGTTTTTTCTTCTTTACTTGGGATAATTGGGATTGCACTAGGAAGCATTGCTATTTTAGCCCATCTTAATAGCTTGTCTTCAATCAAGCAACCCTATTTTTCACCAGTTTCCCCTTTCTTTAGAAAGGATTGGATAGACTTATTCATTCGAGGGCCATTAACCAAGATGTTGGAGCGTCCAGAGCATCTTAAACCTCTAAAACTGAAGAGATATAAAACTAGGAGATGACTTGATGGGAACTTACCAATTATTTAAAAAGAATGAAACCTATAATGGGCTCTATGCCATGTTGTTGGTAAATCGCCTCCAAATGCTTTACTTTTTTCTGATTATGCCAAATATCTTGATCCATTCATATATGATTTGGGTGCTTATAGCTGTCGGGATATTATCCCAACTAAACCTTCTTCTTTTATCGAAGTGGCTTTTAACCCGTTTATCTAGCAATGGATATAATGGATTTGTCCAAATGTTTGGAAAAAAATTGGTACGATTTCTCTCTTTCATCGGGTTGTTCTTTATTCTGCTTAAACTTTCCGTCATAACCTTAGGATTCAGCCAAATTGTTCAAACATTTATGCTTCCATCAACAGATACAAATTTTCTTGTCTTTTTTATTTTGTTGTTCTGTTTTTATGTCGCAGGTAAGGGCGTTGAACATACCATTCGTTTTGTGTTGATTTCTTTTTTCTGTACATTTTCGATGATCACATTTTTCGTTTTTTTCTTCTTTCCCCCAATAGCTCAACTCAGTGATTTGTATCCGCTTATTCCAATGGAGTGGAAAGTAGAAAATTGGAAAGCCTTTTTTTTAATTTTGTCTTCCTATTCTGGTCCAGAATTTCTGGTATTTTTGGGACCATGGCTTAAAACAAACAATAAAACCTTTCGCTATTTGTCTTACGGCAACGCTCTCACCGTTGTAGAGTATGTATTCCTATTTATAGCATCCCTATTTTTTTTCGGTTCCAATTATTTAAGTAAAACTCAATATCCAATTATTAATATGTCCCGTTATTTTCAAAACCCAGTGTTTGAACGAATTGATATGATCATGCTTTCCTTTGAATTATTTAACCTAGTTTTTGCAGTTTCTCTATTTTTACTATTGTTTTATGGAGCATCTAAAATAGCTTTTGGTAAAATGAGCAAGCCAACCAGTGGAAAAGGTTTATTATCCAATGTTTTCCTTATTTTTATCGGAATGGTTCTTATGAATGAATTATTTTGGAAGTCTGAGGAGAAGCAGAACTTTTTACTTAATCTCCAAATTATAGCTGGAAGCATAAGCTATTTTCTTGTTCCTCTTGTTATTGTTTTAGTAATGAAAAAAGAGGGGGTTAAAAAACATGCGTCTACATAAAAAGATATGTAAAAGATTGATACTCCTTTTTATGACTTTTTGGTTATCTGGCTGTGCCCCTTTTACTGAAAACAACCTTATTGAAGAAATTTCTCCCGTTACCTTTTTGGCAATTAGTAAGGGGGATAAAGGGAAATTAACAGTCAGTACAATTATGCCTCCTCTAAGTAAAGAAAAGAAGTTTGTTATGTCGCAAGAAGTCAGCTTATTAAAGGAGGGAGTACAGAAGTACAATTTAAACTTCTACCAGGAAATTAAATCCGGACAAATGCGGATGCTGGTAATTAGTGATGAACTTGGAAGAGACGGGATTATGTCCATTATAAATGTATTATTGACTGATCCGGATATTTCTCCGAGAATCTATTTAGTAATCGTAAAAGGAAATTTTGATGAATACTTGGAAAGTCAATTGGACAAAGATGAAAACTTTGATTACTCGTTTTACCGTATGCTGAAGCATTATGAGGAAAAAAACCAAGGAGAATTAACTGTCGTTAATCTTCATCAATTTAAAAATTTGCTCTATACTCCTTATTCAGATCCTTTTTTGCCTGTATTCAAACTAGAAGAGGATGGGCTCAACTATGAAGGTACAGCCTTGTTTAAAGATGACAAGCTAGTTGAAACTATTTCATCTTTAGATGATCGTATCTTCCAGCTGATAAACAACGATCACTACTTAGTTGTTTTACCGATTCAAAAATTTGAAATTGTACTGGGTCATGTTAGATCTAAAGTAATAGTAGATATCGATAGCAGTTATTCTACAATGACCTATACCGTGAATATAGACACTAGGATTGAGGAATACCGGGGAGAGAAGCAATTATTTGACCCAAAGCAGTTAGAAAATATGAAAAAAGATATCGAAACCCATCTTGAAAAACAAACACATGAACTAGTTAAAAAGATGCAAGAATTGAAAGTGGATCCATTACAGCTTGGCATACAAACAAAAAGACCATTCTCAAAACCAATGGAAGAAAAAAAATGGATTGAAATGTTTGAGAAGATGAACATTAAAATAAAATACAATATTAATATCGATCCTTTGACGGATGCAAATTCAAAAAGGCCAAACCTTTAATTTTTCCTATCGAATAACCCATAACGTAAACAAATGCCTTAGAATCTATAGCATTGTGTAAATTCTGTCATAATTATACAATAACACAAGCGAGCGTTGTGGTCGAAAACTATGGAAATGACCATGATTTCATCACAAAAGCCTGGCTTTCCTCCAAAAATAAAGTGTACCCTTTGTAAAGGACATTTTAAAAAAAGCTAGGCAACTTGAAGAAGATGATGTCTGTATTGTGCAGGCGTCATCTTTTTTAAGTTCCATTGACCACGATAATGGTTATAGTAGGTCATATAACTCTTTATTTCTAGTTTTACATGTTCTAATGTTTCACACGATTTTAAGTCGGTTTCATCTTTAAAATGCCCAAAAAACGATTCCTGTGGGGCATTATCCCAACAGTTTCCACGCCTTGACATAGACTGACTTAATCCCATTTTCTTCACAAGCTTTTGGAATTGGGGGCTAGTATAATGGACTGCTTGATCTGAATGGATGTATGCACCCTTAGCTAATTTTCTACCATTCCTCTTTAATTTCTTGACCGTATTTAGAGCGATAGCTAATGTTATTTTGTCAGACACTTCATATGCTAGAATTTCATTGGTTTCGGCGTCTTTAATGGTAGATAAATAAGCGTTTCCCTTTTCCATAACTTAAATATGTAATGTCTGTTAATAATACCTTCCCAACAACACCTTGCTTAAATTCACGATTCAATAGGTTCGGTAATGTTCTGTGTTCTTTTGTTGCTTTTGCCATTCTTCGATAAGGATTCGCTTTTCGAATTGGACAAACAATATCAAACTTTTTCATAATACGGCGAATTCGTTTTAGGTTATATGTAATTTGAAACTGATTTTCTAAAGTCATTTTAATTTGACGTGCGCCTTTCTTCCGGCGGCGGAAATGAAATGCCTTTAAAATAACTTCTTTCATCTCTTCATCTTCTTGATGACGTGTTTGTCTTTTTGTCTCTGCTTCTTCTGAAAATAACGATAATATCCTGAACGAGAGACCCCTACTAACTCGCAAAGATAACGTACCATTCGTTTTAATTTATATTTTTTGATGACAGTGTGGATCAGTTGAAATTTCTGTTCTGCCCTTAGTTCTTCTTTTCTTCACCAGCATCCTTTCTGCTAAATCGATCTTTTTTAATAATTCATTTTCTGCACGTAATAATGCATTTTGTGCCTCTAATCTAGCAAACTTTTCTTCAAAACTTAATTCGCGTTCAAGTGGTCGTCCTGAATAGTATTTACGTGCATCCTCAAGTCCAGCCACACCGTTTTCTTTATAAGCTTTGCGCCATCTTTTTAATGACGAGCTCGCACGTTCAATGCCAACAATCTCAATATCAAATCCGGATTCCTCAAATATTTCTCTTGGACTTTTCCCGTTTTCATACTCTTTAATGGCCACTGATTTAAATTCATCAGTATATGTAATTCCTTTTTCACTAACAGTCTTCACATAAGGATTTTTCTTAAGTAATTTTTGTTCATCAATAGTCACTAGTGTCGCATTAAAATAATTAATCGCACCCTTATAAATTGAATTTTCTGTAACTTACCAATTGCATAAAAAAAGCCTTTATAATGGTTTGGTGGTAGTAACCTATCCAAATCCAAAATAAAGGATATAAGCATGGATAAGTTTACACGAAAAACATCATTTGAACAATGGTTTTCACCTATTTCTACTGACTTATTTGAAGAACTAGTGAAAACTTCCATTTATACAAAAGGGTGATAATTGAAATTAAACCAAAAAATTACACTACAAAATGAATAAACAATGTAAGCCCCCATTCAAACAACGCATATAAACACGCAGCACCTCCTGGTACGATACATGTATCAATCAAAGGAGGTGTTCGTATGCAACATAAAAAGTATTCACTGTATAAAAATGGAGTATACTTACATGATTTTGATACTATGACTAAATGCTCCAAATGGTTAGAGAATATTATAGGAGGCTCTTTGTATCAGGGCTTGAGCAGGATTAGAGATGGAAAATGGATACCTGATGAAAGGTCACAGCTATTTGGATATGAGGTTAAAACTAATGACACTGAGGAGAGCTAATTAGGCTCTCCTTTTTCTGTAATAGGATGCTTTTCTAAAACTGACTCAGCTTATCCCTTAAATGAATAATTACATAGTAAAATGTAAAAGATATATTTGTTAAAAATAACTAAGGAGATGATACAAATGGCATTAATACCTTATGATCCATTTAGACAATTAACTAACATTAGGAGAGATTTTGACAGATTATTCAATGATTTCCCTTTTCATTTAGACAATGAAATGAATCAATTGGGGAATATAAGAGTGGATGTTCATGAAACAGATAAAGAGGTAGTTGCAACTTGTGACATTCCAGGCTTACAGAGTAAAGAAGATGTAAACATTGATATTGAAAATAATGTATTGAGAATTAGTGGCTCAATTAACAGAACTAATGAGATTAAAGAAGAGAATATGCATAGGAGAGAAAGATACACAGGTAGCTTTCAAAGAGCTATTACACTACCAACTCCTGTTTCTGAGGAAGGTATAAAGGCTTCTTATAAGAATGGTGTACTAGAAGTTATCATGCCTAAACAAACTCAAACAAATAAAAAGAGAATTGATGTGGATTTCCATTAAAAATGAGCAGTTTGCTACCTGTTATGAAAGAGTTTGGCAGGGATTACTTGCAGGAAATTGCTGAGGAACAACCTGACCTAGTTGATTTGCTAATTTTAAGCTGCCATTTACCTCAGGGAAAGAAAAAAATTATTTTAAATGAGCTGACTAATAATATTAAAAATTCCTACCAGAGGCTGGGACATAACTAGCTTCGAATAGTAAGAAGGTGAATTTGAGCATGCTCAAATTCACCTTTCTCTCTTTTCGCCTGTGAAAATCTTCTATTACCTTAGTTGTTGGTCGTGAATTTTCTTAAATTCACGGCCATTAACGCGAGGCCCATTTCGTTTTCTACCTTCGGTTTTCCCCGTACAGAAAATCGAGTGAAACGCAAATTAGCCTTCAAGGATTCAAAAACTGGTTCCACATCGGTTTTACGTTTTCGATAGATGGCACTCGTTTTCTCTTCTGAAAGCTTCGCTGTTACATATTCTTTTTGCTGTTCCCATTTTTCATTCACCATTAGTTTCCGATTGTTGCCTTCCTTTGCTTTTGTACATGATGAACGGAATGGGCAACCCGAACAGTCTTCGCACTCGTAGATTTTGAATTTCCGTTGGAAGCCTGTTTGGTCATTACGAACAGAATGATAACGAAATTCAAGACGTTTCTGATTAGGGCATGTATATGTTGTATTTTGCAAGATAAAAATGCAGAGAATTGCAATGAAAAATACAGAGTGTTGCCACCCAATATTTTTACTGTTTTCTCGACAACGCATTGGCTAAACGGAAGCTCTGTCCCGTATAAG
>NZ_RXNR01000038.1 GCF_003966145.1 Lysinibacillus telephonicus
GAAAAGTCTGAAAGTTCGTTACGAAACTTTGCGTTATTCATCTTAATTGAACCGCCGTATACGGAACCGTACGTACGGTGGTGTGAGAGGTCGGGAGTTAATCACTCCCTCCTACTCGATTAATTAAGCCCTTTTAAAAGAATATATTAATAAATATTTATTTAATTGAGAATAATAAAATATAATTGGAATATCATACATTTTATTACTTAATTAGGAAACTTAATAATGTAATAAATCTATATATTAATTGGGATAATTAGGGATTCTATCAGTAGTTTAATTACTAAAAACTCCAGAATAAATGCTAGTTTATTATTTTTTTAGAATACTTTTTTTGTTCAGCATAATGGATTTATTTGAGGAAAGAGACATGAATTTTCTTAGCGAATGGTATAATTAGTTAAAAATGTAGAAGGAAGGATATGAAATGATAAATTATAACGGTCGTAAATTTATTTCAATTGAAAATACAAGCAATGGAGAGGTATCTTCCAAAACTTTATTCGAATATACACAAGATGGAAATATCATCTCAGCTTCATATAGTGGAGGAGAGATTTTAAAGGGTACCTTAATTGGAATTGTAAGAGAAGATAGTTCCTTAGAATTTAGATATAACCATGTCAATGTGAAAAATGAAATTAGAGGCGGAAAATGTATTTCTACACCTGAAATCTTGCCAGATGGGCGAATCAAGTTATATGAAAATTGGAAATGGCTTGATACTGAAGAAACAGAGGGAAGCTCAATTATTGAGGAAGTAATTTAATAGTATTGAATATAAGACAGCTAGGCGATTGATTTTTATAGAAAATCAGTCGCTTTTTTAGCTATGTATTTTAAATCGAGCAATCCAGAAGGGGGACTGCCCGATTCTAAGAGGCTGTTAATTTGCAGGGATTTTAGCGTTTCCCGTAAATTCAATAATATTGTATTCATAGTAGTCTTTTAAAATTTCTTTTTTATCGTCTTGGAACAGTTCGTCTGCAATTGCTGAAATAAGTTTTGGAATCGCAAAGCGGATGCCTGATAGGGCGGAAGCAGATATACCACAGCTAATTAATGCTGAGTAGTTGAAGGCAAATAGTCCATATAATGCAGCCTTTCCTTCTTCACTATTTGGAACAAAAGCAAAGCCACGGGACAAATAAGGGTGTGCATCAATTAATGTATTCGCAATTTCGGGACTAGCTTTATAAACGTCGCCCCAACGAGTAATGTATTGCTCTACGGCTTTCAATTCTGGGCGTAACGCAGGGTCAGTAACAAGACCTGTGCTAATAATTAAATAATCAAAAATAAAGGTCTCATGTGGTGTGCGAACATAAGCACCTTCTTCTGTTTCCTTTACCTCTAGCCAAGGTGAATCAAGGTGCAACTCAAACCCTTCCGATGAACTTGCACGGTTAAATGTATCATTTGTCGGGGGTTGATTGATTTTAAAAAAGTGTGCCATTGCTGTATATTTTTCAGCATCGTTTAAAGTATGATAACGTTCGATAATGCCAGACTGCTCAAGGATACGCATTGGGTTGATCCTAACCATTTCTTTGCGTCGAACAAAAGTATGGACCTCTTTTGCACCCGTTGAAAGTGCAAAATTCGCGTTATCAAATGCGGATGCGCCGCCCCCAAGAATCCCGACTTTTTTCCCTTTAAGTGTTTCAAAATCTATTGCTTCTGAAGTATGTGCATATAGAGATTTAGGGAGAGCCTTTTTAATGATATCCGGCACATGCCATTCGCCGCCGCCTTGAATCCCGGTTGCAAGCACAACTTTACGAGTTAAAATGGAATTTGACTTTGCTCCGTTTCCTGATAAGTGCAGTCGATATAATTTTTCTCCAATTGGTTCGATTAATTCAACTTTTACCTCATTTTGAACAGGAAGTTCAAGCACTTCACGGTACCATTTTAAATAATTCATCCATTCTTCACGCGGAACTTTTTCCATACGATCCCAAGATTCCTGGCCATGCTGAGCAATCCACCAAGATTGGAACGTAAGGGAAGGTATTCCTAAGTCAATTGATGGAAGATGTTTTGGCGTTCTTAATGTTACCATTCGTGCATACGTAATCCATGGTCCTTCAATGCCAGCCGGATTTTCATCCAATATCGTAATGTTTGTAATACGTTCGCGTTTTAATCCAAAGGCAGTGCAAAGTCCGCTTTGACCTCCACCAACTATTGCAACGTCGTAAACATGTCCCTCAGTGTGTACAACAGGTTTCACCCAATCAGTTCCGATATGCGAAATATAAGAAAGGTCCCGTCTCACTTGCTCATTTAAATTCTCTAAACTCATATATCACATCTCCCTTTTGTTTTATGTAACTTTTTCTTACATGGATTTACAGATTTATCTTAACATTTAGAAAATTAACTTTCTTCATCGGTCCATCTAAAATTAAGACAATGTTTTGTGCGAACTGACTAATGAATCGATTAGTAAACGGAAGAATATCTTACATAATGAGTTAGTGTATAAAGGGTTATTGGAAGGTTGTTGCACATAAAAGGGCGTTCAGAAAGCAAAAAATTCTACTAAACTTCCTGTGCATAGTTAGTAATCACTTACTAAACTAAACAGCCTTATTCTTTGTGCAGTTAATACAATAATTGTTGATAAAATTCCGTCCAAAAAACTTTTTGGACGGACCCCTTTTAGCTGCCCCGGTATACTTGGTAGCCCCAAGGTGTAACGAGTAATGGTATGTGATAATGAGACGGGGTATCTGTCATATTAAAACGGATAGGGATAGTTGTTAAAAAGTTTGGAGTAGGGAGCTGTACTGACTTTTCCTTGAAGTATTGTTCTACATAAAAAACGAGCTCGTATGTGCCCGGTTTCCAAATTTCGTTTGTCACAAGCTGTTCATCAATACGTCCGTCGGCATTAGTAATCACCGTTTTTATGAGCTGTTTTGACTCGTCTTCTTGTTGAAAATATAGATCAATCTGTACATTTTGAGCGGGAGTGCCGTGATATAAGTCGAGAACATGTGTAGACAATGATGGCATGGATAGACCTCCTTATTCGAGATTTTCAATTATTGCATCGTATCGTATTTTTGCAATTTTATATATTTGTTGTAGTGCAGTTTGGAACTCTTGTTCAAAAGTAGAAGAAAGACGTTCCTTCATCGCAAGCAGAATATCATTTTTATCTTTTCCCGCTACCGCAATAATGAATGGAAAATTAAATTTTTCCATGTAGGCATTATTTAATTCTGAAAAAATGTCATATTCCTCAAGTGTAAGTGAATCTAGTCCTGCGCCACTCTGTTCACGTACAGAGGACTCGCTCATTTTAATCCGTTTACCAAGCTCTGGGTGTTCTTTAATTAGTGCAAGTTGTGCATCTTCTCCGCTTTGTTCCACAATTTGTTTCATTGTAGAGAAGGCTGCCTCAATTGACGAAAACGGACGGTTCGTCAAAGCTTTTTTTGCAATCCAAGGAGAATGCTCGAAAATTTCTCCGAAAGTTTTAATAAATTCTCCCTCAGTAAAACTATTCAACTTTTCTAAAGTTGCTGCCATTATTAATTGCCTCCTTGAGAGACCATGGATGTCTCTAGTATTTTATCTTTTTTCACTTTCTTAGAAACTTTAAATGAAAGAACTAGATTTAAGAAAATTGCAGTTATACTGCCTGTAATCAAGCTGTCGCCAACTAACATTTTTAGTCCTGGCAGACTTGAGAATGATTCTGGTATGACAGTAGTACCTAATCCTAGTGATACGGAACAAGTGACTACTAATAAGTTATTTTGATTAGAAAAATCAACTGTACTTTACATTTTAATTCCGGAAGAGATAATCATCCCATACATAACAACAGTAGCGCCGCCTAAAACGGATGTTGGAATAAGTGTGGCAAGTGCTGCGATTTAGGTATTAATCTAAGCGCCACTAATATAATTCCTGCTGCAATGTAGAGGCAGCTTTAGGTGCACTCATATGTTCATTCATAAAATTTCCTCCATAATTTCGCAAGATAATATAACTGTTCATGTAATTATTTATCACATAATAAAAAATATTCAGTCAATTGTCTTTAGTTGAAGTGGCTAATTCATTTAAGGACATTTAGGTAAAGTAACTGAATGTTTTTTGTTGCTTACGCATGCTGCTCAATAATTAAATGATTGCGAATCCGAAGTGCTAATCGGAGCTGGAGGGTTACTTCTGGATCTTTTAAGTCCTTCTGTAATAAATTGCCGCATTTCTCTATTCGATAAATAACTGTATTACGATGAACATATAGGCGTTTTGCTGTTTCGGAAATTTGGCAATGACATTCTAAATATTCATTCAATGTTTCGAATAAAATCATTTGCTCATCCTCAGGCAGTGTAGAAAATGCTTTAAACACCATTCGCTGATAATTCATCAAATCTGTTTGTGGAATCATTTGTAATAGTTCATTTATTTCTTTCTTTTTATAGAAGGAAATGACACGATTTCTGCTGCGCAATGTTAAAACTGTACTTTGTGCTTCTTTATAAGCACGTTGAATTTCAGAAAAGTTGTGTGTTTGATTACTTACTCCAAATATCATGTGCAAGTCGAAATATTGGTGTATAGAAGCTTCGAGCTCTGTAAAGAGTTCTGTTAAAAACAATGTATAGTCAGTATTTGTATCATGCAGTTCATATAGGAAAATTAGCTCGTTGTTTAATGTAAATGAATGAATTGGAATTCGTGTTGCCTGTAGAGCTTCCTCACAAAATTTATGGATTTGCTCAATCGTAAAATTAGGCTGGAATGTATACGAAGGTGTTTTTGTTGTTACATGTCCGATGATGCATAGATATCCTTGCTGGTATGGTAGTGCAAGCTCCTGTGACATCGCTTTTAAAACAATCAATGAATGACCTTCGTTTTCTAAGAAGTCGCGTAAATGTTGATTGCGTATATTTCGTTTTTGTTGTTGGAGCGCTTGCTCTTGCATAATGGCAAAAGATAGCACGTTAATTGCCTGATCAATGGTTAGGCGAGTAATGATGTCTTGTTCATCAATAAATCCTTTAATCATTAGGTAACAATATTTCTCAGTGTTAATATTAATTGGATATAAAGTGTATGCTTCTCGATCTTGCAATAAAGAAAATGTCCAGACCTTATTTGAAGAAATAGGGTATTGAAATCCGCTGCTAGCCATTTTTTGAATAGTACTTAATGCCGGAATATGCTGTTGTGCCGAGTACATTGAACGTAGAAAAGGGCTTATTAACTGAACTTCTCTTCCGATAAGAGAGGATAATTGGCGAACAAGTCTTGGTATTCCTTGACCATTTAAAATTAATAGAGTGAATTGTCGATGAATATCCATCGCATGTGTTAAAAGGGACGCTTCGCTTTGTAAAATTTTTTCTGTCATCAAAAAGTTAATTTGACCTAATGATAGATGCTCAGGTAATTCGATAAAAGGGACATGGAGCTGATTGGCAAGTTGTAAAATATCTTGTGGAATTTCATGTAAGAAACGATTTTTCTTAATGGCGATACCAGCACAACCAGTTGCGGCCATTTCACGAATTAACTCTTGGAAGAAGTTGTGATTATTCTTTAAATGATATGCTGTCGTAATAATTAACTCATTTTGCCGTAAATACGGGATGATATCTGGTGCATCCATCATAGTAATAGAACTAATTTGGCGATATTTACTCTCCTCACCAGCAACTAAAGAGATCGGTGCTAATTCCTTCTGGGATAACATTTGTAGAATATTCACAAGAAAACCTCCTTTTTGTAAAATGTCTAGCTACTTTGCCTAGTTCTTTAAGGTTTCAGTTTTCCTTTTGTGTAGGTACAAGGTGACTTCTTAATGGAAGTGTGAACTGCTTAGGAACTAAACAAGGTACTAGCGATTTTCTTTTTATGTTATAAAAGCTATCATAAAATACGCTAAAAAAATAGTGTGTTATAAAAACTTACATAAAATCGATGGAAAATATTCCTTTTTGTTTACATTAACTAAAATTGAGAAATTTTTTAACACAATTGCCGATGAAGTACAATACCGCTTTTTTTAAAATAGTTATACCGTAACTAACAGAAAAGGTGGTGTCATCTATGAATGAAGTCCATGCAACAATTAATGTAAATGAAATTCAAAAGCTGGTGGATTGGCTTGCAGTGTTCGGCGCAACAACTGAAGGTGGCGTGACCAGATTGCTATACTCAAAAGAGTGGGTCCAGGCACAGCAGTCTTTAAAGAAAAAAATGATAGATTGTGGAATGCAGGTTTATTTTGATAGCGTAGGGAATTTATTTGGAAGAATAGAAGGTTCACAAGAAAAAGACTCAGTTATATTGACTGGATCACATATTGATACAGTTGTACAAGGTGGAAAATATGATGGCGCCTATGGCATTCTTGCTAGTTTGCTGGCAGTAAAGCGTTTAGTCGAAAGCAATGGTCAGCCAAAAAAAACAATCGAAGTTGTGTCTCTATGTGAGGAGGAGGGGAGTCGTTTTCCGCTTACCTATTGGGGGTCGAAAAATATGATGGGCGACTATTCATTAAAAACAGTTGAAGAAACTACTGATAAAGAAGGAGTTTCATTTATTCAAGCAATGGAAGATGCAGGGTTTCCAATAAGCGCTTACAGTTCGAAAAAGCGGTCGGATATTAAACATTTTCTTGAAATTCATATTGAACAAGGTGCAGTGCTGGAAAATAATCAGTTAGATATTGGCCTGGTTAGTCATATTGTTGGTCAAAAACGATTTACGATTTCGTTAAATGGTCAAAGTAACCATGCAGGTACAACGCCAATGACAGAGCGAAAAGATGCGATGGTTTGTGCTGCTAATGCCATAAGTAAGCTAACAGCATTAGCGAAAACAACATCCTCATCATTGCGTGTAACAACAGGTCAGATTGTTGTAAAACCAAATGTTCCAAATGTGATTGCAGGAAATGTCCAATTTACATTAGATATTCGACATCATGAATCGGAGGTTTTAGAAGACTATTGCCACAAGGCCATGCAACTTGTGCGTACATTAGCGGAAAAAAGCGGGATTCAATTATCTGTTGAAAAATGGACGGATATTACCCCGGTTGGATTGGATACAGCATTACACGAATTAATGCGGGACAAAATTTCTTCAAAAGGGCTGAAATATACAACGATGGTGAGTGGTGCAGGTCATGATGCCCAAGTTTTTGGACAGCATTTGCCAACCACACTGCTTTTCGTACCGAGCAAGAATGGAATCAGTCATTCTCCACTTGAGTATACAAGTCCTGAGCATTTGGAAAATGGTGTATTAGTTTTAATGGATTATTTATATCGATTAGCTTATTAAGGAGTGAACTAGGATGAAATTTAAACAATTACAAACCCCTTCAAGAACAATCATGACACCTGGTCCTGTAGAAGTAGATCCGCGTGTTTTACAGGCAATGAGTACACCAATTTTAGGGCAGTTCGATCCAGCGTTTACAAATATCATGAATGAAGTAATGGAAATGCTTCGTTTATTATTCCAAACAAAAAATCAATGGGCCTTCCCAATTGATGGAACATCTCGTTCAGGCAATGAAGTGTTATTAGCGAGCTGCATTGAACCCGGCGATAAAGTGCTGGTACCCATTTTCGGCCGTTTCGGTCACCTTCTTGTTGAGATTTGCGAACGTTACGGTGCTGAGGTTCACACTATGGAATGTGAATGGGGGCATGTGTTTGATCAGCAAGATATTATTCATAAAATAAAAGATGTGCAGCCGAAAATAGTAGCAATTGTTCACGGAGAAACGTCTACAGGGTGTATGCAGCCGTTAGACGAAATAGGAAAAGTATGTCGAGAACAGGATGTATTACTCATAGTTGATGCTGTTGCTTCAATTGGCGGCGTAAATATCTCGGTCGATGATTGGTTTATTGATGGAATCGTAGGAGGTACTCAAAAATGTTTATCCGTTCCTTCGGGTATGGCACCAATAACATACAATAATCGAATAGAAGCAGTCATTCAAAAACGTAAAAAAGTAGAATATGGAATTGCTACGGCTGAAGAATTTACTCAAAAAAGAACAAACATGATTCGAAGCAACTACTTTGATTTAGCGATGATACAGGATTATTGGGGCCCTCGACGTTTGAATCATCATACTGAGGCAACGTCGATGCTTTATGCACTTCGCGAAGGATTAAGAATTGTTTTAGAAGAAGGATTAAATGAGCGTTTTGAACGACATAGCTATCACGAGGCGGCGCTTATAAAAGGGCTAGAAGCAATGGGATTATCAATTTTCGGAGATAAGTCTTGTAAACTGCCAACTGTTACATGCATCGTAGTTCCAGAGGGAATTGACAGTGACAATGTACGAAAGATGATGCTAGAACAATTTGGTGTGGAAATCGCATCTTCATTCGGACCGCTACAAGGGAAGATTTGGCGTATTGGTACAATGGGCTACAGCTGTCGGAAAGAAAATGTATTTGCAGTTTTACAAGCATTAGAGTCAGCACTAATTCGCAATGGTTTTGAACCAAATCGCGGAGAAGGAGTACAGGCAGCATTAGACTACTACGGGGCACCATCCTTCGTTGCAGTTAAGGAGGGGTAAACATGAGTATTGATTTGCTCTTGAAGGGTGGAACAATAGTTGAACCTCATCAAGTTTCAGTTTGTGACGTTGCTGTAAAGGATGGTGTCATTGTAAAAATCGCTCCTGTTATAGAGAATAATGGGGCACATGTTATTGAGTTGGAAGGGAAAATTGTACTGCCTGGTGCAATTGATGCCCACGTCCATTTTAATGAACCGGGAAACGTGGAATGGGAAGGGATTGCAACAGGATCGAGAATGCTTGCAGCGGGTGGTGCGACTTTATATTTTGATATGCCGCTTAATAGCAATCCACCGACAATCGATATCCCTTCATTGCAATTGAAGGAGGAATTAGCAGCCAAAAAATCAATAATTGATTATCGATTTTGGGGAGGACTTGTTCCCGAAAATATTGATAAATTAGAACAATTAGCTGAGCGTGGTGTTATAGGTTTTAAGGCATTTATTTCAAACTCCGGATTTGAACCTTTTCAGTCAGTAGATAATATGGAGCTGCTTACAGGTATGAAGGAAATTAGCCGTCTTGGGAAAATTTTAGCGTTGCATGCAGAAAGCGATGAAATGACATCTTTTCTTTCACAAAAGAAACTTGAACAAGGCAAGCTTACGCCAAAAGATTACTGTGAATCCCGACCGATCGCGGCAGAGATAGAAGCGGTGCAACGTGCCCTTTCTTACGCAGAAATCACAGGATGTGCCTTGCATTTTGTTCATATTAGCAGTCCTGAAGCTGTAAACATTATAAATGAAGCGAAGAATCGAGGGCTTAATGTGTCGCTTGAAACGTGCGCACATTATTTACTATTCAATGATGAAGCTTTTGAGTCGCATGGTGTTTATGCAAAATGTGCTCCCCCATTACGTGCTCCAAATGTACAGCGAAAGTTGGTGGAATTGGTTGTAGAAGGGAAAATAGATTTTATTACTTCTGATCATTCTCCATGTTCTCCAGACTTAAAGGATTTATCGAAGCGCAATTTCTTTGAGGCGTGGGGTGGTATTAACGGTGGTCAATTTACACTTCTTTCGGTGTTAGAGGTAGCTAAAGAATATCAGCTTTCATTAACGACTGTAGCAAAATTAACAGCTGAAGCACCTGCTGAGCGTTTTAAAATCACGAATAAAGGTAAAATTGCAGTAGGTTTTGATGCAGATTTTGCAATCGTTGAAGAGGCGCCGTTTATCGTGACAAAACAAAATAGCTATGCAAAACATAAAGATTCAATATATGAAAATCATGAATTTAAACATCGAATCCTCGCAACTTATTGTAGAGGGACTCAAGTGTTTTAATAGATCTGGTGAGCGAAAAAGTAGGGAGAGAACGCCTTTCCATAAGTTTGTTGGAAGGCGTTTTTTAGATGAGTGAAATGACAGGTAGAACGAATTAATATATTACCCCACACTTTTCGACGATTTCCAATATAATATTCCAAATTATTTCCCGAGAAATGTCTCTTTTTGCAACTGACTTCGAATAAATCATTAAAAACTCATTAATTAATAATGTTGAGGTCATAATATACATACTTTATTGAAAGGGAAGCTAAAGGTGAGAGGGGTGTAATGTTTGGGAATTGTAATACCGACAATAAATCTTAAAGGCGGCGTAGCGAAAACGACTACAACTGTGGGTCTTGCAGAAATGTTAACTTCTGAATTCAAGAAAAAGGTCCTACTCATTGACCTCGATCCACAAACCAATGCAACAACAATGTTAATTGGAGAAAATGCTTGGAAGAAATTAAATGATCAAGGGTATACATTAGCAACACTTTTTGAGGAAGTGTTAGAGCCTGACGATACAAAATTCATACTAGAAAAAACACTCCAAAAAAACGTATCTAACATTGCATCTGTTAAAAATTTAGATTTAATTCCATCAAGTTTGGATCTTATTAATGTTCAAGATGTTCTAGCAAAAATGCCAACTGGACCATTTTACGTAAATAACCCAATTGAAATATTAAAGAAAGCAATTCGACCCATTAAATTTAACTATGATTATATTTTAATCGACTGTCCTCCTAATTTGGGCATTATTACGCTAAACGGCATCCGCATCGCAAATGGCTATATTATCCCAACAATCCCTGACATTCTCTCTACATATGGCATTCCCCAAATTATAAATCGCGTTAATGAGTTTGCGAAAAATATGGATATGAAGATTGAAGCATTGGGCATTGTTATAACGAAATTTAAAGAAAATTCAAAGGTTCATAAAAATACGCTGGATAAGTTAATAAAGGAACTTGAAGTGCCGGTATTCAATTCGGTTTTTAAAGAAGATAATCAAATGGCAAGTGCTGCAGACTACACAATGCAACACGCAACGTTTAAACAAAAATGGGGGTATGATGGTCAGTTTGAAGCGTTTTACAATTTAGCAAATGAAATTATAGATAGGTATGAAGGAACGTAGTAAAATTTTATTTGGATATATATGATGAACAACAAAAACACAGGTCGGTTAACTGGAAAATAGTTAGCCGACCTTTCTATTTTATAAATTAGTTACATTCAAAGTAACATGATCCCCAATTTTAAGTGAGTTGTGAATGCCTGTAATGAAGTGAATTTCTTTCCCATTAACATTGACAATACAAGATACTTCCCTACCTTGGAATAATAGATTTTTTACTTCCCCGCATAGTCCATCTGAATCCTTTGATAATTGCAATTGCTCAGGTCTAACAGGACAAACTCCGGATTGCTTAAAAGAATCCGCAACATTCGGGTAATACCAACGAGTAGATGGTGAAGTGGAAGGGGAGAAATAATCTCCATTCCAGCTGCCTTCAATTAGATTCGCCTTACTAATAAACGATGCTACAAATTCGGTTTGTGGATAGAAATAAATTTCTTCCGGTGTTCCAATTTGTTCGATTAATCCGTCCTTCATAACAACTATTTTATCAGCCATTGCTAATGCTTCGCTTTGATCATGAGTTACATATACAATGGATGTTTTTATTTTTTGGTGGATTAATTGAATTTCGTTGCGAAGTTCGACCCGAAGTTTTGCATCTAGACTGCTCAACGGTTCGTCCATTAAAAGCAATGAAGGGGAGGCGCTTAATGCCCGGGCAATGGCAACGCGCTGTTTTTGTCCACCCGATAATTCACTTGGCATTCGATCAGCTAAATGACTTAAACCAACAATATTTAACATTTCAGTTACACGGGCTTCGCTATTTTTCTTAAGCTCCGGTCTAACAAAGCGGTGATGCTTCAATGGAAACATTACTTGTTCTTTAACTTTCATATGAGGCCATAATGCAAATGATTGAAATACAAGGCCTATATTTCTCTTCTCAGGAGGTAATGCATTAGTTTTCGATGCAACAATTTCTTGCTGCATTAAAATTTGCCCATCACTTGGGGTCTCAAATCCAGCAAGTAAACGTAATAAGGTCGTTTTACCGCAGCCTGATGGACCAACGATTGCAACAAATTCACCATCTTCAATCGTTAGATTAATTCCTTTTAATGCCTGAAAAGTGCCAAATTGTTTTTTTATTTCTATAAGTTCTGTTTTCATGAAGCTCTTACACTCCTTTGCCAAATATATATGATGCCGTACACAAGCGCTGCCAAAATGCCCATAAATAATAGTGTGATAACAGAGAAGGCAGTCGAGTAAGTCGTATAGCCAGCTTGTTCAAAATTGAAAATAATGACGCCAATTGTTTCAGATCCAGATGACCAAAGGAGAGAAGAAATCGTTAGTTCTGTTAATGTCGTTAAGAGAACTAAAATGCTTCCACTTAAAACGCTTGGTAAAATAAGCGGTAGTAAAATATATCTCCATTTACTCCAAGTACTAGCACCCGAAATATGTGCAGCTTCTTCTAAATCTACTGAAATTTGAGTAAATGCTGAAGAACTGCCACGTACTTGTAAAATCATAAATCGTGTTACATAAGCAATTAATAGAATCCAAATGGAACCGTAAATGCCGGGGTTCCATCCTGGAATGGGCTGCATCCATGTAAAAATCATTGCTAAAGCTAATACCATTCCTGGCAATGTATATGGAATACTAATTGAAACTTCTAACGCCTTTGTTAAAAAAGAGGGCTTGCGAATTCTAAAGTAGGCGACAAGCGTTCCAATTATAAGACATATGAGAGTGGTTAATCCTGCAAGTTTTAAACTATTTAATAGTGCAGTGGCCACTTTATCGTAATCGTATAAAAGATAATTAAAGTTATGAAGTGTAATATTTTCTAGTGTAAACGACAGTCCATATACTTTTAGCAAGGATGTTTTTAGCATCGATAATAATGGAACAATACTTACTCCAACTATAAACAGCCAAATGCTAAATTCAACGAACGGACGTGATTTACACAAGTAAAACCGTGGAGAATTATCAGCAGCAGCGGTTTCTGTTACTTTAGATTTGCGCAATAAAAACCATTGAATACCGGTTGCAAATAATGCAAAAACTGCTAGTAAAACAGAAAATGTTGCAGCTCGGGAAAATGCATTTTCTCCAAAGCCTATAACTTCCTGGTAAATGGCAGTACTTAAAATCGTTATATTAGATGGAATTCCTAAAAAAGCGGGAATTCCAAAGTTGTCCAAGTTTGATAAAAATGCAATCATTCCTCCACCTACAATACCGGGTAATGCCAATGGAACAGTAACGTGCCAAAAGGCTTTCAATTGTCCGCCTCCAGAAGCTCTTACAGCCCATTCAAGCTCACGTGGAATTTTTTTCAACACGTTTACGGTAAATAAATAAACGAGTGGATAGTGAGAAATACCAAGGACAAAAATAATGCCCCCCATAGAGTAAAGGTTAATATCAAATGCCTTTATATTGCCAACAAATTGTGTCCAAGCAATGGTAACAATATAAGAAGGAATAATAAAAGGGAGTAGTATAAATACTTGCATCAATTTTTTTAACCGGATATTTGTATAGGCCATTATCCAAGCTAAAGATACACCGACTATAAGCGATATGACAGTAGATCCAACTACGATTAGACAAGTATTTTTTATAACCGTCCATGTGTATTTTTCACTTAATATATTCGTATAGTTTTCAAACGAAAAGGAATCATTTGCTTGAAAGCTCATCAAAAATAATCGAATAACTGGAATAACAAAAACAATTAGAATGATAAGTAAGCTTAAATATAAATTTTTATTCTTAAAAAGCAGTGAAAACCATTCACTGCTTTTTTTCTTTGTATTTAATGACTTATAGCGATCTAATGTTTCATCATTAAATGAATTTCCCGTCATTTTTTACTCCCCAAACATCGTTTTAAATTGTTCTTTATCTGTTTCACGATTTGTAAAAAGCTCTGAAACATCTGCACTTAAGACATTCAGTTCACTTACACTCTTAAGGCCATTTGGAGCTTCCACATCAGTTCGAATTGGTGCATAGCCTAGACTAGCCGCTAATTCTTGACCTTCTTTAGATAACACAAAATCGATAAATGCTTGAGCAGCTTCTGGATCTTCAGCATCTTTCATAAGAGCGATTGGCTCTGTTATAACAGGTACACCTTCTTGAGGGTAAACCAACTCAATTGGAGAACCATCCTTTTTAGCATTGGTTACTAAATAATCCACAATAATCGCATAAGCTTGGTCGCCTGATTGAATCCCTTGTAATGCAGTTCCATTACCTTGTCCAACTGTTACACCATTTGATTTTAAGTTTTCATAAAAGTCCCATCCTAAACCATCAGTGCGCGTAAAAATTCCTAAGTTATACGCAGCGGCACCAGAGTAAAGAGGGCTAGGCATAATTGTTAAATCTTTTGTTTTTGCATCTGTCAAATCTGCCCATGAAGTAGGGGCTTCTTCAACTAGGTCTGTATTATAGGCTAAAACTGTTGCCATGATTTTCGTACCAACGTACATTTTATCTTCATCTACATATTGTTCTGGAATATTTTTAAGTTCAGGTGATTCATATGCTTCTAGTAAGTCTTGACTTTTTAAGTTTTCGAATGTCACTTCATCTGCTACTAGAAGTACATCTGCTTGTACATCTTTTGCTTCATTTTCTGCTAGAATTTTTCCGACTACTTCCTCTGTACCAGAACGGAAAGTATTAACTTTTACATCTGGATAAAGCTTATTAAACTCTTCTACTAGCGCAGTTGCATCTGTTTCTGGCTGTGAAGTATAGAAGGATACAGTTCCTTCTATTTCAGAAGTAGGAGATGTTGTATCTGTTTCCGTTTGCTCACTAGTCTCAGTAGATCCACAGGCAGCTAAGCTTAATGCAAGAACCGCTGAAGTCGGCACCATCCAAATTTTTTTAAAGTTCATTTTAATTCGCTCCTTTGTTATCAAATAGTTGACTTTTATAGGTTTCGATTAGTTCGTTTGCTGTAAAGCTGTATTGTATAGGTGTAATCGTAGCGTAGCCTTGTTTGATTAGCATAAAATCATAATCAATATAGTCGCTCGCAATGGTTGAGCGACGGTCTTTAAGCCAATAAAAAATTTGACCAAATGAATCGTCTATTGTGACATGTTTATACCGTTCTATAGAAAAATCTAAATCTGCAATTTTAAATCCTTTAAACTTGTCCAGTTCTACATATGGAAAATTAACGTTTAACAATACCTTGTTATTTAATGGCTTTTTAAAAATTTCACGCAAAAATTGAAAAAGCCATTTTTTACAGTTTGTAAAGTTTGTTTCCTGTGGGTTATATGAATCCAATGAAAGTGCAACAGATGGCAGGTTAAATAATTGGGCTTCCAGTGCTGCGCTTATGGTTCCTGAATAAAATACATCGCGGCCAATATTTGAACCCATATTTATACCTGCAAAGACAATATCAATTGGCTCTTTAATTAAGACTTCGAGTGCTAATTTTACACAATCTGATGGAGTTCCTGATATGCTCCAAGAAGTAACTTGGCTTGAATTAAATAGGTTTAATTCAGTTACTGAAATTGGCCTTCGCAATGTAATCGAATGACTAATTGCACTATTTTCAACATCTGGGCAAACTACGAAAACCTTTCCGAAGTTTTCCAGAACCTCCACTAATGCTTTTACACCTGGAGCAAAAATACCATCATCATTTGTTACTAAAAAATTCATTTAAGTAACTCCTTTTAGTTGTAGTAGGGAATTTGTTTGGAAATACTCTAAATGATCATAGAAAAACACATGATTCTTTGATGTATCTAGGCCTTCCAATACTACGGGTACTTTTAAAGAGTCAATCGTCTCCCATAATGAACAATCTAGCTGCAACTCTCCTTTTCCGAGTGGAACATGATAAGTAGTGTTTGTTGAGTCGCTAACATGAATTTTATCTACTTTTTGTAATGTTTTAAGTTCGTCAGCTATTGAAAAATGAAATGGGATATGAGCAATATCAAATGTTGTTTGAATACAGTCATCTGTAAAAGCTACTAAATCATTTATTTTCCGCGCTTCACAATAAATTTCCTTAGAGGCCGGCTCCATCAATTCCAAAGAAATATTTACACTGTATTTATCTGCTAAAGATGTAAGCTCATCAAGTGTATGAAGCATAATATTTCTATGATTTTGTTCCCAACGACCGTAAACTGTTAATTTTCCTGGATGCACGGTGATAGAAGGGATGCATAGCTTATTTGCGATACGTATGGAATTTTCTACTTCACGAATTGATTGATTGCGAATACCTGCATTGAGAGAGCATAAATTTAAATCCCAACTGTTGGCATGGATTGTTGCCTGCAGATGATAGGCATGTAATAAGTGCTGGATTTCATGTAAATTCCAGTCCTGAAATTGTAATTGCTCTACCCATATTTCGATTCCCTTTAAATTTTCTGCCTTTACTACTTTGCAAATATGTTCAAATGAATGTCCCCAAAAAAGAGTAGAGGATGCGAATAGATTCATTGCTGCACCTTCTTTTCTAACAATTGAGGAATCCATTTCATTAATTCTTCTTCTTCAAAAGGTACACTACCAATCATTTGAGGGTTTTTTGAAGTAAATCCATGAAAGTCGCTGCCTACACTCATATATAAATCATGTTGCTTAGCTACTTCATACCAATAGTTCATCGTTTGTTTTTTGTGTAAGGCATAGAAAACTTCAATGCCATCAATTCCTTCCTTCAAAATATTTTCAAATTCGAAATTGAAGCTGTAAATGCCGGGATGGGCTAAAAATGCAAGACCTCCTGCTTCATGGATTAAATCAATTGCTCCTTTAGAGGTTTTTCCTGCACGTTCTATATAAGCTGGGGCGCCTTTAATAAGTAATGTTTCATAAGCGTGTTTGGCTGTTGGAAACGCTCCAATAGCTACTAACTCATCTGCAATATGGGTGCGTACAATAATGCCGCCCTTTGCCCGTTGAAAACAGTTTTCCCACTTGATGGAAAATCCTAATTGTTGAAGCTTTTGAACAATTGACTTGCTCCAGTTTATTCGTTCATTTTTACGAAATTTGCAGTATTGTTTAAGTGCAGGGTATGTAGGGTCCAAGCCAAATCCTAAAATGTGTAATTCTCCATTTGGTCCATCCGTATTAAATTCCATTCCTACAAGCATCTTTGGCGATATTTGCAATGGATTCTTTGCAAGTTCAAAATATGCGTCCAGTGAATCATGATCTGCAATTGACATAATTTCAAGCTGTTGGTCAATTCCAAGCTGTAATATCTCACCAGGTGTCATTTCTCCATCTGAGCAAGTTGTATGCATATGCAAATCGATTTTCAACTTAAGCACCTCACTTTCATATCCAAACGTAATTGTACAGACGGATTGTAAATTTATTGAATGGACTGGTGTTAAGAATTTTGAAGTTATTGTAAAAGGTATGGGGGATTTTTTATGGGGATTAACAGCTAAAGTATATTTAATTTACATGAATTTTACTTTTAAGGAATTCCTTAATGGCAATTGTAAATAGAAGTTTACATAGAAGAAATAATATGGATATGAAAAAGGTTACTAGAGTATGAAGCATTTTAGTAGTAGAAAATAAAATAATTTAAAATGGATAAACTACAACTTGAATAGTATAGAAAAGGAAAAAATGCTTATCTATACTGTTCAAAACAAATCAATTGGAGGATAGCTATGTCAAATGTAGAAAAGAACAACACTGGGTTAAATTGTGTTTCTAATGAAAGAGGAGCTGCCTGTAGAGTTGAAATGGGCAAGGAAAAACGAAACAGCCGTTCCCAAAACTACAATGAAGAGATAGCCTCTGAGTTCGTAGTAGATGCGACATTAGAAAATGTAAACAATTTTGTAGATCAGTCCGGTAATAAGTTCGAGCCTAATAAAGAAAAGACTGTAAGCGAACGAAGCGCATGGAATTAGGTTATATTTGACAGCTGTTCAAAACATTGAGATGAAAGGCTAAAGGAATATTCCTTCCTTTAGTCCTTTTAATTTTTTTTAAATGGTAGCTAAATAAAAGGCAAATTAAGGCAAAATAGTATACAATACTTATACGAAACATTATTACTAGTTTGATTGTAATATTCTAATAGGAATAATTTTGATAAGGAAGTACCGTTTTTATGAAAAGTCATAAAATAAAACTAATTCTAGTTTTATCAACTATTTTATTACTATTTTTCACCAGCTTAAGTGTCTATACTATATCAGTAAATATGAAGAGAACGGTTGTCGAATCGATAGGAAGTCAAAGTCTTGAAGCTGCGAAGGCCATTGCATCAGATATGGATATTGAAGCCTACAAAAGATTTTTGGATAACAAAGTTCAAAATAATCATTACTGGGAGATTAGAAGGTATTTAAATGATGCGAGGGAAAAATTAGGAGCCTTATATGTTTATACACTTGAGCTTGAGAGTCCAAAAGAAGCGAAAGCGATGATAGTGGGATTACCCCCGGAAAGAACGGATATTGGAATTGGTGAACCCTGTATGGTACCTGAACCCCTGCTTAAACGCGCCTATTATGAAGAAAAACATTATGTCACAGGTGTAATGGAGGATCCGAAATTCGGCGTTTATTTATCAGCTGGAGTACCAATCAAAGATGGAACAGGGGAAACTATTGGCTACTTGGGAATTGATATTAGTGCGAAAAGAATTAGTGAAATTGAGGGAACTGTGCTAGAAGATAATATTGTTATTTTTATATTTAATGGTGTTTTTATCTTAATCATTATTGCCTCATTTTTCCTTATGCAAAGATGGTATCTAAAAGAAGTAGCAAAAGAAGTAGGGGATACCGAAGATACATATCAAACTGAAATAAAGACCTTAATAGCATCTGTCTCTTCTTTAAGACATGACTTTGTAAACCATATACAGGTAATCCATGGTCTTTTAATGATTGGCGAATTAAATAAAGCATTACAATATGTCTCTTCACTTTCAAAAGAAGTCGAAGTAATTAAATCAATTGAATTAGATGTGGAGCATCCTGGACTAGGTATATTATTACAAGCAAAAAAACTGGCAGCTGAAAACCAACTGATTGATATGGATATATCAATTTCTAAAAATGCATTTGATAAAATAAAAACAACAGACATGATTAAAATTTTATCGAATTTAATTGATAATGCAATTGAGGCAACGATCGAATTACCTGAAGAAAAACGAAAGGTTGTCATTAATTGTATTGCAGATGAAGCAAAGTATGTTTTTAAGATTATGAATACAGGTCCTAAAATAATTGATGATGAAATAATATTTAAACAGGGTTATTCAACTAAGAAAGTAGAACAAGGGAAAACAAGAGGGCAAGGACTATTCATTATAAAGGAAATTGTTCATAAATATAATGGTACCGTTTCTATTAGTACAACAAATGATTTAGAGATTACGGTTATGGTTGAGATTCCTATTAAATAAATCTTTAAAAATTTTAGAGTTCACCTTATTTATTAGTGTGTTATATTAATACATATAAATGAATTAATATTCGATATGGAATATAGGGGTGAAATGATGGGAATTAAAGTAAGAAGTGTTGGAATAATTGGTGTAGGACATGTCGGTGCACATTGTGCTTATAGTCTTGCAGTACAAGGAATCGTAGATGAACTGATTCTTGTAGATATTAACAAAGAGAAATTAACTTCAGAACGACAAGATTTAGTGGATAGTGTTGCACATTTTCCTCACAGAGTAACTATTAAAACAGGGGAATATAAAGATTTAGCTAACTGTGATATCGTTGTTATTAGTGCAGGCGGCATTACGCAAGATCAAAACCGTCTATCTGAATTAAAACAATCTATTAATGTAGTAAATAGTTTTGTAGAAGAAGTTGTTTCATCAGGATTTAATGGAATTTTTATTAACATTACAAATCCTTGTGATATTATTACGGGTCACGTTTATAAGTTGTCAGGCTTTGACAGCCATCGTGTCATCGGTACGGGAACATGTTTAGATAGTGCAAGACTGCGTGAGGTAATTGCGCGTGAAACAGGGGTCGATCATAAATCGATTATCGGATATACAATGGGAGAGCATGGAGATTCTCAAATGATTCCTTGGTCTCATATTTCGATAAATGGAAAACCAATCTTAGAATTGGCGCAGCATGATTCACGCTTTGCTCTGGATCATGAAGCGGTTCTACAAGAAGTAGTTAACGCTGGATGGACTACATTTAAAGGAAAAGGTGCTACTGAATATGGTATTGCGTCCGCGTTAGCACGACTTGTTCATTGTATTTACCATGATGAAAAACAAGTTATCCCTGTAAGTACACTATTGAGTGGGCAATATGGCCAAACTGATATTTATACTAGTGTACCAGCAATCATTGGCAAGGATGGCGTTGAAGAAATCATTGAATTGAACTTAACAGAGGAAGAAATGAAGGTCTTCAATCAATCATGCGATGTTTTGCGTAAGCATATTGAGACAGTCTAGATTTTTGCCTCGTCATCTCAAGTATTGTTAAAGGGTGCTGAGTTATGACATGAAGCCTCTATGCAAGTAGGTTTTTATAAATAAATTTAAAGACCTGATGCAGGAAAGCATACTACGGTCCCTTAAAGGGGGCAGTTTTATAGGATTAACCCATCTAAGCCACATAACTTAAGATGGGTTTTTTTATGGCTAAATGGATGTTTAGAAATGCTCTATACTGAGAATCTATGAGATGTCATATATAAGAAGTATTGTGGGAAGCAGTGTTTTAAAGGGGAATAAATTTTCATTAGGTTTTAGCTGTATTTTACGGATAAAAATACAATTTAGTAATTAAATCATTTTTATTGACATACTTTTCAATATCCAATTATTTACAAGATTAGAGTGAAATAGGACCTGAAAATTTAATTACCCTTAAATTCACTGATTTGAGGTATTAAAAAGGGGGCTCAATATGACTAAAATCCCAATTATTATCGACACCGATCCAGGGATTGACGACGCAATGATGCTTATTTTAGCTTTTGCCAATGATCATGCTTTTGACATACGGCTAGTGACAACAAGCGCTGGGAATATTTCTCAAGATAAAACAAACTATAATACGCGTGCCTTTTTAAGTTATATTGGAGCAAATGTTGAAATTGCCCGAGGTTTAGAAAGTCCTATAATTTATGAAATAGAAGAGGCGGAAGAAGTCCACGGAGAAAGTGGTCTAGGAAATGTACAATTTTTAACACCAACGTTGCCAATAAGCTATCGTACTGCAATTACGGCCATGCTGGAAACGATTTTAAAAAGCGATGAAAAAATAACAATCGTTTCAACAGGACCATTAACAAATATCGCAGCCTTAATACTCGCACATCCAGAAGTAAAAGCAAAAATAGAACGTATTTCTTGGATGGGTGGTGCAGCGGTAGGTGGCAATGTCACACCGACAGCAGAATTTAATGCGTACGTCGATCCACATGCAGTTGAAATTGTGTTTCGTTCAGGTTTACCTATTGTGATGAGTGGTTTGGATGTAACACATAAAGCCTTTATTACAATTGATGAAATGAAAAATATTTTAAATAAAGATACTGACTTAACACAAAAGTTAAATCAAATGGTGGAGTTTTATCTTAAAAATATAAAAAAAACACCGTTTCATGAAGAAAATTATGACAAAGTACTTCATTTCCACGATGTATGCGCGGTAATGTACTTATTAAAGCCGGATATTTTTGAAGGTCAAGATTACTACGTTGAAGTAGAGCTTGAAGGGGTTACAGTTGGTACAACAGTCGTGGATTATATGGAGAAAACGGGAAAAGTACCAAATGTTCATGTTCTATATGAAGTTAGTCGAGAAGCTTTTGTAAAGGAATTTAAGAAAGCAGTGGAGATTATTTCGGAGAGGATAAGCTAAGTCCTTCCTTCTAGTTTACATTCAATTATATGAAAATTAGATTATTAATGCCCTGTCCACATTTGGAAAGGGCATTTTTATAATTGCTTTATCTTTCTAAGTGTTAGGAGAAGAAGCTTTAATTTTAAAGACACTGTATTTAAGGGTTTTATAGAAAAGCAAACTACACCATAATGGTATTTAGAAGTTGGTTATTCTCTCTTCTCCCTTAACATTTTTCGGTATCGATTTGGAGATTGCCCCGTATAAGCTTTAAAAAGTTTTGCAAAGTAATTAGGATCCTCAAAACCATTTAACTGTGCAATTTCACTAATTGGAAAATTGGTCTCTAATAAAGTTTTTTGTGCATGCTGTATACGAATCTGCTGTAAATAGCGTTTAAACGCAACACCATGATGCTTACTAAAAATACTACTTAAATAGTTTGATGTAATTCCTAGTTGATTGGCTATTTCAATTAAAGACAATTTAGTATTTTTATATTGTTGTTCAATTAAATCAGCTGCCAATTCAGCATAATTTGCTTTGAATTCCAATTTTGCATCAGCTGCAAGCTTCATTAATGTTTGTGTAAAAAGGATGATTTCCTGAATAATTGTATATAGAATAGGGTGTTCTAATATAATGTTGAATAATTGACGATAATTTTCTTCTAATACGGCTTTTTGATGTAAATTATATTTCAGCATAAACCGTCTAATTTGTGCTAACACACTGGTTAGATGTATACGAATTGAATCTTGCTCATAATAAGTCCCATCAATAGATAATCGGTAGAGAAATTCTTTAATTGTTTGTATATCAAGATTTTCAAGACCTTGTATCCATAGCTGCTGTTCCTCAGGTGTTAATAACGGATCTAAGGGAAGTGGAATAAGCTGCTTGCTGACATAAAAAATATGCTCAAATCCCTTATAGAATCGTTGCTTTAAGGCTTTCTTAGTCTCTAAATAAATTTCATTCAATTGAGCAGGTTCTCTATCATAAATAGCTATATTAATATAGCTGCCACTCATAATATTCCATTCCCGAATTAATGTTCTTGCCTTTTTCTCAAATAATGATTTCTCAACAAATTCTGAGATACAGATGATACGTTTTGATAATGGATAAATTTCTATACTTTCGAAAATCGGGGTTTCCTTTAACCAACTATATAAAGCGCTTAAATCTTTGGGATACTCTGGCTCGATAAGGAAAAAAAGTCGATTGTCCTTTAAAAAGCTACCATTTTCATTGTTTAAAAAGAGTTGTAAGTAAAAAACATTTGTTAAATCATAATCTCCAATAGAATTGACAACAGTTTTATTTTCCTTTGTAGAAGAATTAATTAAATACTTCAAATGATTTAAATCCACAGGCTTTACGAAAAAGTGCGTTACTTGCATTTGAATTGCCTTTAAAGCGTGTTGAAAAAGTGGTTCGGAGGTTATTGCATAAATCTCGGTTCCGTCTTTTCTAGCTAATTTGAAAAAGGCAATATCATTTGGATGTTTTATTAATTCTATCTCGACAATTAAAATATCTGGATGTACTTGTTGATATTGCTGATATAGTTGATCAATTGAGTTTAAAATATATACTTCAATTTCATTTAATAGATAAGACTCCAAATACCATTTAAATCCCTTTGCTTCTGTATAATCCCGATCAATAATGAAAATTTTCATTCTAATCACCTTATAAAATTCCAGAATCATATTTTTTTTCTATTATACAATTAAATTCTAATTAAAAACATATAAAATTCCATTTTCTCATTTTAAAATTCTATATTTTTCGAAAAGACTGAATATTAAAATGTAAATATAAATAAAAAGCAAAGGGGGAAGAGAAATGACTGAGAGTGTTAAAGAGCTATCGGCGGAAGAATTAGCCGAATCGAATAAAATAGATCAAATGACTGCGATAAATGCTTCAAATAAAACTACAACAACTTTAAAAATGATTGTATGCAGTCTAATTGGTATTTTCAGTTTCTTTGTAACATTTGAATGGAATGGAAAATCTTCCATTCTAATCGACCATATAGTCAGTTTTATATCTACATCTTTTCCAACATTGGTTACTGCATATGTCTTTATTTTACTAGTGGCGGGTGCAATATTGCCATTTGTTAATAAAAGCTGGAAGAAGGATATGGTTAGTAGAATTTTATCTATCTTTAAATTAGCAGGATTAGTTATAGGAATTATGCTGATTTTCGGAGTCGGTCCAGCATGGCTTTTTGCACCAGACGTAGGACCATTTTTAATGGATAAGTTAATTAAACCAGTAGGTGTTTTAATTCCAATAGGATCTGTATTTTTAGCATTGCTTGTTAGTTATGGCTTACTAGAGTTTATCGGTGTTTTCATGCAGCCGTTTATGAAACCAATTTTTCGTACACCAGGTCGTTCTGCTGTTGATGCAGTAGCGTCTTTTGTTGGAAGCTATTCAGTAGGATTGTTATTAACAAATCGTGTTTTCAAGCAAGGTAAGTATACGATTCGTGAAGCAGCAATTATTGCAACTGGCTTCTCTACTGTATCTGTTACGTTTATGGTCGTAATGGCCAATACACTCGATATTATGGAATATTGGTCACAGTTCTTTTGGATTTCCCTAATTATTACATTTGTTGTAACAGCAATAACAGCACGTATTTACCCGCTTAATCGGATTAAGGATGAGTATTTAGAAGGAACTACTGCAGACCCAGAAGTCATCATAAGAGGAAAGCGTTTCCAAAATGCATGGCAAGAGGCTTTAAATGCAGTAGAGAAAAACCCTACATTCTTTAAGAATTTATATCTTCATCTAAAAGATGGTCTCATAATGGCGATGGGTGTTATACCTTCCATCTTATCAATTGGTTTACTAGGAATAGTATTAGCCTTGTATACACCATTATTTGATGTTATTGCATTCATCTTTGCACCATTCACTTATTTATTACAGTTGCCAGAACCTATGCTGACTGCGAAGGCTCTTTCATTATCAATCACAGAAATTTTCTTGCCTTCCTTATTAGTGGCAGAAGCATCGCTAATTACTAAATTTATTGTGGCGAATGTATCAGTGTCAGCGATTTTATTCTGTTCAGCAGTTATCCCGTTAATTTTATCAACCGATATACCTTTAACAATTCGCCAGTTAATTATTATTTGGTTTGAACGGGTTGTACTTTCTTTAATTATCGTAACACCAATAGCATTTTTATTATTTTAATTTTTAAGGGGAGATTATAGATGAATAAATTGATGAATAAAAATATTAAAGCACCTAGAGGAAATCAATTAACATGTAAAGGATGGCAACAAGAAGCTGCAATGCGCATGCTCATGAATAATCTTGACCCTGAAGTTGCAGAAAATCCGGATGAATTAGTTGTTTATGGCGGTATCGGTAAGGCGGCGCGAGATTGGGAATGTTTTGAACAAATCATAGCGTCTTTAAAGGAATTAGAAAATGATGAAACATTACTTGTGCAATCTGGTAAACCTGTAGCTGTTTTCCGAACACATGAAAATGCTCCACGAGTATTAATTGCAAATTCAAATTTAGTTCCAGCTTGGGCAAATTGGGAGCATTTTTATGAGTTGGAAGAACGCAATTTAATGATGTATGGCCAAATGACTGCTGGCAGTTGGATTTATATAGGAGCTCAAGGAATTTTACAGGGTACTTATTTAAGTTTTGTAGAAGCAGGCAAAAAGGTTTTCGGATCAGCTGATTTAAGAGGAAAATTCATTTTAACTGGCGGTATGGGAGGAATGAGTGGTGCTCAACCCCTTGCAGGAAAAATGGCTGGTGCTGTCATCTTAGTTGTTGAGGTAGACCGAAAACGTATTGAACGTAAAATAAAAGAAGGCTATTGTGACTATTTGGTGGAAACGGTAGATGATGCTCTTGAATTGGTAAATAAACTACGAGAAAACAAAGAACCTGCATCCATTGGTTTAGTAGGCAACTGTGCAGACGTACACAGAGAGCTTCTTAACCGTGGAGTAATCCCAGATTTTGTTACTGATCAAACTTCTGCACATGATCCGATAAATGGATATGTTCCGAATGGCATGAGTTTTGAAGAAGCGTTAGAGTTGCGCAAAGCAGATCCAAAAGAATATGAGAAAAGAGCAAAGCAAGCTATGGCAGACCATGTGCAGGCGATGCTTGATTTCCAAAAGGCAGGAGCAGAAGTATTTGACTACGGAAACAATATTCGTGCTTATGCTAAAGAAATGGGGGTTGAAAATGCTTTCGATTTCCCTGGATTTGTACCAGCGTATATTCGACCACTATTTTGTGAAGGTAAAGGACCGTTTCGCTGGGCAGCTTTATCAGGTGATCCAGAAGATATTTACAAAACAGATGCTCTTGCAAAAGAAATGTTTGCAGATGATGAGGGCTTAGTTAACTGGATTGATATGGCTCAAAAAATGGTTAAATGGCAAGGTCTTCCTGCACGTATTTGCTGGCTTGGTTATGGCGATCGCCATCGCTTCGCATTAAAGGTAAATGAAATGGTAGCTAATGGAGAATTAAAGGCACCAATAGTATTCGGCCGTGATCACTTAGACTCTGGTTCTGTTGCATCGCCAAACCGTGAAACAGAAGGAATGTTAGATGGATCGGATGCAGTATCAGATTGGCCAATCTTAAATGCTTTAATTAATACAGCAGGAGGAGCTAGTTGGGTTAGTGTCCATCATGGCGGAGGTGTTGGTATGGGATATTCACAACACGCTGGTCAAGTATTAGTGGCTGATGGAACACAATTGGCAGCTGAAAAGATTAATCGAGTTCTTGTTTCAGATCCAGGGATGGGTGTTGTTCGCCACGCAGATGCTGGTTATGATATAGCAATTAAAGCTGCTAAAGAAAAGCATGTTAAAATGCCAATGCTGGACAAAAGAGGTTGATAGTGATGCCTACATTAATTAAAAATGCAAATGAAGTTATAACGCTAAAAGGGGATCGAAAAGGTCCTCGTACAAAAGAAGCAATGAAGGAAATTGGTATTATAAAAAACGGCAGTATTTTAATCGATCAAGATCAAATTGTTGCTGTTGGTACGTTAGAAGAAATACAAAGAGAACATCCACAACTTGCTATGGATGCAGAAGTGATTGATGCTGCTGGAAAGATTGTTATGCCTGGACTAGTCGATTGCCATACCCATCTAGTACATGGTGGAACACGGGAAAATGAATTCAATATGCGTTTAAACGGGTTTACCTACATGGAAATTATGAATGCAGGCGGAGGCATTCACTCAACGACGAAGAGTACCCGTCAAGCTAGCTTTGAAGATTTATATGAGAAAACATTTAATCATTTAAATGAATTTTTAAAGTACGGTGTTACCACTGTTGAAGCTAAGAGTGGCTATGGCTTAGATTGGGAGAATGAAAAAAAACAGTTAGAAGTAGCAAAAAAACTTCAAGAGACACATGTTATTGATATTGTAAGTACCTTTATGGGAGCACATGCAGTTCCGATAGACTATAAAGGGCGAGAAGATGAATTTGTTGATATTATTATTAACCAAATGCTTCCTAAAGTAGCCGAAGAAAATCTTGCGGAATTTAATGATGTATTTTGTGAAAAAGGAGTGTTTACACCCGAACAATCTCGTAAAATTTTGGAGGTTGGAAAGCTATATGGATTAACACCTAAAATTCATGCTGACGAGATAGAACCATACGAAGGTGCTGAACTTGCAGCGGAAGTAGGAGCAATCTCTGCAGAACACTTGCTAGTTGCCTCAGATGAGGGGATTAGAAAAATGGCAGAGGCAGGAACTATTGCCGTTTTACTTCCAGGTACAGCTTTCTTCTTACGTGCACCTTTTGCCCGTGGACGACTAATGATTGATGAAGGGGTACCTGTTGCAATTTCAACAGACTTTAATCCTGGTTCATCACCTACAATTAGCTTGCCGTTTATTATGAATTTAGCTTGTATGAACATGGGACTTACACTGGAAGAAGTATTAACGGCAACAACAGTCAATGCTGCTTATGCGATTAACAGAGGGGATCAAATTGGTTCACTGGAAAAGGGGAAAAAAGCAGATATATTAGTGTTGAATGTGGCCAACTATAAACAATTACAATACTATTACGGTATGAACCACACTCATATAGTTGTGAAAAACGGTAAAGTAGTCTTAAAGGACGGAGTTTTTCAATGATAGAAGGATTAAATGAATATGTACAAAAATCTTCGACAGTATGGATAAGAGAAGACGGCAAGGATATAAAGGTTAAGGATTGGATTATACCTGTTTGGGAAGAACAACGTGAAGACTGGGATGCTGTTATTCTTGGTGTCCCGCTTTCGCGATCTTCTATTAGTGCATCTGCTGCATCGGAATTTCCGAAGGCATTCCGAAAGGCTTGGGAACTATTCACAACTTATTATTTTGACGAACATGTTGATTTTCGGGATTATAAAGTTGGCGATCTTGGCGATGTAAAAATGCACTATACAAATATTCTTCAGTGTCATGATAATATAGAACATGCTATGCAGCATATTCAACATAATTATCCTAACTCTTTTTATGTATCCATTGGCGGCGATCATTCAATCACAGCACCATTAGTTCGTTCAATTCAAAGTAATAATGAAAATAAATCAATAGGAATTGTTCAGCTCGATACACATTTGGACTTGAGAGATTTAAGCCAAGGTCCAACGAATGGAACACCAATTCGTCAACTTGTGGAAGGCAATGTTGTAAAGGGTGAAAATGTATATAATATTGGACTTCATGGGTTTTATAACGCACCTTCATTAATTGAAGCGGCACATAAACATAAGGTCAATATGATTTCATTAAAACAGCTTCGTAAAAAAGGCATTGCTTCCGTGATACATGATGTGATGGAGCAGCTTTCCAATAAAGTTGATATTGTTTATCTTACGGTTGATATGGATGTATTGGATATTACCTATGCACCAGGCGTCCCGGCATCAACACCAGGTGGAATGCGGACTGACGAGCTTTTTGATATCTTATTTGAGATGGGGAAATATCCAATAGTCCGTGCAATGGATTTTGTTTGTATCGACCCAAATCGAGATAATCAAGTGCAATCTACTGTCAAGGCAACAACTTATGCGTTTTTAACAGCGTTAGCATCGCGGTATATTCATAAAATGAAAAAATAGATAAATATTAATAGAGCTTTATATACAAAAATTATTTTACTTGTATATAAAGTTCTTTTTTATTTCCATCAACTATTAGTATGGAATAATGTTGTTTATTTAAACAAAAATAATTTCGTTATTAACTGAAATGAAAATTAATTCACTTTAATGATGTACATATTTTGTCGTTAGATTACAATACTAAGATTTAGTAATGATTAATTCGAAAGAAAGGGAAGAATATATATGGCAAAGCATTCAGACACAAGTTGGAAACAAGATCACCCGAGTACTTTATTCAGCAACTCTGTTCAAAAGGCTGATCGCGCGGTAAAGCAAGCAATGTCACACCCAGAGGAAATAGCAGTTGAGCATGCATTTAATGCAATTTCTCATGCAGAGAACGCATTTGAAAATGCAGAACAACATAATGAGCATATGGATTTAGTTGAACATAATAAATCACAGCTAGAGTTGTTGAAGCAGCAATTACAAGAAGTACAGAAGATTGTAGAAGATCACTGATTTGGGTCAATTCAAGCTTAACAAAGGGATTTCTAAAAAGGCTTGTAGTATTAGATACTACAAGTCTTTTTGGGAATTGTGGGAAATCTTGTTAAATTATTGTTTATAAACTTGATACTTTTCTATATAAAGGAGTATTAATCCTTATTGAGACAAATGTTTGTAATCTAATACTCCTAGTAATAATAAGTAATGCTTACCCATTAAGGTTCACCTCTAAGTAATGTTTACTCCATATTCCTCGCAAATTAATCCTTTTTATTAAATTAATCTCTTCCAGTACCCTATTAACACAATCGATAAATTATAAACCCTTCTTAGTAATTTTAAGGAAATTTTAAGGCTCATCCATTACTTTAAACATATTAAAAATTACGATTATCGGCTAGAAGGGGATATTTAAATGAAAATGACTATTCGTAAAAAAATGTTATCAGGGTTTTTGATTCTTACGGTTCTTCTTGGTGCCGTTTGTGCTCTATCTTATTATGAAATCCAAAAAATAAATCATTCTTATTCAGATTTGGTGGAACAATTGGATACTAATTTAATAAATATAAAAGATATTCAGCTCTATGCTTCTAGAGAAGTTGCAAGTTTGAGAGGCATTTTGGCTGGTGAGGAAGGCTCTTTAGAATTTTTACAAACAACAATTGAGCAATTAGAAGAAAAAGTGACTAGTGAAGAGACAGTCATTCAAGGTCAGGAAGCAAATGAGTTACTAATAACAATTTCTGATTTACATGAACAGTTGAAGGAAAAATCTTTAAATGCCATTAATTCAGAAGAGGCAAATAACGAACAAGTTAACCAACTCGTTAATGAAGAAATCATTCCGATAGCTGCACAAATAGAAGAAGCTGCTAATGAAATGGTTGAGATTCAGACAAAACAAATGCAGGAAGGTATTACTGCAAATTCAGATATGGTTGCTTCTGTTAAAAACATAAATTTATTTTGGGGTCTTATCTCTTCTGCTCTAGCAATCCTTATTAGCGTTTTCATGTCTCGGATGATTACTCGTCCTATTTTATTTTTAGTAGAAGGAGCGAGAAATATAGCTTTAGGTGATTTAACACAAGACGATATAATAGTGGGAAATCGTGATGAAATTGGGGAATTAGCTCGTGTCTTTAACGAAATGAAACAGAGTCTCCGCCAATTGATCCATCAAGTTCATTTAAATTCAGAACGTGTAGCTTTCACATCAGATGAATTATCTGCTAGTGCTGAAGACACAAATAGAGCAACGGAACAAATTACTTTTGCTATGCAGGAAATTGCAATGGGGGCAGAAAAGCAAGTCTCCATGGTTATTCAGGCTGCGGAAGCATCCGAGGAAATATCGAAAGGAATGAGTAAGGCTGCTGATTCTATTCAGTCTGTTGCTAATTTAACGATTGCTGCTAATAACAATGCGGCGATAGGAAATGATGTAGTAAAGCAAACAATAGAACAGATGAATCAGGTACAAGATTCTGCAAGGGAATCTGCTCAGGTTGTTCATACATTAAGTGAAAAATCCAAAGAAATTGGCAAAATTATTGAGTTGATTACACAGGTCGCTGATCAGACAAACCTGTTGGCCTTAAATGCGGCAATTGAGGCTGCACGGGCAGGTGAACAAGGAAAAGGATTTACTGTTGTTGCAGATGAAGTTCGAAAATTGGCTAACCAATCATCTATCGCAGCAGAGCAAATACGTAATCTTATTAAGGAAATACAGGATGAATCCCAGAAAGCTGTTAAATCGATAAATAGCAGTACACAAGTTGTTAAAGAAGGTTTAAATATGGTAAGAAAAACGGGTAACTCTTTCCGAGATATAGATCAATCTATTAAACAGGTGGCCGTTGAATCTCAAGAAGTAGCTGCAATAGTTAAACAAGTACATTCTAATTTACAAAAAGTGGACAACGGGATACAAGAAGTAAGATACATAGTGGAAGAATCTACAGCTAAAATACAAAATGCAGCAGCATCTACCGAGGAGCAGAACTCTACAATGAAGGAAGTATCCTCTTCGGCTGAAATATTAAGTGAAATGGCTCAAGAATTACAGGGAATTATTAGTAATTTTAAATCTTAATACTATGGCGGTAAATATCATCACTCAAAAAGGGAGTCATTAGAAATCCATTTTTGAGTGATGATTTCCTATTTAATTAAGGAGGATTAAAAGGGTATAACTATCGTTTTTTACTTTTTGCTTTGAAAAATCATACTGTTTGCGAACAGACGATAAAGCTCGCAAAAATTTGATTCATCCTTTAAATAAACCTTCTACTATTAATACAGAAATGTAGAATAAAAAGCGCCTTCTTGTCGGGGCTAACAGGGCGCTTATGCTTATTCTTAATAGTTCTGTTAGTTAGTGGTCAGTTCTGTTTTTCTTTTAACTGCTTAAGGATTTTATTAAGATCCTCTAAAGATAGTTCGCCAAGAGATTGTTTAATTTCTTCTTCAATCACTTTCCGATTCTTTTCCTTATATTGATTCCACCATTCTTTAAGACCTTCTGTATTATCAAAAAGGTACCCAATATCAATTTCATCGGTGTCTTCATCTGACAAATACTCCAATACTGATGCTAACATGCGAGTTAGTTTATCAACTTCATTTTTACTAGGCTGATTATTACTTTGTTGAGCATTTGATGCTTGAACCATTTTCTCTGTATCCAACTCTTCGCTATTTTGGGTGAATTTTCGTGGCATGGTTTCCGCTCCTATAATTTTTTATTTTTAGTATTACCTTTATTAATTAAATTTTTCGTATAAGTATTTCTAAATTGAAAGTATTTCACTTACTGCTATCCTGCTTAGTTAGTGAAATAGAGATTTATTAATTTATTAATGGCTTCTTATTCATGAGCATAATCTCTCTAATTTTATAAATGAGCAACTTCTTTTCACTATTTCATGTACAGTTAATAAGGCCTGGGTAATTAAATTACTAACTATCATAACTAACCGTATAAATTTTTTTAGCGAATCGTATTGTATGACGATAGTAAAGAAATTTTTATGAATCTTTTCATAAAACTGCTCGTAAATGTAAAAGGAAAGAGGTGAATATATTGGGGAAAACGAAAAAGGTAATGGTAGGTATTACAACGACCGCACTCACGCTTGGGCTGTCAGGATGCGGTTCAAGTACTGCAGTAGGCTCTCCACCTAATGATCAATACTGTAATGATTGGGAATGGGACGATGACGATGGTGTATGGGAATGTGATGACAGTCATTCTAGCTATTATGGTCATTATTATTACGGCGGTAAGTATTACAAAAATAAAAGCTCCCTAATAAATAGTACTGACTATAAAAGCACCAAGAGCAGCAGCTCTACAGTTCAAGGTGGAAACAAAACTAGCTCCGGATTTGGCAGTGGATCAAAAAGCTACGGGGGCTAATAATATAAACAATTGAATGAAAGTGAAAGCTAAAGAGGGAGGTACATGATGAATTTATATCTTAATTTTGCATCTTATTTAGGGGTTGCCCTGCTCCTTTTAATTGTTGGAGTAGTTTTATTTACAATAAGTACACCAAAGTTAAAGGAATTTCGTTTAATCGCTGAAAGAAATGTAACGGCTGCCATGTCTTTAGGCGGTAAAGTTGTCGGTCTTGCTATTGTTTTAGGAGCTGCAGCAGAATATTCTGTCTCTCTTCTTGATATGGCAATTTGGGGAGCTATCGGAATTATTACGCAAATTATTGTTTTTATATTAGCAGAAGTGATTACAATTCGTTTTAGCATTCATAAAGCAATTGAAGAGGATAATAGAGCAGTAGGAACGATGCTATTATCTTTATCGTTAGCCATTGGCTGGATTGTGGCAAAATGTTTATCTTACTAGTTGGGACGGGGAAGGACATTGAAAGGATTAACTTATTATATTGATAAAGGTAATGGTCATTACGAGCCATTCTATGAATATACGACTAAAAACGTTGGCGTTGATGAATTTTACGCACGGCAGCTATGTACGTACTTCATCTTAAGAGGAACTCAATACGAGCTGACTTCCAATGAAATGCATGAGGAAGAAGAAATTCTAGTTATAAAAGAAATCGGAAGAAATTACCCAGGGGAAGATGAAAGAAGTTTTCGTGGTATGGGAGTGCATATCGAATTCCGCAGTCCTGATGAACGGGACAATTTCCGTTTGTTATCCCGCATTCCTTGTCCTACCCATTTCGATGTTCTGCGCTATCTCTTAAAGGATGTTGTGGATATACCGGGCATCGGACAAAAGCTCGTCTCCTCTACTGAAATTGATGAAGATCGGGGAGTTTATGTAGTATATGTCAAGGATTTTGGAGAGGGAGTATAGTGAGCGAATCATTTGATTATCATACGAAACGACGCCAATTCTATGAAAATATAGAAGGTTTTTGGGCTGATTTATACGGGGAAGAATATGCCCTTTATGATATCAAGCTTATAAAAGAAGACGAGGTTTCCAGTATTCGTCTAATTAGTGAGCGGATTGGTGCGATCTTTTTTAAAAGTGCTTCTTTGCTTCGAAATGTGCCTGATGAAACTTTACTAGAAATGGGATTTCCACAGGAAACCCTTTCTTTTTTAAGGTTAAAAACGATTCCAGCCGAGAGTGTTATTTCTCGGCTGGATTTAATTCCATACGGCGATAGTTATAAATGCATTGAAATTAATGCTGATACACCAACTTTTATAAAAGAATTATTTTCTATTAATAGCTTAGTCTGCAATGAATTTGGAGTAGCCAACCCCAATGAAGGGATGGAACTGCTATTACGAAAAGCGGTTCGTCACAGCATCAATGAAAGTATAAATCATCCATCACCCCATGTTGTTTTTACTGCACATGAAGATAATATCGAGGATAGAGAAACGGTGCTGTTTCTTCAAAGGGGCGTACCATCTAAATTTACGCCACTCCATAAGCTGCAAATTCAAAGAGGAATCGGTCTGTTTGATGAAGATGGGGTGAAAATTGATATTCTTTATCGGCAAACTTTCCCGGTTGAAAGCTTAATAACAGATGAAGATGACGAAGGAAACCCTATTGGCAGGTGGTTATTGGAGTTAGTTGAAGAGGGGAAGTTGACGCTAATCAATCCTCCCTCAGCATTTTTATTGCAAAATAAAGCGGTTCAGGCAATCATTTGGGGTCTGCATGAAGAAAACCATCCTTTCTTTACAGAGCAGGAGCATAAGTGGATAGAGGATTACTTTCTTCCGACTTATCTTGAACCAGATGAATTATTGCAAAAAGGTATGCCTTTTGTGAAAAAACCATCCTTTGGGAGAGAAGGCGACACAGTGGAAATATTTAATCAGCATGGTCAGTTAATTCATCAGGATGCGCAACGAACGTATTCGGATTTCATCCCGGTATATCAGCAATTCGTAGAGCATCCAACCATCACTTTTCAAAGCGAAAAGGGCATCCAACAGGGCAAACTGCTTTTAGGCAGCTTTTTAGTTAACGGGAAACCGGCTGCATTAGGCTATAGAGTCGGGGGGACGATTACGAATAATCTTTCCTATTACTTGCCTGTGGGACTTTTTAAAGGAGAAGGATAAGAAGAATGTGGATTCTACATAAAATATTCTCTAAAATATCGAAAATTAGCCTTCTGCAGGCGGCAATATTAACCGTTGCCCTCATATTAATTAGCAGTATAACCATGAGATTAGTAGAGCCGGAAACCTTCCCTCGATTCCTCGATGCGGTATGGTGGACGATGACGACTCTTGTTACGGTTGGATATGGCGATTATTTTCCTGAGAGCGACTTTGGAAGACTATTTACGATGATTCTCCTTTATACTGTTGGCATCGGTGGAATGGGGATTATCATTGGGAAGGTGTTTGAAAGCTTTAGCGCATATCGAAAAATGAAGGAGGAGGGGCGATTGACCTACTCGGGAAAGGAACATTATATTTTAATCGGATCATCCAAAGAGAAATTGGAAAATGTAGTAGAAGAGATTATGATTAGTGACTATAAAGAGGATGTGGTCATCATTGATCACGCAGAGAGATGCCCTATTGATCATAACGATGTTCATTTCATCAGCGGTAATCCGGCGGAAGAAGAGGTTCTTTTGAAGGCAAATATTTTGGAAGCTAAATCCGTAGCCATCTTTTCCGATGATCAGCAAAATTTTGCAGAGTATGCAGACGGAAAAACGTTGCTAACAGCTTCTAGAGTGGAGCATATCTCGAAGAAATATGAGAAAAATATCTATACCATTGTGGAAGTGAAAAAAGATAAACATATTGCCTTATTCGAACATGCAAATGTCGATGAATTTATTTTATCAAACGATTCGGTTTCACGACTCATGGCACAAGCTGCTCTTCATCATGGCTCCAGCAAATTATTCAAGCAAATTTTAAGTAATACTGATGGGGAAAATTTATATGAAATTCAGGCTAGACCCCATTGGAATACGTACCGGGAAGCTGCCATCGAACTATTTGATATGGGGGCAATTCTAATCTCGGAAGGCAGCTCCCTAGATATTGCCCGACGCAATCATGAACAAATACCTAAAGATGCAAAATTGTTTATTATATGTGATGAGTCAACCTATAGTAGAATTGTGGCCGATTGTTAATTGTCTAGTTTATAGACAAAATGATAAAAAAGATTGAAGTATAAGTAGTAGTTAAGAAAGTAATTGGGAAGTGAAAAGATGAAGTATCAAAAAATGGTACGTGGTCAATTTGGTAGTCGCATTAATCGATTTATTGCTGAAGTTACTATAAATGGAGTAAATGAAAGAGTACATATTAAAAATACAGGTCGTTTAAAGGAACTGTTTCTAGTAGGTGCGGAAGTTCTATTAGAGCAGAGTAATAATCCAGAAAGAAAGACAAAGTTTTCTCTCATAGCAGTAGAGAAAAATGGCCGTTGGGTAAACATTGATTCTCAGGCTCCGAATATTGTTGCATTTGAAGCTCTTAAGAAAGAGAAAATACCGGAAATCGGGATGGTCAAAACAGTAAAAAGAGAGGTAACATATGGCGCATCCCGATTTGATCTTTATATTGAACAGGAAAATAAAAAGGGATTTATTGAAGTGAAGGGGGTAACCCTTGAGAAAAACGGTATCGCCATGTTTCCAGATGCACCGACTACTAGAGGAACAAAACATGTATTAGAACTAGCAAAAGCTGCTCAAGAAGGATATACGTGTGCAATTCTATTTGTCGTACAATTAAAAGGATGCTATGAATTTGTTCCTAATAGGGAAACAGATCCTGCCTTTGCGGATGCCTTACAACTAGCTGTGAAAGCAGGGGTACAGGTTTTGGCATATGACACGATTGTTACAGAAGAAGGTTTGACTCTAGACCGTTCAATTCGAGTGAATTTAGATTGAGTAGTGGGAGGTATTTTAAAATTAGAATAGGAATTCTGATTTGGTTCCTCGAGTGGAATAGGGAAAATTAAAGATTACTTGATAAGGAGAGTAATACCTAGTAGGTGAGCACAGTCGGTTTCTTTAAAAATATTTGGCTTTAGAATAGGACAAACCCATTTAAACTGTAAATTAGTAATGAGTTTTTGATTTATCATTTTGACATAGGTAACAAGTTTGAGTTACCCAAAACGTTGTACTTAGAGAAATAGTTTTTTTATATAAAATAAACTGATGGAAAGTATAATTTGATTTCTTGAATATAAAGATTTGAACTAGTGAACACAGTTTTTCTTTTACTAGTCTCTGTTTCTTAATTTATAAATATTCAATTCAATATATATAGTAGGAAAACGAATATTTTTTATTATTTTTGTGTTGACACTTTTGTTTAGTTAGTGATAATATTAATGAGCTGTCGCTAAACTATTAAATGTTGATTCAACTTAGAATTTAAGAGAATTAAAACGTTGTTGACATTTCTAAAGTTATGGTGATATAATAAAGTTCCTGTCGATGTGACGTGAATAAATATTTTAAAATAGTTATTGACAAACGCGATGCTATTTTATATAATATAATTCCTGTCACTAAAACGACGGAAATGAACCTTGAAAACTGAACAACAAAACGTTAATGAAATATAGTTTTTAGTAGCTGACCCTCGTCAGTGAACGAAACAAAATTTTGGACATCAAATATGATGCCAGCAAAAATTTGAGCTATATCAAATTTTCTTTTATGGAGAGTTTGATCCTGGCTCAGGACGAACGCTGGCGGCGTGCCTAATACATGCAAGTCGAGCGAACTGATGAGAAGCTTGCTTCTTAAGATGTTAGCGGCGGA
>NZ_RXNR01000039.1 GCF_003966145.1 Lysinibacillus telephonicus
AAAGTCTGAAAGTTCGTTACGAAACTTTGCGTTATTCATCTTAATTGAACCGCCGTATACGGAACCGTACGTACGGTGGTGTGAGAGGTCGGGAGTTAATCACTCCCTCCTACTCGATTAAATTCGCCGATCAATATGCATTGTTTTTATGTTAATTTATAAGGAAATCTCTAAAATTTGTTCCATAAAACCACTTATATTTTTTGAGCTAGTTGGTAGGTTGCTTTTTTCTTCCTGCAAAATTATAAATACATTTCCATCTCATAAGGAATTCCATTTTCTTTTAAAATAGCAAATTTGGTATCATAATCTTCTAAATTTTTAGCGTAGAGAAGGAGATGGACAGCAAATTTATTGGCTTCGCTTTCGATTTTTCCCACAGAATAAAAAGTGTTCTTTTTCAAAAATGAAATGTTTAAATCTGGATGATAAATAGCGTGTCCAATTTCGTGAGCACACACGAACCGCTTTTCCCATTCATTTAATTTATTATTAATGACGATGGTTTTCACCCTTTTATAGACACGATAAAAACCATAAGTGTTTCCTAGATCTAAATAGATAATCTGTATGCCCATTAATTCAGCGATTTCGAAAGGGTCATTTGTTCCATATTTATTTACCAATTTAGAGATTACTTCCTGGAAGTTATTCATAAACCCCCTCCATTTAATCCTCTTTTCGATATTTTTTAGGGGTATATTTCTTTTTAGCTATCTGCTTTGCAATTCGCATAGACGTTTCAAGAGCGGCGATTAGCAACTCTCGGTCCTCTTCATCTACATCATCTATTGTAAGTCCATCAAAGTGTGCATAACCGTCAGTTGGATTTTCTAAATTATTAATAATCTTCTCTAAGTCTTTTTTTATGTTTATTTCTTCTTTTGGCGTCAACTCTGGAAGATTAGATTGGGTTCTACCTAATAGGTAATCTGTAGAGACTTCAAAAAAATCAGCAAATTTTTGCAACGTATCGAAATCAGGTTGACGAGTACCTTGTTCGTAGTTGGATATTTGCCCTCTTGAAAAACCCATTTTTTCAGCTAATTCGTATTGGCTTAGATTTTTCTCTTTTCTTAATTTAGCTAGATTATGACCAAACACTTGTTTCACCTCACTAAGAATATTATATAAGTAGAAACTTGTTGTTTCTATTAAGAATACAAAAGGGAAACAAAAAGTTTCTGATATATATTGACAGAAACATAATGTTTCAATTACTATGTGTATATAAGAAACAAAATGTTTCTTTCTAGTGGAATAATTGAAAAGCTCATATAGATAGTAGAACATTTTAATTGAACTGAGAGGTACAAAACTAGAACTGATGCTGGTTTTAATTTGAATATATCGCCTCAAATATTAGGTTCAATAGAAAAACTAATATAACACTATCTTTAAGAATAGCCAAAATAATCGCAGGTCATTAACAATTTTTATAAAGGAAAAATTTTTTTAACTAAAAAGGACACGAAATGTGTCTGTTAATAAAAGAAATTAAATTAGGGGGTAATTATTATGGGCAAAGAACAAATTAAACTAAATCGATACCAACTTGACCGAGCAATCAAACGATATAATGAAAATATGTCCAAGTATATACGATTGACGAAAGAAATAAATTCAATGTCACCATCAGCTTCTATATCTCGATATGGTGTAGAATCAACGTTGCCAAGAGCTGTTGGTATTAATAGTGATCCTGTTTTCCGACATGTACAAATTAAGAGAAAACGTGAGGAGGAAATACAAGCAGTTAAGGATGAATTACTGCTTGTTCAAAATTTAATAGAAAAGGTTCAAGGTGACAAAGAAAATGAAGTGCTTTATTGGCTATTAGAAGGAATGACTTTCCGTTGGATAGGGGAAAAGCTAAATATAAGCCATACAAGTGTGCAAAGAATAAGGGAACGTATTTTAGACATGATGTTGAAGTGACGATTGGGTCGCTTCTTTTTTTGTTTCTTTGAAGAAGTTGTTAAATTAAATACGTAAATTATTACTTTCCGTATACCGCTCAAAACATTCAAGATTCTAGAAAACTAATTAAGGAATTTAACAGATATACAAGTAAGTAAAATGATGAATTTATAAGGCATAAATATACTGTTACAAATGTGCCAGATGTTACAAATGTTCCAATAGTTCCAAAGATTGAAAAATAGTAGCTTTCACAATTAGAATAGAGGTAGGACGAAGTGGTAAATAAATCGATCTTGTCATAATTCCTATAACAAAGGGAAATGGACAAATCGGTGGACGATAACACAACCGTCCAAGTGAATTAGAAGGAGGGATTGCATATGAAATAATTTATAAGCTAAAAATTAATTTGTGGAAGGAGTTGTTAAAAGTGGTTTCGCTACAAAAACATAATATGTTTTATTAGAAAGCAGTCATTTGAGGAAATGGCTGCTTTTTATAATGATTGAAAACTGTTCCAATCAGCTAATTGATACTTAAAGCTGAGTTAATGGAACACCAGGAAGCAACGAAAAGTAACTCATGAAGCTTAAAAGGGGGGATTCAATGGAAGTTAATGATATCATTGTTGCTATTTCTCAAAAGCTTCAGGAAGTTTTCGGAAGCGATTATGAAAAATATGTTGAACAACTGCCCGAAGATGTTAGAACGCCTTGTTTTTTAATTCAATTTCAAAACCTGGAGCAAAAACAACAAATCGGTAAGCGCTGGCGTATCACTACACTTTTTAATGTGAAGTATTTTCCGCAAAATGGTGCTGTAGAACTTGCAAATATGTCATTAAAGATACAACAAGCACTAAAGGAAATAACGCTGTTCAATGGTTCCAAATTACTTTCGACCGGGGCTAATAGTAAACCGGTGGAAGGGATATTGCATAATTTTATGAACTTTAATTTCTTCTTACAAGAGGTTGAAGCGAAGGATTTTATGGAATCATTAGAACAACATCAACCTTTAAAAGGAGATGAGTAGAATTGACTGTGAAGTTTTCAAAAGCAAGAATTGCCAACAGCAATCGGTATAAAAGTAAACAAGATATTGTTAATGCTATCTTGAAAGATGATGAGCTTTATACCATTGCTGAAGTAGACTCTGCATTAGAAGCTTTTTATGGTAGAGAGAAAACTAAAAATGAAGACGGAAATCCTTTTATTAAGAAAGAATATGAGGATATTACGAAAAAAGAGCTTGAAGCCTATCTTCAAGATAAATCAATTAATTATTCAGAAGCTAAAGATAAAAAATCTTTATATGCATTATATTTACAAACATTTGAAAAACAGGAGGGATAAGATATGGGACTTGGTGGAGGAACATTAGGTACACAAAATAAAGTATTACCGGGTACTTATCATAATTTTATTTCAGCAGAAAGAGCGTTTAGCAATCTTAGTGATCGTGGATATGTAGGTCTTCCAATTGCATTAGATTGGGGAGTTGATGGAGGCGTATTTACCCTTACGGCTAGTGATTTACAGAAGAATTCTCGCAATATCCTTGGTTATGATTATACAGATCCAAAATTAAAAGGTATTCGAGATGTTTTCAAAAATGCACATACCGCTTATTTATTTAGAATTGGTGAAGGTGCTGCCAAAGCATCAAATGCATATGCAGAAGCAAAATATGCAGGTACACGCGGCAATGATTTGAAAATTGTTATTCAAGAGAACGTAGATGATTCAACAAAATTTGATGTTCAAACATACTTAGGAACATCATTAGTTGATGAACAAAAAAATATTGCAGTTGCTGTTGATTTAGTAGGAAATGACTTTGTAATGTTTAAAGCTGATGCAATATTAGAAGTAACAGCTGGTACACCTCTGATTGGCGGTACAAATGGAACGGTGAATGGATCAGCATATCAAAATGCTTTAGATGCACTAGAAGCATATGGTTTTAATACATTAGGCTGTCTATCCTCTGAACAAACGATTAAAGATTTATTCATCGCTTACACAAAACGTCTTCGTGATGAAGCAGGCGCGAAGTTCCAACTTGTTGGCCACAAATTAGGTGCAGCAGACCATGAAGGTGTCATTGATGTTCAAAACGATGCAATTGGTGAAGGAGAGGAAGTATTTGGTGCAGTTTATTGGGCAGTTGGTGCACAGGCTGGCGTTGCAATAAATAAATCCAATACAAACAAGGCATATGATGGTGAATATACGCTTGATATGTCAGAAGCAAAAACTCACTTACAGCTTTCAGCATTACTTACGTCTGGTAAATATGTGTTCCATCGTGTTGGCAATGAAATTCGAGTGCTAGAAGATATAAATACATTTACTTCATTCAGATCTGATAAGAATGAAGATTTCTCATTGAATCAAGTAATTCGAGTTCTAGATCAAATTGCAATTGATACTGCAGCATTATTTAACACGCGCTATCTTGGCCAAATTCCAAATGACCAATCAGGGCGTGTTTCTTTATGGTCTGATATTGTAACTCATCGTAAAGAATTACAAAGTATCCGTGCAATTCAAAATTTTGCTTCAGAACAAGTAACGGTTGAACAAGGAAATTCTAAGAAATCAGTTATAGTGAACGAAATAGTAGAGCCTACTGTAGCTATGTCTCAACTATTTATCACTACAACAGTAGCATAAGGGGGAATCGTCAGATGAAAAAAATGAATATGTTATTACCGTTAGATCTTCAATTTTTTGCTGAAACAATGCATGCGAGAGATTCAATTAGTGGATCTCAAGGTGAAGCATTCGTAACGATTGATAATCAGCGTTATAACTTCGCTCAGTTAATTAATATTCAAGCTGATATGGGGAAAACTAAAACACAAGTACCAATTTTAGGCAAAGTCGGCAAAGGAAACAAGGCAACTGGTGCTGAATACACTGGCAGTGCAACATTCCATTTCAACACTTCAATCTTCCGTGAAATGCTTTATCGATATAAAGAAACGGGAGAAGATTTATATTTTGATATTCAGTTAACAAATGAGGATAAGTCTTCTACAGTTGGACGACAAACAATTGTATTGAAAGATTGCAACTTAGATGGTGGTATTTTAGCATTGCTTGATGCTGATGCAGAATACCTTGAAGATTCGTTCGAATTTACTTTTGAAGATTGGGAAATGCCGGAACGATTCTCTATTTTGGATATTATGTAAAAATTCTTGGGGCTGTCCCAGAAGTGTGTATCACAAACTTACGGGACGATTCTTGATATGGAAATACTTTTATATAAAGTTTTTGTACCTGACGCTTCGCTTTCGGTACAGAAAAGGGACGTCCCATACTATATGAGACGCCCCTTTTTATAATCAAATTTGAAAGGAAATGATGAAAATATGAGTAACTTACAAGCATTCTTTGCACAAAATGTAGAAAAGGTAAAGGTTGAAGAACATGTAATTTCTAAACGTTTTAAAGATGCAAATGGAAAGCCGATTCCATGGAAGTTCGGTGCAATTGACGGAGAAGTTGATGCTGCAAATAGAAAAGCATGTACTAAACGTATGCCTGTTCCAGGAAAAAAAGGCTTAATGATGCCGGAAGTTGACTTTGAACAATATACATTAAAAAATGCGGTGGCAACAATTAAATATCCTGATCTAAATGATGCAGAGCTTCAATCATCTTATGGCGTTATGGGAGCAGAAGCGTTGCTCAAAAAAATGCTGCTTCCTGGTGAACTTACTGAGGTAAAGAAAATTACCCAGGAGGTAAACGGCTTTGATGTAGGTATGGATGACCTAGTTGAAGAAGCAAAAAACTAATTGAAGACGGTGATAGCGATGCAAATATCGCGCACTATGTGCTGCATAAGCTTCGACTATTACCGTCGCAATATTTAAACCTTCCACGTCTTGAAAAAGCATTTGTTATAGCATCCATTCAAGTAAAAATCGAAGCAGAGAAAAAAGCAAGAAAAGAGGCGGAGCGAAAGGGTAAAGGAAGAAAAAGACGTTAATATTAATAATATAGATAAATGTTGTGTCTATGCTATTCAGTATTAATGTCTCGAATTTGCCTCCATAATGAAACACATTAAAATTAGTCGCCAAAAACTAGATGTACCATAACAAAGTAAGTAGAATGATGGTATTAATTTTGAACATAGCACTCAACTTGAGTGCTTTTTTATTTTATACAAAAAGGCGGTGAATAAATGGCTACAATTCAAAATGCAATACAAAGTTATAACATGATGTCATTACAATATAGTTCAGTTATAGAAAAACTCTATACACTGAAACAGGTATCGAGTGAAGCGATTGATGTTTCATCATTAGTGGTTGCGCAACGAGAATTACAGCATATAGAGGTAAGTTTTAATCAAATTGAACTAGAAATCCGAAAAGCTAATAAGGAACAAGAAAAATTAAATAAAAATATCGATAATGCAAGTAAACCTGCTAATAAGCTCTTAGGTACTTTAGGAACGATTGCAAAAAGTTATTTATCCTTGCAACAAGTGGGGAATGTTCTATCTTTATCTGATGACATGGTGAATACTAACGCACAATTAGATATGATAAATGATGGGGAAACGACAACATCAGAATTACAGCAAATGATTTTTGATACAGCACAGAGTACTTATACACCTTATCAAGCAACTGCCGATATGGTAGCTAAATTAGGAATGCAAGAAGCAACTGAGTTCAATAGTAATGCTGAAATAGTAGATTTTGTTGAACAAGTTAATAAATCACTTGCAGTTTCAAGGACACCGCAGGAGGATATTAATTCTGTAATGCAACAATTAACTCAGGTAATGGCTGGAGGAAGTATACAACCAATAGACTTAAAGGATATTTTAATTAAAGCACCATCAATTGCTGCGAATATTCAGACATACTTGGAGGAAGAAAAGAATATTGAAAATGCATCAAATCTTTATGAGTTGGCTAAGAATGGGGAAATTACCGGGGAAACAATTAAGAATGCAATGCTTTATGCAGCGGATGAAACAAATGCCGCCTTTGAATCGATGCCTGTAACCTGGTCACAATTATGGACAAACTTTCAAACCGGCGCATTAATGGCGTTCAATGAAGTTTTAATGGAACTAAACAATATTGCAAACAGCGAAAAGTTCCAGAGTTTTATATCTGGCGTTATACAATCGTTGAATATACTTGCACAGGTAGTATTGGGTGTAATAAATGCTATATCTACAATTGGTGGATTTCTTTATGAAAACTGGTCTTATGTTGAACCTGTAATCGTAGCAGCAACATTTGCATTGATAGCGTATGGTGCTGCACAGTTGTGGGTAAATAGACAAGCAATAATTAACACTGCACGTACTGTGGTTCAGACAATTTTAAAATGGGCATATGTAATAGCTACAATAGCTCAAATAGCAGCTACATATGGCTTAACAGGTGCAATGATGGCCTTAGGGGTAGCAATCGCAGCTAATCCTATTGGCTGGTTAATTGGTGCCATTGTAGCTTTAGTTTTAATTTTTTACGCCGCTGTTGCAGCAGTAAATCATTTCACAGGGAAATCCTATAGTGCAACTGGTTTAATCGCTGGCGCCTTTTTTACACTAGGAGCCATTATAGCAAATATATTTTTCGGTATAATTCAGATTGTGCTAGGCATTATAGAAGCACTGTTCAATCATTGGGTAGCCTTTGCCAACTTCTTTGGTAATGTATTTAATGATCCAATAGGAGCCATTATACACTTATTTGGCGATTTAGCTGACAATGTACTTGGAGTAATTGAGAAGATTGCAAGTGCTCTAGATTTCGTTTTTGGAACGGATTTTGCAACTACAGTTGCTGGATGGAGAGAAGATTTATCGGGTTTAGTAGATTGGGCTGCTGAAGAATATGGAAATGGTCAGTATGAAGTACTTCGTGAGGAGCTTGATACTGATAAAGTAATGTCTGATTTAGGAATAGAATTAGAACGCATGGAATATTCCAACGCTTGGAAAGCTGGAAATGACTGGGGAGCAAATTTATTCAATTTCGATAAGCAAGAAGATGATTCTAAACAAAAAGAACAAGAAGCTCAAGTGCAAGCTATTATGGATTCTCTAGGTACGGGAAATAACATTGCGAACAACACAGCAGAAAATACAGGGAAATTTGCTGACAGTGTGGAAATGGCTGGAGAAGATTTAGTATATCTGAAAGACCTTGCAGAACGTGAAGCAATTAATCGATATACGACTGCGCAGATAAAAGTCGATATGAGAAATGAGAATTACATCAATTCTGAAATGGACATCGATGGTGTAATTAATCGTTTTGGAGAAAGAGCTGAAGAAGCAGCAGGTATGTTAGCAGAAGGAGGCTATAGTTATGTATAGATTTTTTCTTGATGGCATGCAGCTACCTATTGCCCCCTCAAGTATGACGATGAAAATTAATGGTAAAAATGAAACAGTCACTCTTATAAATGAGGGTGAGGTAAATGTGTTAAAAAAGCCAGGGCTTACAGATATTGATTTTGAAGTTGAATTTCCAAACGTAAAGTATCCTTATGCTGTTTATCCAAATGGTTTTCAGCCATCAGCTTATTATTTGGACAAGCTTGAAAAACTTAAATTATCCCAGAAGCCATTTAAGTTCATTGTTAATCGAATGAAACCGAATGGCTTTTTATTATTTGATACAAATATGACTGTTTCTATTGAAGATTATGAAATAGAGGACAATGCAGAAAATGGTTTTGATATGGTAGTTAAAATTAAATTGAAACAATACCGTGAATATAGGACTGAAACTATAAAAAATCAACCGAGAACTTCTAGTAGTACTAATTTAAACCAAAAGGTTACTGTTGAGAAAAAAAGATCTACAACAGGTAAAGAAAAACCGAAAACACATACAGTAGCCAGAGGTGAAACATTATGGGGGATTGCTAAACGGTATCTAGGCGAAGGTTCGAAATATACTGAGCTGGCTAAAATTAATAACTTATCAAATCCTAACTTAATTCGGGTAGGGCAGGTGATTAAACTTGGCTAAAAGTCAACTGTCGATTATTTCTCAAGGGCGCACCTTTAAATGTGCTGTTGAGGAAGGCATTGTTTGGGAAACACAAAGAAAAGGTTCTCCGGGAAAGCTTACTTTTAATGTGATTAAAGATGATGAGCTAGGATTCTATGAAGGGGATACAGTTAAGTTTGACTATGATGGAAAGAATATTTTCTTTGGATATGTATTTAGTAAAAAAAGAACTAATAATCGGATTATAAGTGTAACTGCATATGACCAACTTCGCTATTTCAAAAACAAGGAAACTTATAATTACAAAAATAAAACTGCTGCACAAGTACTTCTAATGCTTGCAAATGATTTTCAATTGAAAACCGGTATTGTGGCAGATACAAAGCATGTTATTCCTTCAAGAGTTGAGGACAATCAAGAGCTATTTACAATTATGGAGAATGTACTATCAGAAACGACTAAACATACAAAGGAAATTTATGTTTTGTACGATAATTTCGGTTCATTGTGCCTACGTAATATTAAAGAATTAAAACTAGATTTGCTGGTTAATGAAGAGTCAGGTGAAACATTTGATTATACTACTTCAATTGATGAAGGAACCTATAACAAGATTAAATTGGTTCGTGAAAATAAAGAAACCGGCAAGCGTGAAATATTTATCGCCGAAGATAGTGAGAATATTAATAATTGGGGTATTCTTCAATATACGGACACTGTCGGTGAAAAGGAAAATGGTAAAGTCAAAGCTGATTCCTTATTAAAGTTATACAATATGAAATCCCGTAAGCTGCACATCAACCAGGTCTTTGGTGATAAACGTGTTCGTGGAGGCTCAATAATTGGCGTTTATATGTATTTAGGTGACGTAACTGTTCAGAATTACATGATTGTAGATTCTGTAAAACATACTTTTTATGAGTCGGATCACCGAATGGACTTAACGCTGCTGGGTGGTGAATTCATTGCGTGATATGAATGATTTTCTAAATATTATTAAAAAAGTTGCAATTAATTCCATGAATGCTCAAAAATTAACAACTGTTGTTTATGGTATCGTCATTGATGTTAACCCTTTGAAAGTGCAAATTGATCAGAAGTTAGTGTTAGAAAAAGAGCATTTAAAGTTGACCAGGAATGTGAAGGACTTTACTGTTGAAGCGACTATGAACGGTTCTAAACAGAACTATACGGTCCATAACAGTTTAAAGAAAGGTGACAAAGTTACAATGATTCGAGTGCATGGTGGCCAACAATATATCATCGTCGATAAGGAGTGATGTGATGATTCCGCAGCAAATTATAAACGATGGTCTAATAGCGGACTTCGAAGAAGAAGTTCAGCCATCGAAAACATTTAAATTAAATTTAGAGAGAAATCGCTGTGTTGGCTTTGTAGATGGATTACAAGCTATGGAACAAGCGATTTTTTTAATGCTTAGCATTGAACGGTATGACTTTTTGATTTACTCGTGGAACTATGGGGTGGAATTTAAAGATTTAATAGGAAAGCCTAGTGCCTATGTTGCTAGTGAAGTGAAAAGTCGAATTCGCGAGTGCCTTTTACAAGATGAACGTATCACTGAAGTTGATTCTTTTGAAGTTATAGCAAATAAAAATAAAGTACATGTGAATTTTGTTGCCCACACCATATTTGGGGAAGTTACAGCTAAGAAAGAGGTGGATTACTAATGGCTGAACCAATTAATTTAGAAACAACCTATGAAGATTTAATGGCGCAAAAGTTAGCTAAAATTAATGATTCACTCGATAAGCGTGAAGGTAGTCTTATTTATACTGCGACTGCAGCTAACAGTGCTGAAATAGCCCAAATGCTTGTCACAATTAAAAATAATAATGATATGGTATTCGCCGATACTGCTCCAAGAGAGTATTTAATTCGTCGTCTTGCTGAGCGGGGACTTACTGTTGATGAAGCGACTAAAGCAAAGTTGAAAGGTACTTTTAATATTGACATACCAATTGGTTCTCGTTTTAGTTTGGATCAATTAAACTATAAGGCTATTGAACGAATTTCATTTGGTGAATATGTACTTGAATGTGAGACAGCTGGAAACGTCGGTAATTTATATTTAGGATCATTAATCCCTATTGAATATATAGATGGACTTGAAAGAGCAGAACTAACAGAAGTGCTTATACCAGGTGAGGATGAAGAGTCTACAGAATCGATTAGAACAAAGTATTTTAACTCATTTGAATCGGTAGCGTTTGGTGGGAACAGAGCCGACTACAAATCTAAAGTCGGTTCTCTTAATGGTGTAGGTGGAGTACGTGTTTACCGTGCAAAATATGGTGCTGGAACAGTTGGTTTAACAATTATTAACTCTCAATTTAAAAAACCATCTCAAACATTAATTGATTCGATTCAAGAGGCTGTAGATCCAATAGGTGTACAAGGTGAAGGAGTAGGAATTGCACCAATTGACCATATTGCCACAGTGTCAGCTGTTAATGAGACAACAGTCGATATTTCGCTTAATATTACTTATCAAAGTGGATGGACATGGGTTGACATTCAAGAAAACGTATTGCAAGTCATTGATGATTATTTTAACGATTTAGCGAAAGAGTGGGCAAAAGCTCAAACATATGAGGAGGATCATCAAGGCGTAGTTGTTCGTATATCGCAAATTGAAACAAGGCTTCTTGGTGTAAATGGCGTGCTGGATATTGCAAACACTCAACTAAACGGTGGAACTTCAAATATTGAACTAGATAAAGAAGCTATACCGATTAGAGGTGTTGTCATTGGCTAGAGAAGTAGATCTATTAAGTTATTTTCCTTCAGTATTCCATGAAATCCAAGAAATTGTTGAAATAGCTAACGCAGAAAAAAAGCCTCTTGATGGAACTTGGCAAGCAATTGAGGATAGTTTAAACAATCAATTTATAGTGACTGCAAATGAAGAAGGTGTCTCACGGTATGAGAAAATGTTGAAGATTAACGTGCCAGCAACAGACACCCTTGATACGAGACGGTTTAGGTTGCTCGCAAGATTTCAGGAACATCCCCCTTATTCGAATAAAGTGCTTGAACAAATACTCGATAGTTTACTAGGTAAGGGACAATTTGTAATAGAACGGAATGTAGTCAATAAAACATTGAAGGTGAAAATTGAACTAACTCTCAAAGGACAGTTCGATACCGCCTTTGCCATGTTAGAACGAATTACTCCGCAGAATATGAATTTAATAGTTGAGCTGCGTTACAACCAGAATAGTTTATTGACTAAGTTTACACATGCTCAATTAAGTGTGTACGAGCATGAACAACTAAGAAGTGAGGTGTTAAGTTAATGCAAAAAACGACAAATTATGGTCTAAAAAAACCAGAACAAACTGATTTTTATAACGTTCAAGATTTTAATGACAATGCGGATATAATCGACCAAAAGCTAAAAGAAAATGCTGATAATATAGTAGTCCAAGGTGAGAAGCTGGAAAAACATCAAGAAGAAATAAAAAATATTAACACATTTGTTCATGAAAGTTTGTTATACCGTTGGGGATTTTTTTTATCAGCAGCTGGCGAACCACAAATTTGGTACGAGGAGGTAGTTGAATAATGACGATTATAGATCTTGCAACTAAGGCAATGCAAGAGAAGATTAAGTCTGTTGTAGACACTACAAAAACAGTTGTTGATGGTATAAAAACTACAGTTATCAGTACCGAAACTACTGTAAATGGTGTGAAATCAAAAACCGACACATTAGACACACGAACTAATACAATGAACACTAATATAAACAATATAAATACAAATGTGGGTACCGTAAAGACTGATGTTGCATCAATCAAGAATACGGTTACATCTGGTTTTAAGCCAGCTGTAATGACGCCATTCTCCTATGTAATTACAAAAGGTAGCGGTAGTTATACTATTGATACTTGGTATACACTAATAAATATCACTGGAGAAGGCGAACTGCAAAATGTACTAAGTGCTGTAGGTCATGGTAATGGTTCTAATATGCTTCGGGTAACTATAGATGGAGTTGTTAAATACTATGGTAAGACACCTGAGAGCTATAATGGTCCAGGTGGTGTTATCGGTATGACAAAATTGGACAATATTTTTAATAGGCCGGATTATGGCGAGCCGTTTATGGGACTCTCCGCAACAAATGACTTTAACTTAGGCTCAGTGGTGACATATCCATATACTGGTGGAGGCGGCGGTGTATCTTTAATCGATATACCTATTAGATTCAAATCATCACTGAAAATAGAATGGATGCCACAGGTAAGGACGACTGACACTCATTATGTATTCGCAACGGGAGGGGTGTTTTAATGAATTTAGTAAAAACGGTAGAAGCAAAGGGCTTGATTAGAGAGGAATACGACAATGGTACGATAATCGAGATAGATAAATCGGCCTTTGAAACCAAAGAACAAATAGTAAAGGTGAAGCCTACTTTGGAAGAATTAAATTATGCGGAAACTACTTATCAAACAGCGTTACTAGAAGTAATGATATTAGGGTAAAGGTAAAGGAGAGGATGTAAATGAAAATTTGTGACATTTGGAGAAAAATTATAAATGCCAAAACTTATTCGAAAGATGTTTCCACGAACCGTGTTACTACTATTTATACAATGGGACAAATAACTGATAATGAGTATAGGGATTTAGTGGCTCTTATTAACTCTACTTATGAAGAAAAAGAAAAGTAAAAACGAAATGTAGTAGGGTAGCATTATTTTTTACTCTATTTTTAAAATAATTTAAACTTTAGTAGTAGAGCACTCTCTATAGGGTGCTTTTTATATTGGCAACATGATTTAAGCGACGCACTGTGCCGAGCAGTGCAATTTAATAGTGGTAGGTGCTCAAATAATGGAAAACAAAATAGCATTAATAACAGGGATTTTAGGTGCTATTGTATCTTATATGTTTGATTTAGTGGGGGTTGCAGTGTCAATCCTCATTTTATTTATGCTTGCGGATTACACAACTGGTTTAATAGCCGCGGGAATAAATAAAGAATTAAATAGTCGTGTAGGTTGGACTGGTTTTGTACGAAAAGTGTATATTTTGGTACTTATCGGGATGATTTATGCACTGGAGTTTACCGCTAGTCAATATGTGGACTTTGACATTTTTGGCGGCTACATCGGTGATGGTGCAGCTTTTGCTTACATTGCTATTGAGTTTATTTCAATCGCTGAAAATGGGGTTAAGATGGGAGCTCCAATGCCTCCATTTGTAAAAAACTTACTAAAAATAGTCAAAGAAAAAACGGGTGTTAATGAGGAAGGCGACTCAATATGATCACAATTTCCCCAGGACACTGGGTACCAGGCACAGGAGCTAGCGACTTAATTGATGAAGTAACTGAAGCGCGAAAAGTAGTTAAAAGAGTAGTAAAAATACTACGAGCAAATAAAATTACAACAAATCATGTTGTAGACAACTCATCAAAAAATCAATCACAAAATCTAAAATATCTAGTGAACGAACACAATTTAACGAGCCGTGAACTTGATGTATCGGTACATTTTAATTCATCCAGTCGTACGGATAGGGGGCTTGGTGTCGAGGTACTATATTTCTCAATTAAAGACTTAGCTGCCAAAATGTCAAAGGCAATTTCGGAAGTCAGCGGATTAAATAATCGAGGGGCTAAGTTGCGTAAAGACTTAGCCTTTTTAAACAGTACGAACAAGCCTGCAATATTAATTGAGGTATGTTTTGTATCCTCCACAGCTGCCACAGCCATTTACAAACGGAAATTCGAGAAAATCTGTTATACAATTGCCCAATGCTTAGCGGAATACGTTGGAAAGCCTTTAAATGAAGGTGTACCAAAACTGGATTTCTCAAGTAAAGCAATGCAAACGAAATATGAAATGCGAACAAGTTCCCCAGCTACTAAAAAATTGATATTAGAAACTGCTTTTAGCATTGAAGAATTACAATTAGATAGAAAGCATTGGGAGGAACAGTACGAGAAAGGCAACATTAAAGAAGGCGACTGGAATGCATTTGCATATGAGGTTGCCGTCCATTTAGCAAAGAATAAATATAAATAACAAATAAACCGTCACATCCACTGGTGGCGGTTTTTTAACTTAAACATGCATGTAAACAGCTACATATTCTTCATCAACATTAAAGTAAGAAACAAATCAGCAGTTTCTGTTTCTTCTCCTTCAACTACATCACCTTTCCCTCCGCATACGAAGCAAACCTAAATATTTATACCGAATTCCAATTTCCTCCATTAAAATCTCTTTATATAACCTTTTAAATAACGTAAGCTAAAATTAAAAGCTAAAATTATTTCGAAGAGCCATTAAAAAGTTACTACATAAACAATGAAATCTTAAGAAATTCTTCATAATTTTCATGACTGGATTTTAAGATTCGAAATTTATGATAAAACCATAAGAAAAAGAGCAGAGGTGAGAGCTGTGGAAAAATTAACAGTGCTCATCACAGATGATGACAAAGATATTCGTGATGGGATTGAAATTTATTTAAAGAACGAAGGCTACAACGTTTTAAAAGCAGCTGATGGAATGGAGGCATTAAAACAGCTGGAAGAAAATGAAGTGCATTTAATTATTCTTGATATTATGATGCCAAATATGGATGGGATTACGGCAACGTTTAGAATCCGTGCAGAGCGAAATATTCCCATTATCATGTTAAGTGCAAAAGCGGAAGAAACAGACAAAATTCACGGGTTATCAGTAGGAGCAGACGATTATATTACGAAGCCATTTCATCCACTTGAACTTCTTGCGCGGGTAAAATCTCAGTTAAGACGGTATGTTCAATTAGGTACATATCACGGTCAATCACAGACGAAAGTCGAAGTGAACGGACTATCACTCGATATTGATGCAAAAGAAGTTCGACTTGATGGGGAACTCGTAAAGCTTACACCTATTGAATACAAAATTACTGAGTTGCTACTAAAAAATGCGGGTCGTGTCTTTTCGATTAATGAAATTTATGAGCTTGTTTGGAACGAAGAAGCGTATAACGCAGAAAATGTTGTTGCAGTCCATATCCGCAAAATACGTGAAAAAATTGAGGCGGATCCGAAAAATCCAAGGTTTTTAAAGGTTGTGTGGGGAATTGGATACAAAATTGAAAAATAATATTGAGACAAGCATAACGGTAATTTGTCTAATGGCATCAATAGTCGGAATGACTTTCATTAGTATTGCTACAGTCAATTTTTTAATTGAACAGTATGATAATGCACGCCAGTTATTAACAAAACTATTTTGAGGAGGATTATAAATTGAGAAAAAAAGGTAAGTTATTCCTCACTCTTTTTCTTATAATATGGGTTATTTTTAGTGGGTTATTGTTTATTAATCATGGTCAAAGTTATATTGGCAAATCTTATTTTAATTCGGATTACTTCCAATCAACTATAGAAAGCTATAAAGAACAACTTGGAAGATATGTTTTGGCACCCTTTGATGAAGAAAAGGCAAAGAAAAATATTACAGTTACTCAGGAAGAAATCGACTATTACAGAAATTACTATGGTACTTTAACTGAGCAAATAGAAAATATTCGCGGCCAATATACTGATCGAATATTGCAAGCAGAACATACAGGCGACAATGAATTAAAAGAACTATTAGTCGCAGAACGTGATGCGAAAATTGAAGATATAAAAGGAAACTTTCAAAATGACGAGTATGTTGAAAAGAAAATACGCAATGACAAAATACGCATTATAGAAAGTTATGCAGCACAACAAGAACGCGACCGAAATGACTTTTTAAATGAATATAATTATTTTGCGTATAGCATTACTAATATTAAAACAGGAGAAACTGTAGAATTAGGGGATTTAAATGGTTCAAATATTTATACAAATAAATTTGGTTATAATGAACCATATTTAACTGTTGATAGTACAGCTTATATCGATCCATATGAAAGTAACCACACAATTGATGATATGTATAATGGGTTTGAGGTACAAGGTGAAATTGCGCAATTTGAAGGGATAATTAGTGTTCCAAAGTCAATGCTAAATTCTGCAAACTTCAAAGGTGAATATCAATCCTTCATGGTTGCAAAAATTATTTTCTATATTATTTGGGCAACTGGGATTTTAGCGATTGTTGGGTTACTGACATTTGCTAAACCTTCATGGAAGCAATTTATGATTTCATATAAGATTAAAACTATGTTTTTAAAATTACCGGTGGATGTTCGAATCGTGTCACTTCTGATTACAGCTTTTATTGGAATTGCTTTCATAGACGTAGTTGGAAATATGATTGGAAATATTTATTATAATTGGGCAGGGAATAATTTCATCTCATACATTCTAGAAATTATAATTTACACGGTAATCGTGTTTATCGCCTTGACTGCAGTAACTTTTGGCGCAATATGGACTTTTGAATCGATGAATGGCGAAATTAAATGGCAGAAAGAATTAAAGGGTGCATTTCTATATAAATTGGCAAATGGCATACAAGATTTATTTTTAAATCGCTCAATTGGACTTCAGTCAGTTGCCATTTTAACTATAGCTTTCCTTGCAGGGATTGGACTAGTAGGTGCATTTGTAGATGGTGTGTTAACTGTTATTTACTTATTCCTCTTTTTCTTTATAGCGTTACCGTCGTTTCTAATTTTCCTTAGTCGTATGGGCTACCTAAACCGTATTATGAAGCAAACGAAGGACATGGCGGAAGGGCGTTTAACAACCGAAATAAAAGTAAAAGGAAAATCACCATTTGCACGTCATGCAGCTAATTTAAATGCTTTACGTGAAGGTGTTAAAAGGTCAATGTCTGAACAGGCAAAAAGCGAACGTTTAAAAACAGAGCTAATCACAAATGTTAGCCATGATTTACGTACACCTTTAACTTCGATTATTACGTACACAGATTTATTGAAAAATCCTAATATTACAGAAGAAGAACGAAACCAATATATAGATGTGTTAGATAAAAAATCAGCTCGTTTAAAAACATTAATTGAAGATTTATTTGAAGTTTCAAAAATGGCGAGCGGCAATATTGAAATAACTAAGCAGAGAATTGATTTGACACAGTTAATGAAACAAGCCATTGGAGAGCATGAGGAAGAGTTTTCTAATGCAAAACTTGATTTGCGTTTAACAATCCCTGATGAACCAATATTTGCGTATGTAGACGGTCAAAAATGGTGGCGTGTTATAGATAATCTAGTAGTCAATACAATAAAATATTCGCTAGAAGGAACAAGGGTTTATGTAACGTTAAAGAAACGTGGTGCAGAAGCAGAGTTTACTGTCAAAAACGTCTCGAAATATGAAATGAGTGAAAACGTAGAAGAACTTACAGAACGTTTTAAACGCGCGGATGCATCTCGACATACAGATGGTTCTGGACTAGGGCTTGCAATTGCACAATCAATTGTTGACTTGCACCAAGGGCTTCTAAACATAGAATTGGATGGAGACTTATTTAAAGTAATTGTTACTGTACCAACTGAGTACTAGATTTCACTATTTTTAAGGCGCAACATCCTCGAAGGTTAAGTAGGATTCACAAAGGGCTGTTCAGAAATTTTAATATCTGGACAGCCTATTCCTATTCCATCATTAATAATGTTTATTCCTTAATCTACATGGTATACTTTGAAAAAAGTCATAGCAAAGATGGAGGAGTTGCAAAATGGGGAATATTGCTGGAATCTCGATAGCAATGATCCTGTATAGTGCCATTAGCACTTATTTAGGCTTTAATTTAAAAAAATGGCTCGCAGCAATTCATTTATTACCAGTGCCAATTATTTATTGGCTTGTCTTCTTCATTATTGCTTTTAGCTTTTTGATTGGAAGAATGCATAGCTCGCTTCGTATATTCTCAGTCATCGGGAATTACTGGATGTTCTTTTTCGAATACGGTCTCATACTATGTATTATCGCAAATCTAATTGTTGTATTAACACCAATTAAAAATGTCTCAGTAGTTGGCTCCATTGTTGTGGGTTTACTTATTGTTTTATTTGCATGGGGTACATATAACGCATACTCGCCGGTCGTTCGCAATCTAGAAATTAACATTGATAAAAAAGGAGAACCTCTAAAGCTTGTCGTTGCATCAGACTTTCATTTAGGAATTCTCTCAAACAAAAAACATTTGCAAAGATTTGTAGAGCTTTCAAATAAAGAGAATCCTGATGCCGTGTTACTAGTGGGGGATTTGGTTGATGATGATCCGGTTTGGTTTGTAAAAGATGGCATGAATGAAGTGATGAAACAGCTAAAAGCAACATATGGTGTCTATGGAGTGCTGGGAAATCATGAATATTACGGCGGCAAAATTCCGCTTTTTGTAGAAGAAATGAAGGAAGCAAATGTCCAAATTTTAATGGATGAAACAATTTTTGTTGGAAATCGTTTTTATTTAACGGGACAAGAAGATGTAACAAATAAAAATAGAATGACAATTGACGAGCTCAAGCCAAAAGACGGTACACTTCCTTGGGTGGTTATGAATCATACGCCTAATAACTTGAATTTACCAGAAGAGGCAGGTGTGGACCTTCATTTATCGGGGCATACACATCTTGGACAACTTTGGCCGAATAATTTAATAACCAATCGAATCTTTGAGCTTGATTATGGATACTTGCAAAAAGACCAGATGCATGCACTTGTATCATCGGGATTTGGATTTTGGGGGCCTCCAACTAGAATCGGAAGCCGCAGTGAATTATGGGTGATAAATGTTAATTTTACAAGCAATTAATAGATGAATGGTGATAGACATTCTAAAAAGCATCATGTATTGTAATTTAAGGACTTATAGAATAAAAATATAAGGAGATTTTATTTTGTATGGAATTTTTTGATTTAATTAAAGCCGTTATCCTCGGTTTTGTTGAAGGGATGACGGAATTTGCTCCGGTGTCTTCTACGGGACATATGATTATAGTGGATGATTTGTGGTTAAAGACGAAAGAGTTTTTAGGTTCAGGTTCAGCAAATACATTTAAAATTGTTGTTCAGCTTGGCTCGATATTAGCTGTTGTAGTTGTTATGTGGAAGAGGATGCTAAGCCTTGTTGGACTATATAAAATAGAGGGACAAACTCCATCTCGCAAATTTAATCTAGGACATGTATTAGTTGGGATTATACCAGCAGGTGTTTTTGGTGTGTTATTTGAAGATTACATTGATGAAAACTTATTCTTCACATCAACTGTAATTGTAGGCTTAATAGTTGGAGCTATTTTAATGATTATTGCTGATAAATTTGCTCCTAAACGACCAGCTGTAAAAACTTTAGATGATCTTTCGTATGGGAAGGCATTTAAAATTGGGTTAATTCAATGTTTATCATTATGGCCGGGATTCTCTCGATCTGGAGCAACAATTTCAGGTGGGGTTTTACTAGGTCTTGACCATAAAACGGCATCAGATTTTACATTTATTATGGCAGTGCCAATTATGGCTGGAGCTAGTGGGTTATCATTAGTGAAAAACTGGGATCAAATTAATGCAGATCACTTTTGGTTTTACGTAATTGGTTTTATTAGTGCATTTATTTTTGCATTAATTTCTATTAAGTTCTTCTTAAAGTTGATTTCGCGCATTAAACTAGTACCTTTTGCTATTTACCGAATTATTTTAGCCGTTATTTTAATTGTCGTTATTTACTTATAAAATAAATCGCTCCAAAGGAGATAATCCTAGGAGCGATTTTTTATTTTTGAAAATGTTTTTATGGTAAGTTCTAAAACATTAAAAAGGAGCTTAGGAATATAAGCTCCTCAATAATAAGAAAGTGTTTTGAGGAGTATAGCGCAAACCGCCAAGCCTCTAAAGATGAATTGCGTCTCTTTATCGAAGATGTGGCGCCTTAAGCCTATATAAAGCTAAAGGACGCATTCACATTCTTATTAATCGTTAAACAAATTAAACAATCCGCCGATTCCACCTTCACCACTGTCTTTACCGCCTCCGCCTTGTGAAACTGGTGCAGCAGCAAATACGCGGCTTGCTAGACGGCTAAATGGCAATGATTGGATCCAAACAGTACCCGGACCACTTAATGATGCAAAGAAGATTCCTTCTCCACCAAATAATGCTGTTTTGATGCCTCCAACCGTTTCAATATCGTAGTCAACAGTTGAAGTCATCGCAACTAAACACCCTGTATCAACACGTAATTTTTGACCCGGTTGTAGATCTACACGATGAATCGCACCACCTGCGTGAACGAAAGCCATGCCATCGCCTTCAAGTTTTTGCATAATAAATCCTTCTCCACCGAAGAATCCAGCACCAATTTTTCGTTGGAATTCAACACCAACAGAAACTCCTTTAGCAGCAGCTAAAAATGAATCCTTTTGACATATAATTTTGCCGCCTAGTTCACTTAAATCCATTGGAATGATTTTACCTGGATAAGGAGCAGCAAAATAAACGTGACGTTTTCCGGAACCTTCATTTGTGAATGTTGTCATAAATAAGCTTTCACCAGTAATTAAACGTTTTCCAGCGCCCATTAATTTTCCCATAAGACCGCCGCCGCTGCTTTTAGAACCATCCCCAAAAATTGTTTCCATTTTAATTGAATCATCCATCATCATTAAACTTCCAGCTTCTGCGATAACCGTTTCATTTGGATCTAACTCTACTTCAACAAATTGCATATCATCGCCGTATAATTTGTAATCAATTTCGTGATTGTTCATTTTCATAACCTCCCAAAGTTATTAATACATTTATATCATTTAGGAATACGTTTTACATCAAAGAAAAGTTTCGTGCAAATAACTTTTACAATAAATAACATTATGAAAAAAGGGAATTAAATAGAAAATGTCGAATAATAGTACAATATAATTGATTTTTCGAATAAGGAGGGTGTTATGAAGTTACAAAACTTTATTGATGGTAAATGGATTGCGAATGAGGACCTTCAAACTATTCCAGTTATAAACCCGGCTGATGGGGAGCAGCTGGCAGAAGTACCTTTATCAACTAAAGATCAGGTTGATGAAGCTGTTGCAGCCGCTAAATCTGCACAAAAAAAGTGGGCGCTTGTACCTGCACCTAGACGAGCAGAATATTTATATGAGATTGGTTTTAAATTAAAAGAGAAGAAAGAATACCTTGCTCAAATTTTAACGAAGGAAATGGGCAAAGTGATTGAGGAAGCTCGAGGCGAAGTACAGGAAGGAATAGATATGGCGCTTTATATGGCAGGAGAAGGAAGACGGCTTTTCGGTGAAACGACGCCTTCCGAGCTCGCTGACAAATTTGCTATGAGCGTGAGGGCGCCAGTTGGAGTAGTGAGCCTTATTACTCCGTGGAATTTCCCGATTGCAATCGCAACTTGGAAGGCGTTTCCGGCAATTGTTGCAGGGAATACAGTTGTTTGGAAGCCTTCCATAGAAACGCCGCTCATGGCATATGAAATGGCAAAAATATTTGAAGAGGTAGGTTTGCCAAAGGGAGTAGCCAATGTCGTGTTTGGCACGGGTACTTCTGTTGGAACAGAGATGGTAAAGCATCCTGATGTGAAAATCATATCGTTTACAGGGTCGAATGAAACGGGCAGCAAAGTAGCAGAACTTGGCGGTAAACATTTGAAAAAGGTGTCACTTGAAATGGGAGGAAAAAATGCCGTTATTGTTATGGATGATGCTAATTTGCAACTAGCGGTGGAAGGAATCGTTTGGAGTGCATTTGGAACAGCTGGTCAACGTTGTACAGCGTGTAGTCGCATCATTGTCCATAAAGATGTAAAAGATGAACTAGAGGAAATGCTCGTCGAAGCAATAAGTAAGTTAACAATCGGTAATGGCCTTGATCCAACTATAAAAATTGGACCTGTTATTAATCGCTCAGCTCTTGAAAAAATACAGCACTACGTTGACATCGGAAAAAGTGAAGGCGCAACGTTGCTAGTAGGGGGAAGAGCGTTGACAGCACCACCATTTGATAAAGGTTTTTATTTTGAACCAACAATTTTCACAGACGTAAAAAATGATATGACCATTGCACAAGAGGAAATTTTCGGACCGGTTGTTAGCATTATTTCAGTTGATAGTTTAGAAGAAGCTATTGAAGTAAATAACAGCGTGAAATTTGGCTTATCGAGTTCTATTTTCTCACAAGATATTAATAAACTATTTATAGCACAAAGAGATTTGGACACGGGGATAGTATATATAAATGCAGGAACTACAGGAGCTGAAATCCATTTGCCTTTTGGGGGGACAAAAGGAACAGGAAATGGCCATAGGGATTCTGGCCAGGCTGCTTTAGACGTATATACAGAATGGAAAAGCATATATGTCGACTATAGTGGGAAGCTGCAACGAGCACAAATTGACATAGAAAACTAAATGCAAAAAGGGGATGTGTGTGATGAAGATAGTAGTCTTAGGTGCTGGTTTAATGGGAAAAGAGGTAGCACGTGACTTAAATGCCAGCGAAAAAGTAGAAAAAATATACTTAGCTGACTTAGATACAAATGCTGCACAACAATTTGTAGATTCTTTAAGCACAAATAAAATAGAAGTCGTTTCGCTAAATGCTAAAAATGAAGCTGAATTGCGGAGTGTTATGTCAAAAGGGGATGTAACAGTAAATGCACTATTCTATGAATTTAATGAAAGTGTTGCGAAAATTGCAATTGAAGTAGGTGTGCATTCTGTTGATTTAGGCGGACATATAGGAGATGTAACAGACCGTATTTTAACGCTCCATGAAAAAGCAAAAGAGAAAAACATCACGATAATTCCGGATTTAGGAGTAGCACCAGGCATGGTAAATATATTAGCTGGATATGGTGCATCAAAATTAGATTCCGTAGAGTCAATAAAGCTTTATGTTGGAGGGATTCCTACAAACCCGGAACCGCCGCTAAACTATACAAGAGTTTTTTCTCTTGAGGGGGTAATGGATCATTACACTGAGCCAGCGAAAATAATTCAAGGTGGAGAACTAAAAGAGGTTGCATCACTGTCTGGAATTGAGCCAATTTATTTCGATCAGTTTGGCGTACTTGAAGCATTTTACACTTCAGGAGGCACTTCAACACTTTATAAAACGTTCCCGAATGTCAAAACACTTGAGTATAAAACTGTTCGATATAAGGGGCATGCAGAAAAATTCCAGCTGCTTGTAGACTTAGGATTTTTAGATAAAGAAAATAAAGTTGAAGTGGATGGCAACGAAGTAAAGGTGCGGGATGTTGTTCGCGAGGCTCTAAAGAAAAAGCTTAATCTAGGTGATAAGCAAGATGCTGTCCTGCTTAGAGTAATTGTTGCTGGGGAAAAATCTGGTGAACAAGTTACATTTGAGTATGATATGAATGTAAAGAGAGATGAAACATCCAGCATGACAGCAATGGCTCGTGCAACTGCTTGTACAATTGCGGCTGTAGCCGTAATGATTGGCAGTGGTGTTATAACAGAACGTGGAGTATTCCCGCCTGAATTGATTGTACCGGGAAGTGAATATATAGAAAAATTGGCTAAGCGCGGTGTTATTATTAAAGAAACATCTCATCGATCAACGATTGTAAAATGGTAGGATTTGTATTTTATTTTTCATAAAAAGTCATTAACTATTCGATTATATAAAAAATTCTAAGAATCTGCTCTTTCTTTGTTTAGGATTGAGCAGATTCTTGTTTATTTAATAAAAGTAACTCTTTGGAGTGTAATTGATTTTTGAACAATTATAAAACAATGAAATTTTTCAAATATTTATTTCCAAAATTTGAAACGAAATACAACTTTAAAAGTCTAATTAATCAAACAGATTAACATAAAGGAGAGAAAAAGAAATGAAGCGAAGGTTTTATACAAGTGGAATACTTCTTCTAACTATTATTTTCATTTCAAGTGCTGTACTAGTATTCTTCGGAAAAAAGGTGGAAGTAAGTGCAGCATCTACAGTTTTTGTAAATCAACCATACAATGTACATTTTTCTCATGCAATTGAAAAGGAAAGCATTAATAATGGAGATATCTATTTAACAAATGAGGCAGGAAAGAAGGTTGACGCAGAAATTACTTTACAACCATCAAAACAATCGCTTTCAATTGTGGCCTCTGCACCTGGTGAGTATGTTCTTCATGTAGAAAAAAACGCATTTAAAGAAACAGCGGCAAAAGAGGAAAAGCAAACAATTGAATTTAAAGTACTTGAAAAAATTGAGCAACTAACCTCAGCTCAAGATTTGAAAGACTATTTTCAAACAATTTTAAACAGTAACAATCGTAATTTCGGTTATGCACAGAATGAAGCCTCTGGTGCTAAAGAAGAAAGTGCAGACATGGCTACATCAAATACCTCTTCACATTCAACAACAAATAATCAGGTTGAAGGAATTGAGGAAGGTGATATTGTCGTAACAGATGGACATCATATATATTCAATAATCGATAATCAAATTGTCATTACGGACGCTAGCAATCCAAAATCTTTAAAAGTGACAAGTAAAATTTCATTAGAACCTAATAGTTATCCAAGCCAATTAATGTTGCATGATGATATGCTTATTGTCATATTGGATCAGTATGTAGAAATGAAACAAGAACCCTACATGGGCGGTATTAGCTTAACTAAAGCCGCATTCTATAATATAGAAGATGCTGCAAATCCAAAATTAGTAAGAGAAATTGGTCAAGATGGCTATATGAATGGTGTTCGTAAATACAATAATGTTTTATATATAGTAACAAACAAAACTCCAAACTACTGGAGGCTGTTAGAAGATGAGGATGTTGAGCTTAGACCGTATATGTACGACAGTGCAAGTGACCAAATAACGCCAATGGACATTAAACAACTATCCATCTTACCTGGCTCAATGGAACCAAGCTATACAATTATTTCTGCAATTGACTTAGATAATTTAGAAAGTAAAGAAGTTCAAACAAAAGGATTTTTAGGTGGGAGTTCAACTCTCTACATGTCAAATAACGCACTTTATTTAACAGCGTTTAATTATTCACCAACGTTATATGAATCGAAAAGCTCTGCGTCATTTACAACTGACATAAGAATTATGCCAGTACCTACAAATACTGATATCTATAAATTTTCATTAGACCGAACAAAAGTGGAGCTTGTTGGATCAACATCGTTAAAGGGCAGCATATTAAATCAATTTTCGATGGATGAGCATAATGGCTATTTCCGAATTGCAACAACAGAAGGCAACATGTGGGGTTCACCAGAGCAAGCATCTAAAAATCATTTGTTTATTTTCGATGAGCAGCTTAAAAAGGTTGGAGAATTAACTGATTTAGCGAAAGGTGAACGAATCTACTCAGCGCGTTTTATGGGGGATAAAGGTTATATCGTAACATTTAAACAAGTTGACCCACTGTTTGTTATTGATTTAGCGAACCCTAAAAACCCAAAAGTATTAGGTGAATTAAAAATTCCAGGCTTCAGCAACTATCTTCACCCATTAGATGAAAACCATTTAATAGGTTTTGGATATGAAACGGAAACAAGAATTGACAGCTATTCTAAACAACCTTTTACTACGACTGCAGGGATGAAAATATCGTTGTTTGATATAACAGATTTTAATAATCCAAAAGAGCAGGATGCGGTTGTCATTGGTGGACGCGGCACCTATTCAGATCTTCAGCATAATCATAAAGCATTATTTAGAAATAACAAATATAATTATTTTGGATTCCCAGTTGTTGTCTATGAAGGTAAAGGCGAGTTTGATGTTCAATATAAAGGAAATGGCGCACTCGTTTATGAAATTACCGCTGAAAATGGAATTCAACTAAAAGGAAATCTTGTAACTCCTGCGAAAAGTGGAGAGCAATACGAAGAGTGGGGGACGAATATATCCCGACTACTTTATATTGATGAAACGTTATATACAGTTTCAGGAAATGAAATAAAAAGCTATGATTTAAAATCCTTTAAGCAATTAGGTAGTGTAGATCTAAAATAAATAAAAGGCGATTCGTAAACCTTGATAAAAGGATACGAATCGCTTTTTTATAACTCTATTTACTTGTTTGATAGTTTAAAATTTCACTGACAGTTACGAATTCATAACCTTCATCCTGCAAGTAAGCTAAAACACTATCAAGTCCGTCAGCAGTAGACTGATGAATATCATGCATTAAAATAATCGCATTATTATGCATCTTTTGCTTCACCATTGGCAAGATCTTATTGGCATCACGGTATTTCCAGTCTAATGTATCAATTGACCACAATACAATTGGAACTGAAACTAGGTCATTTACACATTTATTTCTTGCACCATAGGGTGGGCGGAACACAGTAGGATATTGCCCTGTAGCTTCGTAAATTACATCATTTGTTGAATTATACTGTGATAAAACTTGTTTAGGCGTTAAAGTAGTTAGATTGGAATGGTTCCAAGAATGATTTCCAATCTCATGCCCATTTGCCAATACTTCTCTTACAAGAGAGGCATTATTTTCAACGCGGTGGCCTACCATAAAAAAAGTCGCCTTTGCATCGTATTTCTCAAGTGTTTGTAAAATTTGTTTCGTAACTTTTTCATGCGGTCCATCATCAAACGTTAATGCGACACGCTTACCTTTGTGTGTGGTTTTAATAATGGTATTCGAACTTGTATCATTAGTTCGGTATTTTTCATCTAATATAGGATTTAAAAATGACATCGGGATACGAATTGTAGGCATTCCTGCTAGTGGACTCGCAATTTCATTTTTGTCATAGTAAATCACTAATTCATTATCAACAATTGAAAATTTTTTAAAGTGACGCCATTTTGGCTCAGTAAGCGTCTGGACTTTTTCTGTATAAAGATATTCTTTGTATGCTGGGTTGCTTGTAATTTGTTTTTGTACATAATCTGCCAAAACTTCTAAGTTCTTAACCTTTTCATCTAGCAATTGATACATGTTCACGAATTCTCCCGTATTATTATTAAATAAATACGTTTGAATTGTGGCATCATATTTTGTTTTATCTACGGATGATTTATTAGTAAAGACAAATGAATAATAATCGTTTTTATATTGATGAATTTGAAGAGATATTCTAAAATCACCAACAACGCTATTATTTTTATTTTCATTTCTAAACAAATAAACAGTATCGAGGTATTTTTCTTTTGAATCTGCTATGTATTTTGAAATTTCTTTATTCACCATGTTAAATTTAGTTTTTGGATACTGCATAGAATAAGGTATCGATATATCGTTAGAACTTTCTTTAATGATTTGAATGTCGGGAAAGCCGGACTGTGTTTCAGTGAGAGTTGCAGTCGTTTCATCAACTTTATCGTTGTTAGCAGCGGAAGTATTCTTTTGAAACTTAGAATCCCCACTAATGAAAATAAATACAGCAATAATAACAGTTAGCAAAAAAATAGCACTTAATAGTAAACTATCTAGACCACGTGCTTTACGTTGGTTTTCCAATCTAGATGCGCTCCTTTGTTATAAAATTGTCAATAAAGTAAACACTAAGTAAACTTAGAAAAGTATGTATTGAGATTTTCATTTCTCTTCGATATTATGAGCATGAAGAAAAAGGAGATTGACACACACTATGGATAAAAACGAACAGAATTATGAAATGGCGCTTAACTGTTTTTTATTAGCTGGCCAAATCATGATGGAAAGTGGAGCAGAAACATATCGAGTTGAAGATACGATGCTCCGTATGGCACGCTCACAAAACATAGAAGATGCACAAAGCTATGTAACACCTACAGGCATTATCCTTTCATTAGGCAAGAGGCAGATTACTAAAATTACATCAATTACAACAAGAATTACAGATCTTCACAAAATCGCAAAGGTTAACAGCGTTTCTCGTAAGCTTACATTTAAAATGATAACATTAGAAGAGGCATATGACGAGCTAAGAAAAATACAAAAAACAAATTATTTTTTGCCAGTTCATTTACAAATTTTAGCTGGTGCTATTGCAAGCAGCTGTTTTATGATTTTATTTAACGGACTATGGTCAGATATGCCTGCAGCATTTGTTGCTGGAGGTGTTGGCTATCTTGTTGTCATTGTTATACAAGAGATGACAAGGGTGAAATTTTTCTCAGAATTCTTAGCAGCACTTGTAGTAGGGTTGATAGCAACACTTGCAGTTCACTTTGGATTAGGAACTGAAATGGATAAAATTATTGTTGGTGGAGTTATGCCACTAGTTCCAGGTGTGTTGATTACAAATGCTGTCCGTGATTTAATGGCTGGTCATTTTACCTCTGGAATTGTAAAAGGTACTGAAGCATTTTTAACTGCTTTTGCAATAGGATCAGGCATTGCGTTAGTTGTCGCATTTTAAGGAGAAGTGGAAATGGAGTTCATTCTACAAGCAGTTTTTAGTTTTATATTTACAGCATGCTTTGGTGTTATTTTCAATGCTCCTACAAAAGCAATTCCTTACTGTGGGGTTGTTGGGGCAATTGGTTGGATTATTTATTACACAGCTATTCAAATTGGTGTAACAGAAGTGCAAGCATCATTTTTAGGTGCATTTGTTATTGGTATTGTTGCTCAAGTCTTTGCCCGTCGCTTTAAAATGCCAATGATTATTTTTAATGTATCTGGTATCATCCCACTTGTACCAGGTGGTATTGCTTATAATACTATGCGAAACATCGTTGAACTAGACTATAGTATGGGAATTCAAAATGGGATGCGTGCATTTATGATTTCAGGGGCCATTGCAATGGGGTTGGTTTTTGCAGAGGTAATTGTACAATTAGTCTTACAGATGCTGCGAAGCGGAAAAACATCAATGCAAACATTTGCAAGAGCAAAACGGAGACAGAAAATAAAGTAACAAAATATATAATGAGATAATTAATTTAAAATCAGCTTTGAGATGGAAAGCAGTTATAGGGAAAATAATAAAAAATATCATTACTACATAAAAATATAACGTTATTTTGCCAAAAGGTAAGGGGCTATCAAGAGAAAGTTTCTCTGATAGCCCCTTTATCTATACAAAATAAATATTACTTTTAGCTGTTGAGGAGATTTCCTTCTCAAAATAATTGTTATTTCTCATTTTTCAAAAGTTTACTAATTTCACTTTCTGCAACAGGCTTACTAATTAAGAAGCCTTGAATTGCATCGCAGCCATAATCCTTTAACAACTCGCGCTGCTCATTCGTTTCAACACCTTCTGCCAGTACTGTTAAGTTCATTGATTTTCCAAACTGAACCATGCCATTAATAAGGCGCTGTGTTTTTTCTGATTGCAATAAAGAAGCAACAAACATTTGGTCAATTTTTAAAATTTCAATCGGCAATAGCTGCATGTAACGGAAAGATGCATAACCTGTACCAAAATCATCGAGAACAAAAACAATTCCTTCGCTTTCTAGCTTGCGCATTTGCTTGATAATTGACGTCTCTGCCTCAGCTTCTAGTGCAAACTTTTCAGTTATTTCAATTTGAATTAAGTTTGCTGGACAATTTGTTTTTGATAATATATTTAAAATTGATTTTGCCATATTTTTATCACGGAATTCCCGCACAGACAAGTTAATGCTTACTTTTAAATCAAATCCTTCTTTTTGCCACTCTGCAGCTTGTTTACATGCCTCCTCAATCATAAAGGAACCAATATTATTTATTAGACCAGTTTCCTCTGCAATTGGGATTAGCTCATCAGGTGAAACAACACCGATTTCCTCATCCTCCCAACGAACAAGCGCTTCAGCGGCGATAATTTTTCCTGTATGATTATTAACTAAAGGTTGATAGAGCACCTTTAAATCTTGTTGATCAAGTGCAAGCAATAATCGCTTTTCAATAATTGATTTTCGATTAATTGCCTTATGTGTAGCATTTGATAATGAACCGATATTATCGCCGCCAGCTTCTCGAACATTTGAAATAGTAGCAAGAGAAGCTTTCATTAACTGAGCAAAATTCGATTGATCTTGCGGTGAACGGGTAATACCACCACTAATAGAGATGGGTACAGCTGTATTTCCATCGTAAATAGGATTTTGTTTTAAGTATGTTAAAAATCCTTGAATAAACCATTCGCCAAGTGGTGTAATAACTACAAAGTCATTTTCATTGATTCGCGCCATATAACTATCTTGGAAATATATTTTCATTCGTTTTGTAAATTCAACAATTAAATTGTTTTTCACTTGATTGTTATGCAGCTCTTTCAACGTATAGTATTTATCTATACTTAAATAGACAAATGAAAAATGGCGTTCATCCTCAATCATTTCTGTTACAACGTTTTCAAGCCGATGGACATTCATTAATCCAGTTTCTGTATCAATGTAGGCAATCTTTTCGAGTTGAAGCTGCAACTCTTTTTCGTGTGTAATATCTTTTTCAATTAAGATATAGCGATAGCTTTGTTCACTTTGTGAATAGGTAGGGATGGCAGTTAAATGTACCCAGTAAAGCAAGCCGTCTTTTGTTACTTTCTTTACTTCGCCTTGCCAAGTTTGTCCTGAATTAAGCGTTCTCCATATAGTTTCTGTTACTTTTAAACTTTCTTCTGTTTCAGGGAACAATTGCCAGAAAGTTTTCCCAAGAACGCGTTTTGGTGTCCAGTGACTTGTTTTTAAAAATGGTTGATTACAGTTAATGATGAATCCTTCTGAATCAAGAGTGACCATCATAAATGTAGAAAGCAGACCGTTTTTTAAATCATTTAATTCTTGAGTTGTATCATCTAGTCGTTTAAAAAATTCGTCAATTAAGCAAGTTACTAATATGCATGGTTCACCTTCGACAAAGCAAGGCGTCACGATTAGTGTCCCTTGAGTAATTGCATCTTTCTTTGTTAGTAGTTGTACATTTTCAAAACGAAGCATCTCTTTTCTATGTAATAATCTGTGCCAGGACTGATCTGAAAATGTTGATAATAAGCTATCCTTAATAGTTGTGCTTTCACTAAAGTCTTCAATGGAGTATCCAAAATACCTTTTACTTAAATCGTTCCAAATAACTACTTGTCCATTCCGATTAAGTGCAAAGGATGGAAAAGGAGCTAATGTTGCTAGTTCTTCATTAAAATAGTAATTTTTTTGATCAAGGCTCATCAGTTTCCGTCTCCTTGTTATTTTTATACTGTTATTATAAAGTTTTTCAAGTTGAGAGTCATTATTAATATATTTGTAATATTTTGATGTGAAAATAATAAAGGAGTAAAGTCCTAAATGTAGGGTGAAATTCCTAAAAAAATATCAATTTAAAATAAAATATTTACGGAATAATGATTGGATTATATCTACATAGTATTAGTTCCTTTTTCGGATTACTTTTAATAACTCCTCCATTTAGGTAGTATTGTAGGATTAAAATTTAAAAATTATGCGTTTTACCGAGCTGGTCTAATTAATTATGAGTTAGTCTTAAAGGCAACTAAATTACTTACTAGACGTGAGTTGAAAAAAATTTGCTATTTAATTTTATTATATATAGATGCTTATCTACGAACAAAATAAAGTAAGTAAAATAAAATTAAAACTAAAAAAATGTGAACAAATTGTAAATAAAAAGGAAAATTATATAAATAGAATATTGGAAAGAGTTTTAGGGGTGTGTTTGTGAAAACTATATTTTCTTACATTAAGCCATATAAATGGCCGGCAATTGTCGCACTATGTTTAATGCTTATTGAATTATCAGTAGAACTTGTCCAGCCTATAATTATTGCAAAAATTATTGATGACGGAATTGTAATGAAAAACTTGGAAACGATTGGTTACTGGGGAATTATACTGGCAGGATTGGCTTTTATTGCTTTCCTAAGTGGTATTGTCAATTCCTACTTTTCTTCTCATGTTGCCCAAAGCTTTTCATTTGATATTCGCAACGCTCTATTTAGCAAAATTCAGTCGTTTTCAATGGCGACGTATTTACGGTTTCCTACTTCAGGATTAATTACACGATTAACAAGTGATGTACAACAAGTACAAACGGTTTTATTTATGAGCTTACGAATTATGCTGCGTGCTCCTCTTTCAGCAGTTGGCAGCATTATTATGGCGTTTATTGTAAATCCCACGATGGCTCTATTCTTAATGATAGGAACACCAATCCTAGTTATTTTTTTATATGTAATCGTGAAGAAGGGTGTTCGTTTTTTTGCACAAGTACAGCGAAAATTAGATCGAGTAAATCGTGTACTGCAAGAGAACCTTCAAGCCATTCGATTAGTGAAAGCATATATGCGCAACAATTATGAAGAGAAACGCTTTGAGGAAACAGCCGATCAATTAAAAATAAATACAATGAAAGCTTTGCGTGTGATGGAGCTTATCATGCCTATTTTGCTATTTATTATGAATATGAGTTTGCTTGCTGCTTTATGGTTTGGTTCAGTAGAAGTTGGAAATGGTAATGCAAATGTTGGTGAGCTTGTTGCGGTTGTCAATTATGCAATGCGAATAACAGGTTCATTTTCTATGTTTGCGTTTATTATTAACTCATTTTCGCGTGCAAAAGCCTCTGCAGAACGAATGGAAGAAATTCTTATCATTGAAAAAGACATTGAAACCGAGCTTGCAAATTCACAGAATTCCGTTCTAAGCAAAATACGATCAATTCGATTTGATCATGTTACATTTATATATCCTAATACAGAAAAACTAGTATTAGATGATGTTTCTTTTACAATTCACTGTGGAGAAAAGATTGGAATTATGGGAGCGACGGGTTCAGGAAAATCGACTTTATTAAATCTCATTCCAAGATTTTATGAACCTACTTCAGGTGCTATCGATATAAACGATTGTAATATAAAAGAATTAGAATTAAAGGAGTTAAGAGCAGTAATTGGTTTTGTTCCACAGCAATCCATGTTATTCACAGGGTCGATCTATAACAATATTAGCTGGGGAAAACGTGACGCATTGGCAGGGGAAGTAAAGGATGCCTCAACGAAAGCCCAAATCCTTGAAACAATAGAAAACTTCCCAAATCAATTTGATACACGTGTTGGGCAAAAAGGTGTTAATTTATCAGGTGGTCAAAAGCAACGTCTATCAGTTGCCCGGGCCTTAATACGTAAAGCTCAAGTTTTAATTTTAGACGATAGTACAAGCGCATTGGATGTAAAAACAGAATCAGCATTTTGGGAAGCGATGAAGAATGAAAGTGCAACGATGCTTGTTGTGACGCAAAAAATTCGAACTGCTAAAGGGATGGATAAGATTCTGCTATTAGATGAAGGGCGTGTTATTGCTTTTGGTCCTCATCAAGAGTTGCTTGAAACGAACGAACAATACAAACGGATTGTGCTGTCACAACAAGAACAGGTAGGTGAAAAGTGATGAATTTCATTCGGAAGCCTTTTGGATACGAGCCTGTATTAACAAAGGAAGATTTAAAAAGACCCAGTAGTAAAAAGAAGGGCCCACGTGCTAGTGATTGGAAAAATACACTGCGTCGTATTTGGAAAATTGTTGATGAACAACGTGCCTTGTTGATTATTGTTTTATTACTTGTTGTCATAAGTTCTGGAATGTCGCTTTTGGGACCTTATTTAATTGGCTATATGATTGATGAGTATGTCGTAATGGGAAACTTTGAAGGAATGTTTTCGTTAATTTTGGCATTAATTTTTATTTATTTAATATTAGCATTGTCATTATTTTTCCAGAATTATTGGATGATTGGCATTGCAGGACAGGTTATTTATCGAATGCGTACTGACGTTTTTAATCACTTATTGAAACTGCCTGTTTCATTTTTTGATAAGCGTCAACACGGGGAATTAATGAGTCGTGCTACAAACGATATTGAAACGGTCAGTTCTACCTTAAATAGCTCATTTATACAGGTGTTTTCAAGTGTTTTAACATTGATAGGCACCATTATCGTTATGGTTTCCTTAAGCCCATTATTAACCTTGTTAACGATGATAATTATTCCTCTTATGTTTACTGCAACCCGTTGGATTACGAAAAGAACGAGTAAATTATTTAAGGAGCAGCAAGCAGCACTTGGTGCACTAAATGGAATGATTGAAGAAACTATTTCCGGTCAGCGAATTGTCAAAGCATTTTCACAAGAGGAAAATGTAAAAAGTGAATTTCGCGAAAAAAGTGCCAATTTACGTAGAACAGGATTTTGGGCTTTAACTTATTCTGGGTATATCCCAAAGGTTATGAACTTTTTAAATAATATAAGCTTTGCAATAGTTGCGGGCATCGGTGGCTTATTAGCTTATAAAGGATTAGCCTCAATTGGTACAATCATTATATTTACGGAGTACTCTCGTCAATTTACACGTCCGCTGAATGATTTGGCAAACCAAATGAATACGGTCTTATCCGCAATAGCAGGTGCGGAGCGCGTGTTTTCAATTATGGATGAACCAGTAGAAGAAGATAATGGCAGAGTGAAAGAAACTCATAAGCTGCTAGGAGAAGTGGAATTTCGCAATGTTTCTTTTAAATATGAATTAGAGGAACAGGCTTATACATTAAAGGATGTAAGTTTTCACGTATTACCTGGGCAAACGGCTGCTTTAGTTGGAGCAACTGGAGCAGGAAAAACGACGATAATGCAATTGATTTCTAGATTTTACGATGTACAACATGGTGAAATATTATTTGATGGTTTAAACGTGCGTGACTTAAAAAGAAAGACGCTGCGCAGTCAAATTGCGTTCGTTTTACAAGACTCGTTCCTTTTTGAATCGAGTGTATACGAAAATATTCGCTATGGCAGACTCAATGCTACCAATGAAGAAATAGAAGAGGCTGCAAAAAAAGCAAACGCCCATAGTTTTATAATGAAGCTTCCAAATGGCTATAATACGATTTTAACCTCAGATGGAAGTGAACTTTCTCAAGGCCAAAAGCAATTATTATCTATTGCACGAGCATTTGTGGCTGATCCAGTTATTTTATTATTGGATGAAGCAACAAGCAGCATCGACACAGTAACAGAAGAAAAGATACAGCAGGCGTTAGATGCATTGATGGAAGGGCGAACAAGTTTTGTTATTGCTCATCGTTTAAATACTGTTCGTAATGCAGATGTTGTTTTTGTGATGAAGGAAGGTAAACTTGTTGAGGCCGGTACTCAGCGGCAACTGCTGGAACAAGATGGCATTTATGCTAATATGCTAAAACAATCTGGCATTTTATAGCTAGGTAATTATATGAAATTACCGACTATATCTTGATACAGCATATTAGTTTTACTAAAATGAAGAAAACATTTATCAGAATCGGAGATTAACCTAAATGAATTTTTCAATCATGACTGCATCCTTTCCAATTGATGAAGAGACATTTAAAGAAATTAAAAAGTTATGTGAGGATGCTTTTATAGCAGATAAATACAATTACAGTTCAGTTTTAAATTTATATGAATCAATGAGTACAAATATAAGAGGTTTTTTTGTTCTTGCCTACGATGAAGAACAAAATCAGCTTGTCGGAGTTGCAAGTGCTACAGACCAAATGGGATTGAATACATATGAATGGTCTATATTAGTATCGCCAATGTATCGCCAAATTGGCATTGATGAGGCACTGTTAAAGGTGTTAGGTGATGGCCTGCATAAACGAGGTGCGGAAGGAGAACTAGCGCTAGTAATAGAAAATGATAAGGCCAGAAGAAAATTCATTGAAAAATACGGATATTCATATAGCTTTTCAGAAGCAACATTTGAAGCAAAATCAGAAGAAATGAAGCTGAACGACCATATTTATATTCGACCTTATATGGAAGCATCAGATAAAGATTGTTTAATTGAAATTTTTTGTGAAGCTTTCGGTGATTTAAGAGAAGAAGCGATAGAGTTAATCTCATATAATACTACGACAGATGATAGAGTTTTATGGGTTGCAATGCTTAATGATGAAGTAGCCGGAACAGTTACTTCTGCAAAAGAAGGGAAAGTACAATGGATTACCGCATTAGCAGTTCATCCATCTAAACAAGGGTTAGGTGTTGGAACGGCCTTGTTAAATTGGGTTAAAGATTTTGCTTTAAGAAATGGTGAAAAAGTTGTAATGCTTGATGTTGAAATTGACAATGAAAAAGCGCTTGCAGTTTATGAAAAAGCTGGATTTATAAAGTCGATGCAGGTTGATTATTTTGTTTATAGTGGTGAATAGATAATGGAACCCACAAATCTTAAAGGATTTGTGGGTTCAGACTGTAGACAAACTCGAAAATTCGAGTTTGCCTACAGTCTTTTTTCTTTTAAAATAAAATTAATAACCCTTTTTGAATAAGTTAGTTGATTTCCGTTTCGGCGGACGCTTTCCGCG
>NZ_RXNR01000003.1 GCF_003966145.1 Lysinibacillus telephonicus
GCGGCAAAGTGAGGAAGCGAAGTGCGGTTGGCGGACCTTTCAGAATGTCTTTAGACAGGAGCCAGTAACCCAGCGTTTCACGCGAAGAGCAAACCACCAGTTATACTGGTGGTTTTGACTTGAATTAGAATGCAATTCTTTTTGCTTCATAAACTGCGATATGTTCTTCGTATTTAAATGTCAACGCAATTTCATCCCAGCCATTTAGCAGCATTTCTTTATAATACGGATCAATGCTAAACTGATAAACTTTATCGTCTTCTCCTGTTACCGTTTGTGCTTCTAGATTTACTTCAACACTATATGGTTTTTCCTGTCCTTTTTGTAAAATCTCATCACACTCTTGTTCTGTAAGTTTAATAGGCAAAATTCCATTTTTAAAACAGTTATTATGGAATATATCTGCAAAACTAGGTGCAATTACAACTCGGAAGCCATAATCTAAAATTGCCCACGGAGCGTGTTCACGAGATGAACCACATCCGAAATTATCCTGGGCAACTAAAATTTGAGAGCCCTTATATTGTGGTTTATTTAAGACGAAATCAGAAATTTCATTTCCTTGTTCATCAAAACGCCAATGATAGAAAAGATAACGCCCGAATCCAGTACGTTCGATTCGTTTTAAAAATTCTTTTGAAATAATTTGGTCTGTGTCGACATTTTTACGATCTAACGGTGTTATGACACTTGTTACTTTATTAATAGGTTCCATCGTACCCCTCCTAAAAACTTATACTTCTTGCTTTACGTATTTTCGAACGTCTACGAAATGACCTTCAATAGCTGCTGCTGCTGCCATTGCAGGACTTACTAAGTGAGTGCGGGCCCCGGCACCTTGACGTCCTTCAAAGTTGCGGTTAGAAGTTGAAGCACAGCGTTCACCTGAAGGGATAATGTCTTCATTCATTCCAAGACAAGCTGAACATCCTGATTCTCTCCACTCAAAGCCGGCTTCTTTAAAGATTTTATCCAATCCTTCAGCTTCTGCTGCTGCTTTAGTAGAATAAGAACCTGGCACTACAATTCCTTTTACACCCGGGAATATTTTTTTACCCTCTACAATACTAGCAGCTGTACGTAAATCTGATAGACGAGAGTTCGTACAAGAACCGATAAAGACATGTTGAATTTTAATAGATGTAATTGGTTGGCCCTCTTCCAAGTCCATATAAGCAAGCGCTTTTTTCAAGGCTGCTTTATCTGATTCGTTATTATAATCATCAGCAGTAGGAACTGTTTTTGAAACACCTGTACCCATTGAAGGATTAGTTCCCCAAGTAACAATAGGTTCAATTTCTTCTGCATCGATTTCTAGAACAATATCGTAAGTACTTCCTGGATCAGAAGCTAAACTTAACCAGTAGGAAGCCGCTTCCTCAAATTTGTCTTCTTTTGGTGCATAACGGCGTCCACGTAAGAAATCAACTGTTGTTTGGTCAGGAGAAATAAGTCCTGCCTTTGCTCCTGCTTCAATTGACATATTACAAATTGTCATTCGCTCTTCCATTGTAAGCGAACGAATTGCTTCCCCAGTATATTCAACGATATGCCCAGTACCAACACCAATTCCCCACTTAGCAATGATGGCTAATATAATATCCTTAGCAGAAACACCAACACCAAGCTTACCATTTACACGAATTTCCATAGTTTTTGGTTTATTTTGCCATAATGTTTGAGTAGATAATACATGTTCAACTTCCGAAGTTCCGATACCGAATGCCAGTGCACCAAAAGCACCATGAGTTGATGTATGAGAGTCGCCGCAAACAATCGTTTTCCCTGGTTGTGTTAGCCCAAGTTCAGGACCAATTACGTGAACAATTCCTTGATCTGGATGCCCAATATCAGCTAATTGTATGCCAAACTCTTTAGCATTTTCAGCTAAAGTTGTAATTTGTTTTTTGGCAATTGGATCATTAATTGTTGGTAAATTTTTTGTCGGGACGTTGTGATCCATTGTCGCAAAACATAGATCTGGACGACGAACCTTTCGACCTGCTAGTCTTAAACCTTCAAAAGCCTGCGGTGATGTAACTTCATGAATTAAATGAAGATCGATGTATAGTAAATCTGGTTTACCAGTTTCTTGATAAACTACATGTGAATCCCAAATTTTTTCAATAATATTCTTTGCCATAATCTTCACCAATCCTTAAATATAAGATTCCATAATGCTATCAGCTACGAAATTAGTATCGATTTCAGCTATGACTTTATCCGTCCATTCATCAGTAGTTAAAGCACGGCTGCTGTCCTTTACTAAATCTGCAGTGAAGTAGCCATCATCAAATACAGCACTTACTGCACGTTCAATTTCTGCTGCCTCTTCTTTTAAACCAAATGAATACTTGAGCATCATTGCAACTGATAAAATAGTAGCTGCTGGGTTAGCAATTCCTTGCCCTGCAATTTCAGGTGCCGAACCATGGACTGGTTCGTATAAACCGAAACTATCGCTGCGAATTGATGCTGAAGGAAGTACACCCAATGAGCCCGTTATAACTGAAGCTTCATCACTTAAAATATCACCGAACATATTGTCTGTAACAACAACATCATAATAACCTGGGTTCGTAATTAGTTTCATTGCAACTGAATCTACTAGATTATGTTCCACCTTTACGTCCGGATATTGTTCTTTCTTTTCTTCTACGATTTGGCGCCATAGTCTTGAAGTTTCTAAAACGTTAGCTTTATCGACAGAGCAAAGCTTTCCTCTGCGAAGTCTTGCAAGTTCAAAAGCATTCTCAACAATACGTTCAATTTCACCACGTGAATAGATATTTAAATCGCTTGCTTCAGTTGTCGTACGTTTTTTCTCACCAAAGTAAATACCACCTGTTAATTCACGAACAATCATCAAATCAACATTTTCCGCAACTTCGCGTTTTAATGGAGAAGCATCAAGTAAGCTTGGAAATGCTTTTACTGGACGAAGGTTTGCGAATAAATCAAATGTTTTGCGAACTTTTAGCAAGCCTTTTTCAGGACGCAACTCTGCTGGATTGTTATCCCATTTTGGTCCTCCAACTGCTCCTAAAAGAATCGCATCACTCTCCTTACACAATTCAATTGTTTCTTCAGGAAGAGGATTATTGAATTGATCGATTGCTGCCCCGCCGATTGCAGCATATGCTAAGTGAAAATCATGCTTATATCGTTTTCCTATTACTTGTAATACTCGTACTGCAGCAGCAACAACTTCTGGCCCAATACCGTCGCCTGGTAGCACTGTAATTTTCTTTTCCATTGAAAAAACACCTTTCTTTTTGATGTCTAATTTCGCGTTATGTCAGCGAATTAGCAAACTATGTTTTGCATTTTCGAGAAATACGCTATTTAATAACGCTTCGTTCTAAGATGATTTATAGAAATGCCATCAAACGTATTAACATTTGATGGCATTTTACTGTTGATTTGCAAATAGTAGTACAATTAAACTTCAGTTGGTTGTTTTGTACGAATACTTTCCTGAATTAAATGACGATTAATCGCATTTAAGTATGCTTTAGCAGTTGCTTCTAGTACATCCTGAGATGCGTCTCGACCCGTTGAAGTAAAACCGTTATAACGCAAGTTTACAACTGCTTCACCTAATGCATCTCGACCTTTACTTACAGATTTAACTCGGAAGTCAAGGATATTAACTGTCGCATTAACTAATTGCTCAAGTGTATTGAAAATTGCCTCAACAGAACCTGCCCCAGTTGCAGCAAGTGTCTTTAGTTCGCCTTCTGGAGTAATTACAGATGCTGTTGCTGTCGGAATGTTTTCCGTACCGTAAGAAACTTGAACTGATTTTAATTCGTATAATTGAACATCTTCAACTGATACTTGTTGCTCAGTAAGAAGCGTCATTAAATCCTCTTCTGTAATTTCTTTTTTACGGTCAGCTAATTTTTTAAACTCTTGGAAAGCTTTGTTTAATTTCTCATCAGATAATTCAAAGCCCATTTTTTCAGCACGATCGCGGAATGCAGCACGTCCTGAGTGTTTACCTAAAACTAAAGGAACTTCCCCCTCACCTATTAACGCAGGTGAAATGATTTCATATGTTTCTTTATGTTTTAATACACCATCTTGGTGAATACCAGATTCATGGGCAAATGCATTTTTCCCAACTACCGCTTTATTAGGTTGAATTACAACACCAGTTAAGCGGCTTACAAGTTGCGAAGTACGTTTAATTTCTTTTAGATTCAAACCTGTTTCAACTTGATATAAATCATTGCGAATATGCATTGCAACACCGATTTCTTCAAGTGAAGCATTACCAGCACGCTCTCCAATACCATTAATTGTACATTCTACTTGGTCTGCACCATGTTGAATTGCTGAAATTGAGTTTGCAACAGCCATACCTAAGTCATCGTGGCAATGTGCTGAGAATTTAACTTTATCTGCGCCACGTACATTTTCGCGAAGGAATGAGAATAATTCACCATATTCTTGAGGTGATGCATATCCTACTGTATCAGGAACATTTATTGTCGTAGCACCAGCTTCAATTACTTTTTCGATGATACGTACTAAAAAGTCTCGGTCTGAACGGAACCCATCTTCAGCAGACCATTGTACAAGCGGGAAGAACTTTTTCGCATATTTAACAGCTTCTACAGCCTGCTCTACAACTTGATCAGGAGATTTTTTTAATTTGTACTCCATATGAATTGGACTTGTTGCCAAAAATACATGGATATGAGGCTGTTCAGCTATTTTAATAGCTTCCCAAGTCGTATCGATATCTTTTTGTACACAGCGTGCAAGACCTGTAACGATGGAATTTTTCACTGTACCGGCAATACGATTTACTGCTTCAAAATCACCGGGGCTTGAAGCAGGAAAACCTGCTTCAATAATAGTGACGCCAAGACGCTCCAATTGCTTTGCAATCTCAATTTTTTCTGCAGTATTCAAATTGATGCCAGCTGACTGCTCTCCATCACGAAGTGTTGTATCAAAAATATCTATCTTTCGCACTACTTAATCACCACTTGTTTCTTACCTTCATTAATGAACGGCATCATTTCTCGTAATTTCGCACCTACTTGTTCGATTTGGTGGTCAGCACCTGCTTGTTTGTACTCTGTATAGCGTGGGCGATTTGTTTCGTTTTCTTTAATCCAATCTTTTGCAAATGTACCATTTTGAATATCTGTTAAAACATCTTTCATACGAGCTTTAACTGACTCATCGATAATGCGTGGACCTGATACATAGTCTCCCCACTCAGCAGTATCAGATACTGAATAGCGCATTGTCGCCATCCCACCTTCGTACATTAAGTCAACGATTAATTTTAATTCATGAAGTGTTTCGAAATAAGCAAGCTCAGGTTGGTAACCAGCTTCAACCAATGTTTCAAAACCATATTTTACCAATTGAGTTGTACCACCGCAAAGAACTGCTTGCTCACCAAATAGATCAGTCTCAGTTTCTTCTTTAAATGTCGTTTCTAGCATACCAGCACGAGCAGCACCAATACCTTTACCGTAAGCCAATGCTAGATCGCGTGCTTCACCAGTAGCATCTTGATAGATTGCGAATAATGCAGGTACACCAGCACCTTGAACGTACGTACGACGAACTAAGTGTCCTGGACCCTTTGGAGCTACTAAAAATACGTCAACATCAGCTGGAGGCACGATTTGACCAAAGTTAATATTGAAACCATGAGCAAACATTAATGAATTGCCTGGTTGTAAATTTGGAGCGATTTCTTCTTCGTAAACTTGTTTTTGTCTTTCATCTGGAAGTAAGATTTGAATAATATCTGCTTCACTAGCCGCTTCAGCTACAGTTTTAACATCTAAACCGTCTTCTTTTGCTTGGTCGAATGATTTACCAGGACGTACACCAACTACTACGTCAAAACCAGATTCTTTTAAGTTTTGTGCATGGGCATGACCTTGTGATCCGTAACCGATAATTGCGATTTTCTTTTCTTTTAATACTGCCTCGTTAATTTCGTTTTGATAATACATTTTTGCCATTTTAATTTTCCCCCTAAAATTAGTTTTTTTGTTTGATTAAAAGATATATAGACTAACTATCTTGTAAGAGAACTTACTTAAGAATAGAAAGCTGCGGTGTGTCGGATGGCTGTGATTCACGAACAGTTGCAGTAACACCTGTACGCGTTAATTCTTTAATGCCATATGGTCGAATAAGCTCAATAAAAGCATCGATTTTGTCTGGATGACCAACAACTTGATACGTTACAACATTTTTAGATGTATCAATTATTTGCGGTCGGAAAGGCTCAACAATTGCATTCATTTCGAGCCTTAAGTTTGCTGGTGAAACTACTTTTACAAGTGCCAGCTCCCTTAGGACAATAGACTTTTCAGTTATATCATTAACTTTTAAAACATCTATTTGTTTAGATAGTTGTTTAATTAGTTGTTCTAGTTTTACTTCATCTTCGACATTAACAACAAAGGTCATTTTTGAAATATTTTGTTGCTCAGAATGTCCTACAGTAATAGATTCGATATTGAATTGGCGCTTCATAAGAAGACCGGTAACTCGGTTTAAAACGCCGCTTTGATTTATTACGGAAACTGTAATTACACGCTTCAAGGTTTTTTCACCCCAATCATTTCATGTAGTGCTTTACCAGTAGGGACCATTGGATAAACATTTTCAAGCTGCTTAACACGACAGTCGATTAAAACTGGTTCATCTGAATTTAAAGCTTCTTCAAAAATAGCTCCTGCTTCATCAAGAGTATTGATACGATATCCTTTAAGTCCATAGGCATCTGCGAGTTTAACAAAATCCGGTTGTACAGGCATAAGTGAATGTGAATATCTGTTTTCATAGAATAACTCCTGCCATTGACGAACCATTCCTAATGCACAATTATTGAGAATAACAACTTTAACTGGTAAATTGAATTCTTTTAAAAGCGCTAGCTCTTGGGCTGTCATTTGGAATCCAGCATCACCGACAATGGCTACAACCTTTTTATCGGGCTGTGCAAATTGTGCACCTATTGCTGCTGGGAAGCCGAATCCCATTGTCCCTAGACCACCTGATGTTATCCATCTATGTCCATGATTTTGACGGTAATATTGAGCAACCCACATTTGATGTTGACCAACATCAGTAGTTACGATTGCATCACCGTTTGTAATGGTATGAATCATTTGAATTGCTTGTTGTGGAAGGATTTCCTGACCATCTTCTTCATACCAATATGGATAGTCATTTTGTTTTCGATTTAAGTAATCAATCCATGCAGCTGTATCTGGTGCTTGGAATTCCTTTTTAAGCAATGCTTTTAATGCTTCTTTTGCATCAGCCACAATCGGAATATCGGTAGGGATATTTTTCCCAATTTCCGCCGGGTCGATATCAATGTGAATTATCGTTGCATTTGGTGCAAATAATCTTGTATCGCCAGTTAAACGATCATCAAACCGAGCACCAATATTAATAAGTAGGTCTGCATTTTGAATTGCATCATTTGCTACAACAGCACCATGCATTCCTGCCATTCCGTAATTTAAAGAGTGGTTGCCGTGAATACTTCCTAACCCTAAAAGCGTATTAACTACTGGAATTTTGTATTTTTCTACAAATTCAGTCAATTCTTCACGTGCCTCTGCAAATAGTACACCTGCACCCGCTAATATTAGAGGTTTTTGTGCTGTGCTAATCGCTTGGATTGCTTTTTGAATTTGCAAATAATTAGGTTTATAGTTTGGTTGATATCCCGGCAAATAGATTTCTTCATTACGACTTGCTTCACCTAATGCTTCATCAAAAATTGAAGCAGAAATATTTTTAGGGAAATCGATCAATACAGGACCTTTACGGCCACTATTAGCAATATGAAACGCCTCTTTTACAATGCGTGGAATATCATTAACATCTTGCACTTGATAATTATGTTTAGTGATCGGTGTTGTAATGCCCATAACATCCGCTTCCTGGAAAGCATCTGAACCAATTACAGATGTTGCAACTTGACCAGTAAAAATAACTAATGGAATTGAATCAATCATTGCATCTGCAATACCGGTTACTAAATTCGTCGCTCCAGGACCAGATGTTGCAATTACTACACCAGGTTTATTTAAAACACGAGCATAACCTTCGGCTGCATGGATAGCCCCCTGTTCATGTCTAGTTAAAATATGTCGAATTGGATTTTTGTACATTGCATCATAAAGATTAAGTACTGCACCACCAGGATAACCAAAGACAATATCAACATCTTGTTCGTGAAGTGCTTGGATTAAAACATCAGCACCGTTTCTTGGCTTATTTTTTTCTTCGATTTGATGTTGAGGATTGGCATCTATTTTTTCACTTGTTGACATATTAGCAGTCATTTGTTTACTCCTCCTTTTTAATAAAAAAGTGAAAATAAAAAAGTCTTTTTCTCCAACGCAAAGAAAACCTTTGCATAGGGATGAAAAAGACTTTCATGGTACCACCCTTGTTCGTAGCATAAGCTACCTCCGGAATAGCGGGAATTATTCATCTCCACCGAACATTCCAAATAATAAGAATATTCGATGTGCAACTAGATGAATACACTATTCATTAATAACGAGCATTTCGTAATATGCCCGGAGCTATCTAATTGCAAACTTGCGTTTAATAGCTCACTCCGAGGGGATGTCGGATATAGTTGTATCATCGGCTTCCAGCTGCACCGACTCTCTGGTAGATACAATGCTCTATATCCTTTAACCTCATCATCGATTATTTTATAAAAATTTCATTTTTTAACATTCATGCTGAATATTATATTTTCATGATTCCGCCTTTAGAAGCGTTTGTTACAAGTTTTGAATATCTTGCTAGCCAACCATGTTTAATTTTTGGTTCGAATGGTTTCAGATTTTGACGTCGTTCATTTAAAACTTCATCAGATACTTCAAGATTAATTGTTCTATTTGGTAAATCAATAACGATTGTGTCGCCATTTTCAATTAGTGCAATTGGACCACCTTCTGCTGCTTCAGGTGAAATATGTCCAATTGAAATGCCACGTGATGCACCACTAAAACGTCCATCCGTAATCAATGCCACTTTTGTGCCTAATCCTCGTCCCATTATTGCTGAAGTTGGTGCAAGCATTTCAGGCATACCTGGGCCGCCTTTTGGTCCTTCATAGCGAATAACAACTACATGCCCTTCTTTTACAGTGCCATCATCAATTGCAGCTTGTGCTTCATCTTGTGAATTAAAAACAATTGCTTCACCGACAAATGTTTGAATTGACGGATCAACTGCGCCAACTTTAATTACAGAACCTTCTGGTGCAATGTTGCCGAATAGGACTGATAATCCTCCAACTGGACTATATGGATTATCTTTCGTACGGATAACATTATCATTTGTAATTTTATGGTCCTTCACAAGTTCACCCATTGTTTTACCTGCAACAGTAATTCGTTCAGGATGAATCGCACCAGGAATTTTAGTTAATTCATTAATAATTGCACTTACCCCGCCAGCTTTATTTATATCATCCATTGAAATATCAGATGCTGGCATAATTTTCGCCAAGTATGGCACTCGAGCTGCTACTTTATTAATGTCTTCCAAGTGATATTCAATTCCAGCTTCGTTAGCTATCGCTAAAGTATGAAGGACTGTATTAGTAGATCCTCCCATTGCCATGTCTAATGCAAATGCATCATCAATGGCCTCTTTCGTAATAATATCGCGAGGTTTAATATCTTCTTTAACCATGCGAATTAATTGTTTAGCTGCTTCACGAATAAGTTCATGGCGTTGTTCGCTCGTTGCTACAATTGTACCATTTCCAGGAAGTGCAACACCTAGCATTTCCATTAAACAGTTCATTGAGTTTGCAGTGAACATGCCTGAGCAGGAACCGCATGTTGGACATGCATTATTCTCTATATCTTTAAATTCTTCTTCAGTCATGTTTCCTGATTTATATGCACCAACACCTTCAAACACAGATGTTAATGACAATTGCTTACCAGATGCCGATTTACCAGCTTCCATTGGACCACCTGAAACAAATACAGATGGAACATTTGTACGAACTGCAGCCATTAGCATACCTGGAGTAATTTTGTCGCAGTTTGGGATATAAAATACACCATCAAACCAATGTGCATTAATTACAGTTTCAGCGGAGTCTGCAATTAACTCACGGCTAGGCAATGAATAACGCATGCCAATATGACCCATTGCAATGCCATCGTCAACACCAATAGTATTGAACTCAAATGGAATACCGCCAGCTTCGATAATTGCTTCTTTTACAACATCTGCAAACTCACGTAGGTGCACATGCCCTGGAATGATGTCGATATATGAATTACATACACCGATAAATGGTTTTCCCAGATCTTTTGCTTTTACTTTTCCCGTAGCATATAGAAGACTACGGTGAGGAGCACGATCAACTCCTACTTTAATCATATCACTTCTCATAATTGAAACGCCCCTCATGTTCCCTACTACATTATTAAACTAAAAGTAGATTTTATTTACGCAACTACTTAAATATTAGTTACGTGATTATGTTCACTTAAAGCTGTGAACTTTTTAAATTGTTGTTATCATAGTACATAAATGGTAATTACGTCAACAGTATTTTTGAATTATTTGCACAATTTAAAAAAGTCGAATTTAACTGTAATCGTTTTCACTCTTAATAGAGTAAGTAATTTTCTGCTTCAACTAATTTATTTGAAAATTTATCTAATTCAAATTTTAAAGAAATTATAAAAAACTTACTGTTCAATTTATATAAAAGTACACCCGATTTTACAGACTAATTATCATGAAAATGTTACTTCCATCTACTCTTTTACTATCAATACTATTTGCATGCATAGTAATAAAAGTTTATGCAATTTATACTTTATTTGTGGTGACATCAGTCCAAACATCCTTCATTTTAGTTCTAATAGCTAAAATTCTTAATAAAAGGTATCCATGGACTTTTTATTTGAATATTAAATTATCTTGTGCAGTTGGTTATTCTAACTATACTATTCAAATTTTTTATTCTTTCTTCTAAATAGTAAAAAGAGTCAATTCGAGATGTTATTTCGGATCGACTCATTGTTTTAATATTTATTGTTATCTTAATAGTAAAAGGACTGTCTAGAAAATTATTCTTTCTGGACAGTCCTCTCTATTTTTAATTTATTTTAGTTAGTAAAAAATCAGCTGTGAGGTTCAATAGTATGACCGTGTGTAAAAAAGCAAATAATATTCCTTGTCGGTTTAGTTTTTTCATTTTCATTTTATCCATACAATCCACCTCATTAACTTTAAATTTGTATAACTTGTGACAATTATATGACTATTTTATAAAAAATGCAAAGGAATTTGAACATTTTGTGAATTTTTGTTTTAGATTTGTTTTCATGTTGTGCATTGAAGTTAGCTCTTTGGAGCATATTAACTATGTGAAGTGCTGTATTAACTAAACAATGAAGCGCTTTTATAATTATTTTTTACGACTGGGTAAAGTTAGTACAGGCTATCGTAAAATGAAAAGGAGTTGGCGTTTAATATGATAAGCTTTATTTGGTATTTAATTATCGGCGGTGTACTTGGCTGGCTTGCAGGAGTTATTATAGGCAGAGATGTTCCTGGAGGTATTATAGGAAATATTATAGCAGGGATCGTTGGTTCCTGGATTGGAAGTGCAATACTTGGTAACTGGGGTTGGGAAGTTGCAGACTTTTATGTATTCCCTGCTTTACTCGGTGCAATTGCTTTAATTTTCATTGTTAGTGTAATTATGCGTTCAATGAGAAAAGCAACCTAAATAGTATTAAAAAAATTATAATGAAAATAAAAGAACCCACTTATCCTCTGAGTTATAAGCTTTACAAAGCTTATGTTCCCCTCAAAAAAGGTATGGTGGGTTCTTTTTTAATTCCTTAGTCTACTTTAAGCTCTTTTTCTTTTTTTGCAAGAGCGACCTGTTCCAGCTCCTCACTTACATCATTATATAAATGATAATAATATAGAATGTCCTCAACATATTGTTCACTGTGATTGTAATTATAAATAGCCTTCTTTAGTTCTCCTTCTGATACTCCAGCCTTAGATAAGTAATTCGCGGCACTGAAAATTGCATCTTCTATATCAAATGGATCAGCAATACCGTCTCCATTAGCATCGACACCATATCCCCCAAAACGTTTTATTACTTTTGGATCTTTTTTTTCGGAATCGGATATTTCTCCTTTTCCTAGACCACTGCATGAAGGATGATCCCAGCCTACAAAAGTACAGGGCATAAATTGCATGTGACCTTCAGCGCCAACTGGAGAAACTAATGTATTCATTGTTGAGAATCTTGTTTCAACACGGTGATGTGCAGCAAGCAGTGTCCACGGTACTCCATACTTCTCTTGGGCTGATATATAAATGGGGATGTATTCTTCTGGTATAGCTATATCAAAGTTAGCTTGAATATCTCCATGGTCATTATTAACAATTTCATTTATAAGCGGGATATTTTTTAGCTCCTGCCAGGCTAAAAATGAGAAAAAATATATCGTGATAGATACAGGGATAAGCAGTATAATTAAAAATAATTTTACTCCTGGACTAATAAGAGGTTTTTTGGGTTTCTTTTTCGATTTTGTCATAAATGCCACCTATACTTAAATTTAAATAAAACAAAACAGTTGTAATTCAATTAGAAAAACTTTTACAATACCAATCTATACTAATTTAATATAATTCTGCAAGGAGATGAATTTTATGTTAAAAGATTTTAAAGAATTTGCAATGAAAGGAAATGTACTAGATTTAGCTATTGCCGTAGTAATTGGAGGAGCATTCGGCAAAATCGTTACATCATTAGTAGAAAATGTTATCGTTCCGTTGTTAGGGATTGTTACTGGGGGCATTGATTTAACTAATAGTCTTATTTTTGGACCAGAAGGTAATTTGAAAATTGGTGTCTTTTTACAATCAATTATTGACTTTTTAATTATTTCCTTCTCAATTTTTATGGCACTTCGATTACTTTCTAAACTTAGCCGTAAGAAGAAAGAATCTGAAGTTGTAGAAGAACCTTCTCCTAATTTAGATCCTAAGGAAGAGCTATTAAAAGAAATTCGTGACTTATTAAAAGAAAAACAATAGTAATGATGTCACGTGCTTCTGCCGTGAAAGGACTTTTTTGGCTACGGCTTTTGCTGTTAAACATTACTTTTTCTACGAATTTACACAGTAAAGCAAGTCAATTTACGCACCTTTTTAAAAATGGCCTACTATTTTTATAGTAAGTCATTTTTTATTTATAGCTCAAATAAGCAAGGGCAATTTGAAAAGTGCTTAATTTTATTACCTGATACTGTTGTTTTTAGAATATTTACATGATAAATTGTATAAATAATCGATTCATTCTTAATGTTTCGTTAAATGTACATATATAGAAGAAAGAGTGAGTATAGTGACAAATCGATCAATTGAAACAAAATTAGTTCAATTAGGGAATTTAAGTGATCCAAGAACCGGCGCAGTAAACCCGCCAATTCATATGTCTACTGCTTATAAACATGAAGGAATCGGGCAATCTACAGGCTACGATTACACCCGTACAAAGAACCCAACACGCGAAATTCTTGAACGTGGAATTGCTGATTTAGAAAATGGTGATGCAGGCTATGCTTGCAGCTCGGGTATGGCGGCAGTGCAACTAGTTTTATCCTTATTTAAACCAGGTGATGAAATTATTGTGCCAGACGATATTTACGGTGGAACTTATCGTTTATTAAAAACTTTTAGTGAGACTTACAATATTCGTCCAGTCTATTTTTCTTCTGTTGAAAATATTGAAAGTTTAATTAATGAACATACAAAAGCAATTTTCCTAGAAACACCAACGAATCCACTTATGCTGGAATTTGATTTAGATCAATTTGCTGCAATTTGCAAAAAACACAATTTATTATTCATTGTAGATAATACTTTTTATACACCATATTTCCAACGTCCAATCGATCACGGTGCAGATATTGTCTTACATAGTGCGACAAAATACATTGCAGGTCATAATGATGTACTTGCAGGACTTGTTGTTGCAAAAGGACAAGAACTTTGTGAGAGATTAGCATTCTCTCATAATGGAATGGGACTTGTACTTTCTCCAATGGATAGCTGGCTGGTAATCCGTGGCTTAAAAACTTTACATCTTCGCTTAAAGCAGCATGATGCTAACGGTAAAAAAGTTGCTGCTTATTTAGAGAGTGAACCTCTTGTAACTGATGTGTTATATACGGGAAAAGGTGGGATGTTATCTTTCCGAGTTAAAGATCCTGAAATGGTTAACCCGTTTTTACAAAGAATGAAATTAATTACGTTTGCAGAAAGTTTAGGCGGAGTTGAAAGTTTTATCACCTACCCTGCTACTCAGACACACGCTGATATTCCTTACGAGGAACGACTAGCTCGCGGCGTAGATGATCGTCTTTTACGATTCTCTGTAGGTGTAGAAGAAGCAGAAGATATCATTGCAGATTTAAAACAAGTTTTTGATCAATTAAGAAACGAATTTTAAAATTTATATAACTGAAAACGTCGACAAAGAAGGTAATCAACTTTGTCGACGTTTTTCTATTGCTTCAATATGTGAATATATGTCTAGCGAAAGCTACCCAGCCCCCGATACTTGGTCTGTCCTTAAGTAGACAGCAAGAAAAGCCTATCCTATTAGGGCTTCCGTCGCATACGGGCGGCTTCGCGATTCTTGTTAATGATCGTATTGGGAGTGCTCTGAAATCTGACTTAGAGCTTCTCCAGCTTCATTTACAAAGATATTTTCTCTTGCTAAGTCAGCCATTGCACAAATACCAACAATCTCACCATTCTCAACTACTGGTATGCGGCGAATTTGGTTTTCAGACATAAGACGAGCACACTCATGAATGTCAGTATCTGCAGTACAAGTAATAACATTAGTTGTCATACAATCATGGCAATGTACTTGATTACTGTCTTTGCCCTCTGCTACTACAGTAAGCACGATATCTCGGTCCGTTACAATGCCGACTACTTTTTTACCTTCACATACTGGAACTGAACCACATTCAATATCACGCATAATCTTTGCAGCTTCAGTTACAGAATCGTGTGGTGTGCAGACTTTAATATCTCTTGACATAATGTCAGAAACAGTTTTCATAATATCTACCTCCTTTTGTAATTTACTTTATTATTTTCTTCAAATTTAAATAAATTATTCTCATAAAAAAACTGCTAGTAAGGATAATATTCCTTATTAGCAGTTTTAAATATAATAATTCTATTTTTCAAGTCGTTCTTCAATTAAAGTTTCCATATCAATCGCAATAGTATCGTATGGAACACCTTCTGGGTTCTCATCATAGCCTAAATAATCTTTTACAGCAATTCCGTTTTCATCGACTATATAAAACCTTGCACTGTGTATAACTTGATCATCATTTGCAGGCTTTTTTGTTATTGCTTTAAAAGAATTAACAGAAAATTGTTCAATAAATTTTTGATCATAGCCAGTTACTAAATTCCATTTTGACTCATCTGGAACAGAAAAGTGATTTAAATATTCAGATAGAACTTCTGGTGTATCATTTGCAGGATCTACTGAGAAACCAACAATATTATAGTCTTCAATACCCCGCTCTGCCAATTTTTCTTGAATTGTCGTCATATTAAATGTCATTGGCTGACAGATCGTTGTACAGTTTGTGAACATAAACATGGCAATCCATGGTTTACCTTTTAAACTTTCAAGCGTTACTGTTTCACCACGATGATTTGTGGCTTTAAAATCTTCAATTTTATAGTTAATATTACCTTTAAATTTATAATTGCTGCATGCACCTAAAATGGTTGCGATAAAAAGTATTCCGATAAGACAAATTAATTTTTTTTTCATAATGTTCACTCCCTCTAGTACTATTCTCATCTTATCGAAATACTGTAAATAGTACAACCATCCGAAATGAAACTTAAAGTACAAATTTGTGAAACTAAATTTCACAATTTTATATAATTAATTTTGGTTGATTGATAAGAGCGCTGTGTGAATTGCCTCAAGCTTAGCCTCAATACGGTACAATAAATAAAATGAGACGAGTATTGGAAAACCTATTTCTTGAACAAGCATCACCCATTCCTCCATCACTAACTCCCCTTTCCAACTGATAATAGAAGAAGCCGACAAATTCCAATATAACTGGAGATTGCCGGCCTTTAATCAAATTGTCAAATTAAGCTTAGCTTTGAGATAAATCAATTTCTGAAACATTGCGATCAACAATTCGCGCCTCATTGATTGCTACTAAACCATGTCCTTCATTATGAAATACATCTTCACTAATAATTGTTTGCATGGCAGTTACAATTTCAGAAGCAGTTAAATTTTGTTTAGGATCATTTACCGATATAGTCATTGTTTTCCCATTTGCAGTATTAAATTTTAATTCTAAAACTTGTGACACTGATTTTTCCTCCTTTCTTTTTTAGTAAACTACAAAACATTACATTTCAATTGATTGTGTTTGATTTTGCTGTGCTTCATGAAGTGGATAGCTAGAAAGGCCTGAGATTGCTTGTACGACTGAAGCTAGTTGACTAGCATCCAAATCCGGACGAACATTTCGATAAGTTTTTGATGTTAGTACAGTCTTGCCTAACTTATCAACTCCAGTCTCATAGCTTAGTTTTAATGTTGCACTTTCAAAGTTTAATGCTGCCATGATTCCCCACCTCCTTTCACCTAGTTATATATCTTTTTTACAAGCAAAAAGGGACATTACTAGTGAAAACTTCTTGAGTTCCTTTTATAATAGTTACTAGCGAAGTTAAAGAGGTGAGCGTTTTGAACTTAGAAGGTTGGTTTTTATGGTTTATATTATTTTGGGTTTTTATCCTAATCATTCTGATGGGTATCGGCGGATTTTTCATGTTCCGGAAGTTTTTGAAAGCACTACCAAAACAAGATGGAAAGTCTGATTTAGACTGGCAAAATTATTATTTAGAAAAAACCATTCACTTATGGGGAGAGCATGAAAAAGATTTATTAAATGAATTAGTCAGCCCTGTTCCTGAATTATTTAGACAAGTAGCAAAAGAGAAAATAGCAGGAAAAATAGGAGAAATTGCTCTAAAGGAACGTGCTAAATCAATTACTAACGATTTAATTATTAGAGGATACATTCTAGCTACACCTAAACGCGACCATAAATTTTTACGAAAAAAACTTAATGAAATGAGCATTGATGTCACGCCATACGAACGTTATTTTGAGTAATAAAAATTCAAAATGTGAACGAAAAAAAGATCGTCTCGATGTCGAGGCGATCTTTTTTAAGCAATAGAGTGCGATTTTTTAATTTTTTTATACTGAATAAACATCGCCATTCTCCATGGCCAAATCATAGAGAATGCTAGTATCCAAAACATGCCTCCTAGCTCTCCCACATCAATCGAACTAGACATAACAGATTTTGCAACAATTCTAATAATTAATAAACCAGCCAAAATAAAGAAAAAAGCCTTGGAGCGCTTTAAGTAAATGTCATTGTTACGAACTTCGAATTTTGATGTCGCAATTAATACTGTTGAAAATATAATTCCCACAATAACTGCTTCCAATATTCTAATTGGTGCCACACGAAATGGCTCAAAAATAAACATTAATGCTCCTGTCGACATTGCAATCGGAGGGATTAGTATTTTTCTTGCACTTACCGGTTTTTTTTGAGAACGTACACGGACAAACATAACAAACATTCCCATAAATATTGCTAAAAATGTAGAACCAATAATTAAGTAATGAGAAGGAATCTTTGCGAGCATGGATTCTTCCCTCCTCTTTTATTCTCTCTTAAATAAATAACGTATTGATAATACCTCATTTATCATATAATTTCCACATAAAATTATCAATTACATCGCAATGGTATCATTAAAAACTCTTCTAACTCTCATTAAAAAACAATAAATCCTGCCGAAAAGATTCCCCTTATCGAACAGGATTTTTAGATTTTTTTAAGGTTCATAAGTTCCTAAAATATTATCGACAACTCTTTTTAATTGATTCGGTTCAAAAGGCTTTGTTATAAAATCTTTTGCTCCCTCTTCAATCGCTTCTACAATAATTCTTTGCTGACCTAGTGCTGTTACCATTATAATATTAGCATTTGGATATTGCGGAATGATTTCCTTCACCGCATCAATACCCGACATAACGGGCATTGTTATATCCATTGTAACAAGATCTGGTTGCAGTTCTTTATATAGCTCTACAGCTTCTCTACCATTTGAAGCCTCACCTACAACTTCAAAACCCCATTCTTTGAACATATTGCCAACCGTTACTCGCATAAAAAGTGTATCATCTACTACCAATACTGTAGGCATTATTCATTCCCCTTCATTAACTTCAAACTATTGATAAAATGTAAATAAAAATTTTTAGAAACCAGTAAAACCACCGAAAATAGGCAATAAAATACGAGTGATATATTCTAATCCATTAAAAAATAATAGAACACCCACTAGAATCATTATATATCCACCAATTTTAACAATTTTTTGACTATTCTTACGTATCCAGCCTAATTTCGAGATAAAGAAAGAAAGTACAAAAAATGGTATAGCAAAACCAAAATAATATGCAAGCATGTACCACATAGCCGATTCAGGGTTTGAACCAGCAAGGAAGATAATAGACGCTAATATCGGGCCTGTACAAGGTGTCCAGCCTGCAGCAAAAGCAAAACCAATCAATAAAGAACCAAAATATCCTGATGGACGATTTTTAAATTGGAATTTCCGATCTTTCATTAAAAAATCAATTTGAAGTAATCCTACAATCATTAAACCAAATACAACAATTAATATCGCACCAATTTGACGAATTAAATCTTGGTAATTTAAGAAAAATTCTCTTGCCAACGATGCACTGAAACCGATTGCAATGAAAATTATAGAAAAGCCAATTAGAAAAAATAGAGTATGTAATATTGCTCGTTTTTGCAGCATGCCCTTTTCATTTTTGAGCTCATCGTAGCTCATACCTGTAATGTATGATAAGAAGGCCGGATAGAGTGGTAAAGTACATGGTGAAATAAAGCTTAAAAATCCAGCACCGAATGCTAAAAAGACATTAATATCTGAATACATGATGTTGTTCGCTCCTTACAATTAATGTCTCCATCGTACCAAATATTTCGCAAAAAAGCGTTGACTTCATTGTGAAAATTTATTGACAGAATTTTAGATGTAAAGAAGTCAGATGTAAGACCAATCTGTTTTAGAATATCATAAATAATACATTCTATGTAATTAAAAGGATAATATTTCTCACTTCTTATTAGCCCTAAAAGAGTCTACCTATTAACTATATAATTCCTCTCTACCAAATCGTAAATTCCAAATTGGCTCAAAGCGATTAATAATTGCATTTTTAACTTTTTTTGTTTCATCCATATTTTTCATTGGGCAAATTTTAAAGTAAACTTTTCCTTTTGGAAGCGACTCTGTTATCTTCGCATTAACATGACAGTGAGTTGCTGTACCATCTTTATAGCAGCATTTAGGTGAAATATTTCCAATATGCTGATTAAAACGCAGCTTAAAAGAGTTTGCACAAACTCCTGCAAAAACAAGTTCTTCATCTACAGTAATCATATAGAGTCCCGATTTGTTTAGGAGCGACTCATTTCCTTTTACAACAAATTGTGAATAAACTAAATCCCCATAGTTATTCAAAAAAAGTTTATAAACAGGATCTTTATTTTTCTTTAATGTAAATAATACTTCCCCAGCTGGATAATCTAAAAACTGTTTATAGTTAGATTCAAAAATATCCTTTATATTCTTATATCTTGGCTGCAGTAGTAGTTCACGGATAGTTTTTTTGTCAAAATGTGAAAATATATCCTGAATTCCAGTTTTCAAAATATCTAAATCTACACGGTAAAAAGAAAACTCCCTGTCCCCTATCTTTACATACATTCATACTCCCCCTGTATTATTGTAAGTAAATGACTTCGAATAATTGATATTTAAATGTATATTCTACAAAACTATTTAGAATCCTCCATTTTTAGTAATATTGACTAAAGACAATTTTTAGATCTTTAAATTAACAGTATCCGATATATGATTACGTTTCCTAGATTCAATAATCGTAGAAGCTGTAAATAATAAAATTGCAAGCCAAATAATTCCGAAAGATAGAAATTGCGCTTTTGTAAACGGTTCTTTATAAAGTGCAACACCTAAAATTAAAACAATGGTAGGTGTAAAATATTGCATAAACCCGATTAAATACTGAGGAAGCAATTTTGCTCCTTTTGCAAATAATATAAGAGGGTATGCAGTTACAACTCCCCCAAGAATTAATAATATATCGGTTTGCCAATCTAAATGTAAAAATGTCATCTTGTTAGTTGACATAAGATAAATATAATAAACTAAAGCTAATGGCAATGTAAATAATGTTTCAATCGCTAGACCACGGGTTGCATCTATTGTAATTTTCTTTTTTAACACACCGTAAACAGCAAAGCTTAAAGCGATAAGTAATGCAAGCCAAGGAATATTGCCATAGCTAATCGTCAATACTAGCACACCCGCAAAGGCAATAAATACTGAAAATAATTGTACTTTTGATAATTTTTCATTAAAGAAAATCATCCCAAACAATACTGTAATTAGTGGATTAATATAATAACCTAAACTCGCATCTACAACATGATCATGTGATACAGCAAAAATGTACAAGTACCAGTTGCATGATATAACAAATGATGCAGCTAATAACGACCAAAATAACTTTTTATTTGACCACAATGTTTTTAAGTCTTCTATTATCAGCTTTCTTTGTCTAATTAGTAGAACAAAAAGAGTTGTAAAGATAAATGACCAAATAACTCGGCTTATTAATACTTCCATGCTGTCCACGTGCTCCAGCATCTTCCAATAAAGCGGGAACATTCCCCATATTCCATACGCTGCAAAGGCAAAAAGAAGCCCTTTTCGTTCACTATTCATTTGTTACACCTTCTTATAAAAGTTTGCTTAAAGCTACACCCATTATAGTACTGGAAAAATTTGAAGTAAATGCATTTTTCAAATACCTCTCTGAATATTAGAATTATTATAAGTTATTAAGAAACACGTAACCAATAAATGATTACGTGTAGATAAAATTATTCAACAATGCCATTTTGCAATAGATACATTTTATGATATAACCCTTTTTGAGCAAGCAGCTCTTGATGAGTACCACGCTCAACAATTTCTCCAAGATGCAGAACTAAAATTTGGTCAGCATCTTGTATAGTAGATAGGCGGTGTGCGATTGCAATAGTCGTCCGTCCCTTTCTCATCTTTTCTAATGATTGTTGAATTGCAACCTCTGTTTCAGTATCAATAGATGCAGTTGCTTCATCTAATACAAGCACTTTTGGATTTGTTGCAATTGTTCTTGCAAAGGCGATTAATTGTTTTTGCCCGCTTGAAAAAGTAGATCCTCGCTCTGTTACTTTCTGCTCATACTTATTTGGTAATTGTTCGATAAATTCATCTGCTTGGACAAATTGAGCGGCAGCTTGAATATCTTTATCGGTTAAATCCGTATTAAAAAGTGCAATATTTGTTTTGATCGTACCGTAAAAAAGAAACGGATCCTGCAACACTAAGCCTATTTTTTTTCGCAGTACATTTTTGCTATAAGATTTGATTGATTTACCATCAATTAAAATCTCGCCTTGCTCAAACTCGTAAAAACGCATAAGCAAGTTAATAATTGAACTTTTACCACTGCCTGTATGACCGACAAGCGCTACAGTTTCACCAGGATTCACTGTAAAGGAAATATTTTTTAAAACATCCGTTTTGCCGTCATAACTAAATGTCACATTTTTAAACTCAATTAATCCACTTTGTATATCGTCGGTTACATCCATTTGTTTCGGTTCTATCTCTGTTTCATCTAATAATTTGAAAACTCGGGAGGCTGCTACAACAGCCTGTTGATATAGTGCCAGACGCTCCATTACTTGATTAATAGGTTCAAAAAAGCGACTTATATACGTAATAAATACAAAAATAACACCTACCTCAATAGCTGTCTTAAAAGAGGTTATCCCGAAATAAAATAGTATAATGACAACCGCTGTAAAGTAGATTAAATCAATAACGGGTCTCAATAGAATACTATTTAACTTAGTATTATCCATCATTGATATAAAGTGCTCATTATTTATTTCATCAAACTCATCATTAAAGCGCTGTTCTTGGCGAAAAGTTTGTACAATACCCATGCCAGATAATGTTTCTGCTAATTTTGCATTCAATAGGCTTAGTTTTTCTCGCATAGTCATATAAACTACGGAACTATGCTTTCGGTAAAAATGAATAACTAGAAAGATAAGTGGCAGCAATACGAGAGCAAATATTGCAAGCATTGGGTTTAATAAAAACATTGCAACATAAACTCCTATAATGAGAAATGCCGCCTGCACAAAGGAACTTAATACAGAAATAAATAACTCTTTTATTGCTTCTGTATCGTTTGTAGCACGAGATACAATTGTTCCTGCTGGAGTATCATCAAAATAGCGCATCCCTAACTGATGAATCTTTTTAAACACATCAATTCGAAGCTGTTGAATAATTTTTAGTGCGATTTCTTGAAATTTCACCAATTGAAAGTAGGAAAAAATTACATTAAGTAATTGTATTATCAAATAAGATATTGCTAAAAAGAGAATTGACTTTAACTCAAAATGATTAATTGCTAAATGATCATCTAAAAACACTTTAATAATGTATGGTCCTAAAACGTCCCCGATAACTGTAAGGAAAAGTAAAAATAATGCAATTGATACTTCCTTTTTATAAGGTTTTATATAGATTAAAAGCCTTATTATAATTTTTCGTTGTTCTTTATTTGAAAAGGTAGGTTGTTTATTCATTTAGTTCCCCTCCCTTTTCAACTAAATTTTCAAGCTGTTGCAGCTGATACGTTTCATAATACCAGCCTTTTAGTTTCATTAGTTCTTCATGTGTACCTTTTTCGACAACTTCCCCTTCTTGCAGCACTATAATTAAGTTTGCATGCTCAATGGCACTTAGTCGATGTGAAGTTATGATAGTAGTAGCATTAGCTCTAGCTGTCTTTAAAGATTTTAAAATAGCTTCTTCTGTTTTTGCATCTACAGCGGATAATGAATCGTCTAATATAAGTAATTCTGGTTTCATCATTAAAGCTCGTGCAATAGATATTCGCTGCTTTTGTCCTCCAGATAAGGATACACCGCGTTCCCCCACTATTGTTTTATAGCCATTTGCAAATCTTAAAATATCCTCATGTATGTAAGCTAGTTTAGCAGCGTATTCTACATCTTCATAAGCAGCTGTAGGATTTGCAAAAGCGATATTCGTATAAACACTTGATGAAAATAAGAAATGATCTTGTGGCACATAACCAATCGCCTCTCGTAAACATAGCTTTTTATAATCATCGATTTTATGGTCACCAAATTTAATTTCGCCTACGTAACCTTCAAATTCTCGAAGTAATAATTTTAATATTGCTGTTTTGCCGGAACCTGTTTTCCCAGCAATACCCAACGTTTCACCGCGTTTAAGTTCAAAATGGACATTTTTCAATGCAGCTTTTGAACCATCAGGAAATTTAAACTCCTTAACGTGAAAGTAGATATCACCTTCTGGTAGAATATCCAATGCACTATCTTTGTCATCGATATCAACAGGAATAGATAATAATTGTTCAATTCGGTTATACGATGCAGAGCCGCGCTCCATAATGTTAAATAACATGCCAAATGCAAGCATCGGCCAAACGAGTAAGCCTAAGTACGTATTAAAGGCAACCAAGTCCCCAATTGTCATGGATTCTTCATAGATAAACTTTGCCCCGAAGCCAAGACTTAATAAGAAGCTGATCCCGATAATTAAACTAATAGTGGGATCAAATAATGAATCTATACGAGCAACTTTCATATTTTGATCTACGACATCGTTTGAAAGCTTGGTGAAATCTTCAATATCTTCTTCTTGTTGACCAAAAGTTTTAATTACTTTTATCCCTGATATACTCTCTTGTGTTTTATCATTTAAATTAGAAAATGAAGCTTGGGCTTGGTGAAATCTCTCATGCAATAGCTTTCCATAACAATTAGTAGTTACTGCCATGATCGGCATGGGGATTAGCGCGATTAACGTTAGTCTCCAATCTATTGTAAAAGCCATGGCTATAATAACGAACCCACCAGTAGTAATTGAATCAAATAATGTTAATACTCCAGAACCAGCTGTTTGCTGTACTGCAGAAACATCATTTGTAGCATGTGCCATTAAATCTCCAACACGGTGTTTCTGATAAAAAGATGGGCTCATTTTCGTAAAGTGACGAAAAAGTTTTTCACGGAGAGTTTTAGCAAGATAGTTAGATGATCCAAAAATCATTAAGCGCCAGTAGTAACGCAGAATATACATAACAATTGCAACCACTGCAATTACGACAATCCACTTGATTAATGATTGTAAAGTCAGCTCTTTAAATGCAATTTCATCAATCACATAGCCAATTATTTTTGGAGGAATTAGATTTAAAATTGCCACAAAGGCTAACATAACGAGTCCAATTATATATTCTTTTTTCCTCTCTTTAAAAAACCAATCGAGCTTCCAAAATAGTTTCATAACTTCACCAACTTTCTGTAATCATATAAGGCTTTCACTTTCTTAAATTTTCAGTCATTTAAGCAAGCTTACCCATTTTAGCAAAAATTGAGAAATATAGGAAGTGTAAATATAAGTAATTTAAAAACGGAAAAATCAGTTTGAAGACCATAGCATAGACTATGCAATTGGTAAATTTTAATGTATTCTTATAAATTTCATTAACTACTATAATAGTAAAGAATTAAAACAAAATACATAGAATGGAGTCAACAATGAAAAGCAGATTATTTTTTACAACATGTGCAGTAGCAGCAATCATTGCACCAATTCCAACTGTTGAAGCAGCAACAACAAATTTCACAGATATTCAATCCTATTCTTTAGAAACACAGCAGCATATTGCTAATCTAGTAGAAAAGCAAATTATTAATGGTGTTACACCTACAACTTTTGCTCCAAAAGAGGAAATTACTCGTGGACAAGTAGTAAAAATGCTTGGGCGTTTTTTAGTAAATAGCGGAATTGCAACTGTTCCTAATGATTGGGAAACAACTCAATACTTCATCGACATTTCTCCACAAGCTAAAGATCGTGAATTGTTAAAATATGCCGCGGTTGTGAAATCAACAGGTGTATTTAATGGTAAGCTTGATGGATCATTAGATAGTGCGGGTACAATTTCACGTGAAAACATGGCACTTGTTTTAGATCGTGCAACTCAAGCCATGCGTGGTAAATCTTTAGTAGATATCGCTATTTTTTCAGAAGATAATGTAGTTGATTTATTTGATGCGAAAGAAGAAGCTCAAGAAGCAATCCGTGCTCTTAATGCTTTAGGCATTTCAAATGTGACGGAATTTAATCCAAAAGGCAATGTACAACGTGTTCATTTTGCCACATTTTTATCAAAAGCTATGCAATATATGGCACCAGACTATACTGAGTCTACCATTACATTAAATGCAAGTGAATTAGGTTTTTCAAGCTTCTCTGAGGTAACAAACCTTAATGAAACATCATTAAATATTAATTTTTCAACAACCGAAATTACAATTTCAGGGGATTTTGCTCCTGATGATTTTGATACTTTCTTCGAATGGGTCGACCTTAAAGGCAAAGATCTATTTGGCAATGAACACTTCGTCTCCATTGATTTACAGTTGAATGAAAAATTACAGTTAGAAGTAGCAATTGAAAAAAATACGATTTCAGAGAATTTACCAGCACAAGCATTGCTAATGGATTCCTTTACAAAAGCAACGCTCAAATCAATAAGCGGAAGTCGTGAACCAGTCACTCAAGATTTTGTGAATCGTTCCGTATACTCCGTTAGCAAAAATACGAATACTAATGAAATTATGGAATTGACCCTAACTGGTGTTGTTCAAAATACAGGAAGTAAAACAGTAACTGATACAATTCAATACTATATAGATTTTGCTGGTAATATCGTATTAAATCAATCAGCACAAAACTTTACATTAGATTATCGTTACTATAATACGGTTAGCGGTGACATTTTCTTTAATGATGAAGTTATAAAGGATAGAACATTCTATTATTTACCAGTTCCATCTTACACTTACTGGGATTTTGCTACCTTCCAAAATGATGCAACAATTGATGAAATTTTAGCATTCTATCAAACAGATGGAACAAAGAAAAACTTTGATTTTACCAAAAGTAAGTATGTTTTAATTATCGATGAAAATAAAAATGTGTATGGTACTCTTGATTTATCGGAATACGATGGATTTTTTGAAAAATATACCTTTGAATTACAACCACCAATGGATTTAACAAATAGTGAAATTTATGGATTTGGTGATGTCATCTTAGAAAAACAAAGTAATGGCAAAATTTTAGCAACTGCAGTTGGCTTTGATGTAGTTAATTCGCTAATAGTTATTGTAGATGAAGATGGAAGCGAATATTACTATGAAATTCAACAAACATCTAATGGCTATAAATTAGTTGAAGTCGATGAGGAATTTTATTATTAATAAGTAATCAAATAAAGGTCTATCAAAAAGCGATTATACTTTTTGATAGACCTTTTTCACTTTGTTTATTAAACTTTTAAGGCTGATGGCAAATCATAGCGATACATCTTATGTGCATCCGTACTTCTTTCTAAAACCCTCATTACATCTATATTTGGTTTTGTATAAATGATTGGATAATCTTTTTCGCCAAGTTTTTCATTTGGTTTAAATGGTAAAATTTCCTCTTCTATTGAAAACTCCCCAATAACACCTTTCCGATTCCCTCGAGCATCCAGGCGAATCCAACGATTTAGAGATGGAATAAAAACCGCATTTAGAGCATGTAATGCATATCCGTTCTGATTATTTCCATGAATTAAGAGGCGTTGATAACAAAATCCGGTTGGTATCGTTTGTGATCTTAAGATTGCGGCAAGCAGGTTTGCTTTTGCAAAGCATACCCCTTCCCCATAAATCAAAACATCAGATGCTTTACAAGGAACATATTGACTTTCGATATCTAGCGATTGAGAGATCTCGTCTCTTACATACTCATAAGCTATTCTTACTTTTTCAACATCATCTTGTTCATCAGAAAATAACATTGTCGTTTTTTGTTTAATAGATTCATGTGAAAAGTCAACAACAGGTAGCTCATTTAGATAGTCCCCTAGTTCTATAGATTCTGCAATCAAATTCATATTACCAAACACCTCCAAACATATACATGTTAACTAAATTTGTATTTATTATACATCTAAGAAAAATATAATTACTAGTAGGTAATATTATATTTTGGAAATTTGATAGAAAGGTAATCGAAAAATGTTTAATTAAATCGAACAATGTCTTTCGACTAGTTCTAAAGATATAAACGTTGTGATAAAAATAAAAAAAGACTATCTTTAGTACTAGATAGTCCCTTCTTAATACGTTTATGTTGTCACTTTAAACACTGTTTTAATTTTTTGAATAATACCGCCTGTGCTATAGGTTAATACACTTCGCTTGTAAAATGAAAGGCTTATAACATAGGCAACGACCACAGTTATAAAAAGAATAGATAATGAAATGATTGGCTCAATTGTTGATATATCGGTTGCACCAATTCGCATAGGCATTACCATACCTGAAGTAAAAGGGATATAAGAAAACACTTTGATTAACATTGTGTCGGGATTCCCAATGCCAGATATCATGACGTAAAATCCAACTAACATGACTAAAATGGCCGGAGTCATTACTTGAGAAGCTTCTTCAACCTTTGAAACAAGTGAACCAAAGAGGGCACCCATAATTAAATATAAGAAAATTGTTAGGAGTAAAAATACAATTACATATAATACATAGGAATAGGATATTTCATTTACAAAAGATTTAACTATTTCCCATTTTGCCCCTCCGTCTGTAAATCGCAGGAATCCATATATTACTCCGAAAATAATAGCAAATTGTGTTAAAGCTATTAAAAAAACACCAATTAGTTTTGATTGAAAATGTATGCCAGGTTTAACACTTACAAGCAGCATTTCTAAAGCTCTTGAACCCTTTTCTGATGCAACATCTGTCGTTATCATAGATAAAAACGTCATTAGGAAAAAGTAAATAACGATTCCAACGAAATATGAAGCCCATAAACCTGATTGCTTTTCATCTTCACTTTTCCCATCCGCTAAATCCTCATTTAAATTCGTATTGATAATGATCGGTTCGGTATCCAGTAAATGTTCAGCCTCTTTTGCTGTAATTTCTAATTGCTGTATCCCATAAATTTTCGATGCGTAATCTATAAGTGATGAGATGGTAGATTGATCAGTTAATTTCAATGGTGTATAAGTAATAATATTTGCCTTCAAATTTTTATTTTCTTCAGAAATTTTTACAACGGCATCTAGCTCTTCCTGTTCCAGTTGCTTATAAATATTTTCTGACTCACTTGGATAAGTAAACGCTATATCGTTATTTGACGAAAAAATTGAATCTAATTCAATAGTTGTTTCATTTATAAGAGCTACTTGTAATGCCTCATCGTTAATAAAAATTGATTTTATTTCAGACCAATACATAACAACTGCAATTACTGCAATATATAGTAGAGTCATTAAAATAAAAGATTTTTGACGTAATTTTTGTTTATACAACGATTTGATTAAGATCCACAGTTTATTCATTGTCGCCACCAACTTTATGTTTAAAAATTTCATCAAGCGATAAGTAATCTAAACTAAACTTTTCGATATAGAGGCCATTCGAAACAGCTTCAAAAATTGATTGTGCAAAAGACTCATTTTCTAATTTCAGCACATATTCATCACGCTCTTCCTTAGCCTCTAATACACCTGTCATTTTCTCTAACTTCTCAATGGGGTAATCAGTTCGAATTGTTAATTTTGTTTTTCCATACTGTTTTTTCAGCTCCAACAAACTACCCGAAAATAGAGAAACACCTCGTTTTAATAAACATAAGTGGTCACATAATTCCTCTACATTATCCATTTGGTGACTTGAAAATAAAATAGTCGTTCCACGTTCTTTTAAGAGCAATATTGCATTTTTTAATAAATCACGATTTACTGGATCTAAACCACTAAATGGTTCATCTAATATTAAAAACTTTGGTTTATGAATAAAACTTGCAATTAACTGAACCTTTTGTTGATTTCCCTTTGATAATGTCTCTGCCTTATCGTATCTTTTTTCCTCAATATCGAATCTTTTTATCCAAAAATCAAGTTCACTTTTTAATTCCTTACGATCCATTCCTCTTAGTTCGCCAAAAAATACTAATTGTTCCTCCACCTTCATTTGAGGAAAAATACCTCGTTCCTCAGGTAAATATCCAAGCAAATCACGATTTATTTTTTTAATTGGTGCACCATCCCAAGTAATATTTCCTGAAGTTTGTTCTTGTAAATCAAGAATCATTCGAAAGGTAGTTGTTTTACCTGCACCATTTTGACCAATAAGGCCGAATATTTCACCTTTCCCAATTGAAAAATTCAAATCGTTAACAGCTGTAAAATCTTTATACTTTTTAACAACGTGTTCTAAGGTTAACGTCATTTCCTCTATCTCCCTTCTCACTAATGTAATCTATTTCCAAACATATATATGGAGAACAAGTATTTTGATATGTATATACTGTTATACGGGTAAATTTGCGATAAGTTTCAACATCCTTTATTTTCCTAAAAATAAAAACACCTGTAATTACCATTATGATTCGGTAATTACAGGTCTACTTCCTACTTTATAGTTCTTTGAACGATAAGTACGGAAAGGCCTAGCAAATCAGCAGTCGTAAGTGTTTTGTTATTTAATTTATTTAGCCATTCTTTACTAATCGCTTTTTGTGAAACACCTTTCTCTATTATTTCTTTTACTGAATTTTGATCTTTTAAAACTTTATTTAAAACATCGATTAAAGTTGGACTTGAAATTGCTGAATTAATCTTTCCGTTATTAGCAATAAGGCTCAATCCATTTTCACCTTCTTCTGGTCGTGATTGTCCATCAAGTACGTAGTTTATTAGTTGATTAGCGATTGCTTTACAAATTACTTCAAAATACCTTTGATATAAATTAACGTCTGTTACTGAATCCACAAAGCAAACTTCTATTAAAATTGCTGGTTTCAAAGTACGGTTTAAAAAAGCTAAATCGGTTCTTTTTTTAGCTCCCCGATTTCTTAAACCGCTAGCAGAAGAAATTGCCTTACTTATTTTTTCAGCAAGATTTTTATTACTATCGCTTAAATAAAGAACTTCTGTTCCTTTAGCAGAATTTAACCTCTCTCCAGAAGCATTAAAGTGAATACTCACATCCACTTTTCTAGTTGTGCCATTATGTCGAGATATTAAGTAGTTCAAATTTTGTGATTGTGTTCTAGAAGTATTATCTTCTATCTTCGTCACCCCAATTTTTTCACTCTTTAATATTTCCACTATTCGATTTGTTACTTTTCTCGCCTCTCGTACCTCATCTATAATATCTCGAGCACCTGTCCCTATTCCATAGTGTCCCGGGCTTATTGTTATTAAGCTCATTATCCAAACACCTCCATCCCATAAGACTTTTCATATCTATAATTGTTGGAGTGGAATTATAGTTTGCAATATCTTAAGGGTGACTATTTGTATAGTATGCCTAAAACTCTTTCAGAGACGGGCTAATTTATTAAACTATGATAAGTTGCAGTGTTTTCTTACTGTCTCCGATTAAGAAAAGATATGTTTACTTAAACTATATATTTTAAATAATAAAAAGGAGACGTAATTTAATTAAAAATATAATCTATTCCAACTATTAAATAAGTTGCTTTAAATAGTTCTTAATGAAAGCTATTGTATCTGCTATTTCTACTGTGAAAATTTCATTCTTTGTAAAAAAACTATGAACGAGTCCTGCCGCAGTATGTAGATCAACGTTAACACCCGAATCTTTCAATCGTTTAGCATATGCATTTCCTTCATCCCTTAAAACATCATTTTCTGCAACGATAATACATGCCGGTGGTAAGTTGCCTAAGTCAAAAGCTCTTAATGGTGCTGCATAAGGGTGTGTCTTTTCATTTTCATTGTTCAAATAGTATCTTCCAAACCACTCCATATCCTTCTTCTCTAAACCATAGCCAACTTTAAATTGCTCGTATGATTCAGACTCATATGATAAATCCGTCACTGGGTAGAGCAAAACTTGGGAATGAATACTAGGTCCTTGAAGCTCTTTATTGATTAATGTTACGACTGTTGCTAAATTCGCGCCTGCACTATCTCCCATTACGGATATTTTATTTACTAAACCATTAATCATTTGCGCATTCTTATAAGTCCAAAGAAAGGAATCATATGCATCATAAACTGGTATTGGAAATTTGTATTCAGGTGCTAAACGATAGTCGACTGAGACAATAATTGAATTTGTTTCAAATGAAAGTAACTGACAAGATTCATGGCAAGTCTCAATACTATTTAATACCCATCCGCCGCCATGATAATAAACAATAATTGGAAATGGGCCATTGCCAAGTGGAGTATATATACGAATTTTTATTGTTTCTCCATCTCGCATGGAAATAAATTTATCTTCAATACTTTTTAGTTGAACATTACGTTCTAACTGTTTTTTTGAATTAGTCTGTCGTAACCGACGCACTTCTGCGGGTGTCATTGTATGTAATGCAGGTTGTTTATTTACGATATCTAAATATTGCTTTGAAACATTTAATAAATTAGCCATGCTAGCCACAAATCCTTTCTACTTCTAATTCATATAATACCCACCTATTTAGTATGTTTTTATTATAAGTATAAAGATAGGTATTTATCAATAAGAAAGGACTTGTCCAAAGGGAAAAATTTCTAAACTGTCATTTATTATTTTTAATTATTTGTTTTTGTTGGGTAAAACTATAAGTAGGCGGTTGTAAAAATTAAAAAAAACATCCTGTACATAGTTTAATGAACTAAGAAATAATAGGCTTTAATTAATTTGTACTAATACTATTTCTTTTGAAAATACTAGGTGTACAACTAGTTCAAGTGTTTTTTAGTACATATGTTAATAATGCATTAAATAATACAAAGGAGGAGAAATCGTTCATGTTTAATAGACAAATGGGTCGCCGAAGAAAACCGATTTGCTGTCCACCTAATGTTCTTCCAACTCAAGTAGCACCAGCACGCGTTTCACCCACACAAGAAGTAGTAAGAACTAATATTATTAACACAGTTGTACCTCATATCCACCCTGTGCACGTGACAACAGTAAATAGACATATTGCACACAACCAACACTACTTCCCACGTACAAATTCAGTTGTAAACCAGTTTGCTGAAACTCAAATGAATTGTGGTACACCAGAAAATCCTAACCCAAATTGCTTCCCTATTCGTAGAAGATTTTATTAATTTTTTCTAATATAAAAGTAGATTACCTGTGCCTTTAAAGCGGTTAGGTAATCTACTTTTTGTTTATAATCTCTTTAATTTTTCATACTCAAGCTGTAATTTTTCAATTCTTTTTCTACCTTCCTCACGACTTCTAACAGTTTCAGCTTGAATTTGTTTTGTTTCTTCTATGCCAGCCATAATCGTTTGCCAAGTAGTTTCGATTGTTTCAATTTTTATACTTGGGTTTCCTGCAGAACGAGCAATGTTTACGCTATTCGAACGAATGTTTTCAGCATTTCGAATTAGCATTTCATTTGTGCGTTTATCAAGCTCCTCCATCGAATCTGCAACAAGCTTTTGGCGCTGAATTGTTACAGCATGGATAAGCCCTTGTTTAAAAATCGGTATTGTTGTAACAAATGCAGAATTAATTTTCCCAATCAAATGGTTATTCCCTTGCTGAATCATACGAATTTGTGGAGCAGTTTGAAATGAAACCTGTTGAGCCATTTCTAAATCGTAGCGACGCTGTTCCAATAACTCTATTGAGCGGCGTACTGTTTCAAGTTCCATTATTGCTTCCTGATCACCTTCATTAGCTTTATTTTCTAGTTGTATAATTTGTGGTTGAAGCTGTTCAAGTTTTACTTCAATTGCAGCAACATGCTCACTTAAACTTTGGAAATAGTTTAAATTTTGATCATACATTTGTTCAAGCTCGACCGTATTTTGTTTCATCTCTTGTTCGTATTTTTGTATCTCATTGTATATCTTATCAACTTCTTTATTCATTGTGTCATATTTAGATAAAATACGTTCAAGCTGCTCTTTACTTTTATTAAATAAGCGTTTTAAAAAACCTGCTTTTTTCTCTTCTTTAAAATCTTGTGGATCAAAACGATCCATTATTTTATTTAGATTATTAATTAGCGCACTTGATTTTTCCAATTTACTTGTTTTAATTGTTGCCAGCATTCGATCTGAAAAGCTAGAGATAGCTGTTGCTGTCTCGCTGCCAAATTCGAGAACAGCAATTTGGTCTTTTATATCGATTTTTTCAGCTAGTGCTTGTACTTGGGGTTCTTTTTTCAAAGCAAGCTGTCGTTTTTTTATTTGAGACATTTCTTCTTGTGATATAAGTTGTTGTGGTTTAGTTTTGTCAACAAGTTCATTGATATCTTCTCTATTTTTCATATCTAAGTCTTCGAATAATGAGTTTTTGAAGTCAGACATAAGTATCCCCCGCTCCTATTTCAATTATGGGTAAAACCTTTAATACATCTATTTGGGTTAAATTGCGTATTATAAGTATTTTACAAATATTCTTATATAAAACATACGAAATAGGCGATCGAAAAGTTTCATTCATTTAGAATAAGACAGTTTTAAAAAGATTAAAGTGCCTCACCTGAGCCGCCGTCAATATTGACAGCAGAGCCAGAAACATAGCTTGCTGCATCTGATGCTAAAAATGTGATGACATTCGCTGCTTCTTCTGTATCGCCTATACGACCTAGTGGAATCGTCTTACCTACTTCCTTAGAGTATTCTTCCCAACTTTTCTCAGGCATTGCATTTTGCCAGCGCTCTTCGATTTGTCTGCTACGAATAAGACCAATACAAACCGCGTTTACACGAATATTGTATTTACCTAAATCCTTACTCATAGCTTTCGTTAATGCTAGTCCAGCTGAACGACTTACTGTTGTTGGCAAACTTGATTCAGGTGGAGTTTTAGCTATTACTGCCGTTATATTTACGATAGAACCACCTTTTTGCTCTTTCATATAAGGCAATGCAAACTTTGAACAATGAATCGCCCCAAACAATTTTAAGTTTAAGTCAGAATGCCAAAGATCTGTATCAACTTCTTCAAACGAGTTTGCAGAAGAAGTACCTGCATTATTAATCAGTATGTTTAATTTTCCAAAGTGGGCAACCGTTTCTTCGATGATACGGTTACAGTCCTCTTCTTTTGAAACATTTGCGACAATCGTAAAAACCTCAGTTTTAACTTGTTGTTCAATAAGTTGTTTTGCTTCTTGTAGTGTAGTTTCATTCCGTGCAGCAATGGCGATTTTTGTCCCCTCTTTTGCGAGCTGTAACGCTGTATACAAACCAATCCCTTTACTTCCACCAGTTATAATCGCAACCTTATCTTTTAATCCTAATTCCATGTTTTTGTCTCCTTTTTATTAAGTTAAATAAATTATATAAGATAAAGTTTGAATTGTGTGAAATTTCAATCTTTACATTTTAACATTCGACAAAATCAAAAAACACTGTTGGAGTTTTTCCAACAGTGTTTTTAAAGATAAATCTAATTAATAATCTGACTTTTATTTACAGAAGTACGCACCAACAATGATTAAAAGAATGAATAATACAACAAGTAAAACAAATTCGTAGTTAAATTTTCCTGAGTATCCTCCTACTTGATAACATCCATTGTAATGCATGTATTTCCCCCTTTTTTTTACTAATACAATATATGTTAGGCGAATTGCCTTCATAGGGGACAAATGTACAATTTTTATGGTTTTAAATCTTAAATTTAAGCAAAATAAAAATGGATTCCCAAAAGAGAGAATCCATTTTTATTTAATTAATATCCAAAACCATTGTTGTTGAAAAATGCTGTACCAACGATGATTAATAGGATAAATAGAACAACAAGTAATGCGAAGCCATTACGATTGTTGTTGTAACCACCATTGTAATAATCGCCTGCTCCTCCAACATTTGAGTAACCCATTACATATTCCCCCCCTTTCCTCTAAGTTAGTCTATTTTATGTTGAATTTTGAACCATGTATTGGACAAGAATGTAGTTTTATTAAGAAAAATAGTGTGACAAGTTCTATTTATTCAGTTATTTTTTAGTTCCTTTATAATAAATGCGAAGCTTTTTTGTTGAAGGATGATATTCGTTTACTATGAAATTATTTTTATAAAAAAAGAACCTCGAAAGTAAAGGTGTTAATCGTTACTCTTTAATTTTAAATTCATATTTTGTTTCAAATTGATATTTTCCTTCTTGAAAGGTTTTTTCAACAAACGTAATTTCATTGTTCTTATTAATAAGTACGACTGTAGAACATCGGGTTCCATAGTTAGGCATTTTAATAAATATTGGCGATAATAATCTTTCTAGTTCAATACCAACTCCTGTGTCAGGCAAATCCTCATCATTGGCTACTGTTATATCATCAACAATTTTAAATAACTCCTCACACTCTATACGTCCTGGATTTGATTGAAGATATTCATATAACCTCTGTTTCCCTTTAACAACTTTTGGCCAAGATGTATTTAAAGAATAGTTACTTAAACTATGAGTTCCTGGTTGGATTTCATTAATTTCGTCTAATATATTGTTGTAATGCATTAGTTGATTTCCATCACCAACTAATACATTATAGCCCCCATATAGTTCTCTACTGTTTTTTAATTCATCTATAAATTCTTTATTTGAACGAGACTCTGATAAAAACATTCTAACGATTTCTCCGCGAGATTTAGTTCTTTCAGGCAGGCTGGGATCACGAAAGTTAGTTATCGCAGCGAATCTACCTTGTCTCGAAACACCGAGCCAAGTCCCCATTTGCAATAAATCACGTCCTGCTAAAATATTTGGTTCATCATCCCAAAACCCAGCCCTCTTTGTAGGTCGAGCATAGCTTTCATCCCGATTTGCAACTACAATTAATTTATACAATGGATGATCCTGAAAATGAAAATTAATAAGACACATATGTTCTATATCCCCTTATGGCTAAATTTCTCTTAATATAACACTTCTCTCCTCCTGTAAGGAAGAGTACTAAAAAATAAACCAATATTTTAAAGTTGACATACATGCTATTCTTTTCTCCCTTTTAATTTAAATCATCAAATTTTTATAGACTATCTTTTTTGATTTATTTTTTTGTTAAAAAATTCTTCATTTACGTACAAAGAAATTCAAAATATCAAATAATTCATCATTTTGTATAAATTTTAAACCGCTAGTGCGGAAAAGAGTATATAATCAAATATATAGATTATTTTCTTCAAGGAGTGTTCAATGTGAATATAACAAATAATCGTGCTTATAATTTCAATGCAGGTCCTTCTGCGTTGCCACTAGAAGTACTTGAAAAAGCACAAAAAGAATTAGTAAATTTCAACGACACTGGTATGTCAATTATGGAATTAAGCCACCGCAGCAAAGATTATGAGGCGGTTCATAACAATGCGATTTCTCGATTAAAATCATTATTTGCAATTCCAGATAATTATGAAATTGTCTTTTTACAAGGTGGAGCAAGCCTACAATTTACAATGGTGCCAATGAACTTTTTAACTGCCGATAAAACAGCTAGCTATGTATTAACCGGTTCATGGTCTGAAAAGGCGCTAAAAGAAGCGAAATTATTTGGACAAACTGGAGAAGCAGCTAGTTCTAAAAAGAATAAATATCGTAATATTCCATCAATAGAAGAGATTAAATTCAACTCTGATGATGCATATGTTCACATCACTTCTAACAACACTATTTACGGTACTCAATGGAAGGAATTTCCGAGCACTGGAGATGTACCATTAGTGGCGGATATGTCTAGCGATATATTTTCTAGACCAGTAGATGTAAGCAAATTCGGAATTATTTATGCTGGTGCACAAAAGAACTTAGGTCCCTCAGGTGTAACAGTTGTTATTATCCGTAAAGATTTACTTGAAAAAGCAAATACTAATATACCGACAATGCTGAAATATACGACTCATGTCGATTCAAATTCTTTATATAACACTCCTCCAACATTCGGTATTTACATGTTAGGCGAAGTTTTAAAATGGATTGAAGAAATAGGCGGACTAGAAGCGATTGAGAAGCATAACGAGGAAAAAGCAAAAGTAATATATGATGTAATTGATAATAGTAATGGTTTTTATACAGGTCATGCTACTGTAGAATCACGCTCATTAATGAATATTACTTTCCGAGTTGCAGATGAAGAATTAGAAAAACAATTCTTAGTTGAAGCAAAAGCTGCTGGATTTGTAGGGTTAAATGGTCACCGTTCTGTTGGTGGATGCCGTGCTTCTACATATAATGCAGTTCCATTCGAAGCATGCCAAGCACTTGCAAACTTCATGTTAGATTTCCAAAGAAAACATCAATAAGAAAAAAATCGACTCACGTTTGAGTCGATTCAGACTGTAGACAAGCTCGAAAATTTTGAGATTATCTACAGTCTTTTTTTACGATTGAATAACTTGTACAAAGCTTGAAGCTGCTATTGATTTTTCAAGAACTACTATACTTATCATTCTTGCATTTTTCTAAGTTTAATTAATTCAATCTCTTTTAAGCAGCGGAAACTGTCTTCTTTTTTATCTTTTTATTTTGAACATAATTCATTACAAAAACCGCAAGTACAATTACAGTACCAATAATATCTGTAATTGGCTCTGGTATTAGCATCAATAGTGCTCCAACTCCAAGCACTATTCGGATAATCATATTTAAATGTGTTGCGAAATATCCTTCAATTGCAGCTCCAATACCTATTACACCAACAATTGAAGTCAACGATACGATGATGATATCTGCTATGGATGCCATCGGGAAATCAACTGCGTTCATTGGAAGACCAGATGGATTAATCATTAGCATTGCAGGTTCATAAACAAATAAATAAGGAACTATGAAGCCTGCTAACGATAATCGAACAGAAATCATACCCGTTTTCATCGGATCTCCCCCTGCAAGTCCTGCGCCAGCAAATGAAGCAAGTGCTACCGGAGGCGTGATATTAGCGAAAATACCAAAGTAAAATACAAATAAATGAGCGACAAGAATTGGAACGCCAAATTCAGCTAGTGATGGCGCTGCCATTGTTGCTGTTATAATATAAGCTGGAATAGATGGAAGACCCATTCCTAAAATAATCGATGCAATCATCGTTAAGAACAAAGTTAAGAATAATGATCCTGCACCAAGATTTGTAATAGCAGCTGTAAGCGTTGAACCAAAGCTTGTTAAGTTTACTACACCAATAATAATCCCTACAACACCACAGGCAACAATTGTTGATAGAGATTGTTTTGTACCATCTTCCAAGGCAGATAAGATATCTTTAAATGACATTCTAGTATTCTTTTTTAACGCTGCAACTACAATAGTTAACACAATTGTATATAAGGCAGAATATGCAACAGGAACACCAGAACCAAGGAATATAACGAGACCAACTAAAGGTATTAGTAAGTGTCCTCCTTCTTTAAATACCTCTTTTACACGAGGCAGATCTGGTTTTGGAATACCTTTTAAGTTTGAGCGACCTGCGCGGAAATGTACTTGCATTAATACCCCTAAGAAAAATAGAACTGCTGGAAGTGCTGCAGCAAGAGCAATGGTACCATAAGAAATACCAGTAGTTTCAGCCATAATAAATGCACTAGCACCCATTACTGGCGGTAAGATTTGTCCACCTATGGAGGAACTTGCTTCAACGGCACCGGCAAAGTTCTTTTCATAACCTATTTTTTTCATTAATGGAATGGTAAATGCACCTGTTCCTACAACGTTTGCTACTGCGGAACCATTAATACTACCCATAAATGCACTTGAAATAACTGCTACTTTAGCCGGACCACCTTGTTGATGTCCCGCAAGCGCTAATGCTAAATCATTGAAAAATTGTCCCATTCCGGATTTCGCTAAAAATGCACCAAATAATATGAATAAGAAGATATATTGTACAGAAGCACCAATAGCTGTTGAGAACAAGCCTTCTGTTTTTAAATATAATTGACCGAAAATATCACCAAGATCGAAGGGGCGAGTCATTAGCATATTTGGAAGCCATGAAACATGGCTAAAAAAAGGATATGAAAGGAAAATAAGTGCTAGAATTGGCAATACCCAACCAGTTACACGTCTTGCGCTTTCAAATACCAAAATGACAGTTAAAATCGCCATAATAATATCGACTGTGTTTGGAATTCCCCCTCTTTCAGTCATAATTGCTTCATATTGGGCGAATAAATATACACATGATAAAATACTAAGTGCAAATAGAATCCAATCATAAAATGGAACTTTTGTTCGATCTTGTTTTTTATATGTTGGATAAATTAAAAAACAAATAGCTAATGCAATGAGTAAATGTACTGTCCTTTGTAATAATGTTGGAAGAGGATTGTATGTTGTATATACATGGAATAAGGAAAATAATATTCCTAATGCAGCAATAAAAATAACAATTGTTTTATTATTAAATTTTCGAACATTAGAATCTGTATCATATTTTTCTAATACTTTTTTAACATTTTCTTCCGAAATTTCATCAACGAAAACTTTCTTTGATTCTATATCTTTTACAACGCTCATAACTTCCCTCCCAATAATAATTCCCATAGATAAATTCGTCTGATTGTGATATGTACAACGTCATAATCATTTGCATAATTATAAATGGGAATTTCACGATCCTCACTAATAATCGTTGTTTCAACATTTTCTGAAACAGTTAAATATAGTTCTGGATAGCGTATGTCCATTTTCATTTTGACAAATCCATCTGTTAGTTCTGTATCTTTAGCTATACTCGGTACACCTGCACCAAATGTTTTAAAGTGGGTTTCCAATAAAAGTATTTCATTCCCTTGTTGTTCATATGTTTCGATCCATTCTTCTTTCTCAACAGAGTGAATCCATTTTAATTGAAACGAATCTTCTAATAAAAAATATGTTCGGTCCTCAAATTCGAACACAAATACAGGAATCTTTATAAAAAAAATGGCAAGGAGTATAAGGACCCCTATACCCCATAACCATCTTTTCTTATTACTTTTGTTCGTCATAGTAACGTTGTGCTCCTGGATGTAAAGGAGCGATTAAACCTTCTTGAGCTTTCTCTAATGTAATTTCTTTTGCAGCTTGGTGAGAGTTTGCTAACTTATCTAAGTTTTCAAAGAATGCTTTCGTTAATTTGTAAACATCGTCTTCGCTTAAATCATTTCTAACAACTAATGCATTTGGAACAGCAGCTGTTTTAATCGGTTCTTCATTTCCGTATGTTCCAGCTGGAATTTCATAAGAGATAAAGTATGGATGTTCTTTTGCAATTTCTTCAACATTTTCAGATTCAATTGACACTAATGTAATTCCAGTTGTTTCAGATAGTTCTAATACAGAAGCGTTTGGTAGACCACTTGTTAAGAATGCCGCGTCAATTGTACCAGCATTTAATCCATCTGCCGCTTCAGCATAACCTAAGTAATCTACTTGAATATCATCATAAGTAATACCATGTCCATTCAATAAAGCGCGGGCGTTTAATTCAACACCTGAGTTTTGGTCACCTACCGCAACACGTTTCCCAACTAAATCTTCTATTGTTTCAATACCAGAATCTTTTTTGGCAATAATTTGAACTACGTTTGGATATAAATTCGCAATCTGCGAAACATTTTCAATTGGCTCTTTAAAACTTTCTTCAGCATTAATTGCTTGTGATAAAGCATCACTCATTACAAATGCCATTTCAATTTTTTCTTGAGACATCAAATTTAAATTTTCTACAGATGCCCCAGTAGTTTGAGTTCTTGAGTTAATACCGAATTCAGTTGAGTAAATTTCCCCCATAGTTGTACCCAGAATATTGTAGGGTCCAGACGCCCCACCAGTAGCAATTGTCACAATATTTGTTTCTAACCCATCCCCTGAACTTTCATTTGAAGTGCTTGGCTCATTTGTAGTGCCAAAATCACCACCACATCCTACTAAAAATACTGATAATGCTATTGATGAAAATAATGCAGATTTTTTCATATATTAGCCCCCCTCGTTTGAATGAAAACGGATACAAAATATGATAAAATAATACCCATTCATCAAAAATTTTACAGTAATGTTAACAAATTGTGAAATTTTTGAGTAACTAAAATATAAGATATATGAAACTGAAAATCAATATTATATTTTAAAAATTAAAACAATTTGAATAATATAAAAGAAATATAATGATAGTATAACACTATTTTTGATAATTATTTTTGAGTTTTAGTTGATTTATATTATTTTTTTAAGTCTAGTAGATTAATGATTTCCCTCGTTTTACTCCAATTTTATAAGAATCACATATACTACATTAGTTTACATAATAATATTATTAAAAATCTGCATTAAAAAAAGAAGGGGAACCAAGACACTCCCCTTCTCTCTATTATATTTATTAAATACTTCTGCTTAATTTAATTAATAAGCTCTTCCAAACCATACTGTGTGTCTTGCTTCTTTTCCACAATTGATGCAAGTATGTTTTTCAGTTGGTGGGTTGAATGGAATGTTACGTGTTGTGAATTTAGTTTCTTCTTTAACATGTTCTTCACATGCATCATCACCGCACCATCCAGCTAAAACCCAACCTGGAATTGTTCCGTTTTTCTCAGAATCAGTTAAATGTTGTTGTAATTGTTCTAAAGAATCAATATGAGTATGTGAGTTAGCGTCACGGAATGCTTTAGCTTTATCATATAAACGTGTTTGCATAACTTCAAGCTCTTTTTCGATTGCTTCAACCACAGAAGCTAACTGAACAGTTTGCTTTTCAGCTTCATCACGAGCTTTTAATAATACTTGATTGTTTTCTAAATCACGTGGCCCAAGCTCGATGCGTACCGGTACACCTTTTAATTCCCACTCGTTAAATTTGAAACCTGGCGATTGGTCTGAATCATCAAGACGAACTCGGATACCTTTCGCTTTTAATGCTGCAAAAATTTCGTCTAATTTCTCAATAATTGCAGGGTTCTTTTTCCATGGCCCAACAGGTATTAAAACAACTTGTGTTGGAGCAATTTTTGGTGGAAGAACTAGACCTTGTTCATCACCATGAACCATAATAACTGAACCGATTAAACGTGTTGAAGTTCCCCACGAAGTTGTATGAACATGAACATGTTTATTTTCTTTGTTTAAATATTTAATATCAAAGGCTTCAGCAAACTTTGTACCTAAATAGTGAGATGTACCTGCTTGAACCGCTTTCCCGTCTTTCATCATTGCTTCTATTGAATATGTGTCAACTGCCCCTGCAAAACGTTCAGATGGTGTTTTTTGACCATCATATACAGGAATCGCTAGGAAACCTTCTACTACTTCTTTATAGATGTTTAACATCTGCATTGTTTCTTTACGAGCGTCTTCTTCATCCACGTGAGCAGTATGTCCTTCTTGCCATAAGAACTCAGAAGTTCGGATAAATGGAAGAGTTTTCTTTTCCCAGCGGAAAACGTTTGCCCATTGGTTAATTAACAGTGGAAGATCGCGATAGCTTTTAATCCAATCTGAGTATAGGTGCCCGATCATTGTTTCCGAAGTTGGACGAAGAGCAAGACGTTCCTCTAATTGCTCTCCTGCTGCTTCTGTTACCCAAGGAAGTTCTGGTGAAAATCCTTCGATATGATCTTTTTCTTTCTGGAAGAAAGATTCAGGTATTAACATTGGGAAATATGCATTACGGTGACCAGTTTCTTTAAAACGGCGATCCATCTCCCCTTGGATATGTTCCCATAATTCGTAGCCATCTGGTTTGAAGGCAATACAACCGCGAACTGGTGTGTAATCCATTAAATCTGCTTTTTGAATTGTATCAATGTACCATTTTGAAAAATCATTTGTTTGTTGAGACATATTTATTCCTCCTAAAAACTTTTTACAATTTAGACCTTTCATTACCCTATTTAAAGCATAAAGATAGTCGTTTCATAAAATTGGTAGTTAGTCTTATTTTCACCATATTCACTGCTATTAAACGTAAGCAAATAAAAAGCACAAAGCGTCCTCAAGCAAAGGACGTCTTTGTGCTGAATCGACGTGGTACCACCTTAGTTCGGCCATTGCTTTCTTCAATTAAAAAGATAGCGCTTATGGCCCTCTATCGTTATGTAACGGTAACGACTCGGTTAGTTTTTCTAACTTCTCCGTGATAGGGTTCAATAAGAAGCGGTGATATAGCTCTCAGCAACTGCTACATTTTCTGTTTCACAATTCTTATTTACTTGGTCACATCATTGATTTTATATTTCTTATAATGTATCAAATAAAGAAGAATAATACAATGTTGGTAAAAGAATTTTTATCAAAAAATTAATGGAAACTTTTAATTTCTATCAAATAAAGTTACCAACCATAAACAATATTAAATCCTTTAAAAAGCTATTCCCAAATAATAGTAAATTATATGTAATAAAGTATTATATTGATCTTCAAATATTTTAATTTTCACTATAATTTATACTTCTGAAGTCATATTTAATAAGACTCATACGAAATGGTAATATTATATCGAAAACATATGGGAGGTGTATATTATTGAAATTATCAATTAGATGGCGAATTATTGCAATTGTACTAGTAATTATTGTACTCGGCCTAGGTTCTTTAGCAACTATTAGTTCATTAACAATTTCTTCAAAAACAGAAGAAAGTGTTGTAAATCAGAGTGGGATTATAGTTAATCAGTTATCAAACTCTATTACAACTTTTTTGGATGGATATGAACAAAGCATGAAAAAAATGTCTGCTTCGCCAGAAGTGCTAGATTATTTTAAAAACTCTACTACATATAACGATGCAGCGGATATAAAGTTCCGAAGCGAGCTAGCTACATACCTTTCTGTTTATAATGGAGCCTCTTCGATTTATTTCACAGACGGTGATAAAATTATTACTGAACCACATTTTGATGAAATTTTTGATTTAGATGTTCATTCCTGTTCATGGTTCAATGATGCAATTGCTAATCCAGATTCCTTTATTTGGTCTGCTCCATATATCGACTCTTCTACCGGTCAATATGCAATTGCTGGTTCAATAGCTGTAAAAGAAGGCAATGAGGTTGTAGGTGTATTAGGCGTTGATATTCTATTATCAAGCTTAACAGAAATGATTTCTTCAATTGACTTAGGTTTTGAAGGATATCCTGTTATTCTTGATGCAAGTGGTACAGCTATTGTTCATCCATCTAAATTCGGTGAAAATTTAAGTTCAGAGGAATATGTTGCATCAATCCTTGCTGATTCAAATCAAACAAGTAATCTTGAAACATCTGTTGATAATGAAGAATCGGTATTAGTTTATAATAAAATCCCTGAAATTGGCTGGACTGTTGCGGCTATTTATAATGTAGATAATTTACAAGAAAATGCTCAAAGTATTCAACATATTATTCTTTTATTTACAATTGTCATCTTAATTATTACATTTATTGTTCTATATTTCTTTATTACTAAAACCATTAAACCAATTTCTACATTAAGTTCTTTAATGGGTCAAGTATCAAACGGCGACTTAACAGTTCATATAGATGTAAAATCTCAAGATGAGATCGGGCGTTTAAGTCATCACTTTAATGAAATGATAGATAATATGAAACGAATTATTGGAGTTGTAAAAGACTCTTCTCTAAATGTTGAAGAACGCTCTCATCATTTAAGTGCCCTAGCTGAGGAAACAAGTGCATCCAGCATTGAAGTTTCAAAAGCAGTAAATGAAATTGCAGTCGGTGCTACCACATCTTCTGAAAATGCTGATGCTGTTACAGAATCATCAAGTAAGCTTGGCGATAAAATTAATGGAATGCAGGAACAGTCAAAGGCCTTGCATGATATTACTTTAGAAGCTGGAAAATTAAACGAAATTGGGCAAGAAAAAATGAAAAATTTACTTGGTTCATTCGACTTATCTAAAGGCGAATTAAATGAAATGACTGCTTCAGTTTCTACATTAGAGAAAAAAGTTGCAGCAATTGGATCAGTTATGGATACTATTTCAGAGATATCCGCACAAACTAATTTACTTGCCCTTAATGCAAGTATTGAAGCAGCTCGTGCAGGAGAACATGGCAAAGGCTTTGCAGTTGTTGCAGAAGAAGTTCGTAAACTAGCAGAACAATCTGCATCTGCAACAGAACAAGTAAAAACAACAATCCTTGAATTACAGCAAAAGTCACATCAAGTTACATCACAAATGAAAGAAATGGAAAATACATTTAATGATCAAGGAATAGTTGTCGAGGATACTGGTGCTCTTTTTGCTAGTATTTCGAATTTGATCAATAATATGGAAGTTACATTTACTAATATCACAACTGAAATTGAAGATATTGTAAAATATAAAGATCGTGTTGTTGAAACTATTGAAACTATGGCACTTACAGCACAATCAACTGCTGCAGCTTGTGAAGAAGTTAGTGCATCAAGTGATGAGCAGCTTACAGCAATTCATTCCGTAGCAGATGCTTCTGAACAATTAAATAATTTAAGTACAGAATTGTCTATTGCGGTAAGTAAATTTAAGATTTAATAGTTAATTAAGAGGCTGTCCTAGTACTATGTACTCCATACTTTTAGGGCAGTTTTCTTTATTTATTTTGTATCTGTCGCTTCGCTTTCGATACAGAATGAATTTGTATCTGTCGCTTCGCTTTCGATACAGAATGAATTTGTATCTGTCGCTTCGCTTTCGGTATATCAAAGAGGACGTCTCACACCCTTTTGAGACGCCCTCTTTTTGTTATATTCCATTTTTCAACTTCTCTATATAATCTGAGGAATTTTGATATACTTTTTCAATCTTTTCTTCTATGAAATTGGAGCGTTCAAATAAAATGGTACGTAAATGGTCAATTTGACGGATTATTTTTTCCATTAATCCCTCGTTACAATCTACTCGATTTAATACATCTTTTTGCGATTCCTCTATATATGAAACTTGACTAACCATCTGATCGTTCAATTGGTACTGTTCATCTAATTTCTCTTTCATTTGTTCATTCATAAATGCAACTTGTTCAATTCGTTTCATCATTGCTTCGTTTATAACAGCCAATTCTTTTAATAATTCAATGACTTCCCTTTGCTTATCTTCCATTAAAGCATGGTTTTTAACTATTTCCTTTTGAGAATTACTAATTGAATTTACTTGGTTAGATAAACTATCATTTATTTGCTGTTCATGATTTAAAATCTGCTCGAATTTTAAGTTTTGGGCTTCAACTTTTTCTATGGAATTCTTAACCTGATTTTTTAATTCACTGAAACGAAGATCAAAGCTCCCCCATTTCATTAATTGTTGCTGGTTCCATTGAAGTTGAGAATTTTGTATGCGTGATACTTTTTGATGTACGGTTTGAATGGAAGCTCGATGTTGTTCAAGCATATCGGATAAGTAATCTCTTTTAAATTCCATTTGATTCGGTTCAACTAATTCGTTATCGTTCATATACACTCCTGGGTGATTAATGTATATTCCCATTGATGACTACACCCCCTTATATTCGCCTCATATAGTTTATGCAAATATTCTATATAGGCTACTTCCTAGGTCTAGCCTCTATTCGATGTTAAGTTCCTTTTTAATTAATGAAATATTTCCATTATGGTCTTCAAATTGACCATTTTTGTATTTATAGTCTTTCAATAAATGTCTGCAATCCCAGTAATTTTTTATTGATTTTCTTAGCTCTTGAATATATTGCAGTGACTTATCATTACGAATAATAATTTCTTTACTAGTTTCCGCTATATGTCCATGTCCTGGAATTAGCATATTAATTTTATGTTTTGATAATATTATATCTGTTTTTCTTAGTGTTTCCTCATACTTTTCACTACTGAAATAAATAAACGGAATTTCCAAATCCGATAAGTAATCCCCTGCTACCCAAATTCCAAGTGGTTCGATAATTGTATAGATAGAATCATTCGTATGTCCTTCGGCTTTATAAAATGTTAAAGTAGTTTTACCTATTTTCAGTACTTGGCCATCGTTATTGACTGTTATATCGACAGGAGGAAAAAGGATTGGGTAGTCACGGTCTATATAATACTGATCATCAAATTGTTTTATTTGATTTAATAATTCTTCTTTATTATCTCTATCTTTAAAAATTTTACTTGCAATTACAGTTGCACCTAAAAAAGCACCATATCCTATAAAATGATCCCAGTCAGAATGAGTAAATAGCAGATAAATAGGCCGATTTCCTTTCACTTTATTTACATGTTCCTGAATCTCCTTTACTTCATTCGGAAGTAAATTTGGATCCACGATCAATAATACGTCTTCTGTTTGTATGACCGATGACGTGGTTTTATATAGTTCGCTTTGAAACACTGTAATTTGTTCGTTTTGAAATTGAATCAATATTCTTCCCCCAATAACTCATATTATTTTCAGATGCCTTTCCTAGAATTAGTATTTTAAACTTTAAAACAGTTTTTTTATAGTTAAAACTCTATTTGTACCTGCTGCCTCCCTTTACAGTACAGAAAAATGGACGTCTATACTCTAAGACGCCCATTTTTTGCTTAGTTATTTTAATTTGAAGTTTTTAACATACTTCTCCAGCTTTTCAGCCATTTCTGTTGATTCACTGGAACGGCTTGATATTTCTGAAATACTAGCTGTTGTTTCCTCTGCAGCAGCTGAAATATTGTTCATAGTATTTTCAATCTCATGAATCGAATGTGTAAATTCATTGATCATTTCTACAATTTTATTTGATTTTTCTGTTTCAGTTGAAAGTAGATTAGAAATGCTTTTAATTTCATTCACTGTTTGATCCACAGCGATAGAAATATTCCGAAGTGCTTTTGTTGTTTGTTCGACTGTTTCAGCACCCTTTTCTATATATTTATTACTCTCAGAAGAAGAAATCATAACGTTTCCAATTCGTTCCATAATATCTTTTATAAGTTTTTCTACTTCAGATACTTCTGAATTTGATTGCTCGGCAAGTTTCCGAACTTCTTCTGCTACAACTGCAAAACCTTTACCGTGCTCTCCAGCTCTAGCTGCTTCAATAGATGCATTTAATGCTAGTAAATTAGTTTGAGAAGCAATGGTTGAAATAGTAGTTGTGATTGTTTGAATTTTTGTTGTAGATTCTACCAATTGCTTAATAGTATCGCTTACTTCTTCTGAACCATTTTTTATTTTTTCCATGTCGCTGCTAATTTCTTTAGCACGCTGCTCCCCTTCTGCAGCAATTTTCATTGTCTTATTTGAGTTGATTACTGAAAGATCTGCCTTTCCTTTCATATTTTGCAAGTCATCTGCCAATGTTGTTAAAACATTTGAAGCATTATCGGCATGTTGCATTCCATCCGTCATGGCGACGGTAACATTTTCAATACTATTTGCAACTTCTTGAACAGTATCATTCATTTCTTTTAAAGAACTTGCTGTTTCATTTGCGTTTAATGTAAGTTGATGGGAAGTTTGACTCATCGTTGAAATCATATTTTGTAAATTCAGCGTCATCTGATTTAACGTATCAGCTAAATCACCAATTTCATCCTTACTTTTTACATTAGTTTTTTCAACCATTAAATTACCTTGTGCAATTTCCTTTGCTTGCTTTATTAGTTGTGAGATTGGTTTTGTTTTTCGACCAATTAATAATGCTGTTACAAGTGATGCTATTAACATAGGAATTAAGCTAAGCAGAATTCCTTTACTTACAACACCCCAAGTTCTTTCAGTAACAATGTCTGCATTAAAATCTATTGCGCTAATAGCAATAATTTCCTTAGCTGGATCATGGTCTTTGTAAATAGGTGCATATCCTGATAAACGTTCCATTCCTGCAAAATCATATGGCTCTGAATATGTTGGATGCCCCATTTCTAATAGTGCTGAAATGGCTTTTTCATCTATTTGAAAAGCATCTCCGGGTTCTAGTCCTTGTTCTCTAAGATTTTCATCAACTGCTATTAAATTACCATTTAAATCTAATATATATTGAGCTTCAAATATATCTTTATGAGCAGTAGTCCAATTTAATTGTTCTCCTATTTTCATTTGTAATTCAGAATTTCCAGCTATAGCACCTGCTAATTCCTCTGTATCTATTAGGCCAGTAGTTATATTAGCACATCCATAAGCTTCTATTCCAGCAGCCTCATATAATTTATCATAGGCTGTAAAATAAGTAGCAATGGAAGTGATTAAAATCATGACCACAAGTATCCCCGCTATAATAGTGCCTAGTTGAAAAGTTAAAGTGTGTCTAATCTTACTAGTTCTTTTGTTCATTTTATTAGAAAGCCCCCTATAGTACTAATAACACAACTGTCATAATCATACTATGAAAAGATGTATAGAGAAACTATGTTTGAAAATTTTTTTACTTTTTAGTATTAAGATGGTATTTTTATTGACATAATGGGAACTTTGCTATATAGAAGCTACAATTTGTTTAATATTTTCTAAAACTACTATTTTAGAATAACTATAACTACTTATCTGGAGAATAATATCTAAAATCGATTTATCATTTTAGTTTACATAATAAATTTACGGTAATTAAATGATTTATGAAAATCACCTTTACGCAAATTTCCATTAGGAGATATTTATAGATCAATGGTTACATTGGCTACCCATTTAAAATACTTAGAAATACAGCGAATATTAAAAATATTGCAACACCAAAATAAGAGATAGACCACAATCGTTTTTGCGTGCTTTTATATTCCCTCAATCCAAGGATAATAAATATACCACTCAATAAAGCTAGTGATAATTGATTAAAACGAAAGTCATCAGTTACAATACTATAACTACTAATTCCAATGACTAAAACTGTAAGAATAAGCTGAAGTAACAAGTAAATATCAAATTTTCTATTCTTCATTTTTTCTCCTCTTGAATGCTTACCATTAACCAGCACACTAATTTTTAAAAGTACATATATCTGAATTTAATATTAAAGTGATTATATCATGTTATTGCTATCCATTTATAGAAAAAAATGTAAACCAACTACAACTATTTCATACTTATGTTAAAGTTCCAGATTCGTAACGTTAATTAAAAGGTAATAAAAAAATCACCACTAAAGGAATACCTAAAGAGGTGATTTTTATAATCAGGTTCATTTTTTTAATTTCTTAAATTTTTGTACAGTTGCTTTTCGATCTCTGCTCTGACTAATCGCAGAGATAACCGCAACTCCATCTGCACCAGCTCTTATTACTTCATTTGCATTTTCAGTAGTGATACCACCTATTGCGACGATTGGAAAGTTAGGGAAATTGTATCGAGCCCTTGATAAAAAAGATACCCCAGCTGCCGGCTTTGCATCTGGTTTCGATATTGTTTCAAAAATAGGGCCAATTCCAACATAATCTGCACCACCCTGAACTGCAGCGTACATTTCTTCCTCTGTATGCACTGAAACACCAACAATTTTTCCTTCAAATTGCTTACGAATATATTTTAATGGCAGATCATCTTGCCCAACATGAGCACCATCTGCATTTAATGTAAGTGCTAAATCAACATCATCATTTACTATAAAAGGCACATTATATTGCTTGCATAATTTCTGGCATTGCTTTGCAAATTTTATATATTCATTGCCTTTTAATCCTTTGTCTCCCTTTTCACGGAACTGAAAGAAAGTTACACCTGCACTTAACGCTTCTTCTAATACAATTAGCGGATCTTCCTTACAATTTTCTGCTCCCATAATAAAGTAGACCTCTAGATCACTTCGTTTCATGAACCATCACCTCATAAATGCCCCGCAGCTCTTGGTAGGCAAAATGATTTGTTGGACCATGACCATGTCCGATATTTAACGGATGTTCTATTGCAAGCTGTACAAATTTTTTTGCTTCTACAATTGACTCATGTAGAGTAAATCCTCTACCTAAAAATGCTGTAATTGCTGATGAAAACGTACATCCAGTTCCATGTGTATGTTTCGTATTAATTCTTTTCGTTTCCATCGAAAATGATGAACCGTTTTCAAAAAAGACAGTATCAGTAGCAGTATCAGCTTCTTCAAAATGACCACCCTTCATCACAACACACTTTACACCAAGTTGTAAAATACGTTTGGCGGCGTTAAATATATCCTGTTCATTACGAATTTTTACGCCGCTAATTACTTCTGCCTCGGGGATATTTGGTGTCAATACAGTAGCAAGTGGTAGTAATTTTGTATTTAATGCATGAACAGCATCGTCTTGCAATAGTGCTGCACCGCCTTTTGCGATCATCACAGGATCTACAATTATGTGTGCTGTTTGTTGCTGCAAAATTCTTGCTACTGTTTCAATAATTTCAGTAGAAAAAAGCATACCTGTTTTCAAAGCTTTAACATTAAAATCTTGAAAAACTGACGTCATTTGCTGCGCTACAAATTCAGGTGTAGTCGGATATATTCCTTGAACCCCACATGTGTTTTGAGCTGTAAGAGCAGTGATAACAGATGTTCCAAATGTTTTTAATTCCTGAAAAGTTTTTAAATCTGCTTGAATGCCAGCCCCACCGCCACTGTCGGAGCCTGCAATTGTCAAAACTACGTCCATTGCTCTCCTCCAATAGAAGCCTCATGGATTCCGTTAATAACTTCCATTTGGAATGACCCTAATAATTTTTTCTTTGAGGCATTTTCAGCTACTTTTTTATAGTCTGTCAACACGTTTTGTAAATTTTGAATCTTGTTTCCCTCTAATGTTAATGTGGCGGCGCAAATTGCACTAAGCAGGCATCCAGTTCCAGTAACCTGAGTCATTAGTTCATTTCCACCAGGTACCCACTCTTCATTTTTCCCATCTGTTACATAATCTGCAGCACCTGTAACAATAACAAGGCAGTTATATTGATGGGCAACCTGTTTAGCAACTGAAGCTACATCCATACTCCCTTCTCCACTATCTACACCTTTAGAATGCCAATTAACACCTGCAATAGTGGCAAGTTCCCCCGCATTACAACGAATAAGTTGGATATTAATACTATTTAAAATTTCATTTACAGCATTTTGGCGGAATTTTGTAGCACCTACACCAACTGGGTCTAGTACAACAGGTATATTCAATTCATTTGCCTTTTTTCCCGCAAGTTTCATCGTTTCTAGTGTTCGTTGATTTAATGTACCAATGTTAAGTAATAAAGCGTTGGCAATGGACACCATTTCTTGTACTTCATCCATTTCATCTGCCATTACAGGAGAAGCACCAATTGCCAACATTCCATTCGCTGTAAAATTAGCAACAACATAATTTGTAATACAATGAACTAACGGATTTTTTTGACGTATTTTAAACATACTCATAATATTCCACCTCTTTCTTCCAATTTTCTAACGTCCAGGACATCTCCCAAAATTTCCATTCATAATAGCAGCTCTTTTTAAAATGAGATTTAAGAAGGTAGATCTTTAAGGGGTGTTCTATTGCAAAGCGATTCATCATCGCTTTTTGAAAGTCGATTTTTTCTTTAAGTTCAGGACTGCTGTATATGTCTATCCATTCTTGATACAATTTCACTCCAGGTTTTGAATCTTTGTATTTCTCCCCAATCTCCTGATAAATCCATGGACATGGTAAAATTGCTGCGAAAGCTTCTTCCACACCACCATTGTGTACTGCATTATACATATGGCTAACATAATTGTAGGTAGATGGTGCGGGTTCAAAATTATTTATTTCATCTTCAGTTACACCTAACTCTTTAAAAACAGTACGGTGTAAAACTAACTCAGATTCATTAATATAACTACAAGAATCCAAAAAGAATACAATATCATCATTTGTTTCTGCCTTAGATGCAGCAATGGCTAAAATTTTAGTGTAGTGCTTTAAATAGTAAGCATCTTGCATCATGTAATACTTAAATTTTTCAATAGGCAGTGAACCATCTACTATACCTTTTACAAATGGATGATTAAAGCTCCCTTCAAAATAAAGATCCGTTTCTGTTCTTACTTCTTCACAAAATATCATGAATGTCCTCCTTTTTTGGTGGACGTAAGAGAGAAAAAAACGCTCTTTTTGTTTTATGACAAAAAGAGCGTTTTTCCTATTAGAAAGTGGTTTCACTGCTAGGTAATCAGCGAATTCTTCCCAAAATGGTTTAATTGCTCCCTACGTCAGTATTAACTGTCAGGTTCAAAGGGTCAGGTTTTAACCTTCTCAGGCGCAAAAGCACCCCCCCTGCAATTAGAGATATTTAGCAAATAAAAAACTCTCCAAAATGGAGAGCATTTTTACAGCACAAATAAGCGAAATTTTCACTTGTAATGTACTTTGCTCCCTACGCCAGTATTAACTGAACAGGTTCAAAGGGTCAGGTTTTAACCTTCTCAGGCGCAAAAGCACCCCCCCTGCAAATATTCTAATTAATAATATTCTAGCAGTTTTTTTTGAATATTCAAGAGGATTAAGTTTCAGATAAATTAATCAACTATTTATACCATTAATACTACTTTTTTAAACAATGCATTGCTTCTTCTGCTTCATCCCATGGGACAACATAGCCTTTTCCTTTCACGCAAAAAATACTTGATGATGTATATTCAGGGTCAGCATTTTTATCATAATTAATTTGTTCAATTACTTCTTCAGAATTATGGCAAATATCGTAGCCAGAAAATTGAATCGATAAAGCACCTTTTCCATTTGTGTATGCCGAAAAAATAGTATTGTAATTCATAAAGGTAGAGACAGGTGCTTTCCCAATAATCGTTACCTGATTTTCTGACATAATTGGAGGTTCAAAAGTGCCAAAAGCTTGTTGAATATCTGTCATTATTCTTCCAATAAAATCTAAGGGAGCTTTCATCTTAAAACGATAATAGGGTTCGAGCAATATATTTTCAGCTTGTTCTAGACCTTGCCGTAATGCTCGGAAGGTTGCTTCACGGAAATCTCCCCCTTCAGTATGCTTGTTATGTGCACGGCCAGTTAACAATGTAAATTTGATATCCGTAATTGGATATCCCGTCAATAAGCCATGGTGATCCCGTTCAAATAAATGCTTCTCAACTAGTCTTTGATGCCCAATTGACAAGTCATCTGCGTGACAAGCATTGTCAAACAGAATACCTGAACCTCTCGGAGCAGGTTCCATTTTCAAATGAACTTCAGCATAATGTTTTAGTGGCTCGAAATGTCCGTAACCCGTAACGGTATTTTGAATTGTTTCTAAATATAAAATTTTCGGTTCTTCAAATTGCACATCAATACTAAATCGTGTTTTTGCTATATCTTCTAAAACTTCAAGCTGAATGATTCCCATAACATGCACATGTATTTCTTGAAATTTCTCGCTCCAAACCACTTGTAATGTTGGCTCTTCAGATTCAAGTAAGCGAAAAATACGCAATATTTCCTTAATATGCTCTGCCCCTTTGTAGACAACTTTTGCCTGTAAGGTTGGGACAAGTTCAAATTGTTCATTAAGATTTGCGTTGTCACCTAGAACATCCCCAATTTTTGCATATGTAAGTCCTTTTACTGCAAATATCTCACCAGCATTAACTTGCTGAACTATATTAAATTGAGTTCCATTATAAAGTCGAATTTCTGTTACTTTTTCAGTTAAATCTTCAAATTGAAACTCATCTCTAACTTTTAGCGTTCCACTTAACGCTTTTATAAATGTAATTCGCTGATTTTGTTCATCATGGCGAATTTTAAACACTTTTCCTTGGAAAGGTGCATCATTGTCAAATTTAGTTTTTGTAAGTATTGCAAATTGGTTAAAAAATTCTTTGACTTTTATATCTTTTAAAGCTGAACCTGCCATACAAATAAATGCTTGTTCGTTTTGAATCATCTTCAATAGCGCAGAAAAATATTGCGATATGTCTATATTATCTTCCATATAATGCTCAAACAGCTTCTCATCACGTTCCGCAATCCATTCTAAAATACTTTCCGGAATCGATTGATCATTAATCTCCTCCTTTAATAATAAAGCATCCGTTGAAAATTCTTTTTTAATGCTTTGCATTACCTCTTCAACAGCTGCCCCTTCACGGTCAATTTTATTAATGAAAATAAATGTTGGAACATGGTATTTCCTTAAAAGATTCCAAACTGTCTCAGTATGTCCTTCAATTCCATCAACTGCACTGATTAATAGAATAGCGTAATCCATTATACTAATTGCCCGTTCCATTTCTGGTGAAAAATCCATATGTCCTGGTGTATCAATTAAAGTATAAGTATCTCCTTTATAATGAATTCTGCCTTGCTCAGCAAAGATGGTAATTCCACGTTGACGTTCAATCGCATGATTATCTAAATATGCGTCCTTATGATCAACACGCCCTCTTTCTTTAATGCTCTCCGTATGGTAAAGCAGCTGCTCAGAAAAGGTTGTCTTGCCAGCATCTACATGGGCAAGTACGCCAAAAGTTTTATACATATTATTACTTCCTTCTTATTTACAATAATAAAAGTATTGTATCAAAAAATAATCCGCCTCACCTATGAGACGGATCATTTTTCTAAAAGCGCAGTGTTATAAGCAACAGATGAAAAACTAAATAAAATAAAAGAGATGTAACTTTGTCTTATTATAAAGCATCTGTTTGTTCTGGGCCTTCAGGTAAGTATTTCAATAAACCAATATCATTTAATCCATTATAAATTTTCGTTGTATAGCCGAGATTTTCATTTGATAAGTAAGATGCTTTCGAAGCAATCAATTTTTCGATTGTTGGTAAATATGTTTTATCAACTTGAGACCAAAGCTTATAGGATTGGATTAAATCCTCTAACGTTAAATGTTTGTAGTCATCCCCTACAAACTCATACTCTGGACTAATTTTATACCAAATGTCACCATTATCGCGTATCCATTTATCTTGATCTCTCTCTATTGCTGTTTGAATAGCTCTTGCAGTTTCTAAATACTTTTCATCACCAAATTCTAAGTAGGCCATTAATAAAATATTCATCCCTCCAAGAACGTGATTCATAGATGAATGTGTTGTGACTTTTTGGTTCACAGGAAAGTAGTCAGAAATATAATATGAATTATTATCTACTTGAATAATATGTCCCTCCTCTTTCCTTGAAACCAATAAATCCGCATAATTTCTCAAAGGCTCTTTATAATTTGGAATATTAAATAGTTCCCCACTATTGTAATAGAAGAGTGCGATTTGTTCGTTAAAGCGTGTATCAATAAAAGGAGCTGTAATATTATACAAACTTTTTAAGTAAGTGCTAGTAACTTCCGTTTGCCAATACTCTTTACCCATTTTAAAGTTTTGTAAATTTACAAATGAATTATAGACAAGATTCTCGAAATAACGATCTTGTTGATTTTTATATAAAGTAAGTGCCCGATCTTCTTTTACAAGCAATAAACTTCTACCATAACCTAACCCACTTTCTGGCATTGGTTCAGTTGTAGAAACCATTTTATTATAAGGTCCATCTGCAGTGTACCAGTTATTTCGTTTCTTAAAATATCTAGCTGTTTCCTGCATCCAGCTTTCGCGATTTAAATCTGATTTAAATAACGGATGGCTCGAATCTACATACCAATGATCGACAATGTCATTGCCAACAGATTGCAATCTATAGACAGACATTAATGTTGAACCTATTTTAGCATAAGATAGAACTTCTGTTTCAGATAGTAAACTGCGCATGGTACTTTTTCCACCGTCTTCATAATCAAGGGTTAGTTGCTTTGAATTATATGCCTTTCCAACCATCCGTTCTTCAACGGAACCATCATCCTTTACATAACTTAATAAACCTGTTGGATAACTCGTAATGTCAGTTCCCTTACTTGTATCACTGCGTTTAATAGGATAGTTATCAAAACGAGCCAAAGAAAAATCGACTACATCATTTTCTTTTTGAAGTATATCTACGATAACAGTCTTCGAATTTGGATTAACTAACTGGGAAAATAAAAAATAGTCGCCATTGTCAAATGATCTAACTGTTACTGTTAACTTTGCGTCTTGCGCAACTGAATAAGTATAAATATTGTCTCGTGAAAAACCATTATCAATCCGTTCATGGCCAGTATAAATTAATTCATCTTTCGAACGGATATATATCGGATGTTCATCAAAGGACAATTTAATTAAATTTACTTCTGAAGGTATAATGCTAAAGTTTTTAGAAGTCTCAATATTTTGTAATTTATACTCATACTCTTCCCCAGAAATTTTCCCTGTTAACACCAATGCTTTGTAAAGTGCACTTGCAAATTCTACTCTTTTAACGGAGTTAGATGGTTTAAACTCTCCGTTATTTGTAAAAAGCAATTTATGTTGTAAAGCAATTTGAACAGCTTCTTTAAAATTGTCATTAATTGCGGCCTGATCACTAATCACAATTTCCTCATTAATTGCTTCTAATTTAAAAGCCTGAATAAGCGCATAGGCAAATTGTTCCCGTGTCATTTTATCGTTAAGCCCGAAGACATTTTCACTATTGCTCGGAACTAAATCAATTTCTAACGCAGCAAGAATTTTTGAGGCATCTTTTGTTTCCTCCGTTATATCATTATAAATAGGATTAAAAGGGATATCCGGAAGTTTAAGAGCTTTTGCTAATGCAATGGCAGCCTCACCTTTCGTTATAACGACATCTGGACGAAATTGTAAATCGCGATCCGCTTCTATAATCCCCAATTCCATTAGTTGAAAAATCTCATTTTTTGCCCAATATGTATTAGGTATATCTAATAATCCAATATCTGTTGACTTTTCTTCTATATTTTCCGCAGAGGCGGTAGTACCTGCTACTGAAAAAATAATAATAAATGTTACTAATAATTTAATTATGAATTTTTTCACTGCATGTTCCCCATTCCTTAAATACTGTAATTTTATCTTACCAAATTATATCCAAAACAGTAAATTAAAAGCCAGTAACGGTTCCTAAGTTGGGATTATTTGTATTTTTTAATAGGTAATTTCGATATGAGTATTATTAATCTCAAAACTTAAGACTGTTTATCCACCTATAACCATTTTGAATGGTAATAAAATAATGTCACAAGGTCTAAGTAATTTTTGGCACATTCCATATCATAACTATCAAAATGAAATATTCATTACACAATTTCCTACCTAAATTTATTAATATTTACTATTAAGTAGTATAATAAACTTCTATATTTCAACTAACTACATAACAAAGACAAAAGTCTAATCCAAAACTAAGTAGAAAGCCTATTGAAATAAGTAATGATTATCTAATAATTTGTAGCTTATGGGTAAAAATATCAATTTTAAATAAAGATAAAAAATTACTATAAATTTTTTAAACGTTGGTATTATCGCCTTTCTCACTAATGCACCCCTTAATATACTGTAGTATCAACAATGAAAGGGGGGAAAATAATGTCACAATATAGTAAACGCAAAGTTTCAGATCTTTTTCACGATTGCGGTTGTGGACACGATGACAACCACGGTCATAAACATGATAAAGACGAATTAGAGCGCATCATTCGTTTGTTAAAGAAAATTCTTGACGAAATAGACGACAAGAAAAAACACGACCATAACGGAAATAACGGCAATCAATGTGATGCTGTAGTGTTAACTTTCACTAGAAACGACCATGAAATTGTCCTAGCAACTACAAGCAACTCTATCTTCGATTGTCCTTTAAGCCCAGGAGATAGCGCTGCTGCGGCGATTGCATGTCTATCTGGCAAAGGCTTTAAAATTGAAGCATTCACACAACAAGGTGAGTTCATCACTTACACATTGGTAAGATGTCGTTAGTAGTTGACGAAGCCAGGGGGATCTCTCCTTGGTTTCTTTTTTAGTTGATTTAAACCTCATCTTTTAAAATATCTACATTTAGTTGTTTAATAAATTTTTAAATTTAAATTTACCTCCAATATCTACTCCATTCAAAATAGAAAATCGGTTCCGTTCCTTCAAAATCAAAATAATTATTTTTATAAACACCTATTTTTATAGAAAGAGTATGACCATTTTATAAAATCCGCTTAGTTAAAACAAAAAGACCCAAAAGGCAGTTTAAACCCTCTGAGTCCCCACTCTTATGTTCGTAATTTTTTAAAACTTCATCGTACCCGCTTTTGCTGCGTTGACATGCCATGAAAGCGCTTTTTCTAGATTGTGTGGTGTATGTGCATTGCCTGTTAATTCAACGGCTTCATTATAATAATCCCATAATTGTTGTTTAAAGTCAGGGTGAACACAGTTCTCGATAATTAAAGGAACTCGCTCTTTTGGTGCTAATCCACGTAAGTCTGCTACACCTTGCTCAGTAACGATGACATGTACGTCATGTTCTGTATGATCGTGGTGTGCAACCATTGGCACGATGGATGACAATTTACCGCCTTTTGCATACGATTTCGTTACGAAAATACTTAATCGTGAGTTACGAGTGAAGTCTCCTGATCCACCGATACCGTTCATCATGCGAGTACCGCCAACATGAGTAGAGTTTACGTTGCCATAAATATCTACCTCTAATGCTGCATTGATAGCAATTAACCCTAAACGGCGAATCACTTCTGGATGGTTGGAGATTTCCTGAGGACGAATAATAATTTTATCGGCATACTTTTCGATATTGCCATATACTTTCTTTTGCAGCTCTTCCGAAATAGTGATTGATGTACAAGATGCAAATGAAACTTTTCCAGCATCAATTAAATTAAACACGGCATCTTGCAAAACTTCAGAGAATATAATTAAATCTTCAAACTCAGAAGTCTTAAATCCTTCCAATACAGCATTTGCTACAGATCCTACACCGGATTGCAACGGAGCCAATTTATTCGTTAGTCGGCCTGCTTTAATTTCACTTCTAAAGAAATCTAGCAAATGGTTTGCCATATCCTGCGTTTCATTATCAGGCTCGACAATTAAAGATGGAGCGTCTTGTTCATTTGAAATAACGATTGCTTTAACCTTGTCAGGATTTATTTTAATGCCGATGTCACCAATACGGTCAGTTGGGTTTAATATAGGAATTGGTTTACGTTCACCTTGAGCATCAGGTATATAAATGTCATGTACACCGACTAGTGATTCAGAGTGAGCAAGGTTTAATTCAATAATTAGATTTTCTGCATATTGAGCAAAAATCGGAGAGTTCCCAACTGATGTTGTTGGAACTAAAAATCCGTCTTGTGTGATAGCTGTCGCCTCAATTATGGCAAAATTAATCGGTCCAATAATACCTTGTCGAACCAATTCTGCATTATGTGAGAGGTGAGCATCTACATAAAGTACTTCACCTTTATTAATTAAATTTCGAATTGCAGGATCACCTTGATATGGCCCCCGCTTACGAATTGCCCCTGTTTCAGCTAAAATTTGGTCTACTTCAGGCCCCAATGAAGCCCCCGTATATACATCAATTTTAATTTTCTCATTTTTTGCTCTCTGTGCTAAAGCCAGTGGTACAACTTTTGCATCCCCTGCACGTGTAAATCCACTCATTCCAACAATATCGCCGTCTTGAATTAATGCCGCTGCATCTTCTGCCGAAACAATCTTGTTTACTAAACTGCTTATTCCGATTCTTTTTTCAATTACTTGTTCCATTTCCTTTCCTCCTATTCTATTTGGTTATTAGAATGCTAGATTCCTCCACCATTTCTATTTATGCAAGAAACAAGGAAAATAGAACCAATTTTATCGAAAAATTCGTAAAACTGTCAGGATGGGATTTTCTGAAAATATTTAGAGTAGCCGTTACGAAAGATAAATGACACTTTAAATGCCTAATTCGGAGAAGTATATTTCCTAACGAAAAGAGACCAGTCAGAAATTAGGATTTCCAAACTGGCTATATATAAATTAATATTTAGCTGTTAAACCGCCATCTAAGATGAACTCTGAACCTGTTGAATAACTTGCGTCCCCTGCTAGGAATAATACTAGTTTGGAAACTTCTTCAGGTTGTGCTGCACGTTTTAATGGAACATTTTCAGCTAATTGATCGGCAACATCCGCTACATCTGATTGACTTACCATTGGTGTTAAAATAACTCCTGGATGAATGGAGTTTACACGAATTCCATATGGGGCAAGTTCAATTGCAGCTGATTTTGTCATGCCGCGTACTGCAAATTTTGAGGCATCATAAGCTAATGTTCCCGCACTGCCACGTAGTCCGTTAATCGATGAAATATTAATAATAACACCATTCCCAGACTTTTTAAGTGACGGCACCACAGCTTTCATTCCTAAAAATACACCAACTTGGTTAATGTCGATTACTTTTCGATATTCTGCCTCTGAAAGCTCTTCAAAAGGTTTACTGATGACAATCCCAGCGTTGTTTACTAATACATTGATTGGACCATAGATTTCCTCAGTTTGTTCCACAATTCTTGTCCATTGTAATTCTGATGTTACATCATGCTTTAAAAATGTCGCGTTATCACCAAGTTCAGCAGCTAATGCTTGTCCATCTTCGACTAAAACATCCGTAATAGCTACTTTAGCACCTTCCTCAACAAATGCCCGAGCGTGAGCTGCACCTTGTCCACGTGAACCACCTGTAATTAACACAACTTTGTTATCAAATTTGCCCATTTAACATTCACTCCATTTTATTTGAATTAGTAGAAATTCTACAATTCATCCTATTCGAAGTAGAATAAAATATGATAACAGGTAATTTTAATATTTTTTTATAGAAAGATATTGTTTAGTAAAGTATTGTGATTATCAATGAATCAAAATTAATTTTTATAGAAATTGTAATCCATTTTTAATGTGGAAACAGTAAAAACCAGCCCTTTATTTCAAAGAGCTGGCTTGTTTTTATTTCGCGTCTGTTCGTTCCTCACCTTTTGGCAAGTATTGCAGCATTCCAATATCTTTTAAACCGTTATAGATTTTAGTTGTATAGCCTAAAGTTTCACTAGAAAGATAAGAAGATTTCGAAGCAATCATTTCTTCAATTGTCGTTAAGTAAGTTGGATCAATTTTAGACCAAAATTTATAGGCATTGATCAAATCTTCAAGTGTTAAATGTTGATAGTCATCTCCTACAAGAGTGCCATCTGAAGATATCTTATACCAAATATCCCCATTATCCCGAATCCATTTATGCTGATCTTTTTCAATTGCCGTCATAATAGCTCGTGCTGTTACTAAATATTTTTCGTCGCCGAACTCTTGATATGCCAATAATAATAAGTTCATTCCACCCAATACATGGTTCATGGAGGAGTGTGTTGTCACTTTTTGTATTATTGGAAAGTAATCTGAAATATAGAAGGAGTCTTCATCCACTTCAATTATATGACCCTGTTCTTTTTGGGAAACTAGTAAATCTGCATAGTTCCGTAATGGCTCTTTATAGTCTTTAACGTTAAATAATTCACCGCTGTTATAGTAAAACAGTGCGATTTGTTCGTTGAAACGTGTATCTATGAATGGTGCTGTAATATTATATAACCCTTTTAAGTACGTACTTGTTACTTCGGTTTGCCAATATGTGCGGTCTCCTTTGAAGATATCCAAATTAACAAAAGAGTTGTGCACAAGATTTTCAAAATAACGATCACCTTGTTGCTTATAAAGTGCTAATGCGCGATCCTCTTTCACAAGTAATAAGTTTCGACCATAACCATGTCCACTTTTTGGTAATGGTTCTGTTGATGTAGCCATTTTATTTAATGGTCCTTCTGCAGTATACCAATTATTACGTTTAATATAGTACTCTGCTGTTTCTTTCATCCATTCTTCTCTATGACTATCCGTCTTAAATAATGCATTATCCGAATTCATAACCCAATGTTCGACAATATCATGTCCTGATGAAGAAAGTGTATTGATGGATAAAAATGAATTGCCAACTTGTGCAAACGACAATGATTCAGATTCAGCTAATAGATTGCGCATTAAGCTTTTTCCGCCATCCTCATACTCCATTGATAATTGTACTGATTTGTATGCTTTGCCAATCATTTGTTCTTCAATTGAGCCATCTTCTTTAGTAATACGAAGCAAGCCCGTAGGATAAGAAGTAATATCCTGTCCAAAAACCGTTTCATCATCACGAATAATTGGATAACGATCGTACCTATATAAATGATTTGTTTGAACGTTTTGTTCAATTTGAATTAAATCAATTTTTTGATGATATCCAGTTAGATTATCAAATCGAGTGAAAACAAAATAGTCTCCATTATTAAATGTACGAATTGTAACAGTTGCTTTTGAACCTATTGTTCCCACTAAGTAAATAAATTGATGGTCAGTTGCATGTCCAAAATCTATGCTGTCTTCACTAATTAACTTTAGCTGCTCTGGTGCACGCAGATATATATCTTCTTCTACCAATGCCGGAATTTTTGCAAAATAAACAGTGTCATTACTTAATTGAAAGGATGGCGAGTAATTCGTTTCATTTACCAATAATTTCTCAGTTTCAGGAATTCTATGTATCTCATTTAAAAAGTTATATAATACAGAAGCAAATTCAGCTCTAGTAACATATTGAGAATTGTCTTCATTATTAGTTGACATAATAATATTATTTATAAAATCTACATTTAAATTCTCGTTATATGTATAAATTAAATAACCCTGTACAAGCTCACCTGTTAACTCTTTATATGTAATTGGCATTGTATTACTTTCAGTGTTTATCTCCCTGTTTTGGAAAAGATTTTTTACTTCTTTATACCTCTTTGAAGATTGAGAGATTTGGAGCGCTCTATTAATTGCCTGTTCTGCTTCGCCTTTCGTTATTCTTGACTTTGGACGAAACTGGAAGTCCGGATCCACCTGCAAAATATCTAGTTCAAGTAATGCAGCAATTTGATTTTTTGATTGGTGGTTTTGGGGAATATCAATTATTTTAATGTCATCATTTGCTGCTTGTGCATTACTTGGTGCAGCAAATGCTAGTACTGCGATGAGTATAAGAAATATATGTTTTACATACTTTTGCACTGTCAGTCCTCCGTATGTTAATTTTTAATTCTTTTTTATTATACATAGTCTTGCTTTATTCAACAAATAACGATGCACTTAGATTAATAAATTTAAAAAACGCTTGGAAAATTAGTTCCAAACGTTAACATTGCTGTTATTTGTTAGATGGATGGCAGAAACAATTTAAAGTATGGTCATTTACCATTCCAATCGCTTGCATATAGGAATAACAAATCGTACTCCCAACGAATTTAAAGCCATCTTTTTTTAGTTTTTTGCTCATCTTATCGCTTATTTCAGTTGTAGTAGGTACATCTTGCACAGTTTCCCAGTAATTTATAATCGGCTTATTATCTACAAAGCTCCAAATATAATTCGAAAAAGAACCATATTCTTGTTGAATTTTTAAAAATGCTTTCGCATTTGTTACAACGCTTTGAATTTTTAACTTATTTCTTACAATTCCGGTATTTTCTTTTAATGATTGTAATTTTTCATCTGTATACTGAACAATTTTATCAGCTTCAAAATTATCAAAAGCTTTTCTATAGTTGTCTCTTTTTTGTAGAATAGTCCACCAACTAAGTCCTGCCTGCGCTCCTTCTAGACATAGCATTTCAAATAACAGGCGATCGTCGAAAACAGGAACTCCCCATTCTTTATCATGATATTCAATATATAATGGCTCTTTTAATATTACCCAATTGCATCGATTATCCATTTGCAACATCCTCTTTTAATCTTTAATTAAAATTTTTATTCTATTTAAAGAATCCTCAAGACACAAGTACTATAAATCTCCATAATTAAATAATATATAGCAAAAGGTGACGAGTTTATTCCCGCCACCTTTTTATTATAGATTTACAAGAATTCTTCCTCTTGCATCCCCTTTAAGGAGTGTAGGCAGAACATCTGGTAACTGTTCCAGAGTAACCTCTTGTAAAATTAGATCTTCTAAGTTGGACGGTTTGAAATCTGTTGCTAAACGATTCCAAACTTTTAATCGTGTTTCCATTTCACAATATACCGAATCAATTCCTAGTAGGTTTACACCTCTTAAGATAAATGGAAAAACAGTAGTTGGAACACTTGTTCCTGCTGTTAATCCACTAACTGCAACTGAGCCACCATACTGAATTTGGCTTAATAGGGATGCGAGAGGTTCACCACCAACTGGATCTATCGCAGCAGCCCATTTTTGCTTTCCTAAAGCTCTAATCTTTCCATCGAAAACTTCCTTACGTGAAACTATCGATGTAGCGCCGAGATTTTTCAAATATTCTTGCTCGAATTCCTTACCAGTACTTGCTTCAACCTCAAAACCGAGAGTTGATAAAATCGACACAGCAAAACTTCCTACACCACCGGTAGCCCCTGTTACAAGCACCTTCCCCTTCTCTGGAGAAACTCCATTTTCCTCTAATCGTAGAACAGACAACGCTGCTGTAAAACCTGCCGTACCTATAGTCATCGCTTCCTTTAATGTTAGACCTGCTGGAAGAGGAACAATCCAGTTAGCCGGGATGCGAGCATATTCGCTATAGCCTCCAAAGTGTGAAACTCCGATTTCATAGCTCGTTGCAATAACCTCGTCCCCTTCTTGGAAACGGGAATCTTCAGATGAAACAACTACTCCAGCTAAATCAATACCCGGAACAAAAGGATAATTTTTTACAATGTTGCCATTTGGTATAGCAGCTAGACTATCTTTATAGTTAACACCAGAATAGTGAACTTTAATTAACACTTCCCCTTCTGGCAAATCTTGAAGTGAAATCTGCTGTGGTTTTACAGTAAATTGTTCTTCCTCTTTATTTACAACTAGTGCGTTAAATTGTTGAATCATAATTATTCATCCCTCTACTCTTTTTTCAAATTAACTTTCTAGTTTTACAAGTTTATAAGATTATATAGTAAACCTATCTAACAAATGTAATAAAATCAATACCCACTGGTTCAATTCCATCTGTTCGAAGTTTTATATTAATTTGTCCGCGATGATGCTGTCCATGTAATGCAATATGAGTAAGAATTTCTCTAATTGTATTTTTAAATTCTGTTCCTTTACTGTTTTTATAAAAAACTATCTTATCTAAGTCAGTATTGTTTAGTTGGGAAAGAAACTTTGTTGAAACTTCTTGATTTTCTTCAACTAATTGTGAACAGACTTTTAAATCAACTTCTGTCCAAATAGGAACGTTCGAACTGTCTAAACCTTGCAGTCTAGTAAACCAAATTTTTTCTGCTAATAAAATATGAGAAAATAATCGGATTATTTCTTGGTTTTCTACTTCCGCATTTTGCAGTGTTTTAAGAATACGTATATTTGCCCAATTTAAATGTTCAAACATTTTTTGAATAGTTTCTATATAAAACCACTCCTTTTAAACTTCTTGATATACATTATTTTTACATATATCCGTCAAAATTGCTAAATTTATTAATTCCAAAAAAAGATTGTGTTAAATTTTCACTTTAACACAACCTTATCCGAACTAACTTAGCGGCTCATTTTTCATTCTTTGAATAGCATGTTTTCTACGTTCATTTTTATCCTTAATATTTTCTCGTTCTTCAGGAAGCCCAAATTCCAATCCAATTTCTGACTCACGGATATTTTTTTCTGTATTTTTTATGATTGTTTCTTTGCTAATAAACTTTTTCGGTCTGCCTGCTACTTCTTGTGGGTTTTGTTTCATTCCAAAAACCTCCTATGTTTATTTTTTATTTACTATCTTAGTTTGTAATTGTTTTTTTCATTTATACTTGAAGCCTACTCTAAGTAAAAAACACAACTTGACAAAAAACGTGTAATAAGTCGAGATTAAATCGACTATTACACGTCTCTTAAAAATTATTAGATGGCTATTTACTAATGGAAAATAATCGTTTTATTTCCTTCAACAATGATACGATTCTCTAGATGCCATTTAACAGCTTTTGTTAAAACACGGCGTTCAATTTGACGACCAATTTTCTTTAATGTTGGCACATCATCACGGTGGTCGACACGTTCAACATCTTGTTCAATAATAGGACCTTCATCTAAATCATTTGTAACATAATGTGAAGTCGCACCTATTAATTTAACGCCTCGCTTATGTGCTCGGTCATATGGGTTTGCACCTATAAATGCAGGTAAAAATGAATGATGAATATTAATAATTCGATTTTCAAAATGGTTGACAAAATCTGGTGTTAAAATTTGCATATAACGTGCCAAAATTAATAAATCTACCTTATATTCTTTCATTAGTTGGATTTGTTGTGCCTCAACTTCTTTACGAATATCTTTGTTTGCTGGTAAGTAGTGGAATGGGATGCCATAAGACTCAGCAATTGAACGTGCTTCCTCATGATTACTTATGATGACAGCGATATCAGTATCCAAGTCGCCATTTTGCCACTCCCATAATAATTCCAGTAAGCAATGAAGCTCTTTTGATACATAAATTGCAGTACGTTGGCGTTGATTGCGATAATAGAAGTTGTAAGTCATCTCATAGTCGCGTGCAATTTGTTCAAATTCCTTTTCCATTTCCTGTGCTTTATCTTGAAGATGTTCGCAATGATACTCTATGCGAATAAAAAATTTTCCGTTTTCAGGATCACTTGAGTATTGGCTTGATTCAATAATATTCGCATTATGCTTATATAAAAATGTAGATAAAACCGATACAATTCCTGGTTTATCTGGACATTTTACTAACAATCTTGCTCGATTACTAAGCTGTAGATCTTGTTGTTTTGTTACATTTTTCACTTGCTCAACTTGCATTACAAACGACACTCCTAATCTATTTCTGTTAATTTTTTAATTATCTATTATTTTCAGAAAATGAGCAACAATTTTCACTGATGATTTATTGTTTACATAAAGTTAATGAAACATTCCCATAATATCATTAAAAGGAGATGACAACATGTACGACAAAAAAGAATTTGATGAATACTCAAATTATGATGACAGGGATATCCAACATGGTAAAGCTGCACCGCAAATGGGGCGTTCTAACAAAGAGGAGTATGGGACAGAGAAAAATTTTAAAAGCCTATTCTCTAAGAAGAATTCAACTAATAAAAAAGGAAACAACCAATAAGTTATGTAATGTGAAGTTGCCAAATGGTTAGACCAATCTTTAATCACACCATTAATTATTAAAAAATAATAACCAAATTCCAAGGCCTAGTTCAGCATTTTTCTTGAATTAGGTCTTTAATCTCTCTTTCGTTTTTACTTAGCTTCCTCTATTTTGGCAGCAATGACATTTATAATTTTTTACAATTATTTGTTCTATATGCTTTCCAATCACCAAAAGGGACTTTTCTTTCTAATAAATTATCCTGGTTCGCAATATAGACATAGGCATATGTAGAGTTGTTATCTGTGTAGATTAGTTGTTTAACCCGATTGTATAAGTTGTTATCTCCATTCTCCTTATAATCCTCTAATTCATCTAGCAGCTTTATTTCGCTTTCTGTTACAACATACAGTTCCACGTAAGTTCTATGTTGTAATGAAGGAACCATTGCTGGATAACCAAAACCCGTGTCATATAATAAGCCATTTGTCCAACAGCTGGTCTCTATACACGTAGCGTTAGTTAATAAATGAGCATTTACTTCTCCTTTCATTAAGGTTCCATAAACGAAAACTTTTATCACTTTTGCCACCTCCTAATAGATTATATCGAAAATGATATTTTAACATTTTTCATAAAGTAATAGAGTTTTGACGATTTTTTGAACAAAATATGAATTTTTTATGAACTTTTCTTTCATTTTATGATAGAATAAATATATATTATAAATCGTACATCGGGGAGGGTTTACGAAATGTATAAATTTTTCATTTATCTTTGTTCTACAATCTTAACAATTGGTTTAATTCTTTTTGGTCTTAGCTTTTTCACAAATATTTCCCATTGGATTGGGATTGAAATGGTAAAAGGTAGCGTTTATTTATTTATTTTCGGTCTTTTTATGCAACTAATGGAACACGATATTGCTAGAAAAAATCAAACAGAAACAGCATAGATGTACTCTAAGACTGTAGAAAACTAAAATAGTTTTCTGCAGTTTTTTTATATCTCTAAAAATTAAATACATCAATTCTAAATCTATATAAAAAATTATGGACCAGTTGGATGAAAAACATTAATGAAAAACTGGACATGGCTTGGGGCAAGTGCTAGTGCTCTAATAAAATTTGCATTTTGTGCAGTTAAAGCAAGTTCTGAATTTGCTGGTACAACCTCTTCTACTAAAGCATCTTGATCATCCTCAATACTTACCAGCACATCATTTTCTGACAAATTACGCGCAATGACGGTCATTAAAAGTGGCGACCGTATTGGACTAGAGGGTGATGCATAAATGAGAGTATAGTCTTGGCGAATGGGGATATTTTCAGTTATCTCAATTTCTTCTTGAAAATCAAAGGAATCTTCTTCAGCAGTTAATTCCCATTCTTCATCAAGATTCGGCACCTCTTCAATAATTAGCTTCTGTTCTGCACCAACAATCGCATTTACACAAAATTTTTGATTAATAATTAGAGAATTTCGATCAATCACTATCTCACTTTCAATCCGCCCTATTTTTCCACCATCATTCCATGGTTCACTCGATTTCTTCGGCTCTCCCATTTTACCGCCCCCTCCTACTAATAGATGTTTTTAGGGGACAGCTTGTGAGGGCTCTTAGCCAAAACAAAAATTTAGTAAGTTATAAATGTTTTTACATCCCTTCACTTACTTTTCAATAAAGTTCTCAAGCATTTCTTTTTTAAAGATGAGCAAAATAAAATTGGAGGTGATGAAGAATGGCAAAAAAAGAAAAAACAACATTTAGAAAAATGAAGAAACCTAAGAAAAAGAACAACCGCGAAGAAATTTCACAAGAGCTAAATTATGAGCGAGCTTTGAAGAAAATTGAATATCAAGATAATAAGATTAATGATTAGTTTGGTGTACAATTGAAAAATTATGTAAATAAAAATGCTTCAAATCTTTGGCATTAGATTTGAAGCATTGTAAATGTGCTTGAAGTGGACATGTATTATCTTTTCCTTCCTCAAAGCAATATTTTTATTTAAAAATAAAGGTTTAAAATTAAGTTTAAGCTTTTAAAATCATTAAATTAATCTAAATCAGTCATATTAATCAATATTTCCCTTAATGCCTTTAATTCGGAATGAGTGAACGTAACACCCTTCCCCATTTTGCTATGATTGTCTGACCAATCACGTAAATCATATTTCGGTTCACGATCATTCCAACTGATTAAATTTAATTCTTTTTTCCATCCAGTACTACCTTCCGATATTACGCCAACGGTTTTAATAATTTCATATTTAACTTCTGCCATCTTTTTACGACCTTTCTAATTATATTTAACAATCACTACAGCTAGATCAACTTTTTTCAAAGAATTCTCTTTTTACAATCATACGGATGTTAATATTTATATAGCCTATTCTAATTCCGCAAACTCCCACTGTGGATTCCAAACGACTTCCCATAAATGACCATCAGGATCTTGGAAATAGCCCGAATAGCCACCCCAAAAAGTATTGTGAGGTGGAACTGTAATGACTGCACCTGCTTTTTCTGCCTGATCCATTACAAAATCAACTTCTTCCTTACTACTCACATTATGCCCAATTGTAAATTCAGTTGGACTTTTTTGTGTTTGGATAAGTTTCGTGTCATGTGCAATATCTTTTCGTTTCCAAAGAGCTAGTTTTAATCCGGATTGCAAGTCGAAAAATGCAACTGCCCCATGTTCAAACTCTTGCCCAACCATTCCATCTGTTGGTAAGCCAAGTCCTTCTTGATAAAATTTCAAAGATTTCTCCAAATCATCTACCCCAATTGTAATGACTGATATTCGTGGCTTCATCCCATTTCTCCTTTTCAATTAATCCTCTATATTAAAAGTTAATTTAATCAATTAATCAATTATTTTTTCTTTTAATTTTTAACTGTGTAATTTCATACCGCATTAGTTTTATTAAGGAAAATGAATACTCTTTATGAGCTTGTTGTACAATCAAAACAAAAAAAGCATTTCTCACTGTCTGAAAAATGCCTTATTTATTAATAATCTCACTCAATGATTAAAATCTATTAACTTTGTGCCTGCATATAGACTTCTTCATATGGTTGAACGATAACAAAGCCATCTCCTTCAAATCTCATTTGTATAGATTCTCCACTGCCTCTACCAATGAATGTTTTGAGTGAAACATCCGTTTGAAATTCAGGTTGGAGATTGCCCGACCATGCTACAGTCGCATTTGGATCTGTAATAACTGGTTTTCCTGGTGTTACACGCAATGTGAGTGGTTCATAATGAGATGTAATGGCAATCATACCGGTCCCTTCACACCGAACATTAAATAAACCGCCCGCCATCATACCTGCTACTTTTCTCATAAGCTTAATATTATGTTTAATAGATGGCTCAAATGCTAAAAGGTCATTTCCGTTTACATAGATTGCTTCATTCTGTAAATGAAGAATAATGATTTTCTTCCCACTGTCAGCAAGATATAATTTGCCTTGCCCATTAGCTTTCATAAGGGAAGCGCCTTCACCTGTCAATGCCTTTTTAAACATCGCTCCAATGCCATGTTCTAAAACGCCTTCTCTCTCAAACTTAATCTTTCCATTATAAGCGACCATTGAACCCGCTTTTGCCCATACAAGACCATCGAGGTTTACTTCTAACATACGAGGAGTTTCTAATTCAAAAAACCCTTCACCTTTATCCACTTGCTCAGTATTTTTTATAAATTCAGCAATCGAATATTTATTCATAATAAACACCCCACCCTTTCATTTCTAACATATACGTTGCACACAAGCGTATGGTTTCAAAAATTTTGAAATACATGTAATTTGCAGGAAAATATAATGAACAATCAAGTGAAGTTTGCTATTCCAATAAACTAGATAGTAATCAATATACATTTTTGTTAGAAACTATTCCTATGTATAATAGAAAAGAATGATGAATTACGGAATGAGGACAACAAAATGAAAGAATATTATTATGATAAATTGATGAATATACATACCCAAGGGAGCAAAATGGATATTAACAATTCGATTGTTTATCATCCATATGAGCCAACTCCATATAGTGCACTTGAAGTATTATTTAAACATTATGAAGTAAAAATGACTGACAACATTGTAGATTTCGGATGTGGAAAAGGACGGTTGAATTTCTATATAAATTATTCGTTTAATGCAGTTTGCACTGGAATTGAAATGAATGAAACGTTTTTTAATCAAGCCATTCAAAATCAAAATAGTTATTTTAGGAAATTCAAAAAGCATAAAGGGTTAATTCAATTTCTCAATTGTTATGCAGAAGACTATGTAATTCAACCTAAGGACAATAGATTCTATTTTTTTAATCCTTTTTCAGTACAAATTTTTATAAAAGTCGTAAACAACATTTTGCTGTCAGTTGAACAAAGCAAACGTGAAATTGACTTAATTCTATATTATGCTTCAGATGATTATCAACATTTCTTAGAAACTAATACATTATTTAATCTTTATAAAGAGATCACTCTTCCTGGGCACTATGAAAAAGACAGCTATGAAAGATTTTTAATTTATCGTCTTGCTTAGAATATATAATAAAAAAGAGCATGGGACATTCCCAATACTCTTTTCATATAAATTAATTATTTATATTTTGTAATTGTTTTTGTTTAAGAGGCTCAATATCAATTTCAAACCCTAAGTCTTCTAGCATTTTTTTATCTTGTTCGTTTGGTTGACCTTCTGTAGTCAAGTAATCACCAAGGAAAATTGAGTTTGCAGGGTACAGGCTTAATGGTTGTAATGTACCAAGGTTGACTTCACGACCGCCAGATACTCGAATTTCCTTTGTTGGGTTAATAAAGCGGAATAAACTTAATACCTTTAAACAATATCGTGGGTTTAATTCGCGTGTCCCTTGAAGCGGAGTACCATCGATGGCATTCAAGAAATTTACTGGTATTGAGTCAGCATCAAGTGCACGTAAACTTCTAGCCATACTAATAACATCTTCTTTCGTTTCACGCATCCCCACAATGACTCCCGAACATGGAGAAATTCCAGCTTCTTTCACTAACTCAACTGTTGTTACACGGTCATCATAAGTGTGTGATGTTGTAATATTCGCATGATGATTGGCTGAAGTATTAATATTGTGATTATAACGATTAACACCAGCTTCTTTAAGTCTTTGTGCTTGTTCTGGTTTTAAAATTCCTAGGCATGCACATATAGTCATATCTTTATATTTCTCTTTAATTGACTTCACAGCATCTACTACGATATCAATTTCCCTTTTTACTGGACCACGACCACTTGCAACAATACAATACGTACCGACATTTAAAGATGCTGCACGTTCAGCTCCAGCGACAATTTCTTCCTTCGTCATCATCGCATATTTCTCAACTGGTGCTTTTGAAACGATAGATTGCGAGCAATATCCACAGTTTTCGGGGCAAAGTCCTGATTTTGTATTAATAATCATATTTAATTTTACTTTATTTCCAAAATACGCTTTTCGAATTTTATAAGCTGCATGAAGCAATGACAACAAATCTTCATCCAGGCTTTCTAATATTTTTAATGCCTCTTCATTTGTTATCTCATAGCCTTCCAATACCTTATTTGCTATAGACATATAATTCATCTCAAATTCCCCACCTTTAATATTTTTTGCACTCTATATCCAAAGACTCCAGCAAAAACAGCTAAGATTAAATCCTTTGGTAGTGGTGGCATCATCCAAAGCCAAGCCATGGAATACGAAAATCCATCCGGCGCTCCGAACCATAACATATAGGCTATATACATCCAATTCGTACCTATTAGATAACTAATAACTGTTCCGGTTAGAGCTGAAACAATATACATTTTCTTTGAAGGGTTCTTTTCAATCATTTTCCCAACTACATAAGCAACGAAAATAAAGGTGACGATAAATCCAAAAGTTGGGCTTAAAATTTGTGAGAACCCGCCACTAAATCTTGCAAAGACAGGTGCTCCAGCCAAACCTATCAGCATATAAACTGTGATAGAGATCGAACCTAGTTTGCTACCTAGTATTAGACCCGCCAATATCGCAAAAAACACCTGTAAGGTGATAGGTACACCCCCTACGACCATAAATGGAGCAAAGGATGTTATGTTGGCTCCTATCATCATTAGCGTGGCAAAGATTCCACAATAGACTAAATCGACTGTTTTCATTTTTACTCTTGAATTGACTGTTCCTGTTTCCAAATCTCCCACCCCTGTAAGATTTTGTATTACAAAATATATATTAGAAGAAAATACACTTTTGTGTCAACCTATTTTGATTTACGGTTAACACAAATCTCTTTTAATCAAAATAAAAAAAGACAATCCTTCAGTTTGAAGAATCGCCTTAGTACTAGAGAAAGTTCTTATATGAAAATAGTTTTCAATTTCCCAATTACCTGCAAAATTTCATAACTTTTTACTTTAAGTTTTTTATTTTGTATGATCATCTAATAAATCTCGACTATACAGTAGTGGCGTGAATCCCTTATTACTGCTAAAATCATATAGTTAGCTACCGTGTATGTAAAAGGAGATCCATAAATGAATATTATTTTAACTACACTAAATGCAAAATATATCCATACAAATCTGGCGCTGCGTTGTTTAAAAGCAGCTGCTCAGCCTGAATTCAATCCAAAAATTATTGAATATACAATAAAAGACCCTGCATTCAATATCGTTTCGGATATTTTTCAGCATAAACCTGATGTTGTTGGATTTAGTTGTTACATTTGGAATATTGAAGAAACGATTCGAGTAATTCGCATGCTTCGTGTCGTGTCCCCACAAACGAAAATAGTGCTTGGTGGACCTGAAGTTTCTTATGACGTACATGATTGGCTTCGTCGAATAGAAGAAATTGATTTCATCGTCATGGGTGAAGGTGAGACTTCTTTTAAAGAATTACTAAAATATTTTAATGGGGACATTGAACTCGAAGACGTACCTGGGATTTGTTACCTGCAAGGAGGCAAAATAAAAATTCATGCTCAGCCTCCAAAAATTGACTTGCGTGAGCTGCCAAGTCCATTCCGCTTTGAAGAGGATCTTCCTCACCTAGGGAAACGAATTCAATATATCGAAACAAGCCGTGGTTGTCCTTTCAGCTGTCAATTTTGTCTTTCTTCAATTGAAGTAGGTGTTCGCTATTTTAATCGTGAAAAAATAAAAGAAGACATTCGCTACTTAATGGCGAATGGTGCAAAAACAATTAAATTTGTCGATCGTACATTTAATATAAGTCGAAGCTATGCAATGGAAATGTTCCAATTTTTAATTGATGAACATGTACCAGGAGTTGTATTCCAATTTGAAATTACGGCAGATATTATGCGCCCTGAAGTTATCCAATTTTTGAATGACAACGCACCAAAAGGGCTTTTCCGATTTGAAATTGGGGTTCAATCAACAAATGATTTAACGAATGAACTTGTAAAACGTCGTCAAAACTTCGAAAAATTAAAACGTACTGTAACAATGGTAAAAGAAGGCGGTAAAATTGATCAGCACCTTGATTTAATTGCTGGACTGCCAGAGGAAGATTATAACAGCTTCCGTCAGACGTTTAATGATGTGTTTGCAATGCGGCCTGAAGAATTACAGCTTGGTTTCTTAAAGCTTCTGCGTGGGACAGGCCTTCGAATTCAAGCAAAAGAGTATGGCTACAAATATGTCGATGTTGCACCATATGAAATCTTTTCAAATAATGTTTTAACTTTTGATGAAATCATTCGCATAAAACAAGCTGAAGATGTGCTGGAAAAGTACTGGAATGACCATCGTATGGACAATACAATTGAATACTTAGTTACCGAGATATTTGAAACACCATTTGACTTTTTCCAAAACTTCGGTACTTATTGGGAAGAAAAAGGCTGGTCTAGAATTGGACACCAACTTGAAGATTTATTTACAAGGCTCGAAGAGTTTTTATATACACAAAACGTAGAGCAGCTGCCAATTATTCGGAGTCTAATGCAGCTTGATTATTTATCCAAGCAGCAATTCCAACCAAGAAAAATATGGTGGAAAGAGCGACTTTCTGAGGAAGAGCAAAAAAATATTTATCAAGCTCTGAAAGAGACGCCTTCATTAGCTGGTAGAGAATTCGCAGAAATGAATGTTAGCGAAAGAGACTTCTTTAAACATTCCCTTATTACTCCTTTTGCCTTTGACTACGAAGCATATAAAAATGGACAAATTGTTGCGCAAGACACGTTTTTACTAACATATTTCCGCCAAGGACAAACTCCTTATTTTGCAACATTACAACTTCAAAAGAATTAAAAAGGTAATGCTATTCAAGTGGTCGTCCAAAAATTTTTGGAGCGTCCACTTGACTATTTATATCAATTTAAAAAGGTGATTCCCTATCCATTGAAATCACCCGTAACTTCTTCATAATTAACTAAATTTAGCTAATAGCTTATTAAATTTGTCCCGTTCTTCCCAAAAACAGCCATGGCCGCTATATTCAAATGGCACAAGCCTTGAAATTCTGATAGTCTCATTCATTTCCTTTGCTTGTGAAAACGGAATTACTTTGTCATGAATACCATGAACAATTAATGTTGGACAATTAATTTTTAGCAGATCCTCATACAGCTTCTCATTCTTTAATAAGTTAATGACCCCAGCAGTCGACCAGCTTGCAGCTTCCATCCCTATTTGGAAAAACCAATCTGAAAATCCCTTTGTAATATACTGGAAGAAAAATTGATCAGTCACACCCTGCATCATTTTAGCACGATCATTTAATGTTTCATCTAAAAGCTGCTTTGCTGTCTCTGCTGTAAAACCTGTAGGTGCTGCGGCAGAAAGTAAAACAAGCTTTGACACACCATACCCTTGATAACGGGACAAATAACGAACTGCAATTCCTCCGCCTGTAGAGTGTCCAACAAGTGTTATATTTTGAAGCTGAAGAGAACGAATGATGATATAAAGGTCGTCTGCTAATCTATTGTAATTATAGCCGTGAAAAGGTTTATCTGATTTACCAAAGCCACGCCAATCTATTCCAATACACCGATATCCTAACGTTGGCAAAATATTAAATTGGTACTCAAATTGTTTATGGTTTAATGGCCAGCCATGAATAAACAAAAAAACCTTCTCGCCTCCGGGGTTAACATCCTCTACATAGATATTAACACCTGTTTCTACCGGTACAAAATATCCCATTTCATCCCCAATCATTCTTATAGTTTCAACATTAAGATATTCGTTTCGAGATGGAACAATGACTCTATATTTTTCGGTATAAATTTATTAAACATTAAGAATAAATTGCTGGCACTAAAGGCCATATACTCACATCCGCCCTTTTTGAAAAATGCATAATCACTTCATTAGTTGCAGGTGAAATATTTAATGCGGATAATATCGTATTTTTATGAATTTCTACTTCGACATCTTGTAATAACCATGAACGATGTAAAATATTACATCTTAATGGAACACCTTTTTTAGTAATAGTAAAAAGACAATAGCGCTCCACAAGCCATTCATCCAATGAACCTTTCGCGGCAGGATTTGGTTTAGAAATTGGCTTATAATTACATATCAACTGTGCACCACTGTTCTTTATGGATTTGCTGTGAAAGTTCACTAGTTCATTATGATTATCCATATAAATTTCTAAATAGTAATAAGGTAAACGGAAAAAAAACCTCGCCGCAGTAGAGGCAATTAAGTTTGCAGCTGTAAGACTAAAAAAATAAATACCTGGCCGCCCATTTACGATTACATATGTTCGAACGTTGTAACCTGGAAATTGCCTTGCACCAGGTATTGATGGAAAACCTCGCAGTTTCATGGAGCTAGTGAGATAAGGCACAACTGAAATCCACCCCATCCCGTCGTATGTATCTATAGGTAAAACATCTGGAACATATTTTTGTAAAACTTGTTGGTTTACTGGGTAATGTATAAACAGAGAATCGGTCCATGTCTGCTTCATGATATATGGCAATGATGGGAGGTCTCTTTTTCGAGTATTATAATTATGAGAAGCCTTTTTTGTAGTGAAACGTTCATCCATGTCAAGTCTACCCTTTCAGTATTTTAGTCATCGCTAATGTTAGCTTTCTCCAAAAAGTCCCTCAATAGACATTTTTGTATGAAAAATGATGCATGTATTAATATGCGGGAATCGTTTAGTTAAAAAATGATAATAATTAAAAGTGGAAACGTATCTGTAGAAAAAATAAAAAAAGGAGGCTTTTTAGATGAATGTTCAAAGAGCACAAGAAATAGCAGAGTCACCTACTTTAGCGAACGTAACATTTAATGGAGTCCGCGTATACATCCAAAACGTCGACGAAAATAAAGGTACAGCTAGAATATTTCCAATTGATGATACAGAGAATGAACAAGAAGTTGCTTTATCAGATTTAAGAGAGCACTAATTCGTAATTAAAAAAAACCACTTGGAAATGCATTCAAGTGGTTTCTACGTATTTTAAATTTTTCATTTTAAAAAGTATTACTTTTTTACTTCATAATGCAATTCAACAAATTGATTGAATTTTTTAGTTCCTTTCAATGATAGCTCTAAGTGATAATCTCCTTCTCTAAATAACGGAACTCCTTTTCCGATTATAGTTGGAGCAACTGTTATGATAAGTTCATCTACCAACTTTTCTTGTAAAAATGAGTATAATAGTTCTCCTCCACCAACAATCCAAATATTTTTCCCATCTTGGCTTTTTAGTTTATTTATAAATTTAACAACATCATCATTTATAAATTCCACATCTTCTGTGTTCACAGAAAAAGATCTAGTAAACACATAGCATTCTTTGTTTTTATATGGGAATTCCTTTAAATCTTGTTTCACTACCCAATCGTATGTTCTCTTTCCCATCAAAACCGTATCTACTGTTTCATAAAACTCGGAAAATCCATTATCCCCCTCTCCTTGAACTTGATAAAGCCAATCAAGTGACTCATCTTTTGTTGCAATGTACCCATCTAAACTGGCAGCAATAAATAATAATAATTTTCGTTTATTGCTCATAATTTCCCCTCCCCCTCAAAAAGAATGTATGTTCGTCTATATTTTAACAAACTTTGTTACTTAAATATATTTTAAAGATACTAGTTTCTTTTGTTTCTTTGAAATAAAGTTGCGGTGTTTATGAAAAAGATACGATGTTTAAAATAAAGTCGCGATGAAATGCTCCTTTAGATTGTAGTTGTCTAAAGGAGTGTTTTTTATGTCTAAATGAGCAAGAACATCTAAAATTGAAAAGTGGATTAAAGAAGGTCGAGGCTCAGGTATTGGAGTAGACTATAAGCCTTGGTTAAAAGATTCAAGTTTGATTTTGAAATAAAGTTGAATTGTTTATAAAAAGTTATACCGCTCACACTTGACGTATCGACAATTCTCGATATAATGAATTGTATAATATTAATTATGTTGAGGATTAATCCTATATGGCTTCGAAGAAAGAGTGCGCACTTGACAATTCGATAATTCTCGATACAATGATTTGTATGAAACAAGTTGATATTTTTAAAGCATTATCTAATGAAGCAAGGCTGCAAATTTTAGAATGGCTTAAGGAACCCGATCTCCATTTCACTCCCCACGAAGGGATTGATATGAACAAAACCGGGGTATGCGTTAGTCAAATTACAGAAAAATTGGAAATGACGCAATCGACGGCATCTCATTATCTCTCGATGCTCTTACAGGTTGGACTTATAAAGGCTAACCGTATAGGTAAGTATACTTATTACAAAAGAAATGAAGATGCCATCAATGGGATCGCCGAGTTCTTGAAGCAAAAGAGATAACTGAGTGAAACTGAATTCCTTACGAATTCTTTGGGAGGATTCAGTTTCATTTCGGCTAGAATACATAGTTAGTATTCATGCAATATATTTTTTTGAATAAACATATCGATAATTAACGATATATCGATATGAAAACGAAATTATAAGGAGTGACATCATTTGTCTAATACTTTGAAGATTTATATCTTGGCAATCGTTAGTTTTTTAGTAGGAACTTCCGAATATATTATTTCGGGAATTTTAGATACGATTGCAGATTCACTTGAAATAACTTTGGCTGCAGCAGGTCAATTAATTACAATATTCTCACTTGTATATGCAATATTTACACCTATTCTTATGGGAATAACATCTAGTATTGACAGACGTAAATTAATGATTTTTTCATTAGGTTTGTTCGTAATAGGTAATATCTTGGCATTCATCCTACCAGGTTACGGATTATTTGTAGTAGCTCGAATAGTTATGGCACTCGGGGCAGGGATGGTTGTTGTTACAGCATTAACTATCGCTGCAAAGATAGCACCAGAAGGTAAACAAGGTAGCGCTATTGCTACAGTAGTTATGGGGTTTACGGCTTCATTAATCATAGGAGTACCTCTTGGAAGAATTATTTCTAGTTTATTAGGTTGGAAAGTTATTTTTGGTGGAATAGCACTGCTGGGAATTCTTGCAATGATAATAATTAGAGCATCTATTCCCCTTATTAAGGGTGATAAGCCTGTACGACTAGTTAAACAGTTGGCTCTTCTTAAGAAAAGAAGGGTTACAATTGGATTAGCAATTACTTTTTTCTGGCTTGGAGGGTATTCAATTGCTTACACTTACCTTTCACCTTACTTGTTAAATGTATCAGGAATAGAGGAAAAACTTTTAAGTGGTGTATTGCTAATCTTTGGTATAGCAAGTTTATTCGGTTCTAAATTTGGTGGATTTAGTACAGATCGTTGGGGAGTTCAAAAAACATTGTTAGGTGGAATGTCGTTACACGTCATTATGTTAATATTATTATCTCTTGTAACAAATTCTTATATTAGTGTTTTAATAATATTAGTACTATGGTCATTTGCTGCATGGTCATCGGGACCAACACAACAATATAACTTGGCTACAATCGAGCCAGAGTCATCAGGTATATTATTAGGCTTAAATCAGTCAGTAATGCAATTGGCAATGGCGGCTGGTGCAGGAATTGGAGGTATTTTTGTTGAGAAAGTATCACTTTCTTCAGTTACCTGGATAGGCGCATTAGGAGTTACAATAGCTATTGTAGTAACTTTGGCACTTTCCCGAGCACAGTTAAGCAAGATGCCAGAAGAGTAAAAAAAAATCATAACCCCTTAGTTATTAGGAAACCAGGTTTAAAATAATAAATTAGAATAAAAAATTATTTATGAACTGGAATAATGAAGAGTAATTGATAAGTAAAATGATATGCTTAATCCAAGGTAAAAATAAATTTCCTCTACAACTAATAAGGAAGTTTGCGAAATATGGATTATGGAAATGATCAAACTTTTTTATAAAAAATTTATAATTAGATAAAAAGAGTAACTCCATTTTGATCAATCTTTTTTCAAAATGGAGTTTTGGTATGTCCTGTTAAATAAGTATTGAAGGGTCTTTTTTAATTAATTTTTATTTTAAAGCTACATCTTTTAGAAATTTTGCATTAATAAATTTTTATCCTCTATATCTATGATATAAAATTCTAACTCTTATCTAAGATACTTATCCCGAAAGCTGATTACTTCCAAATAGCAGCTAGTCATAAGACTAAAAGCTTCCTACTATGCAGGAAGCTTTGACGAGAATTTACTCACACAATAAAATTTGGCGTTCAAATAGATGCTTTCTTGCAATACATCGATCCTTTATTACAAAACCTGCATCTACAATCATTTCATCAATCGTTTCAATCGTAACAAAAACAACTTTATTTGCAATACGACGGGCATGTTTAATAATATCAAATTGTTCCTCTGGTGAAATATGGGTCGCAAGATTATAAGGCAAATCAATAATAGCAACATCATAATGTTCTGTTACTTCTGAAATGGGTCCCTTAGTTACCATACCCACAAGGCCAAAATAGGCAATATTTTCTCTTGAGCCAACGCATACAAGAGGATTAATATCTCTGCCTACTATATCAATCCCCATTGAAAGAGCTTCAACTAATATTGTACCTATGCCACAGCAAGGATCTATTGCTTTTATATTTACTGGTTGTGGAATTGCAATATTCACAACTGCTCGAGCAACTCGTGTATTAAGTGCTGTTGAATAACTATTTGGTTTATGTATGTGCTTCCTCCAAATAGATTCACTTATCGTATATTTGCCAAAATACCAGCGTTCGTCAATCTGTATAAGACCAAACACTGCTTCTGGATTATTCAAGTCAGGCTCTCCATCGATGGATATTCCTATTTCACGCTCAATTGTTCGACGCTCTGGATGAGGTATTTTCTTTGTTTCTCCAAAATCTATGTTGTTCAAGCATACAACTTTATATGTTTCTACACTTATTTTCATTTCCTTAACCAAATTCTTAATGTCAACAATGCTGTCGCCTTCATATAACACTTCAATTTGTTCGCGAATAAAAGGACTGCGGCTTGGATCGATATCAATATTGCTAAATAAATAGTTCAATTGTGTATCGAAGCCAAAAAATGAACGCATCTCCATTCTGCATAATTCGTACTCATCTTTATGATGTACATATGTATAAATATAGTTGAATTTACTATTTCGTTGTTTACTCAATTAATTATCATCCTTTTAAGAAAAATAGACAGCCGATTTTACGACTGTCTTTATACTGAAATAATACTTGGAATTAAAACTTTGCAGTTCATTCATAACAATAAATTATACACTAAAAATAGAAAGGAATTCAAAACTGTTCTTTTCCTAATTTTATTGGAGCTCAATTTGCCCTGTTATATCCACCCTATTTAACGCCTGAGAAGCAAGTCGATCAGCTTCTGCATTTAATTTACGAGGGACAAGTTCGTATTCTGCTGTAATTCCTAAATCCTTTAGTTTGCCATCAATTCGATCTGCCCAATCTGCTAGATCACGCTCATATGCTGGCCACTCTCCATTCATTTGATTGATGACTACCTGGGAATCACCTATAAATTGTACAGTTTGATGGTGCACATTTAATAAATCAAGCTCTACAACGCCTAAATGCAATGCTGCATATTCAGCTTCATTATTTGATGTAAGCCCTGACGCTGGAGCATTTCTTCTCAATCGATATGACTTGCCATTCTGCTCATAATAAATAACAATGCCTAATCCTGAAGAACTTGTTTGAATATCGAAACCACCATCAAAATAAACACGGACATTATGCGGTTCAGTCTCAATTTCCTTAATATATTTTTTTAATTCTTTCATCATCCATGTACTATCATGCTCATCAATAAGTGTCATATTTTTTGCTCGTCCAGTTTTTTCAATATCTTCTGCTATTGTTAAAGCGTGGGCAGGAGATAATTCTTCAGAACGAAAGACTGTTTCTGCACCATTTTTTGTTTTATATGTCCATTCAATTGTAATTTTCATAAAAGGACCTCCTAGGTTTTGTACATCAAATGTCTAATTAGCCATAGTATAACCCTCTTATTCATTATTCGTATCAAACTTTTTCTTTGTTGTTTTACAGAAAAACTAATTTACTTATAGAAGTTTGTGTACCACTGTACTAATGAATAAACAGACAGAATAGGCAGCTGCTACTTACTTAAACAAATACAACTCGCCTCTCTCGTTAAACGCATTCTTATAGTCAAATGCATAAGGAGTAGGTCCATGCTGAAGATAATAGGTATATCTTTTGTAAGCCTCTTCCCATGATACTTCTTTTACCTCTTCAGTCCACCACACCACAAATGAAGGTTGTTTCTCATGATGTGATTCAATCCACTTATTCCTATCTCTTAATGCTCTCATATGCTGACCTGAGTATGTAAATCGATATAAGGATTCAAGACTTTTCCATACTGTTAGTGTAAGAATAGGCGCTCCTTCTCCTTTAATCAATTCCTCAGGGAATGCTATTCCATATGGTGAAAACTCCCTTACAAGATTTCCTGATAGATCAGCCTGTCGTATTACCTTATAGCCGACTTCGAAAAACTCACGAGAAGCTGGATGTTCGTCAGGATATTTCAACCTACCAATTGTATAGATCGCAACAAAAGCCATCTTTATCTCTCCATCTCTTGATTTACTTTTAACTACATATATTCAAGAAAGATTTAACCAATTACTATTAAACAAAATTGTTAACGTGATTACACTATTCCCTGCCAGTTTTTCGCTAATTTTATAAAGTTAAGGTTATATTAAAAAGTAATAGTTTGGCAAACTCAATAGGTGACAAATTACCCTCTTTAAGCTTTTTATCCCAACAGCCATTAGAAACATTAAAATGTAGCATTATTATATAAATATTAATATTTGCTCATACTTTTGATGAAACATTTTGAAAGTTTAAATCGTATATTTATCAATGTTGAATAAGTTAGGAGAATTTCAATTGGAATCAAAAGAACAATTAATGAATTATTTACAAGAGATTGAAAAGTGGGAAGAGGATCAAAAGGGTTTATTTTTCTGGGAAAAGCTTGGTCGCCTTCCTTTTAAATTACTTGATAAAATAACACCGAAATTTATTCAAGAAAAGCTTGGGATACTGGTTTCTGAATTGGGCAACTACATTCAAACTGGTGGAAAATATTTAATTAATAAAAAATCCATGATTAAGAAAATACAAGAAAGCACCTTATATCCAATTGAATCGATAGAAGATATCGGTAGTATGCCGCTAGAAAATATGATTTCCCTAGGTGAGAGATTGCAAAATGAGCGGATGAAATTAGCGACAGTACAAGGTGCTTCCACTGGGATTGGTGGTATATTTACTTTAGTTGTTGATATACCTGTTATTTTAGGAATCGCATTAAAAACATTGCAGGAAATTGCAATCATTCATGGATATGATCCAAATGAAAAGCAGGAACGTGTATTCATTGTAAAATGCCTGCAATTTGCTTCTGCTGATATCGTTGGGAAAGAAGCCATCTTAAAAGAACTTTCACAGATAAATGAGAAAAGAGATTCATCAGAAAGTATGATTAGTCAACTTAAAGGATGGCAAGAAGTATTTTTTACATACCGTGACCAATTCGGTTGGAAAAAGCTATTTCAAATGGTCCCAATTGCAGGAATGATATTTGGTGCATTTTCAAACAAAGCGATGATTGAAGACGTCTCCCAAGCGGGAATCATGTTATACCGTAAAAGACGCATTTATGAAAAGCTGCAAAGCCTAGAGGAACAAGAAAATAGCATTTTCGAATAAAGGGCTGACAGGTAAAAAGAGTAATTGAAGCTATTAACTCCAATTACTCTTGTTTACTTTAAATTATTTTTTATTCTGGAATATAAGGTAATTCTAAGTTCTTTGGTATATTAATGACATGTGTTTCTGTATAGGATTTTAACCCTTCTTCTCCATACTCACGACCTACACCCGATTGCTTGACTCCCCCAAATGGGAAACGAACATCTAAACCTTGTACTGCAGCTGTGTTTATCATCGTTGTACCAGCCTCTATACGGCGAGCTACTTTAATAGCATGCTCTTCTTCTCCCCATACTGAACTAGTTAGTCCATATATGCTTTCATTATGCAATTCAATCACTTGTTCTTCATCATCAAATGGAAGAATTGGTACAGTAGGGCCAAACTGTTCTTCAACTACAATTGGATCGTGATAATCTGCCCCTAAAACTAATGTTGGCTGAAGGAAATAGCCACTTTCCATAAGTTCTGGATTTAATACTTTTCCTAATTTGACAATTTCTGCGCCCTTACTTTTTGCATCGTCAATGAGGCTTTGTACATATTTTACTTGATTTTTGTTATTTACAGGACCTACTGTAACATCTGGATTAAAAGGATCTCCAACCCGAATCCATTTATTTGCAGCTTCAATATATTTTTCAACGAACGCATCATAAATGGAACGATGTACATATACACGTTTTGCTATCATACAAATTTGACCTGCTGTAAGGAAGTTCGAAATAACCATCCTGCGTAGAGCGCGTTCATCATTTACATCAAAATCTTCTAAAACGATGGCCGCGTCGTTTCCTCCTAATTCCAGCGTCATCTTTTTAATAGTATCCGATGCAGCTTTCATTATGCTTTTTGCAGTTTTTGTTCCACCTGTAAATGCAATTTTCGCCACTTTTTCATTTGAAGTAAGCTCCACTCCAACATCAGCTTCACCATGGACTAGGTTAAGTACTCCAGGTGGAAATTCATCAGCTATTATTTCCACAACACGGCTGACAGCTAAAGGTGCAAACGGACTTGGCTTTAAAACCATTGTATTTCCAGTTAAAAGTGCCGGAGCTATCTTTATTGTTGATAAAGAAATGGGATAGTTCCAAGGAGTAATCGCAGAAACAACTCCTATTGGATCAAAAGTTATGATTGTTCTGCCATTTTCATGTGTTTTTTCCTGAGGTGTTATAACGTTTTTTACATGGTCACAAGCAAATTCCATCCACATAAGTGATATTGCAATCTCACCTTGAGAATCATATAAAGCTTTGCCATGTTCTCTTGACAGTAATTCGGCAATTTCGGGTGTAGCATCTTTAATTTTCTGAATTGCTCTCTTCATTCTTGCGATTCGATCATCAACGTCACTCCATGCCCAATCTTTAAATGCATTGTAAGCAGAATCAATAGCACGAATTGCTTCTTCCTTTGTATTAATTGGAGCATAACCTACTATTTCATCTGGATGAGTGGGATTTTCACGAGGCAGCTTTTTTTCAGTCTCCACTTTTTCGCCATTTATAATAGCAAATACCGTAATTGGTTCATTTGTCATAGCAAACCCTCCATAACCTATTTTAATTATCAATCAATTTCTAGTATGGTTTTGGGTTTCTAGAATATACTATTTTTCTTTGTGTCATTTAAAAGCGATACACAGCTCTATAAAATGCTATTCTATTTAGGATTTTTACTACTTGAATAGAATAAGCTCATTACTTCCTGTTTTTATAATCTGCTAAAAGAAATCTTTTATCACCAACTTCAACTAATTCTATATTCTCTTTTTCAACATAAAATGGATTAATTAAATTTAAAGGGAGATGAATGGATGTTCGCTGTACATTTTTATGAAAAAAATAACCTACTATTAAGTCAACTCTTAAATCAAGTACCTTCTATTAATTCTGAAATTAAAATTAAAGGTCGTAAGGGGAAAATTGTCAGCATAACTGAAATTGATGAAAATAAATTTCATATTCAAGTAGAGTTAGAAGCAGTAAAAAAACAAACTACTCTAAGTTCTATTGATAAAAAGAAAAAAAGATAATTTGTTGATTCGATACAATTATTTCTCAATAAAAATTTCAAAAAAAGTCCTATTAAAACATACATCCACGTCGAAAAGGGTCCGTTCCAAAATAACAATTTGGACGAACCCTTTTTTGTTGTTATTATGTTGTATTTTTACTTTTTACTATTATACGTTTCCAATTTTGAAAGGATGTACTTACTAATATTTTCATCTCTTTTTTTAGTTCTTTTCCTATTACTAGTCGTATATCATTAAGCATTTCCTCACCATTTTCAAATATATCGATTATGACCGCTTCTAATAGGGCTACTATCCAGACAAATAGTAAAATAACAGTTATTATCACATCAATCGAATATTCTAATTGATTTTGTTGTGAAAATATCATCTTCACTAAAAAGAAAATTACACTAAATCCTAAGGTAATTGATGGATTATAAAGTATAAAGCTATATGATATTTTTTTTCCTAAATAATATAAAAAACAAGCTATTATTCCCATTAACACAATACATAAAATTAAACTGAATGGAAAATTCATAAAAAAACCTCTCAAAAATTAATTTCCTTAATTTTATATTCCCCTAAATATTTGGAAATTATTCCATAAAAGAACTATATTCTTTTTGAACTCAATGTATCACTAAAATAAGTATAAAGTTTTGTTTCCATCATAAAATATTAATTGTATAAGGTGGCAAAAATCGTCGTTTTTTTGCTTTAAATGATAAAAGGTGGTGTACTTAAGCAAATTCACAGCAACATAACTTTTTAAAACTTATTACTTTACTAGGAGTGAATAAAGATGAAACTACAAATCAATTTATTAGCTTATACCATTGCAGCTTTCCTAATTTTTGCAGTAATAAATAGCTTTTCTTTTACAACCTATGCTAATGAAGACCATCATAAGTTTAAAGATGAATATGAAAAGCTAGACATAAAAACGAAACAACAGGTCGATGATATTCTAAGCTCACTAAAAGAAGATTTAACTGCTCTAGGTGTTGAAGTACCTAAACATAAAGGAAAACATAATGGTTTTGAAAATTTAGATGATAAAACGAAAGAGAAAGCTGAAAATATTATTAAAGAATTAAAAGATGGAAAATTAACAAAAGAAGAAGCAAATAAAAAATTAAAGGAACTTGGGGTAACACTTCCTGAAAAACATGGAAAATGCAGCGTTTTTGAAAATTTAGATAGCAAAACTAAAGAAAAAGCCAAAAAGATCTTCAAACAAATGAAAGATGGGTCAATATCAAAAGAAGAGGGAAAGAAGCAATTAGCTAAACTAGGTATAGAAATTCCAAAACATCCTATGCATGAAAGTTATGATAAGTTAGATGACGAAGCAAAAGCAAAAGTAAAATCCCGTATTGAAGAAGCTAAATCTGAATTTGAAAAAATTGGAGTTACCTTCCCTAAAAAATACGAGTATTTTTTAAAATAATAAGGTATCCGTCTTAAGAAATTCTCTTGGGACGGACCTTTTTGTTAACTGAAAAATAAAATGTCCCAAAGGTCTACATAAGTAAACTTTTGGGACTAATTTTTTAATTATTTCTTCTTATCATCATTATCATATAATTCAGTGGCACGTTCTTTTTGCACTTCTGAAAACTCTTCTTCTTCACCAAATTCAGTTTGATAATTTGTGTTAGTAAATGCATTGCTAAATTGATTGTTTGCAACTTCTACATCGTCTTCCTCAAATGCCTTAAACAATAAAGGTATACATAATAGACCACTTAGACCAACAAGGCTATATACAGTTCTCGACAATATTGAATCCTGCCCACCAAATAACGCAGCAACTAAGTCAAACTGGAATAATCCAATAAGTCCCCAATTAATTGCACCAATTATTGCTAGAACCAAAGCAATTCGATAAACAATTCCCATATTAGAACCTCCTGAAATCTTTAAAATTTTTACTCAATAGCATATTGTGTTCTCTTATTATTCTCAATTAATATTTCTTTTATACTGCAAATTCAATTAAATAAACGCAGCCTAAATTAAGCTGCGTTTTCATTTGTTTTTTTTCAGTTTAATTCGATTCTATAGACATCTCGATCATTCAATTTTTGAATTGGACGATTATTTTGCAAGAAGATGGAGCTAAATTGATTAATTTGTTCATTTGACATTTCAATTGGTTGTTCTAGAATAAACCAATTAACTCCTTCAGTACAAGGAGGAGTTGTTAATGAACCAACATATTGGAAGACACTTTTCTCCTCAGGTAAAAGCTGTTGTAAATTAATTGGATTTTGAAGGATTTTAGCAGCTTCATTCCCATCTGCCGGCATTTCTTCCCACATTTCAGCTAAAAGTTTATTCTCTTCCCCACTTTTAATAAACAATCCAATTACCGCCAAATCACCATTTTCTGATTCATGGAAAAGGTGTGCTTCCATATCAAAATATTGGCCATTTAACTGGTGCTCACTTGGAGAATGGAAGTGAATTGCAGTTAAATCATATTTTTCATCCTCAATCAATAGTGAATTATCCACTGAAGTAGAATTAGCTTGAATTGTATGACCGTTATTTTCAATAGAAAAAATAGCTTCCTCGTAATTTAAATGAATTTCTTCATTCAATTTTTGTTTTGCTGTTTTAGCAACTTCAATATTAATTGGTGACTGTAACTCTCCTCTTCCACAAGCCTCATATGATGAATCTACATTGACCCATTCAGCAGGGCCGTATGCACCCTCATAGGACCAATATACATCAGTAGCTGTTAATTGTTCTTCATTTTCAAAGGATGTTTGTACTGGCTTGTTGATTGAATAATAGCCTACAATCGTAAAAACAATTATAATTGCTAAAAAAGCATAAACGTAGTTTTTTCTCATGATCCTTCTCCTTTTAATGCTCTTTTCTAACAAATTAGCCAATAAACACTTAGTTCTATTCAATAAATCTTAATTAAATTTTAAAAATTGGGCTGTTCAGAACGTATATTTTCTGAACAGCCCACTTATTTCGCAATAAATATATGAATGTATTGTATACCCACGATCATCAGTCATTTGAAGCAATGTACGTTCCATATAATTGACGGAAAACCCTTGTACACGAATTTATTTCAAATAAAATAATCCACCATTAATAATTTCAACTTTTATTCTAGGATTAAATCGCTCTTCTAGTGCTTTTTTTTCGATTTCATAGCTTTCTGGTCTCGTTTCTTCTCCTTCATAAAAATAATCTAATACCTCTAGCTCTCTTATCCAACGCTTTTTGGCATCTTCAGCCCATGTATGGTCATCTTGTTGTATAATTTTTTGGATCATTAAATCTAGTCGTTCAAGTGCACGACTTGGCTTTATAATATATTGTAAACAAAATGCACCTTCCGGCATTTTTGGATCTAAACTCAACTCACAAATTGATTCATGAAAATTATCCTCAATCGCTCCATTGATTAAATTAATCCCTAGTGAATAAAGCCTTTCCTTCGTTTGATCACAATAATAAGAAACCTTGTAATTTACACAGAAATATGGTGTTAATGTAGTAAACTTCCCAGTTGAGGAGTCTTCTTTTTCATACATTTGTACAAATGAGCCAAGTTCCTTTGTCGCTTTAAATATTTGATTTAAACGAGCAGAGCCAAAATGAATTACTTCTCCAAATAATTGTTTTTCAACTTTCGTTCGATCTGTAATCAAAGTAAGCCTTGCTGGATTAGGTTCACTATTTGTACTTTCTATATATTTCCAGTAAAAAGGTCTGTTCATTATTTTTTTATCGATATCAATTGTAAGCTGAACTGTTAAATAATGTTCTTCATCTAATAAAATGTCACAATTTGTCTCTTTAAAAAAAGTGTATAAATAGTCATGAACTTGTGCTCCAAACATTTAATGCAATTCTCCTTTCGTTCATAACAAATTCTCCCTAGTTGCGAACGTGCTACGCTTTTCTGTCTAGCTTCGCACGTTTGCCGCTCGCGTCGCTTCGTTCCCTCGGTCGAAAACGGGAAAGAGGTTTTCGATTCGGGAACTCCAGCGCTTATCGCGGCAGAGCGAACGTGCTACGCTTTTCTTGTTAATATGTCGTCTAGATCTCCTACGACTTTTTCGAAGACATCGATTTTTTCACCTAATAGGCTGAGAATTTTTTGTTCTATCGTATCCTCAATTGCTAAATTATAAATGTGGACATCTGACTCTTGTCCTAAGCGGTGTACACGCCCAATACGCTGTTCCAGCTTCATCGGATTCCATGGCAAATCATAATTAATTACATGGTGGCAAAACTGAAGGTTAATCCCTTCCCCACCTGATTCTGTAGCAATTAATACTTGATCACGTTCTCTGAATAATTGTTTAACCCAATCACGTTTACTTTTACTAAATTTACCGTTAAATAAAACACTCGTAATCCCTTTTGTATATAAATACCATTGTAAATAAACTTGTGTTGCACGGTATTCTGTAAAAATAATTACTTTATCATTTGCTCTATTTATAATTTCATATGTTTTTTCAGCTTTTGCATTGATTTCTAGCTTCATTAATTTTTCAATAATTTTTTCAATGTAGTCTGACTCTTCCTTAGTTATACATTTTTGAAGCATTTTATTAAGTGTTAAGAAAGTTGCTTCCTTACTACTACACATTTCCTTTAATAAAGTAACCATTGTAAAAGAACTAGAAAATACGGATGATATCGATTTTAATTCATAGAGCATATCATACACTTCTCGTTCTTCCTGAGTAAACTGAATTGGGATTGTCTCCACTTGGCGATTTGTCCATTCAATTCCAGTATCTTGTCTTCGATTTCTAACCATAACTTGATTTACAAGTTCTTTTAAATATTTTTCATCTTCTAAGCTGTTTTTAGTAGTAGAGAATGATGATTGAAATGTTTCATAATTTCCTAAATGTCCTGGTTTAAGCAATGATACTAGATAAAATATTTCAAATACATCGTTTTGAATTGGCGTGGCTGTTAATAGTAAACAAAACTTCTTCTTTAAACTTTGTACAAACTCATAGATTTGTGTTTTATGATTTTTTAATTTATGTGCCTCGTCAATAATAATCATGTCGTAATCTTGCTCGTAGATTTTTTCCCTATGTGGACTTTTTTTGGCTGTATCCATGCTCATTACAACGACATCATATTGTTCTATAGGAGTATTTTTTCTATATGAAATTGCGGGAATAAAAAAACGTACATTTAATTCAGTTACCCACTGATTTTGCAAGGATGCAGGGACAAGAATAAGTGCTTTTTTCACTAACCCCCGTATCATGTATTCTTTCATAATTAACCCGGCTTCAATTGTTTTACCAAGTCCAACCTCATCAGCTAGTATCGCCTTGCCGTTCATTTTTTCGATAACAGTTTGAGCAGCTTCTACTTGGTGAGGAAGTAATTGCAAATTAGTTAAAAATTTAGGAGCTTGAAGTCCTGAAAATTCAGGAATTAAATTCATTTTTTCAATATCATAACTCATTTTGTAAAGTGTCCAGCTATCCCACGGACCATCATTGTCAAATCGTTCAATAAAATTTTCTCTCCAATTAGACGACCTTTCAATTATCATGACGTCACCTCACTTTTGGTACCTATTATTTTGTCCAAAAATGATAAACATATGAATAATAAATCAATTCAAACTTGTATTGCGAAAAAAAACAATTAAAACTAGGACATATTTTAAATATGTATTATTACTTATGTATAAATCCTCAGTCCGCAATCAAAAAACATCTAAATTAATAACGCAAAATAAAAAATGGCAGCAAATTTCTTTGACTGCCTTCTCCTTCCTATTTTTGAGCTTCGGCTACTTTTTTCACTCTTTCAACAAATTGAATCACTACTTTATCAGATGCAAGCATTACAATAGGTTTTAAAAACCATTTTAATGGCAGATTGGTTGTCATATATTTAAAAAGTGTTGTATTGCCATTAATTTTTCTTAGCTCGTATTGGGAAGTTATTTCAAACATTTTAGCAAGATTAAATTCTATTTTTAACTTTTTAAAATTAGGCTCATTCTCATATTGTAATGTTTTTACTTCATATTCTTGTAACTGTTTACCTTCGCGATATTTTTGCAGATAAACACTGCCAATCTTATCTTTTGTTAGCTTAATTGGTTCATGGGCTACAACCTGAGGCATAATTTTTTGCATATCCTCTAGATTGCCATCAAAATACTTCCATACTTGTTCAATTGGCGCTGATATTACAATTTCTTTTGTCCAGGACTTCATTCGAATACCTCCGAAGCTTATACCCTAATTGTAACCATTAATCTGTAAAGTAACCTAATAAACTTTTCCCATAAAAAATAAGAAAACCACTAAAAAATCCTTTTAATAAAAAGACTACCTAGCAGCATAGACATCTCAACTTATAATTAATTAAAAATTATATTTATATTATATACAATCCCTTAATTTTCAAATTTTCAAACTACTTAACAGTTATTTACTCGACTTGTTCATTTCTATCAATCTAAAAAACTCGTCAATTTTCGAGGTTTTGTCGATGCCTCTTTGCCAATTAATGGAATATCATGATAAGGATATTTTAATTATTAAAACAAGTCTTGAATATTCCATTCGTCTTACCTTTTACGATGAATATTGGCTTCGGCTGAACAAATTTTTTTCATTTTACAACAAGAAATAATTTTGGTCATAAAATTCCTTATATTTGTGACAATTTTGTGAATTTATACTTTTTAACCACAAACCGACATTTTTTTTATATTTTCTAGTATACAATAGCTAAAGCCACTACAAATTTTAGTAGGAAATTTACTATAATACAAAATTATGGGGGATTAACTGATGAAAAGTAAATTTTATAAACAAATATTAAAACTATTAATTGAAATGAAAAGAAAAGATATGTATAAAAAGGCACATAATTTAGGTTTTACACATCCTGAAACTGTAACTTGTAGTCAAGAACTAGATGCATTATTAAATATTTATTCTCATCAAGCAGCATAAAGAGGAGGAATTTATATTCATACTTTACATATCGCTTATGACGATGACCCCAGTTAGGCAAGAGTAAAATCTGCTTAACTTTTTTTTTGAAATGAAATTATTTGTTAAATACAACAACGATGAATGAATTTCAAATACTTCTAAATTGCTCGCACTATTGATATACCCTAAGGAATCTAAATTAAACATAAAAATTTAAATTTTTTAATTTTATTTGAATGAAACGAAAGAAATGTCCTAAAAGTTCTAGACATAAAACTTTTAAGACATTTCTTAATGTTTCTATTATAAATTAACAAGTTTTTGTAGTACTATGTAATTCCTTTTAAAATGCTATTTATATTTTCTTACAATATCAAGCCACTTTTCTTTTGCTACTTTTTGATCAAAAGTACTAATTACTCGATAGTTCTCATCATCTAAAATTCGGTAATGCTTTGTTAAAGTATGCTGCTGAAGTTTAAAACCTCGGTGTTTTTTTACACTTTTCCACCAAATAACACCGCCCATAGTCTTATTCATTGGTTTTATATCGACATCATAAATACTTAGTTCAATCATTTCCATTGGATCTGCACCCATTTGTTTATGTAATGTGGGACTATCACGAAATAACGCACAGATAGCTATTGCCGTAGTCCAATTGGAAAGTGTTTTGCCTTTTTCAATATGTACTAGCATTTTTTTCGTTATTCCTAAAATTTCTGCCATTTTTTCTTGTGTATATTGATTTTCAGTTCGAATCTCTTTTAAATTTTCTGAAGTAATCTGTATAATCAAATCTTTATCCATTGCTGAAAACACCTCACCACACATATTATACAGTAATTTCCATATCCGAATATAATTTTTAAATAATTAGACGTATTTTTCTTTAAAAAGTTACGAAGTGCCGTTTTTAAGGATTGTAAGAAAGCACCTGAAGTTCATACTTGATATTACCTCAATTTTAAGTTTTTTATACATAAAAATCGTTGAGCTAATATGATAATTGCATTTTTATACCTTTACTTTATAGAAACAATAAAACAATTACACTTAAAAACTATCTTTTCTTAATTCAACGTCAAAATCTATTGCCTCCCACAAATACGACTAATGTATTCAGTAATATTACACTTCTGTATTTTAAATTAAAATAAAAATATGCTTTGAAACTATTAATTAAATAAGTTCGTATAATAATAGAAAAGGAAAATGAGGGAGGATTTTAATGAAATCTATAACAAAAAAGCGCACAAAGGCATTTATCATTGACCAAGTAATTTCAACAGTAGTGGCTTCTGGGATTGAATATGTATTACGTAAAAAGATAAAAAATGAAGCTTTTCATACATTAGTAACTCCTACCGTTGTCATGTGGGGACTCGAATACGCCCAGCTGCGCAAAAATGGACAAACAGTTGGCTATAAAGCTTTAGGACTGGCACTAGAAAATGAGGATGGTACACCTTTATCTTCATGCCAAATTGCAAAACGTATGCTCTATCGTGATTTTATTAGTACTTTTGATTATATTAAAAATCGTGAATCCTTTGAGATAAATGAAGGAACAATACTACCTCATGATCGTGTTGCTCGTACTATAGTAAAGGAAGTGTAAAGTAGAATGCACTTCCCTAAAGTTATTAGAGAGGCTCTATTTTATCATTGAGGATTGGTTTACCGAAACAGTAATAAACCCTTTTTGGGACAAGCTACACATCAAATATAGGGACTTATTCAGAAATTCATTTTCTGAATAAGTCCCTATCATTTTTTGTCTCAATGCTTAGTTATAGGATTATCTATCTCTCTGCCTGAATAGTTTTTTGCTGCTTCTACAAAGATAAATTCTTGTTCTGGATAGCGATAAGCAGTAAGTTTACCACCAAAGACAACCCCTTGGTCAATATTAATTGTATTATTTACAATTAACGGCTCTGGCTTTGGGTCATGCCCCCAAATAATAAGTAAGTCTCCTTTATGTTCTTTAAACCAGTCTTTTCTAATAGGTTTCCCTGTTTCATCCATACCCGAGACATCGCCATAACGGCAAAAATTCTTTATCTGCGAGTTTTCTTTCCCTATATATTCATCTTTAATGCCTGCATGCGTGCAAACAACCTTGTCTTTATTATTTTGTGTAAAAATATAATGAGAAGGTGATTCCATCAATAATGTTTTGAATTTTTTTTTTAAAGTTTCCGTTTTTTGCTTTCCATACTTTTTTTCATATTCCATAAATTCAATTTCGACATTTTCGTCCCCATGTCGAAGTTGTACTTTTCTACCATCAAGCCAGCGCGCAATTTTCCATCCATGGTTACTATCAATCATATAAGCAAGTCCAGCTTTTACATGTTCTAAAAAAAACATCATGCATTTAATCGATTCAGGTCCCCTGCTCATCACATCTCCTAATGAAACAATTTTTCTACCATTCGGATGTGTGTACAATCCATTATCATTTTTTTGATAACCAAGTTTTGATAGAAGTTCAAGAAACTCATCGTAGCAAGCATGAATATCTCCAATAAAATCAAGCCCATTTCCTACATCGATTCTCAAAAAATCGTCTCCCTTTTTGCTTATGGTTTCAAAATATTTCTTCGATTCTGTGTCATTTAATTTAGAAGAGGTACTCGATATAATTTATCGTCATTTTGCTGCGGCTCTCCTCGTCCGTCAGTATTATTACTAATAAAATAAAGGAAATTATCCTCAATAAATACATCTCGAATTCTACCAAGCCCTGTTATAATTTCACGCTGTTCACCTGTTTCTAAATTAAATTCCAGCACAGCATTTCCTCTTAGTGCAGCTACATATAATTTGCCATTATAATAGTCCATTCCTGATGGAGCCCATGTTTCATTCTGTCCGGAAGTAAACAATGGTGTAACCATACCATTTTGTTTTTCTAATCCTTCAATAATTGGCCAACCAAAATTTTGACCTGGTTCGATCTTGTTTATTTCGTCATTTGCATTATTTCCGTGCTCACTTGCATACATTCCTCCATCTTCTGCCCAACTAATACCTTGTGGGTTACGATGACCATAACTATATACATACGAATTTGGAAAAGGATTATCGTTTGGTATTGTTCCATCGAGATTTAATCTTAATATTTTTCCACCTAAGGAGGATCTGTCTTGTGCAATGGATGATTGTAATGCATCGCCTGTTGTCGCAAAAAGTTTTCCATCTGGCCCTATTTCAAGCCTTCCACCATGGTGATAACGGCCACTTGGAATTTTATCTAAAAGCAAACGGTCTTCCTTCCATCTATTATTATCTAACCGTAAAGTAACGATGCGATTAAATTGTCCTGAACTATCAACATACGTATAGTAAGCAATTGCCTCATTCGATTCAGAAAAATTAGGTGTTAGAACAAAACCTAATAAACCTGCTTCAGCAGCTGTTGCAAGCTCCTCTTTAAGGTCAACTTGCTGACGAACCGCCTCACCGTTTTCAATCTTTACAATCGTTCCTGGTCTTTCTGAAAGATAAAAAGTTTGTTCATGTTTATTAATTGACCAAGGAATATTAAATTCCTCTCCCATGACTTCAAGACCTTCAATCGGTTTACTCACACTAATCATAGTATTATTTTTAGAAACGACTTGGGATTCTTCTTGTTTTAAAATAGAACAGCCCGTCAAAAAAATTGTAATCGACATAAATAAAACAAAATGTTTCAACCTGTATCATACCCCTTTTTTATAGTTACATGAGCAGTATTCACAATTATAAAGGATTCCATAATAAGTAAAATTTCTAAAATAAAATAGGAGCTGTTCAGAAATAATTTTCTGAACAAGCTCCTTTTCTAATGGACATTCTTTACAGAATTTTTCACTTCTATTGATTTGCTTTCCCGAACGTTTTTTATAAAGAAAGATAAAACGAAGGCTATAATAGCAATAACTAATCCAAATGTAATCGAATGTTGAACCCCTTCAACCATGCCATTTACTGCATTTCCACTTGAATCAGACGAGCTGATTGACATAATTGTTACTGCAATTGCTGTACCTATTGCTCCCGTTACTTGCATCAATGTATTCATTATTGCAGTGCCATCTGCATAGAGATTGCGTGGTAATTCATTTAAACCATTCGTTTGAGCAGGCATCATGACAAGCGAAATTCCTACAAACAAAATGATATGTAATGCGATAATTAAATAGGAAGAAGTATTAGCATCTATTCCACGTAAAACAAAAAGGGAACTAATTACTAAAATCAACCCCCCTGGCACCATATGTTTTGGTCCAAATTTATCAAATAGATTACCAGCAACAACTGACATGATGGCATTAATTATGCCGCCTGGCAACAATATAAGTCCAGCAAAAACCGGTGCCAACAATAATACCTTTTGCAAATAGATTGGCAGGATAACCATTGTGGATAATATTGTCATCATGCCTACTAATACGATAATTAATCCAAGTATATACATTGGATATTTAAATACACGTAAATTTAGCATTGGCTGATCTAATTTTAATTGGCGAATGACAAAAATAATAAGCGCTAAAGCACCTACAATAATTGAAATTAATACTTCTGTAGTAGCAAATGTTCCAAGTTCACCAGAAATACTAAAGCCATAAACAACGCCGCCAAAACCAATTGATGAAAAAATAAATGAGACAATATCAAATTTCACTTTTTTTACTTCATTTACATTTTGAATGAATTTTAAACCTACAAACAATGAAATGAAGAAAAATGGTAGTGCAACCCAAAATATCCAATGCCATGATAGCCGGTCTAGTATGACACCTGCAATTGTTGGCCCAACTGCTGGTGCAAATACGATAACAAGTCCGATTTTTCCCATAGCAGCCCCACGCTTATGAATTGGATAGATTAATAACATGACATTCATCATAAGCGGAATAATAATTGCAGCTCCGATAGCCTGCACAACTCTGCCGATAAAAAGAATACTAAAAATCGGTGCAATTCCGGAAATGATTGTTCCAGCTATAGAAAATACTAATGACGCTGTAAACAATTGACGCGTTGTAAAACGTTGCATTAAAAATGCAGACACTGGCACTAGAATTCCAAGTGTTAATAAGTACCCTGTTGTAAGCCATTGAATAGTGGACGTTTCTTTTCCAAAATCAACTCCCAATTGAACAAAAGCCATATTTAAAGCCGTTTCGTTAAATAAACCGATAAACGCTGCGATAATAAACGCAGCAATAATCTTATTTCGTTGTTTATATAATTGTTCCATTATACTCCCTTTCTTTCCAAAAAAAGTCTCGTTATACAACTTACCAGAAATAAATGATTTTGAATAGTCTATCAACATTAATTTTTTATTAAGATTATAATATATTTATCAAAAGTAAAAAGAAGCCCAAAAAAGAGACTGTCCCAGATGTTATATATACAAACTTCTGGGACAGTCTTCTTTTTATGAAAATACTTTAAATTACCTTTTGTACCTGTCGCTTCGCTTTCGGCGCAAAAGGGGCTGGGACATAAGTGGATTTTTTGTAAGAATTCGCTTTTATCCTTAATAAGAATCTGATAATTTTCAACTTAGCAAAAAAACGTCATTTTTCTCATCAAGAAAAATGGCGTCTTTTAGTTTTGTCGCATCCTCTTTGGATTAGCAGAATTGTGTTTATCTTACTAAATAATCAACTGATTTCCCCTCTAATACTTGAACAATGTTTTTTGCCGTTTTCGTTCGCAGTTCAACAATTGCCTCTTCCGAATAGAAAGCACTATGAGGCGTAATATAAACGTAAGGAAATTTGATTAATTCACTTGAGGAAGGGAGCGGTTCGATTTCAGTTACATCCAGAGCAGCTCCAGCAATTTTCCCGCTTTTAAGACCTTCAATTAAAGCAGATTCTTGTATGATTGGTCCACGAGCGGTATTAATAATTAATACACCATCCTTCATATTAGCAATACTTTCTTTATTAATTAGATGGTACGTACTATCATTTAATGGAACATGAATCGATAAAATGTCTGAGACTTGAATAATCTCTTCTAATTCAAGTTTTTTTACATGATATTTCGCCATCTCCTCTTTGCTAACAAATGGATCGTATCCTACTAATTCAAAGCCAAATGTACTAACTTTCTCAATAACTCTGCGCGGAATTTTACCAAAACCTAATACACCAAAAATTTTATTGCTAAAGCGATAAATAGGTGCTGCAATATTAAAGTCCCAATTCCCACTTTTCACAGCTTCATTTAGCTGCACAATTTTGCGTGACCATGCCAACATAAGCGCCACTGTATGATTTGACACCTCTTCAATGCCATAATCAGGAACATTTGCAACGATAATTCCCTTTTCATGGGCTGTTGGAAGATGAATAGTATCAACGCCTACACCATATCTTGAAATAACTTTACAATTTTCTAGACTCGAAAGAACCTCAGCATTAATAGGTGCATATTGATTTATTATTCCATCTGCATCTCTGCAAACTTCAATAACCTCTGCCGATGTTTTGCATTGTGCCTTCACAAATTCAATTTCTAATGGTGAATTAGAAAAAACTTCTTCTTCAATAAGCAGGTCATGATATTCATAGTCAGTAATTACAACTTTAAATGCCATAACTTAGACTCCCTTTGTTAATCTCAGTTTTTGCAATTCCTAACCCCTCTGCGCCTAGTTCAGACATTACTGCATCAGGACAATATCGTTTAATAATATTCATACCAATTGCAGCTCGGCGTACTCGTTCACGAACTAATGTTAAATTCATCGCTTCCCACTGTTGTCCAGAAGGATAAACATCCGGATGATTTCGAAGACCAAATTTTATATAAACAGGGGCTAATACTCGTATTAATTCCGGAATTTCATAGTATCTGAGGAATCCACCAAAGTTATCAGGAACCTCTACGTAAATATCAATTGGTATATCAACCACTTGTCGTATGGCCGCTAATTTATGCAAAGTCAAGGATGATGGAACATTATACGTATCTGCCCCGATGTCTTCCATTAGTTTTACTGAAACCGGATTACATGCACCCATTTGAACTGAAACCTTTACCACGAAATCTTTAGGTAGTAAACCTTCCTCTTTCATCTTTTTGGACATTAGAAGCAGTCCCTCATCAGCAATTAATGCACCCCGCAACCCTAAATCTGCACCACGTTTTAAATCCTCCATGGCATATACTAACTGGTTTGCACCTTCATGTCGTAAAGCCTGGGATTTTCCTGCATCTGTTAGTGGCCCAGCGCTAATATCCCATGTTCCTCTTGGTCCAACAAATAAACTAAGCTCCATCCCTCTTTCAGCTGTTAGTCTACACATTTCAATTATTTCATCATCTGTCTGCAGCATAATGCCACTGCCTTGTGAAACTCGATGTATTGTTAAGTTGTACTCATCAATCGCCTTTAATGTTTCTTTTAAAGCCAGTGGACCTTCGACACTCGGCAATTCAATACGATATTGTGCACCATCCGGAAATCTTTTTTTTGAAGAAGGCAAATCAGTAAAATCTGTATATGGATAACCTAATTTTTCTAATAGTTTTTGAGATTCATTCATTCATTAAACACCCCTTGTTCAATAATTGAATCTATAATTTTTCCTACTTTTTTCCGCGTTTCCTTTTCATATATGCTAAATGGTTTGCGTACACCAGTTGATTGCTCATTAAACCATCGATAATATACCCCTTCTTTAAAGGTAGAAAATAATGATGTATTAATATCGTAAATTTCCATTAACGATGATAGTTGACGATGCAGCTTTTGAACTGTATTAAAATCACTTGTTTGTAAAGCTTTTAATAAATTTACAGATACTTCAGGTAAAAAATTAGCAGTACCGTTTATACTTCCAGCAGCACCAATCATATAACCATTAACAAGATGCTCGTCAAATGCTGTAAAAACAGCAAAGCCTGAATACCTTTCTTGAATTACATTTACCACTTTACGAATTCGACCAAAATCAGCAACAGTCTCTTTAATACCTCGAATATTCCTATGACTTTCAACTAATGCTGTAATAACTTCTAATGGAATCTCCTGTTTTGTTAATTGTGGAATATTATATAAATAAGTATCAATTGATACAGCATTTGCGATTTCACTAAAATACTCAATCATCTGCTCATTTGATAGTTTCCAATAATAAGGATTGACTGCCATTATTCCTTGTGCACCAATACTTTCAGCGTATTTCGCTAAATCAATCGATTCTTTTAATACAGTGTTTCCCACACCAACCAAAACTGGTATTCTATTATTAATATGAGGGATTAAATTACCTAAATATTGTTTTTTTTTCAGATAAAGTAAGAGATGAAAATTCTGACGAGCTTCCTAATAAAAGAACACCGTCAACACCTGAATCAATTAAGTAATCCATATGTTTTTTATTTAGATCAAAATCTATTTCTCCTTGTTGATCAAAAAAGATAACAACAGGTGGGATAATACCTTTGAACATTTTCGCATCTCCTCGTTACTCTGCTTTTACAAATACCGTTTTAATTGACGTATAAAATTCCTTGGCAGCCTCCCCTTGTTCACGCGTTCCACTGCTTGAAGATTTCATCCCTCCAAATGGCGCCTGCAGCTCAACTCCAGCACTCTCAGCATTAACTCGAACTAAACCAGCCTCAATTTCATCCATAAAAGTTAATGCAGAACCTATATTCGTTGTAAATAATGAGGCACTTAGTCCGTATCTTGTATCATTTGCAACTTCTACTGCTTCGTCAGTTGAATCAACTTTGATTAACGCAATCACTGGTCCAAAAATTTCTTCTTGTGCTATTCTCATGTTTGAAGTTACATTTTCAAAAATAGTTGGCTCTACATAGAAACCACTTGAAGATGTTTCAACTGGTTTACCACCGAAAATAACATTTGCACCTTCATCTTTACCAATTTGAATGTATTCAAGAACTGTATTATATTGACTTTCGCTTGCACAAGGCCCCATCCAAGTATCACTTAATAATCCATCGCCGATTGTAATTTTGCTTGTCTCCTCAAGCAAGGCGGATTTAAATTGTTCGTAAATACCTGATTGAACGATTACTCGGCTCGATGCAGTACATTTTTGACCCGTTGATTTGAAAGCACCGCTTAATACTGCACTAACTGCACTATTTAGATTTGCATCATCTAATACAATTACAGGGTTTTTACCGCCCATTTCTAATTGATACTTCACGCCATTTGCAGATGCAGCTTTTGCTACTAAAGCTCCTGTATTTTCTGAACCTGTAAATGTAATACCATGAATATTTTTACTATTGATAAGTGCATCTCCAACCTTTGATCCACTGCCAGTAATAAAATTCAGGACACCTGGTGGCAGCCCAGCCTCATCAAAGCATTTCACAATTTTAGCAGCAGTAACTGCTGCCTCTGAAGCAGGCTTAAAGACCACTGTATTTCCATAGACTAGAGCAGGTGCAATTTTCCATATAGGAATAGCAACTGGAAAATTCCATGGTGTAATAATGCCTACTACCCCTAATGGAACTCGTTTTGTAAACATCAACGCATCTTTGTCAGAAGAAGGAATCACATCTCCTTCCTTACGTGTACCTTCGGAAGCATAGTATTTTAAAATTGAAATGCCTCTTTGAGTTTCACCAATTGCTTCAGGAAGAGTTTTTCCCATTTCTTTTGTTAAGTTTTGTGCAACATCTTCTAAATTTTTCTCAAGTATTTCTGCAACCTTATACAAAATTTGTCCCCGATTATATTGTCCTAATTGACGCCAACTTTTTTTAGCATCATTTGCTGCTTGGATTGCATCATTAACATCTTCTATTGTAGAAGATTGCACTGACCCAATAACCTCACGATTTGCAGGGTTAATGCTATCAATTAATTGTCCGCTTCCACTTTCTCGCCACTCACCGTTAATATAATTTAAGAATAAATCTGCCATTCTATTTTCCTCCTAGTGGTTTTGATTAACTTTATTTTTCAAAGTACCAATCTGAGCACTTGAAATATAGATTTCATCTCCAACTTGGAGCGTAAAATTATTTGGTGGTACAATACATGTTCCTGTCATTAAAATTGTACCTGGAACAATATCATTCTCTTTTACTAGATAGTGGACTAATTCATCAAGTTTTCTTTTAAGTTGATTCACAGAAGCCTTTCCAGAAAATAGCTCTATATTATTCCGATAAATTTTACAATTTAATTCAATTGAATATGGATCATCAATTGCTTCAGGCATTAATATGGCTGGACCAATGGCACAGGACTTTTTCCACACTTTTGCTTGCGGCAAATAAAGTGGATTTTCTCCTTCGATGTCACGGCAACTCATATCATTACCCAATGTATACCCAATAATTTCTTCACCTTCTCCAATAATTAGTGCTAGCTCTGGTTCAGGAATTTGCCAATTTGAATCTTTTCTAATGTAAACTTCTTCATCTGGACCTACAGTACGCCGTTTAGTAGATTTTAAAAATATCTCTGGCCTTACCGCATCATAAACTTTGTCATAAAATGTTTCACTATCAAGTCTTCCTTCTGTCGCTTCATAGTTTCGTGCATCTTTACTTTGTAAGTAGGTTACTCCCGACGCCCACACTTCTTCAGCTTCTATTGGTACTACTAATTGGAGTGAATCAATATCAACATTTGTATGTCGTGTTAGATTATTTTTCTGTATAAAAGTTTCAGCAGAGTATTGATTTGTTTTTAAACTATTAAAGAAAGTAATATAATCAATATTGCCAATCTCAACAAATTCATTATTAGTAGTTATCAACGCAGATTTAATAAACTCCCCTTGTTTGAACCGAATAAATTTCATCTGAATTCGTTCCCTTTCAAACTTTTATTTTTTTTGGTAACCTAAATCATGTGATAATTCTTCGACACATTTTTTTAAACAATCATAATTTAACTTTTCAACTTCACTATTATAGAAAGATTTTGGTGTTGAAATACTGACAGCTGCTATCACTTCACCTGAATAATCATAGACAGGCATTGCAATACAAATAATGCCAGGTTCGTTTTCTTCGTAATCTATTGCATAGCCATTTTTTTTAACAGCTTTAATTTCTTCTAGAAATTTTTCATGTGACACGAGTGTATTTTCAGTTCTTTTCTCAAATACATAGCCGTCTATAACTGAATTTAATTGAGCTTCATTAAGAAAAGCAGCCAATACTTTTCCAACACCACTTGAATGCAAGGGCACTCGTTTGCCCACTCTTGAATAAATGACCAGTGATGAAGTCCCAGTAATTTTATCAATATAAATTGCTTCTTTTCCTAAGAGCGTTACTAAGTGAACCGTTTGATTTGTTTCCTTATTTAATTTTTCTAAATGAGGTCTTGCAACATTTCGAATATCCATTTGGCTAACGATTAAATAGCCTCGTTCATAAAGCTTCCAGCCAAGGGAGTATTCATTTGTTTCATTATTTTGAGAAATATATCCATACTCTTTTAGCGTGTTTAATAATGAATGTACTGTGCTTTTATTTAAGTTTAACTTCAGACTTATTTCTTTAATTGATAATTCACGGTTTGTTTCATCAAAAAGTTCAAATATTGCTAGAGCTCTTGATACTGACTGAATAATCGGCATATATTACAACTCCTTATGGAAGCAGCGCGTGGGAATCGTGAGAATTATGTTTGTAAAACAGTTCTGCTTCTTCAAAAACTTGAATAGGTACTACTCCTCGTGAAGCATCCGTATGTCCAACCATTCTATTTACCGCTGCGACCAACTTTTGTCTTTGTTTAATTTTAGATAAACGATCTTGATATAATTCTTGGCGATCCTTTTCTAATTTTAAATCTTCTACATATATTAAATTGCTTCCATTCACTAACTCATTACTATTAACTAAGTCGATTCTTTTATTTCTTAATTGCAAGTGCAAAATGTCCCCCGTTTTTAAGTATCCTATACCTCCACCTTCCATTGATTCCGGTGTCATATGACCAATTGCTGCACCATAAGTTACACCTGAATAACGTCCATCGCTGATGATTGTACATATTCTTTTTAGAATTCGATTGGCATTTATATGCTGCATAGGAGTGAACATTTCTGGCATACCAAAAGCGACAGGACCTTGACCCGCAATAATAACAGCAATCTTTAAAATTCCTTCCTTCGCCAATACATCAAACATTTCATTATAAGCGGCATCTTTTAAGTCTTCAAATCGATCCGGGGCGTTGTATTTTAATGTTTGAATTAATTTATTTTGATCAAATAAATGATTTTCTTTGATTTTTTCTATTAAAAGAGAATCTAGCAGGCTTTCATTTGCTTGATCTTCATTTTCAAAATAAAGAACAAAAGCAAGTTTATCATCAAACTGGTTTAATTGAGGGGTTGGCATTCCGCTGATTTTTACTACTGCACTTTCAAAAAAGTTACCGCGTAAAATATCAACCCCGCTGAAAGGGCGTCTTGGTTTAGTCAAAATAATAGGATTTTCTTTCACTTTTTTAGCAGGTAAAGAATCGGAATACTTTAATCTTGTACCCCAGGATGTTCCAGTAACCGTTAATGCATCCTGATCCATTTCTACTCCGTTGTTTAATAATTCAAAAAATAATGTCTCCATGCCTCGACTATTACCGCTGCAGCACTGCATTGCTAATGAAAATATATCTCGCCCCTCTGTAAGACTATAATCAAATAAATCTGGAATCGGCTGCTCTTTATGAATTTTTTCTACATCCCATAATGTAAATTGATATCCCGCATAAATCATTGCAGCGACCATATGCATCATCAAATTAGTTGAACCACCAGAAGCACTATGAATACGAATTGCATTTTTAATATTTGCATGAACAATATCAGCAACTCCAAACTCCGGTTTATTAATTAATAATGCAAGTGCATCTATTGTTTCATTTATTTGTTGTTGATTTGGCGGCTGTGTTAATAATTCAACAGCTGGATGTACCAACCCCAATCCAGCAACTAAGTGACGCGAACTATTACCTGTACCATTAAATGCACAAACTCCTCCTTTACTATCACATGTTGCGACAGCTAACCTCATTTCAAAATATTTATGTTCATCCTTTGTAATAATCTTTCTATCTACTGCTCTTTCAAAAACACCCTGGAAGGCTGTGTTTGAAGAACATTGTAATATATAACTCATCGTATCTTTTAAATCATCTGCAATATCCTGATGACCCATCGTTACTGCTTTATCGTACATTTTATTCAATTTAACAATAACATCTTCAGGTATCGTACCACCTTGCAATACATGCGCTGGTGCAAATGTTGCAAAAAAAGGTGCATCTCCTCGTGATTTACGTAATCGATCTAAGTGAGCAAGCGCACTTACTACACCTAAAGGCTGTTTATCACATCCTTGAATAACAAATGCACCATGATAACTATGCGCTTCCAGTTGATTTACAATCATTTGGGCAACTGCATTCCTACTTTGCAATGAATAGCTCATCCCTTGATTACTTTGAGCTGTACCATCACACATTACCGGTGTAGAAAAATAAAATGGTACCCCGCCATTTTGCCAAATACGAATAGCTGCTCTTGATGATGTCAAATAATCCATAATATGTGCAGGATGATCGGCCGAACCTCCGATAATTGCTATACGAGGAGCATTGCTTTCTAAACGATTATAAATTTCTTCTAATGTCCAATCCGGTACCCCTCCCTCATAAAGTGGGCCTAATATTTGTTTTGCACGATCCAATAATCCTGCTACTGTTATTGGTTCATTAGCCTTTCCTTGTACGTTTGCTGAATAAGGGTTAATGCCCTTTTCAATTTTAGGAAATAACAATTTACATCCCCCCGATGTTATTTATAGAAGAATTAGTGATAATGCTGGAATAAACATAATAATTAAAAGCACAATGACCATAGCAACAATGAAAGGTATAATAGCCTTAGATAATGCCTCTAAAGACAACCCTGATATTCCGGCACCAACAAATAAGTTAACTCCAACAGGTGGAGTAATAAAACCGATTGCAAGCGCAACAATCATAATAATTCCGAAATGAATCGGATCAAAGCCTACTAACTTCGCAACTGGTAATAGAATAGGTGTTAAAATAATAATTGCTGCAATAGTATCCATAAAGCAGCCAACTATTAAAAGTAATAATATAATCAATAAAATAACAACTGTAGGATTAGATGAGATAGATAAGAAACTTTCTGCAATTTTATTTGGAATTTGCTCCATAGCAAGTAATTTACCGAAAGCAGTTGCAGTTCCTACTATAATTAAAATTGTCGCTGTCATTAAAGCCGACTCAATAAATATGTCAGCAAGTTCTTTTAATTTTAGTTCGCGGTAGAAAAATACACCGATAATAAACCCAATAAATACTGCAACAGCAGCGGCTTCAGTTGGTGTAAAAACACCACCATAAATTCCACCCAAAATTATTACAGGGATTAATAAGGACCATTTTGCATTCCATATTTCTTTTAAAATATTAATAACCGAAATCTTTTTACCATTTCCTAAATAACCATTCTTTTTTGAAAAATAGTATGAGTATACCATTAACCCAATACCAACTAAAATCCCAGGTAAAATACCAGCAATAAACATATCTCCTATGGATACACTTCCTGTAACACCATACATTACCATAGGGATAGAAGGAGGTATAATTACTCCAATTGACCCCGCAGATGCAACTACTGCTGTAGCAAATTTGCGATCAAATCCTTTGCTGACCATAGCTGGAATCATGATTCCTCCTACCGCTGCTACAGTTGCTGGACCAGAACCAGAAATTGCTGCGAAAAACATACAAGTGACAATTGCAGTTAGTGCTGTTCCACCAACTACTGACCCAACTAGAGATTCAGCAACATTAATTAATCTTCTAGAGATGCCTCCACGCCCCATAATTTCACCTGCTAAGATGAAAAATGGAATTGCTAAGAGGGGAAATGAGTTAACAGAGGTAGTAAGTTCTTTCATTAAAAATTCTAAAGGCATTGCTCCATCAACTAACAGTGCAATCATGACGGATAATCCAAGCGCTATTCCAATGGGAACTGCAAATGTTAGCAATAATGCAAAAGATGTGAATAATGTAATCGCCATTTAACTATGCTCCTTTCCATTAAACTAATAAATGCCTACCTCTTTGTTGTTGTCTTGATGCTGATCTTGCTCCTGATTAAGCTTTTGTTGTTCATCTTCAAGAGGACTTTCATTATCTTTACCTTCTCTAAACAGCTTTATTTCATAGATGCTTCTTTGTATTAAACGTATCGTTGTTAGTAACATTCCAATTGGCATTCCTAAATACATGATTGACATTGGCACCCCTAGAGAAGGAGCGACTTGACCTGTACTCTGGATTGCATTCATAATAGTAAAACCATAGTAAGTTGCGTAAATAGCAAAATATAAAAATAAAACATTGGCAATTAGATTAATAATCAGTTTACCGCGACTTTTAAACAATGATAAAACGGCTTCAACGCGAACATGTTTAGCACGTTTTACCCCGTAGCTTATTCCAATATAAATAAGCCAAATGAAACAGAAGCGTGCAAACTCTTCAGACCATGTTAATGAATTTTGCATAACATATCTCATAAATACTTGAAGGACTGTAATGACTGTCATCGCCACAAACAATACTAATAAAATCATTCTTTCAATATTGTCATCCAACCATTTAATGATTTTCATACATTCAACTCCTTCCAAAACTAGAAAAGCTGGATAAACCAGCTATCTAGTTACTTATTTGAGAAATTTTCAATTTCGCTTAAGTATTGCTCAACTATTTCTGTTCCCACTTGATCCTTGTACTGCTCGATTACAGGTTTTACCGCTTCTTTAAATCTTTCCAATTCTTCATCGCTAATTTTTGTAAATTCCATTTGACCTTTAAGTTCCTCTAAAGCTTCATTAGCTGTTTGGCGAGTAAGCTCCCTATTGTACTCCCCTGCTTCGATTGCTGCACTTCGAATAATTTCTTGCTGCTCAGCTGATAACTCATCCCATATTTTCTTAGAAACCAAGAATAAAAATGGTGAGTATACATGATTTGTTTCAGTTAAATATTTTTGTACTTCAGGATATTTTTCTAATAGAATTGATGGATAAGGATTTTCTTGACCGTCAACAGTTTTTTGCTGCATCGCCGTAAATAATTCCGTAAATGCCATTGGTGTTGGATTAGTACCTAACGCTTTCCAAGTATCAATATGCATTTCATTTTCCATTACACGTATTTTTAAACCCTTTAAGTCTTCTAATGTATTAATAGGTTTTGTATCATTTGTAAGCTGTCTGAAACCATTTTCCCACCATGCCAATTGAACAATCCCTTGTGCTTCAGTTTTAGCCGCTAAATTCTCCCCAAATTCACCTTGTAAAATAGCATCAACCATTTCTGTACTTGTAAGTGTGAATGGTAAATCAAATACCCCGTACTCTGGAACAAATGATACAAAAGGTGCAGATGATGGTATCGTAATTTCTAAAGTTCCAAATTGAAGCATTTCAATTGCTGAACGATCATCCGCTATTTGCCCCGAGTGATAAACTTCTACTTTTAGTGTATCTGTTTGACTTTCAACCAACTCTTTAAATTTCATAGAGCTATGATAAAGTGGATGTTGGTCATTTAAACCTAAACTAATGCGCAATGTTCTTGCTTCTCCACTACTTTCAGAGGATTCCCCATTACTCCCTGAGCTTGTAGTACCTTCTGTCGAGCCTCCCCCACAAGCTGTTAAAACTGCCACGATTAATAAAAGCAATAACGTGAACAAAAAATTTTTCTTCTTAAACATTTTTATCCCCCTTTGTTTTATAATATAAAACGTTGTTCTCATTTTTACTTAAAAAATGAAAGCGCTTTATTCCATCGCCTAACAGAATTATATTATCTGAATATTTAGACAGTCAAGTTAATTTTTGTATATTATAGATAAAAATAAACTTTTCGAGCATTTTCGGTACATTTCACCATTCCTTCTCACTCGATGTTATAAATTCAAACTCTAAATTGTAAAAAATCCCCGTCTCTACTACCCCATTAATCAGTTTAAGTTTTTTATGCACCCGTACTAAATCATTTACATTTGAGAACTTTACATCAACTATATAATTTTGATTGTCAGTAACTAAGATTTTTTCTTTATTTTTTCTAATAAAACAATAGCCTCCCATTTCTTCTATTGCTCTAACAGTTTTTGTAAAGCCAAAAGGTACGATTTCAACTGGTACAATAAAATCATCTATTATATCTGTAAATTTACTTTCATCCGCTAAAATTAAACAATTCTTTGCATTTAATAAAATTTTCTTCTCTCTAAATAAAGAACCTCCTCCGCCTTTAATTAATATTTTTTTATTAATAATTCTATCTGCACCATCAACCGCACAATCAATCTCGTTTATTTGATCTATTGATACTAATTTTAATTTATAATCATATGCTATTTTTTCAATGAACTTAGATGCAGGTATAAATTGAACATTTAATTTTTCATCTTTAATTCGTTCTGCAACCGCTTCCACAAAATAAGCCATTGTAGTACCAGAACCTAACCCAATTGTCATTCCATCTTTTACGTGTGCTGCACCAATTTTTGCAATATTTTTCTTATCCTCAAGGTTTTTAGATTTATCAAAAAAATTTACCATTCTGCAACAGTCCCATCTTCATGCCGCCACACAGGGTTTTTCCAATTATGTCCAATTTTTTGTTTCCCCCTTATAACCTCTTCATTTATTTCAATTCCTAAACCTGGATTCGTTGGATTTGAAACATACCCATCTTTATACTCAAATACAGTTTTATCTACTAAGTAATCTAACAAATCGCTGCCTTGATTATAATGAATCCCTAAACTCTGCTCTTGGATAAAGACATTATACGAAGAAGCATCCACTTGTAAACACGATGCTAGTGCAATTGGACCTAAAGGACAATGCGGCGCTACTGCTACATCATAAGCTTCTGCCATCGTAATTATCTTTTTACATTCCGTAATACCACCAGCATGAGATAAATCAGGTTGAATAATATCTACATAGCCATCTTGTAAAAGTTTTTTAAAATCCCACCTAGAAAACATTCTTTCTCCTGTAGCAATTGGTATATTGCAATGTAGTGCAACTTCTCTTAAAGCCTCATTGTTCTCTGGAAGGACTGGTTCTTCAATGAACATAGGATTATATATCTCTAATTCTTTTGCTAAAATTTTAGCCATTGGTTTATGCACTCTGCCATGGAAATCAATACCTATACCAAAATCCTTCCCTAAATTTTCTCTAATAATTGCTACTCGTTCAATTACAGCATCTATTTTATTATGAGAATCTATTATTTGAAGCTCTTCTGTTGCATTCATTTTTATTGCAGTAAATCCATTATCTTTTGCTGCTTGAGCCTGTTTTAATATATCACTTGGTCGATCACCGCCAATCCAAGAATAAACACGAACTTTTTCCCGACATGCACCACCCATCAAGTCATAAATAGGCGCATTATAATATTTTCCTTTAATATCCCAGAGTGCTTGGTCAATACCTGCAACTGCACTCATATGAATAGGACCGCCTCTATAGAAGCCTCCGCGATACAATACTTGCCAAATATCTTCAATACGCATTGGATCTTTGCCAATAATATACTCGCTTAATTCATGAATTGCAGCCTCTGTTGTAAAAGCTCTTCCCTCAACAATGGGTTCTCCCCAACCTACTAATCCATCATCCGTTGTAATTTTTAAAAAGAGCCAGCGTGGTGGTACAATAAATGTTTCAATTTGTTTAATTTTCAATACCTTTCACCTCTTTAAATGTGCTCGAAAATTTATTTGCCAATGATTTAATCCCATCAAAATCACGATTTGCAATTAACTGATTATTTATTAAAGCTCCACCTATCCCAACAGCAATCGCACCATTACTTAAAAATTGATTTAGATTTTCTAAATTGATTCCTCCTGTGGGCATTAATGGAATATGTGTTAATGGCCCGAGAACATCTTTAAAGTAAATCGCTCCTAAAGCTGCACCTGGAAATACTTTCAAAATATCTGCACCGGCTGAGTATGCATTTAAAATCTCAGTAGGGGTTAAAACTCCTGGAATCGATATTCGACCGTATTGATTTGTTAGTTGAACAGTTTCTTTGTTAAAGGTAGGAGAAAAGATAAAATCAGCATTTGCATCAATTGCCGTTTTGGCTGTAAAGGCATCTAATACCGTACCAGCTCCAATTAATAATTCATCCCCATATTTTTCTTTTAATTTCGCAATAAAATAATAACTATTTTCACTATCAACTGTAATCTCTATCACTTTCACTCCACCATCTACTAATGCACGAACTACTTGTTCTAAAATAGAAGGATCAATCTTTCGAATAACTGCTACAATACCGTTTTGTTCGATGAATTTTAATTTATCCCATTTCCTCATAAAATCCCCCCTAGCGTATAACATCTGTTTCAATTCTATTTTCTAAAAATCTGTACAAAACATCAGAAGTCGGTAAGCCTTCAATATCACCATACTGCTGGATAACCAATGCCCCCATTGCATTGCCAATTCTTGCACATTCTATTAATTCTTTGCCTTGTAGCAAACCATGAGTAAATCCAGCGTCAAATGCATCACCAGCACCTACTGGATCTACAATCGTTTTCACTGGAAATCCTGGCACATGATGCAATTGGCCGTTGAAAACGTATGCTCCATCTGCACCACACTTCAAAACTATTACCTTATTACTTTGTGAATACAAGCTTTTACACATAGCTAATCGATCAGTTAAATTTGTTAAAAAAATAGCCTCTTCTTCACCAATTAATATATAGTCTGATAATAAAGCGATTTCATGAAGTACTTGAAATGCTCTTTCTTTTGACCATAGTTTGAATCGAATATTTGGATCAAATATAATTTTTACGTTATTTTGTTTAGCTAATTTAATAGCTTGCATTGTTAACTCATAACAACTTTTACTTAATGCAGGGGTTATGCCAGTAACATGTAAAAATTTAAAATTTTCAAACGAAATATTATCTAGAAGTTCTTTTGACATAAAGCTAGCGGCTGAATTTTTTCGATAATAATATACATTTAATTGATCTGGAGTAATTTGCTCTTTAAATAATAAGCCTGTTGGTCCTTCATCTGAAAAAATAGTGTTATTAGTAATTACTCCTTCTCCCTTGATTCTTTTTAAAATAAGAGAACCAAAACTATCATTCCCTAACTTACTTATCCATTCCACTGTTTCCCCTAACCGTGCAAGTCCAATTGCAAAATTAGATTCTGCACCTCCAATTTTAGGAAATATGCTTGTTGTATTTTCTAAGCTTCCTATTTGGTTCGATTGAAAAATAACCATCGTTTCACCAATTGTCAAAACATCCCGAATAGGCTGCATTTTATTCCCCCTCTTTAAAATTCGCTTTTTTTACTACAGCATGACCTCCGAATTGATGACGCAAGGAAGCTACAACTTTACCTGCAAAAGTATCATGACGTAAGGATCGATTACGCATCATAAGAGATAGAGCAATAACTGGAGCGGGTACATTCAAGTCTAGAGCAGTTTCAATTGTCCATTTTGCTTCTCCCGATGCATGCATTTCACCTGAGATGTTCTCTAATGATTGGTCTTCACTAAATACATTAATCATTAGCTCCATTAGCCAGGATTTAATTACAGAACTACTGTTCCATAATGTTGCTACCTCTTTATAGCTATACTCAAATTCGCTCTCGTGGAGAATTTCAAAGCCTTCAGCAATTGCCTGCATCATTCCATATTCAATTCCATTATGAATCATTTTTAAAAAATGCCCGCTGCCAGCTGGACCTGTATATAAGTAACCATTTTCAGAACTAATTTTTTTTAGTATAGGTTCAATCCGGTCAAAAGCTTCCTTATCTCCTCCTATCATTGAACATAATCCATGTCTTGCTCCTTTCAATCCACCACTTGTTCCACAATCTAGAAAGTAAATTCCTTTCTCCTTATAACGTTTATACCAATACTGAGAATTTTTATAATGAGAATTTCCAGCCTCAATAACGATTATATTCTTTGGCAAATTGTTTAATAATTCTTCCAGCATCTTTTCAGTTTCTTCCCCATGTGGCACCAATAGAAATAAAGCATCTGTTGGTGAAAGAGATTCTACAAATTCAACTAAACTATGAAAAAACATAAAGTTTCTTTTTTTAAACAATGAATTACACTGAATTTTATCCATTATCGAATGATCAATATCGTAACCGACTACATCAATATTGTTCTCAAGCATATTGCATGCTAAATTAAATCCCATTCTTCCTAATCCAACAATCCCTATTTTCATAAACATTCTCCTTGTGTTTAAATCATTAATTGATCCATCAAAATAACTGTTACAATTCTCAGAACTCGTTTCTTTCTTAAAAATAGGTCGTTTTTAATCCAATTGACCACCAATTAATGCATCCATAGAAGGTGTAGCTGCAATAGCCAAATGATTTTCCATTAGTTACATTGGATATCAAAACTGCTATACACTAAGCTAGTAAACTAGTACGTGTATAAATGACACTTTCGTATACTGAATATTCTGACTAGATAATACATAAAGAGATATTGTGCTGGTTCCTATTCCTAAATTTCCTGCATAAAATTCAACTCTAAAAAGGTCAAAGTCCAATTTTATTTCTATTTTCGAAGCATTACAAAAATTCATTGTTTCTAGAAATGAGATATTTAAAGCAAGTCCCCTTATAAAAATCGTAATTGTTCAAGTAAACTCTCTTACTTGAATAGAAAAATGCCCCCACAAATCCCGCTTATTAATTCTAATAAAAACCAACTAAAATTCTTTTTTAACATGTAGATGAAATTAATCGAACTACTTAGCAGCAGTTACATTTCTACTGCGATTACTGAGTGAATAGGTAATCCTAGAAACAGCATTGTAGATAATGAAAATAATCCTCCCCCCTACTAAATTTCCAACCTAATGGCTGCAAAAAATAATCTAGTAATCCAATTTAACCCTCTCCTCGTTAGAATAACACTTATGTGCCGATAGAATTTTATTATAGATAAGAGAATTAATTATACATTAAACAGAAAAATGGTATCAAATTGGATTTCGTAAATTTTATCTTATAATTTTAGGAAATACAATATAATCTTTGAATGATAATTTCTTGGACAAGTTTGTATTAGTAAAACAAAAAGACGTTTTTTCCCACTTTAGAAACGACTGAAATAATTGTTGAAAATAATTTTTTAAAAATTACAACCCTCTTTTAGCCCTATTATAAAATTTTCTAACTAAAAAAGATGAAACCAAAATGGCATCATCTTTTTTCACTACTCCTCTATTAATCGATTTACGAAAGACTTGTTATTTTATACAGCCGTTTTCCGAGCTCTTCCTTCCATTTTTCAGCCAACTCTTCTACTTCCAAAAGTTGTTCTATTGCTTCAATATCTTTTGGTCTATGAAAATAAACTTCATTTCCAAAAAGAATGGATACGCGTTTAGGATGTTGTTCTATTAATGTAATATTAGAATCTTTTCTTACCATTCCTTCTTCTAAAACTCGACATAGATATCCGGTATAGCCTGTCTGAACAATTCTTTTTAAAATATGAGGATTATTTATTCTTTTTGTAATCGTACTACATGGAACACGTCCCTGTGTTATTTGAATAACTGCCTCACCTAGTTTAAATATGTCTCCAACATGAACATCGCTTTCTAACATATTCGTTGAAGTAATATTTTCCCCAAAGGCAGAAGTCGGTAATGATTCTCCAATTTCCTTTTCCCAAAAAGAATAATGTTCATATGGATAAACACATACTGCACGGTCAGGACCACCATGATGCTTTTTATCTGCTACTCCATCCCCTATAAACCCTTCTTTTGTTAAGAAAGCTTCTTCTACTGTTTCCTTGCAAATTGCAGTAGAAAGAAGTTGATCATTGCTATATTTCATTTGTTTTGGTAAACCAATTGAAAAAGTTTTTAGTTCAATCACCACAGAGTCCTCGCCTTCTCTCTTATAATCTTTTCTTATTATAGCAAAGTTTAACAATGAATAAAAAAGCATCTAAACAGAATTGTCTAGATGCAAATAGTTAAACAATTTATTTTAAAGAATATAATAAGCTATTTTGTATTCGTAAAACCACCGTCAATACGAATTACTTCACCGTTAATATATTCTGCTTTCGATGTTAATAAAAATGTAACGAGTTCTGCTACTTCCTCAGGTGTTCCTAAACGTTTTTGAGGAATTCCGCGAGTTGCATTTTCTTTCATTTCAGGGTTTGCTTCATAAAAGGTTTTTACCATTGGTGTTTCTGTTGGCCCAGGTGCAATAGCATTTACCCTTAATCCATCCTTTGCATATTCTGCAACCATACTTTTTGTTAAACCAACAATTCCGTGCTTTGTTGCAGAATAAGTAACAACAGAGTCTTGTCCGATTACACCAGCACTTGAAGCCGTATTGACAATTGAACCCCCACCATTTTTTATCATTACTTCAGCAACATAGCGAACACCATATAGTGCTCCTAGAAGATTAATCCCAACAATTTGATCAATTTCTTCTGATGTCGTGTCTAAGAAAAATTTACCGCTGCCTGAAATACCCGCGTTATTAAAGAAATAATCGATGGAACCAAATTGTTTAACAGTTTGCTCAACGTAATTTTTCACTTCTTTTTGTTTAGATACATCCGCTTTAACAAAAATGGAATCGACACCTAGTTTCTTAACCATTTCAACTGTTTCATGTCCGCCCTTCTCGCTAACATCCACCACCACAATATTGACTCCTTCTTGTGCTAAGCGAACAGCAGTAGCTTGTCCTAACCCGCTGCCTCCTCCAGTAATAATAGCAACTTTACTCATCACTAATACCTCCAATTTAGTACTTGACATGGTGTGACTAAGATTGAAAATTAAACCTATTTTAGTATAAACAGATTTCTAATAATCATAATTTATTGCTTAAAATAATCGATGGGATTGGTGTTTACATATTACGCCATAAAAAAACCCTAACAAAAAATTGTTAGGGAGATTTTTAACAAAGTATAAAAGGAAGCTATTTTTAATTAATCTAGCATTATAATCTAATCGTCCAACCAAAAGTATCTTCAATGGAGCCATTTTGGATGCCTGTTAATGTATCGTACAGCATTTGTGAAACTTCACCAATTTCACCTTTATTAATAATCAATTTATCATTTAAATATTTTAATTCTCCTACTGGAGAGATTACTGCAGCTGTACCAGTACCAAATACCTCTTCTAATGTTCCATTATTATGTGCCTCAACAACTTCTTCAATAGAGATTCGGCGCTCTTCAACAGGAATATTTTTAGACTTTAATACTTGAATCATCGAGTCGCGTGTAATCCCTGGTAAAATACTTCCATTCAGTGCAGGTGTAATAACCTTTCCGTCAATTTTAAAGAAGATATTCATACTTCCTACTTCTTCAACGTAACAATTTTCTTTACCATCTAGCCACAATGTTTGAGCATAGCCTTCTTTACTTGCAATTTCCTGGCCTTTTAAAGCACTTGCATAGTTTCCTCCTGTTTTTGCTGCACCTGTTCCACCTCTTACAGCACGAACAAATTGTTGTTCCACCATAATTTTAACTGGATTAATGCCTTCTTTGTAATAAGAACCCGAAGGAGACATGATAATAATAAATTGATAGCGATTTGAAGGATGCACTCCTAAATTTGCTTCAGTAGCAATAATGAATGGTCGGATATATAGTGAAGTCCCTGGTGCATTCGGTACCCATTCACGGTCAATTGAAACTAATTGTTTTAATGCTTCTAACGCATATTCCTCATCAATTTTTGGAATACATAAACGATCATTTGAATTATTAAGACGTTTAAAATTTTGGTCTGGACGGAATAAAAGAACTTCATTATCTACTGTTACGTAAGCTTTTAAACCTTCAAATACAGATTGACCGTAATGGAAAATCATTGCTGACGGGTCTAATGAAATCGGTTGATATGGAACAATGCGTCCATCATGCCATCCGATTCCCTCTGTATAATCAAGGATAAACATATGATCTGTGAAGTAATGTCCAAAACCTAATTCATCAGGTGCTGGTTTTTGTTTCGGATTTGTAGTTAACTGTGTAGTAATATCTAACATTTTCTGGCCTCCAAATAATACAAGTTGAAAATTCTGAAATTAAGGACGGTAATAACCTTTTGTTTATCCTTAAACAATTCCATATCGTTATTCTACTATTTTACTTTAATTCTAAAAATAATACATCAAATAAAATATGAAAATTGCAAATTTTAATAAATTTATTATATGAAAAATAGTTTATTTGTGAAACCTACAAATATTCCAAATTTCACTTCTTTTTTAGCTTCCCTTTCTCCAACTTACTATAAGGTACATTCATATAAAAAAACGCTTTGAATTAATTTAAATTCAAAACGTTCAATAACTTTTTAATTGAAATGTGCATCCCTATAAAGGAAGCAATTTCACTGTTTGTTTTGCTTGTAAATCCTCAATCATTTGCAGCCACTCTTGTGGTTTGTTAGATAATACAGAATAATAATCTTTTAAGAAATCTACAATTAAGCTGGCTGGAATTTCTGTAACTTTATCGTCGGTTGGTATAAAGCAAAAATCTAATCCTTTCACTGCTTCCCCATCATTTTTCCAAGATGGATGAACGTATGGAAAATCAAGACGTTGGTAACCAAGATGTGATAATACTTCACGACGAACAAATGGATTCATTGGCTTAATTCCGCCAAATTCAAAGTCTTCTCTTTCGTATGGATCATAAATTTCTGCAAAACCACCGAATAACACTTTACCATTTTCTTTTGCAAGCTGGTTCAAGTCTTGCTGGCGGTTGTTAGCTAAAAATCTACCAATAGAAAGTCCTGGGCGGCCAATAATTGTAAAGTCTGTCATAGCAATATTCCATTGAGGATAATAACGATACTCAGTTGCTCCTACTACTTCATCATTATGGACTGCAACAAAAACTCGAATGCTTGGATCCTCCAGAGGTTCCTTCCAAAGATCAAATTCTAATACTTCTTCTGGAGGAAATACTTCACCTAACAATGTATGCATTTTAGCAAATAACGGATCTTCTATATTTGTAATTCTGATATAATCCATCTATTATTCTCCTTTATGTTTTGTACTTTTTCTATCATATTACTTAATCTTTATACACAAAGAAAGAAATTTTTTCTAAAGTTGTTAATGATAAGAGAAAACTATACCTTTAACACTTCCATTGTAAAGACAAATTGTTTATGTTAATCATAGCTTTCATTTGCTGCAGTAAATCTAGCCCAAGTATTCCATCTAACGTAAAGCCATAATTCATAGCACCGATTTCAATTTGATAGTTATCTACTCTCATATTACCGATTTTAATTGAGTCCACTACTTTAGAGTAGACAAACTCTGATCCACCAACCCCATAAACTTTGTAAATTGGATCATTCTCTTCAGCAACTATTCCGATAGACTCCGCTAAATCGCATGAAATGATTGTACTTGCAGAACCAGTGTCGACTAGCACTCGTTTAAGAAGCACCGTTTGACCTTTAAACAATATTTCCATATCTGTAATTAATAAACCTTTATCAATAGTCAGCTTTTTCATTACTGAGCACACCTACCCATCTACCTTCATACATAGACGATTATTTTTCACCAATATATGCTTGTACTACTTCAATCAACACTCAGGTATTTTTGTACAACAATACAAAAAACATCTCCTTTTTAGAGACGAAATAATTTGCATAAAATTAATAAAGTTTTGTTTCAACTAGTCCAGGTACTAAAGAATAATCAAATTCCTTTAAATAAGGAATTTTTAATCTTGCTTTATCTATTTGGCTAAAATCTAAATCACATAAAAGAATCTCTTCTTTTGTTCTCGAACATTCGTGAACAATTGCTCCTTTAGGATCAATCAATTTCGTTTTGCCACAGCTTCCTTCACCTACTGTGTTTGCTCCCAATACAAAAACCGTATTATCTAAGGCACGCGCTGGAAGCTGGATATCCCATCGTTTCTCAGATGCAAGTCTTGTCACTGAAGAAACAATAATCAATTGTGCACCGCGCAATGCTAATATTCTGCTTAACTCAGGAAATTCAATATCATAACATATCAATGTCCCAATCTTTCCTATCGATGTTTGAATAGGGTCATACTTACGTTCACCATGTTTAAAATGAAGCTGTTCTTTATCCCAAAGAAAGGATTTATGGTATGTTTTAAGAATTTCACCATTGCTCTCAATTACTGATAGTGCAATAAAAAAATCTTCTCCCTTTTTATCAATAAAAGGCACGACAAGTACTACAGAATGTTCCCTTGCAATAGCTCTAAACTGTTCAACAATGTCCTTAGTTTCTTGCTGCAATTTTGCAAATACTGGTTTTGTAAGATGATAGCCGCTTGACCAAAGCTCTGGTAATACGATTAATTGAGCACCCTTTTTTATCGCTTCATATACAAATTTTTTCCCTTTTTCTCTATTTTTATCAATTTGTCCTGAAATCGATTCCATTTGAATAGCTGCAATCTTCATATGAAGACCTCGTTTCTAAATATTTAAAATTAGTATGTACAAATTGAGATAATTTTACATATCTTTTATTTGATCAATTTAAACTAGGTTGACGTTAAAAAAATGCTTCGTTATATTAAAATTAAAAAGAATGGCGTGATAATTTTGAATAATCAGTATTTCATAGATTTATTGAATGAATATCACCTTCAAATAAATAAAATGAAAGAAAGACTTTGGAATGAAAAAAGCGATATTTATATTTCAAACTCTGAATGGTTAATCATTAAGATAATTTTTAAAAGTTCACCTACAATTTCAAATGTTTCAAAGAGAGTAAACATTTCCCGCCAGGCTACCCATAAATTTATAAAAAGTCTTGAAACTAAAGGTTTACTTGAGATAAAGAACATACAAAATAATAAAAAGGAAAAGTGTGTTCAGTTAACAAAGCTTGGAGAACAATGTTTTGAACAATATGAAGTTTTAATGGAGAAGATTGAGAAAGAAATTTGTGAAAAAATTGGTCAAGATAAGTTTGAAGTATTGATTGAAATCTTAAAAACCAATTGCGGATTAGAAAAGTAAAAAGTCTCCAGCTTAAGCAGGAAAAGTGTGTAAATATTATATGAAAACCCGTAATAAATGCGCGAAACTGAGTTGAAATTCCAAACCGCGTTAAAAGTACGTGAAACCGCAGAAAAAAGCAGAAAAAATGCATAAATATAATATAAAAACGTGTAATAACTACCAAAAACCACGTAAAATAGAATTTAATTTGGAGATTAATTTAGGTACGTGCTTGACCTTTCCTTATTCATTCCATTTCTTCCTCCAAAAATTGACCAATTAAAATATTTTTCAGTTTAACTGCATTATCACCTTCCAATTTGCCATACCCCTCTTCTTCATTATTGCTAATAATAATTACCTCATCGTCATCTTCAAACCAAATTCGATAGAGAAAAAGCTTTTCGGACATATTTTCTTCATATGTAAAAAATAGAGTAAGTTGTAGATCTTCCTTTGCAGACATTTCTTTTGAAGAATTCGGCTTCCATTTTACTTCATTAAATATACTTTTCAATGAATCCAATGTTATAAGATCCACAAGGATAACCTCTTCTTCATACATTTCATCTTCATCTATTTTTTGTATATCAACCCTCGTTAAATGAGGGTCAGCCTCATCGGAACAGGCTCCTATACTAACTCCCATTATGAGGAGCAACATAATAATTTGAATTTTTTTCACTTAAAATACGCCTCCATTTTCTATTACCAAAAAAGGACTTTGATGATCCATTATATGGAATGTGCATTTAGAATAAAACTATTTTAAATGTGCACATTACTTTTTAGGAGGTGATTATTATGAGCAAAAATAATAAAAGAACAATCAATGTAAGAACTCATAACAGTTTCGATATTTATAATTGCAATAGTAATGACAAAGATGAAAAACGAAACGAAGAATTTGCAGCTGATTTTGACGATGAGTTGCAGGATAAAAATATTATGACGAGTAAAAACCAACAAACTTATAAAAATAAATAAAATAAGACATTTTAATAAAATAATGCGTATAAATATTCTTAAAAATCTTCTTATCTAGGCAAGACCAAATATATCCATAAAAGGTGAGGGCTATATACTCGCCTTTTTAAATTTCTTCATTCTGCTTTTTTGAGTATAAGTCAACGAATAAATTTCCATTAGCATCAATTTGAGCTAGGAATACTTCATTTGTCGATTTTGCTCCGTGTTTTTGAATTTCATTTTGGAGCCAATTATTTGAGTAACCTAAAATCGTTAAATTTTTATCCAAAATATGACCATCGACTATTAATAAACTTGGTGCGTGCTCCATTTGCACTTTTAAACCCAATAAGCGAGGTGTTATTGGCTCAAGATCAGATTTTTTCATTACACTTAGTTCACCATTTGTCTCTAAGATGGCCATTTCTACATCCTCAATTTTAAAAATCCCTTCTTCACGTAATAGCTTCATTAGTTCATCAATCGCAAGTTGATTTTTCTTCATTGTTTCTTCTAACACTTTTCCACTTTTAATGAGAATCGCAGGCTTTCCATCAGTAAGTTCCAAGAATTTCCTCGATTTCAATCCTAAAAACCCCATGATGATCGGAAAAATTCCCCATAGACCTAATGCAATAAGTCCATCTGATATGTGTATATTTTTGTCTATAGACATCGTTGCAGCAATTGATCCTACTGTAATTCCTACAACATAGTCGAAAAATGTAAGATGTGAAAGCTGCTTTTTCCCCATTATTCTTGTCAGAATAAGCAAAACAATAAATGCTGTAATTGAACGCAGCAATATTAATAAAAATTCAGGCATTCATAATACCTCCGTAATTTTCCATTGTTGAGGAAGTATTTATATTATTGGATATCAAATCAATTAATATACAATAATTGGATTTTGTTTTGGATCATTAATCTTCAACTAATTTTTTAATAAATTTGCTACTTTAAGTTTTTCTATACAATAATAAATTACTGTGTTACCTTGATTTAGGCATAAATTTATTTTACATAAGGAGGCAAATAATATGGGAAATATATCAAGATTAAAAGTAATTGCTGGAGTAGCAATCGTAGTGCTCATTTGGGGCACTGTTTGGCCAATTTACAAAATAGCTTTAAATTATGCGCCTCCCATTTTATTCGCAGGATTAAGATCTATTCTTGGAGGACTTTTATTTTCTGCCTTTTTACTTCCAAAGTGGAGAGAAATTCGTTTTAAGGAAGTTTGGCATATTTTCATAATATCCGCCATATTTAATGTAATTATTTTTTATGGTCTTCAATCTATAGGTCTTCAATATTTACCTGCAGGACTTTTCTCAGTCATAGTTTATTTACAGCCGGTGCTTGTCGTTTTACTTGCTTGGCTTTGGTTAAAAGAACCCTTAACTACAATGAAAATATCAGGCATTATTATTGGCTTTTTAGGGGTGATTTTTGTCAGCTTTGATGGCATCACAGGAAAAGTATCAGCCATCGGAATTTTATTAGCTCTTATTACAGGTATTGGTTGGGCTATTGGGACGGTATATGTTAAGAAGAAAAGTAGTTTAGTCAATGGATTATGGTTAGTAGCAATGCAAAACATAATTGGTGGTATTGTTTTTATTATTATAGGGATGGGGACAGAAGATATAACTTCAATTGATTGGAATTTACCTTTTATCGCTACGCTTCTTTATGGTGCTGTTTTTGGTGTTACGTTAGCATTTGTTATCTATAATAAGTTAATGAGTGCAGGTGAAGCTAGTAAAGTAAGTTCGTTTACCTTTCTAGTACCACTTATTTCAGTCCTAATCGGTACACTCTTTTTAAATGAACCTTTTACATATTCACTTCTAATTGGCATGGTTCTTATATTAGGCAGTATTTATATGATTAATAGAAAAAATATTCCACATTAAATAACATGGAGTGAAGAATCCTTAGTAATTCTTCACTCTATTTTTTATAAATTAAACTATCGAGAAACAAAGGCAAAAATGTGATAGCTTAAGATTATCATCTGCTTATATGCTTTATCATAATGTTCAACTGACTTATAACGAATGAAAATATCATTTATAAAAATTTGATATTATTTGTTTAAACTTTAAAATATGTATGTTTTTTTTGTAATTTTTACTGTAAACGCAATCAATATGAACAATATGTGAAATAATTCACTAACTATTTTAATTTGATAATTTTGGGTGTAGAATGGTCTCAATGATATATAACACAATGTGTTTATTTGAAACACCCATTCAGTGTTATATAACAAAGTTTCTAGGTTTGACATAAGTTCTTATATTAAAACTTAAGGAGGCGACCCTTAATGTGGGTAGTAACAGTATTTGAACAAGAAGCATACCGTATTTTTGAATTTGAAACAAAAGAAGAAGCTTTAAATTTACTTCAGAAAATAGAAAAACCAGCAATTCTTTCCTATACTCAATTAACTTTAGCTGCGTAAAATAATATTAGGGCTAATCAGAAAATAATCTGATTAGCCCTCTTTTATGTGAAAAACAATATTGACTCAAGCAAACAATTCTTCAATATTTCACCCCAAGTAAATTTTTAAGTTTAACTGTTATTCAATAAATAATAAAACAATATTGCAACGAGAATGTTTGGGAGTCCTATTAAAAATGAGTTCAAACTGATATTTTGTCTTTTTACTCTACCTTCATCAGATTCAGTTGTAAAATTTGCTCGCATTCGATCTCCACTAACCATTGCACCAGAAGTAATTAAAGAAATGATACTATGTCAAGAAAATGGACAGAAGAAATTGAGATTTCACTCTGAATCTAGCGCGCTATCGCTTGCTCGCCTCACAAATAATTTAAGGGGCGTAACCCTTAAATTATTTGTGAGGTT